>NZ_AUKX01000001.1 GCF_000424985.1 Arenibacter latericius DSM 15913
TTCTTGTGCAGCCCCGCCATCCAAGTGCCCGTATATTCGGTAAAGCTTCTCTTGCAGGACTTGCATTTATAGCGCTGTGCACCCTTGTCCTTTCCGAAACGGACATATTTGGTATGGCCACAGTGCGGGCACTCGCCCATCATATTGTCGAGAAGATGTCGGCGGGAGGCCTGTGCCCTTGGACTTCCCGTAGTCACATCGTGCTTTTCGATATCCTTGAGCAATCTCCGCCTGTCCACCAGAGGAAGCGAAAGGATCTTTTGTTTTAATTCTTCTAGTTCCATACCTAAAGATACAAATAATAGCTATTATAAACTAGAGCCCCAATTCCTGCTAAACTAAATAAGGAATCTTTTGGAAGATCTTTTATCATAACCCCTATATGCAATAAATCTGCTTGGGCACATGCAATATTCCCCAACAATAGATTAAAATAGTAAGGAGCTTCAATAAGACCTTTTCTCTCTAGGTATTTGGCATAATTAATCATACCTATATCAAATACTTCCAATTCCGGAACTATTCCTTTTTCCTTCATAATTGCCGCCAGACCTTGTACCGTTTCGGGAGAATTTATACTAGCGGTAGCATTAAAGTTTAGCGAGCTTAGGGTTAAACTCCCATAATCTGGCTTTAAAAATCCTTCCAAAGACAGTGGATCTGCCCGTAGTTCCAATTCGCTTATATTTCTTCCACTTAAAGAAACACAAACAACCAAATAAGGAGCATATTTCCGAATTCCTTCGATTATTTCTCCATATACCTCTTTCTTGTAAGTTGGCTCCTCTGTAATATCATCCCTAGCATGTAAATGTACCATGGTTATCCCCAACTCATTAGCCCAAAGAACTTCCTCTACTATTTCCGAAACACGCACCGGAACATATTGAGTCATGCTTTTGGTAGGTATCATTCCTGTGGGGGTAAAATTGATCACTAATTTATCATCCATCGTACATTAATTAACCTCTAATAAATATAGAGGATTGATTTTTAGCGTACTATAAAAACAATATTTATTCGACATTACCTCCTTAAAGACCGTTGAAATAAAACATACACTAAATCAGCATGAGATTAATGTCCTAATTCTTTTTCCAACATCAATCCTTAGAGCGAATACCATTAACCTAAACAGCATTTAGTTTTCCCGTGAACTTTCTAATAGCATAATTTAAATAACCAAGGTATCTTACTTTTATCTAGTTTTGCACATTTAAAATCCGATTATGATTTCAGTAGACGCAATAGCGGTAGAGTTTAGTGGCGACACCTTGTTCAGTGACGTATCCTTTGTAATTAATGAGAACGATAAAATTGCCTTGATGGGCAAAAATGGAGCGGGAAAATCTACCATGATGAAGATTATCGCAGGAGAGCAAAAACCCACTAAGGGAAACATACGCTTCCCTAAGGATGCCGTTATCGCTTATTTACCTCAGCATTTACTTACCGATGATAGTTGTACTGTTTTTGAAGAAGCCTCTAAAGCATTCAAAGAAATCTTTGATATGCGTGATGAGATGGCGCGCCTAAATAAGGAATTGGAAACACGCACTGATTATGAGTCGGATTCCTATATGAAAATAATACAGAAAGTTTCGGACCTAGGGGAGAAATTCTATGCTTTGGAAGACATAAACTACGAGGCAGAAGTAGAGAAAGCCTTGCGTGGTCTCGGTTTTAAGAGAACGGATTTTAACCGACTCACTAGTGAATTTAGCGGTGGGTGGAGAATGCGGATAGAACTAGCTAAAATTTTATTAAAGAAGCCAGACCTAATTCTTTTAGACGAGCCCACCAACCACGTAGATATTGAGTCGGTCATCTGGTTAGAAGATTTCTTGTTAAACAAAGCCAAAGCCGTCGTAGTCATTTCTCACGACAAAACCTTTATAGATAATATTACCAATAGGACCATTGAGGTTACCATGGGCAGAATCTATGATTACAAGGCCAATTATTCCCATTACTTGCAACTGCGAGAAGAAAGAAGAAGTCACCAAATAAAAGCATACCAAGAGCAGCAAAAATTTATTGCAGATAACCTGGCATTTATAGAACGTTTTAAAGGGACTTACTCTAAAACTAACCAGGTGAACTCTAGGGAACGTATGCTAGAAAAATTACAGTTAATAGAGATTGATGAGATAGATAATTCTGCCTTAAAACTGCGATTCCCTCCCTCTATCCGCTCTGGAGATTACCCTGTGCGTGTAGAAGATCTTTCTAAAAGCTATGGAGATAAGGTAGTATTTAAGAATGCTAGTTTTTCTATCAGTAGAGGAGAAAAAGTCTCTTTTGTAGGTCGAAACGGGGAAGGTAAATCTACCATGATAAAAGCGATTTTGGGAGAAATTGAGGTAGAAGGGCAATGTTCCTTGGGCCACAATGTGAAGGTGGGCTATTTTGCACAAAACCAAGCCTCCTTATTAGACCCAGAATTAACCATCTTCCAAACGGTAGACGAGGTTGCTGAAGGAGAAATACGCACGCAGATAAAAAATATTTTAGGTCAATTTATGTTCAGTGGAGACGACCTAGAGAAAAAAGTAAGCGTACTATCGGGAGGAGAAAAAACGAGGTTGGCAATGGTAAAGCTACTTTTAGAACCCGTTAACCTGCTAATCTTGGACGAACCTACCAACCATTTAGACCTTAAATCCAAAGAGGTTTTAAAAGAAGCGTTATTGGCTTTTGATGGCACGCTTATATTGGTTTCCCACGACCGTGATTTTCTTCAAGGATTATCACAAAAAGTATTCGAGTTTAAAGAGAATCGAGTGATAGAACACTTTGAAACTATAGATGCTTTTCTTGTACGAAACAGAATAGAAAACCTAAAGGAAATAGATTTAAAGGCTTAAGATCTACCCTATTAAAGAATGTGAAAAAATAAAAAATCTCCTTCCCATTATTAAGGGAGGAGATGTTATTATACAATCCATAGTAGGATTAAAACACTAACTGGCTTTCTTTTTTCTAAGCAATATCTTTAAATCCATTAGGAAATGGACGGTAGGCAAAATATTGTAATACTTCCTCAAGAGCTACCTTCAATGCTTTATTAATAGGGAGAATAGAATTTCCTAATTTAAAATCGATTTGATTAAGATTCATATAGTAATCCGTGAAAACAGGAACATATAGTCCCTTTTTCATAGCCTCCACTGCATTACTATAGTTTTCTGCCAGCCCTTCTTTTATAATTTTACAAGTAGCCAAACGCAGTTCTCCAAATTTATCTCTATTGGCTCCAAATCCAAATAGCCTACAAATTAAACCACGGTAAATATAGTCCCCACACCTTCCACTGTTTTGATCTAAGACTGTAAGAGGTTGGTATACTAAACAAATAGCACTTTTGCTTGCTTTTAATTTCTCTAAAGTTTCTTCTGCCTTTCCATTTAAAAATATATGAAAAGCCCAAGGAAGAAACTCAAGTGGAGATGCCTCTACTTCTGGATGTTTACAACATTTGCCACATCCTGTTTTGCAACCCAACCCGGTTTCGGTTTGAAAAGTCGCTATTTCCTTATCTAATTTGGCAAACAATTCCTCTACTGCTTTTACTTTAACCTCTATACTCATTCAATATTTTTGACAAATTTACGCCATAAATAAAAACGGTTAACATAAAAATAATGTTTCGCTAATTTATTTTCACAAAGCGCTATCCTCCTAGTAAAGAGTAGATAACACTACACATCTAGCTTATAAAAGCCTAATTATTTTCGGCCTTTCAAGCTCAATAGGCACTTAAATAGATAGCGAAATTTAGATTATTACTCCACCCTTTTATAACCTATCTATTATTAACAGTGCAGTCAATTAACTATACAGAAATACCAACCTTGTTATAGGTCTAGGACTGTACGGTTACAGTAGTGATTCAATCAAGCCCCAATTGCAATATCCCTAAAATGTAAAAAGCCTATTCAAAAATGAATAGGCTCTAAGTCATAAGAAATTAAAAAGCACTTATTAAATTACTCTAACATTAACTGCGTTTAATCCTTTTCTTCCTTCCTTTAGTTCAAACTCAACTTCATCGCCTTCGCGAATCTCGTCGATTAACCCTGAGACGTGTACAAAATGTTCTTTTTCAGAACCTTCTTCAACGATAAATCCAAATCCTTTGGCATCGTTAAAGAATTTCACTGTTCCTTTACCCATTACTAAAAATTAAATTAATTAAATACTCTTAATCAAATATAACTCCAAAAGTTTGAATCACAAATATTTAAAACATACATTTTTTAGTAATGAACTAAAGATTTTGAAAATGACTACTAACTATTTTTTATTTTCAATTTTATAAGAGCAACCTATTACCCGCCTCTCATTAGCTGAAAGCCCCTATTTATTTTCCGCTTAAAAACAAGTACACCTTACCGTTATTTCCTTTATCTACACTACTCTAATAAGAGTATAATTAGAGTTAACAAGTAAAGCAACTCTACGAAACAACTTTTACGCTTCGCTGCGCTTTCCCATTAAGGTCATTTCTCCAATAGAAGCCTTAGCTTTCCCTGTTAATTTATCTTCCATAATTGTCAAAGAAACATCCACTTTTTCTCCTTCTACCCAAACAGAAAAATTCATTTTATTCTTTTTTAGAGACACATCGGTAGCCTTAATAGTACCGTATTGCAATTTTACTTCTACCACATATTCCTCCTTTTTTTTAGAAATTAATAAAACCCCCGTTTTATACTCATAAGGAACATCGGAAACAGTATAATCCCATGAACCTTCAAAGGAGTTTGCAACTAGAGAAAACTCTTTTAAGTCTTCTGCATTTTCAATGATAAGTGCATTTGTATTTGCAGCCGAAAGAGATGCACTTGCTACCATAAAGAATATAGCAGCATAAAATAAACGTCCAAAATTTTTCATCGTTTTAAAACTATTTAGGTTTAATATTAATTTTAGATGAAATTAACTGTATTCTATTAATATCCCTTTGTTTTACCTACTTCTGTGACTAAATGCACCATAGCTGTGACAAATGGGAAGATGTGTAGTCTCTATTAAAGTATATAATGTTCTTAATAATAGAACTGAAGAGACTTGTTAATCATTTAAATCTTCTACTATTCCGCAAACCTAAAAAAACAAAATAGGCGTATATGGAATTCACCACATACGCCTATTGATTATTGACTTGCAAGGAATATAAATCCCTACCTAAGATTTATGATATAGCTTAGAGATCAAACTTGTAGGTAGCCCCAGCCAATACCTGAAAACCTTGTACCTTAAAGTTGTTCCACCTCATATAGTTTTTATTGGCAATATTATTAGCCTTGGCAAAAACTGATAATTGCTGATTGAAACGATACCCTACATGGGCATTAGCATCAAAGTAACTTTTTAAGGTTACTGGAGTCATCGTAAAGTCTGAGGGTAAAGAACCCGGTGTAGCTACAGAGTAAACATCATCTCTTTCTCCTACAAAAAACAAATTAGCCCCCATATACCACTGCTCGTCTATCTGATAATCCAAGAACAAAGAGCTAGTAAAACTAGGAAGATTCCAAGCTGGATTACCTGTTTCGGTATCATAATCAAAAGCTTCGGCATTAATACCAATACTAAAGTTACGATTTACATCCACGTTTAATTCTCCAAAAATCCCTAAGGTTCTTACATCATCATAAAAGACCTGAAAACTATTCCCATAATAATAACCTTTCTTATCGGTCCTGTTTGTGTTCTCTGGGTTAAGCATAAAAAGCGGCTTTCTGTTTTCTGCGGTATAAGATCCTTTTAAGTTATAGCTAAGGTTAGACAATAATTGCCCTTTTATTCCTATATATCCGTCATATTGTTGATCTGTAGGCTGAATTTCTAAAGTTGGAGACACATAAGGGTTCTCTTCCACATATCCGTAAAAAGAATTTTGTTTTAGTCCCCCTTCAATACCTCCATATACAATAGCAAGGTCATCTACCAATCTATAAGAACCCGTTACTTTAGGGTACACATAAAAGTTATTTCCCTTATTTTCAATATCCATTCCGTATACAAAGGTAGCCCCTAGATTAAGGGTAATATCGTCATTTACAATTTGAATGTTTGGGTTTACTCCAACCTGCAAAAAGGAATATTTTGTTTCGGGGTCTTTAGTATCATTGCTTACTGGAGCATTTTTAAAAACACCTCCAAGGTAATCAAACTCCGCTTTTATGGTTAGCATCTCATCACCAATAGGCGCCTCAAATGTCGGCTTTAATACCGCCCTATTCTCAGCAGAGTTTGTTGCATCCCAAAAACGTCTTAATAATAGATCAGCCCCTTTAAAGAATGAATCTTCCATTTTAATATGAGCTCCCGCATGTACATTAAAATAGTTTTGTTTTTCATCGATACTGTTAACCAACTCCTCAGTATAATACCCATTAGGAATTCCATACCAATTATACATCTGATGTTGGAAACCTACATTGGCACCCCAACTTAAATACCTATCGTATTTGGAATAATTAGCATCCAATTTTGAATTGTAAAACACATTATCCAATGCAGAAGTAGGAATATCACCTCGCGAAGAATAGTGATTTAATGAAATATCTAGTCGTTCATCTCTATTTAATGCTCTACTAGTATAAAAATCTACCAACGCATTATTATAATTCCCCAAACCAATAGAGGCCGAAGAATTAAAAAGCTTCGGTGCAGGGGTCTTTTTTACTCCAGAAGCCTTCCCTTTAGCGGGAGTAAAGGTAGAAGCTACCGGCACCGAAAAGATGCTATAAGAAATTGGCTTTTTCTGCAATACTATAGAATCGTTCAACGTAGGGACAGATTTAATCTTAAAAGCATCCGAAATAGAAGGAGCATAGGCCTTTACTACAGTCACCGTTTCTGTCCCTATATCTTTTTTATCTTCTTCCTGTGCTTGTATGGTTTGTATAAGTCCGACCATTACAAACAGGCTTAATTTTATATAATTACGCATATAATGTTCTTTTTGTTGGGGTTGTCTAGTTCCCATTGGAGTTAATTGAGGAATTACTTTGAGCTTCTTTTGCTTTAATAATGGTCAACTCCCTCTTAGCTTCTTCAACTATTGAAGGATAATCACCAAAGTTTGCTATTACACTATCTAAAATATAGGTAGCCTGAAAAGCATCTCCCAGTGCGTAGAAGTTCTTAGCCATTATAATTAGGCCTTTAGCACTCCATTCCTTATAACCTGGGTAATCTTTAGCCAATTTCTGTACAGAGGCATTAGAAGCCTCATACTTTTGATCCTTATTCTTAAAATAGGCATCGTAGTAATATGCTTCTGCTGCCAATTCCCCTGTAGCAATTTTCAGCACCTCAGCATAAGCGGTTTTAGCCCTACTCTCATTATTTGTCTTAATTGCCGATCTAGCAATCATAATATGGGCATCACTCTTAATACGGTTATCAATTTTAGAAGTTGCCAATACTTTCCCCGCATAGTCCATAGTTTTATTATAATTGGACTGCTCGTAATACCCTTTCATAAGGTTAGATTGGGCATAGGTAACGTTTTGCTGGATCTGTGCTGTAGCTTCCAACTCCTCTAAATACGGAGTTGCCGCAGCATAATTATTATTACCAACATAAATTTCACAAATTCTTGTAAGGGCCTGTTCTCCATATTCATTATTACCCTTCCCTGCTACAATTTTAAAATAAGGCAACGCTTTGTCTTTCTGACCTTTCCCAAAGTAAAGTTGAGCAAGATTAAAATTGGCTTTTAAGGAATTTAAACCATTAGGAAATTGTTTTAAATAACCTTCATACCCTTTAATAGCAGCATCTATCTTACCTTCTAACTGTTGCTTGTCTGCCGACTCATAGGTTGCGTTATCCAATTCGGCATCGGTGACTTCTACAAAATCTAATCCGTCTACCCACTGCCCATATTCATTCACCCTTCCCAGGTCTACATAGATTAGTTTAGCAGTAGTTACCGCTTGTATTGCTTCTTGAGAATTAGGATAATCACTCACCACAGTCTTAAATTTCACTAAGGCCTGCTCTCCCCTATTGGCATTATAATGAATTAATCCCTGCCTCATTAACGCTTGCGGCACTAAAGAACTTCCGCGATACTCTCTAATCATCTGGTCATATAACTGCAATCCTTTTTCTGTATTATTAGATCGCACATAAGAATTTGCTAGTTCGAATAGTGCATCATCTTTAAGTGTAGATTTAGGATAATTGGAAATAAAATTACTGAGCTCTTCTATTTTTGTCGCACTCCTATCTATAAATCCATAACTCAATGCCTTTTGGTAGGCGGCATAATCCTGTTCTGGAATATTCCTTGCAATTGCTTTATTATAGGTTTCAATCGCTGGCCAGTATTTACTACTAACAAAATAGCTGTCTCCCAATCGTAAATAGGCATCGTTTAATTTCTCCGTATCATCCCCCTGTGCCGACACATAATTAGAAAAGGCGGTAATAGCCCCAGTATAATTTCTGAGTTTAAAATATGCATAGGCAAGATTATAATCTACATCTTTATATTCTGGAGTAGATTTTGATGCAGCATTCTGTTTAAATGCCAAATATCCTGCTACCGCATCTTCAAAACGGTTGGTTGCAAAATCTGATTCTGCTTTCCAATAATTTGCTCTAGCCTTAAAAACCTGATCCACTGCACTTTTCAACGATTTTTCAAAAGCCTGTGAAGCCGCTTCGTAATCGGATTCCAAAAATAATTCGACCCCTCTATAGAAAGCTACTTTCTGATAGGTAGTTTTACTGGCATAATTTTTATTGGTTTCCATGAGTACCATAGCTCCCTCAAAATTCTTTGAAGTGATATAGGAATCTACCAAGAGATCTTGAATTTCTTCCTTGTACTTATCATTTGGATATTTTTCCAAATAGGTAGTTAGCACTTTTGGTACCGGCTCATAAGCATTCCCCACCTCATAACTTAGTCGGGCATAATTTAGGTAGGCATCTTTCTGTATCTCCGAATTAAAATCCATTTGAGAAGCATTCCTAAAAGCGTTCAGGGCTTCCTGTTTCTTATCTAATTTTAGGTAACACTCTGCCAAATGGTAATAAGCATTTTGAGAAACAGCATTGTTACCATCAATAATTCTATTGAATTGCTGTACTGCATTAGCATAATCCCCCTGCATATAATAGGAATACCCTAGTAAATAGTAATCAGTATTATTCCATTTTCCTCTTTTCCCCTTGTATTGGGTTAAATAAGGAATAGCATTATCATACTGTTTAAGGTTGAAGTAGCTCTCCCCAATAATTTTATTGAGTTCTGATATTTCGTACCGGTCAGATTTTGGCAATTGCTCTTTAGCCAAAGCGATAGCCTCTTTAAACCTTCCCAATTTAAAGTTCATATCTGCCTGATAGTAGGTTAGTTTTTTATCAATTAGATCTTGATCAGTAATTTGATCGAACCTTTGATTAGCCCCTACATAATCATCTTGCTGATATGCAATATATCCCAAATAATATTTTGCTTGAGAACCGTAGGTACGTGAAGTGGTCACTTTTTCTAGGTATCTTTCTGCCTCTTTAGGTTTATTTGAGGAAAATAGCGCATACCCATTATTAAAGTTAAAGCGCTCTTTGTCTTTACGAGACAGGGCATTCTGATCTACCTTAGCGTACCATTTTAAGGCGTAAGGATATTTGCCTGTTTCAAAATAATAATCTGCTACATCTATATAGGCCGAATTTCTTTTGGTAGATGTAGGGTAGTTATTTACAAAATCCTCCATCAACCTATCTGCGCCTAGTTGATTTAAGCGAATAGCGGCATTAGCCGCATAATAAGCGCTATTTGCCTGTGTTTCCACATTCTTAGTTTTGCGCTGTACTGATTCAAAAATGGTCTGTGCTGCCTGATACTGCTTGTTATTATACAAGGCCAATGCTTCTTGATATTCCTTTTGGTCATGCGTATAAATCTTAGACTCTTGGGAAATACCATAAAATATAGACCCAGCCAAGCAAAGTATTACAGCGGTTTTTTTTCTTAGCATAATGTTCTCTAAAAGTTAAGAGTTACCGTTCATCTATGGATAACGATTAATATTGCACTCAAGTATATGGTAAAGAAAAACATTTTTCAAGTTGTTTTGACCTTATTTCAAAGGAACTTATTACTTTTATATCAACATTTATAACTATGGGCGAGAGTATATTGAAGTTGAAGGACGTAGCCGTATTTCAAGGAGAAAATTTAGTATTGAACGATATAAGCCTTGAAATTAAAAAAGGCGAATTTGTATATCTTATAGGTAAGACCGGAAGCGGGAAGAGTAGTTTTATGAAAACACTCTACGGCGATCTTCCTTTAAAAGAAGGTGATGGCAAAATTGTAGATTTCGATCTTAAAACCTTAAAAGAAAGAGACATCCCTTACCTAAGACGAAAATTAGGAGTGGTTTTCCAAGATTTTAAATTATTACCAGATCGTAATATTAACAACAACCTACTATTTGTTCTTAAAGCGACCGGCTGGAAAAACAAAAGCGAAATGGACGCTAAGATAGAAGAGGTCTTAGGAAAGGTGGGAATGAAAACCAAAGGCTTTAAATTTCCTCACGAATTGTCTGGAGGAGAACAACAGCGTATCGCTATTGCACGAGCCCTCTTAAACGATCCTGAACT
This sequence comes from Arenibacter latericius DSM 15913, assembly GCF_000424985.1. Taxonomy (GTDB): domain Bacteria; phylum Bacteroidota; class Bacteroidia; order Flavobacteriales; family Flavobacteriaceae; genus Arenibacter; species Arenibacter latericius. The sequence goes on from NZ_AUKX01000001.1 coordinate 10,645, forward strand.
TATTTTGGCCGATGAGCCTACAGGTAACTTGGATCCACAAACCAGTGTGGAAGTGATGAAAGTACTTCAGGATATTAACAAGACGGGAAGAACCATATTAATGGCAACCCATGACTATGCTCTAATCCTTAAATACCCTTCCAAAACCCTGAAATGCGATGGCAATAAAGTATTTGAAGTAATCCAAAAGGCGGTATAAGCAAAAAATAACTTTACAACCTACCTCACATATAAGTAAGCTAGGTTTACAATTTATTTTCGAAAAAGCATTCCGACTATTTCGGATAATAGCTATGGCGAAGCATATAAAAATAACAACATTATAAAGGTGAGCCTATTCCTACTAAAAAGCTACAATTTACATCTACTACCAAAAAGGAATAAACTAAATTTTAATTTGGAATGAATTAAATTACCTATCCCTCCAATTAAACTACTGTTTAATTTGCATTATATTTTTCCACAAAAAATATCTCGATAGACAATTAATACATCTCAAATTTTTGCCACGCTTCTATGTGAAACCCGCAGTGTAAAATCTAAAAAAACCGACTAAAAACAATCTCACAACCATTTGATAAACAAGAGGCTACGCATTTCACCTCCCCTATACGACGTTTCACTTCCCAATTTGTACACTTCACCCAAATATACCCAAAATCGGCTATCTATAAGCCTATATTTGTACCTGGATTAATAAAGTAAAGAAAACAAATCAGATTATAAATCTCATGAAAAAACTAAGTATATTATTAGGGATGGTGATGGTATCTACCACACTTCTATCCTTTAGCGACAAAAATAAATGTTCATTATCCTTTGATGCCAATGGGGATTTCTTCAATTTAAATGAAGTGTCCTGTCTTTTTGAAGAAGCATTATCGGATGATAGAGAGGCTAGAAATTTAAGTCTAGATGACATTAAGTTAATCAAGCCTTACGAAGAAGAGGAGATTGAACTAGACTTCAATACAGCAGAGTACCTTCCAATTGGATTCAACGCATATACCCCAATAAAATTAGATTTAGAGAATATTGTTCTCGAGGAAGTAGAAGAGGAGATTGAGCTAGATTTTAACATCGTGGAATATTTACCAATCGGCTTTAATCCTTATGCAGGAATGAAGCTAAATCTAGACGACATGGTATTAGTAGAGATTGAAGAAGAAGTAACTCTAGATTTCAATACAGCAAAATATCTACCCATCGGTTTTAACGCTTATGCTGGTATGGAGCTAGACCTTAACGATATTAAGGTAGAGGAAGTAGAAGAAGAAATTGAACTTGGCAAAGAACTGCGTAATTACCTACCTAAAGGTTTTAATCCTTACGCCAAGTAAACTACCTTGTAAAAAAACCACAAGGCACTAAAAGAAAAAACGTATTGATTTCGGGACCCGCCTGAAGGAATACGGGCAGGCCCGTCTCGGAGCATTCAAATCTCGATTATCGAGTAAAGAGTTAGTTTTATAGGTTAGTTGGTTAATTAGTTTAGATAGGTCTTTGGCAAATGCTAAGGACCTATCGCTTTTATCCCATTGCTTAGAAATCCAAAACCTTAATAACTATACTCATCCGGAATAATCTACCCTTCAACAAAAATCAAGTTTTCCACCAAAGAAATCCTAAAGACAATCACTATAAGGTTTTTGAAATAATTAGGTATCTTTAAAATTTAGATTGTAAAATGCAGCGAGTAAAACAGGTTAAATTACAGGAGATTTTAAAAATTGCTATACTAATTGCAGTATTAGTCACCCTCCCTTTAACACTAAGCCTGTTTAAATCGGTTTGGTTTACAGACCAGCCTTTCCTTAAAGACCTCATTAACGATTTTATTCTAAAACTATTATTTTTCTTTTTGTTTTCTTGGATTGCACTGCAATTCAACACTATTTGGATTTATAAAATCCCTAAAGAGAATAAGTTTATTGATCTCGGACTCCGTTTTGTGGGGAACCTAATATTATTGATCGTAACCACTACCCTATTCAGCAAATTAAACCCCTATTTTGTAGATAAGGTTATTTCTGAACGGGAAGCAGGTTTTGTAAGCTCTATTTTTATTGTGGTTCACATTATTATTCTATTTATTTCTAGAATTCTTCGCTTACAAATTATACAACGAGAAAGTGTTTTAGAAAACGAATACTTAAAACAGCAGAACTTAGAGAACGAACTTACCGCTTTAAAGAATCAGATTAACCCACATTTTTTATTTAACTCATTAAATTCTCTCAACTATCTTATCAGAGATAATAAAGAGGCTGCACTATTTGTAAAGAAACTTTCCTTTATGTATCGCTATATATTACAAAGCGGAGACAGAAATTTAGTGCTATTAAAGGAGGAGCTAAAATTCCTAGAAAGCTATACCTATCTGATAAAAACACGCTATCGTAACCGTTTCTTAATTGAGATAAACATTGATGAAACCTATCTAGAACGGAGAATTCCGCCTTTAGCACTACAGTTACTAGTAGAAAATGCTGTAAAACACAACGAAATTTCGGAGGCCAATCCATTAAAGGTCATTATCTATTCGGATAATGATTCGCTTATTATTGAAAACAAAGTTAGAGCTAGGTCCTCATTGGCGGAAGGGACTGGTAGCGGGCTATTAAATTTGTACAAGCGATATTATATGATTAGAAAACAAAAAATAGTAATTGATAGGAATAACGAATATTTCCGCGTTAAACTCCCATTGAACAAAATGTCATGAAAGTTGTAATTGTAGAAGATGAAGTTGCAGCAAGTGAAAACCTTGCTTTTATGCTTAAGAATATAGATAACTCTATAGAGATATTATCCGTTTTAGATTCGGTTAAAGCGTCTATTGCCTATTTCTCTAAAAACCATGAAGCCGAACTTATTTTTATGGATATCCATTTAGCGGATGGACTTTCCTTTGAAATTTTCGATTCCGTTAAAATAGAGATTCCTATCGTTTTTACCACAGCCTATGATCAGTATGCGTTACAAGCTTTTAAAGTGAATAGCATTGATTACCTATTAAAACCAATAGACGAAGATGAGCTGGCTGAGAGCCTAGAACAATACAATGGGCAGTTTAAAGATAAAGGCCTTTTTACAGATCAGGTAGAAGGATTATTAAACTTAATCAACACCAAAAAGACCACCTATAAATCCATGTATCTGGTCCATCATAGAGACCAATTAGTTCCTGTAAAAACTGAAAATATAGCCTACCTATATATAGAGACCGGCATTGTTAAAGCTGTAACTATTGAAAACCAGACGTTTATTATGGAACAAAATTTAGAGGATATGGAAAATGATCTTGACCCCTCTATATTTTTTAGGATAAATCGTCAGTACATTGTAAAAAAGGACGCAATAGAGAGCATAAAACAATACTTTAATGGAAAGCTTATCGTTAGCGTCAACCCACCTTCCTCTGAAAGGATTGTAGTGAGCAGAGCTAAAGCCCCAGAATTTAAAAATTGGATGAATCAATAAATTACTCCCTTATTATATAAAAGAAACCGGCCCAATAGATTATTAAAACTATTGGGCCGGCTTTTATAAGGATATTACCTCTCGTCTATTGCTACTATCCAATAAGAGTAGGGAAATTTTACAGTCACCTACAAACAAATAGACCTCAGCAATCTTTTCATAATTAGTTTCCTCCCTGGGAAACGTCAGAGGAATAAGACTTGCTCTTCAACATTACCGAATTAGTACCTGTTAGCGGCTTAACGTTATTCTCTCCTTGGTCCGTATAGGAAGCAGAGATGACCATAACCTTGCCACTATCCTCCTTGGAAGGCGTTATTACCCCAGCAGAAGGTAGGGATTTTTGCACTTTCCCAGTATTAGCCAAAGACTGAATATAGGCGGTGATTTGCCTGGCCTCATCTTGAGTCATATTAGGATGTGCCGGCATAGTCACTTCTCCCCATACACCACTACCTCCAGAAATTATTTTCCCTTGCAAGTACGTAGCAGCATTTTTATCGTTCTTATATTTTTTTGCAATTTCGGTATAATTAGGCCCAATAGATTTTTCTAATTCCTTATGACAGGTTCTACAGTCCATAGCTTGCGTTAAGGCCTTTCCTGTAACTGCCGCAGAAACCTCTTGATGCCCCATTGAAAGAGAAGCCTCATCCAAGCTCTCTAGATAATCTACAGAAACAAAAATATTATCATCTATTATCTGTGATCCATCAGGGTCACTTACTGTAACTTTATAATTTACCGGTTCACCAGGGGTAAAGAAATCGGAATCTCCTCCATTTAAATCTATCGCTACCTCGGGTCTAGAATTCCCTGCTACCACGGATACAGAATTACTTTTTGCAGATGCTCCTTTATCATCTTTAACTTCTACAGAAATAAAGTAGTCTCCCCCATCCTGATACGCATAAGAAATTTGAGGCTCGGTAGTTTCTTTAGTTTCTCCATTACCCAGATTCCACACATACGTCAATTTATCGTTTTCCCTATCAGAAGCGCTCACTTTTGCCGTGATGCTTAATGGAAGTTTCCCCGAAGTTTTATCTACTACCATCTCTTCTACCAAAGGAGGACGGTTCCCTCCGTTATAGTCGATATAGCTTAGTGCAGAATCATCATTTTTAGAGAACCATCCGCTTCCATATTCTAGAAGATATATTCTTCCATCAGGAGCCACTTCCATATCGATAAGGTTATTAAGTTTAATCTGATCGGCAAAAGGCTCCATCTTATTAAAATCCCCGTTCGGGAAGAGGCTTACTGCCATCATCCACCCACGAATCCAATCATACACAAAAACTTTCCCGTCATAATAATCCGGCAATGCATTTTCCCCATTATAGATATCCTTATAGTAAACAGGACCTGCCATAGCATTTCTTCCACCTGTACTCACCTGGGGGAATTCCTGAGATTCTACATAGGGATAATAAACAAAGGCCGGCATAGCCTTAGGCAGTTCCTTAAGACCGGTGTTGTTTCTAGAATTATTAATTGGCTTCTCGGGGTTAAACGCTTCTCCGCTTTCTCCTGTAGCATAGTTATAGCTTCGATAGGGATAATTATCTCCAACAAAAAATGGCCAGCCAAAATTCCCAGCTTTTTTCGCCTGATTTAATTCGTCGTATCCTCTTGGGCCTCTAGTCTGCATACTATCTACACGTGCATCTGGACCTACATCTCCCCAATATACATAGCCTTTTTTAGGATCCACAGAGATTCTATACGGATTTCTGTGTCCCATAGTATAAATTTCTGGTCGTGTTTTTGGAGTGCCCTCCGGGAATAAATTTCCTTCCGGAATACTATAAGACCCATCCTCATTTACTTTAATGCGTAATATTTTACCACGCAGATCATTGGTATTACCAGAAGTACGTTGGGCATCGTATTGCTCACGTCCAGGCAAGTCATTCAAGGGCGCATAGCCTCTGTTGACATACTTAACCCCCTTTTCATTAAATGGCGTACTATTATCTCCAGTAGACAAGTATAAAAGGTTATCGGGACCAAAAGCAATTGAGCCTCCAGTGTGACAACAAATTTCTCGCTTACTCTCTAATTCCAGAATAATCTGCTCAGTATCCATCTGAAGTAGATCATCCTCAAATTTAAAACGCGACAATCTATTTACCCATTTATCTCCAGAAGGACTATAAAAAAGGTAAACCCAACGATTATTAGCAAAATCAGGATCTTTTTGCAATCCCATTAACCCTTCTTCAGCATTTACTCCGGGAGTCTCTAATGTTTTGTGGTAAACATCTAAAAAGCCCACCTGTTTAACTTCATTCGTTTCATGCTTATACAATACAACTCCTCCCCTTCTCTCCGCAATAAGGACGTCCATATTTGGAAGTATAGTCATCTCAGTAGGCTCAAAGAAAGAGCCCACATTAAGAGGCACCTTGGTAAAACGGTCTGAATCTGGTGGTATTTGAGAAGTCACGTTATCATAATTAAGCTTTTTGTTTTCACCGATGGCATAATTAATTCCGCCTAAAAGATGTTTTAGGAACAAATCTTCTGAATAGCTTTCCTCTGTATGCCCTAAAGCGGTATAAAAAGCCCTTCCTCCATCATACTCATGATACCAGCTCATAGGATGAAAATCTCCATTTTCCCCACCCTCATAGGAATTCTCGTCTACCGTCATTACCACATTAACATCGGGGTTTATTTTCTTAAAGTTATACAACTCATCAGAACGACGCCATATAGTATCCTGAAACATATCAGTAGCCATAAATGTGGGGTCTTTAATAATAAAGTCGGCCTCCGGAGCTCCAGGAGGGTGACTTTGGAAATAGGCTCCCACCAACCTACCATACCAATTCCAGTCGTACTCAGTATCGGTAGCAGCATGTACGCCCACAAATCCACCTCCTGCCTGAATATATCTCTCAAAAGCGGCCTCTTGTTTTGCATCCAAGATATTCCCAGTAGTGCTTAAGAAAATTATGGCCGAATACTTTTTAAGTTCTTCATCCGTAAATAATTCCGCATTCTTGGTGGTATCTACTATAAACTGATTTTCCTTTCCCAGTTTTTGAATTGCGGCAATTCCCGCAGGAATAGAAGCATGCTTATACCCCATGGTTTTTGAGAACACTAAAACACGAGGTTCTCCTTCTCGCTTATTACTGTCACATCCCATTAATAAAACCATGGAAATAGATAGTAGTAATACAAAATAGTTTTTCATTTAAATGTTTTTAAGGTGTTTGATTGGATGGTTTGATCCATTTTAAGATTTGTAACAGATGTAGTATCTTAACTAAAATATTATTAGTAAAATCTCCTTTTATTAACAATAAATACTACATATTTTATGAAACCCTCCAAATATAATACTAATTTCAATTTATTAAACCTCAAGCCCACCTTTTTAGGAAATCAAATCCGACCACTACAATCAATTATATAAATGAGCTATAGAGAGCAGCACTTCATATTAATAATCTAGTAAATTTTAAATTCACTTTAAATTAAGATTCCATTTACCATTTAACCAATCTTTAATTTTCCAATTGCATGATCATTAAAAAGCAAACCCGAACCGCAGACAAAAAGGTAAACCCTCTAATTGGAATAGTATTGTTTTTAATTTCAATTTTACTTTTTCTGGTTACAGTACCCTTTGGTCTTGTTTTCGGACTTTTTTATTCCATCTACAAAAAAGGCTTAGCAGGTATTGGAGAGTACTCATTAAAAATGGCAGTTTCTATAGATCAATTGGGTAATGTTGCTATGCAGCATTTATTAAATGTAATCTGGATAAAAAAAAGCGGCTACAAATTTGGAAATAGGGACGAAACAATATCCAGTGTTTTGGGAAGAAATAATAAATTAAAAACCTTAACCGGTTTAGGGAGATTTATTGACAATTTCCTTAACCTAATAGATAAAGATCACTCTTTAAACTCTATAGATTACTATATAGAGCCCACTCCTGAAATCCGGGATATAGTAAGTTGGGTATGTATTGTTGATTTTAAAGTATTAGTGCTTCTTCATAAAAACACGAATACTTATAGATTACCGGGAGGTTTTAGGATAAAAAAAGAATCGGACGCCAAGGTATTAAAAATGCACATGAAGGAACTTTTAGGAGTTAATTTATTAATCCCTAGTATATCGTATCTAGGTGTATTTGAAGCACAGAGCGCTTTTCCGAAACCTGTAATTTTGGATCGAAAAACCTGTTATACCACTGGATATACAGGAGACATTTCTCCTAACCCCTTACATTTAGAGGCTGTCTGGTTTAGCTATAACGAAAGATACAAGTTAAGTGATGTAGACAAATTAATATTCGATTATCTAAAAGAAAGGGGATATTTACACTAAGGTGTAAGTCAATAGTACTATAATTAGATTTTTTTGTTACTTTGTCCTAAATACTTTAAATAATTACATGGAAATCCTAGGAATAGATGTCGGTGGCTCAGGCATAAAAGGAGCTTTGGTGAATATGGAAACGGGGGAAATGATTTCGGAACGATTCAGAATTCCCACACCCAAATCAAGAAAACCTAAGGCAATGGCAAAGGTAGTTGCTGAAATTGTTGACCATTTTAATTATAAAGGACCTATAGGCTGCGGTTTTCCGACAGTAATAAAAAAGGGTGTCTGCAAAACACCTGGAAACCTACATAAATCATGGAAAGGCATAAAAGTGGACGAACTTTTTAGTGAGGCCACTGGATTACCAGTAACTGTAGTAAACGATGCAGACGCAGCCGGCTATGCTGCTGTTAATTATGGCGTAGGTAAAAATAAAGAAGGGTTGGTTGTAATGATAACCATAGGAACCGGACTTGGTAGTGGCGCCTTTTTAAATGGAAAACTCATCCCTAATTTTGAATTAGGTCAGATTCCCTACAAAAAATATAATAAGATAGAACTATGGGCAGCAGCTTCTGCTAAAGAAAAGGATGACTTAAGTTATAAAAAATGGGGAAAGCGTTTTAATACATTCTTAGAGTATGTAGACCTTATTATTTCTCCTGACCTCATTATTTTAGGGGGAGGAACTTCTAAGCACTGGGATGAATTTAAGGAATATATCACTATATCAACTCCAGTAATCCCTTCCTTGTTACAAAACCATGCCGGAATTATAGGTGCAGCGGCAGCAGCCTACGAAAAATAAGATAGAAAGTACAATTAGCTTATTTAGAGAATATAAAAAAATCCCCAAAACAGTTGTTTTGGGGATTTTTACTTGTATTAATAATTCGGAAAAACTACGCGATTTTATTTCGCTTACGTTCGTTCTCCGTTAAATAAATCTTTCTTATACGAAGATGTTTTGGAGTAACCTCAACATACTCATCTTTCTGAATATATTCTAAAGCCTCTTCTAATGAAAACTTAATTGCGGGAACAATTTTCGCTTTATCATCTGCACCTGCAGAACGTACGTTAGACATCTTCTTAGTTTTGGTAATATTAACGGTCATATCGTCACCTCTTGAGTTTTCACCAATTACCTGACCTTCGTAGATATCCTCACCTGGATCTACAAAAAACTTACCTCTATCCTGTAATTTATCAATAGAATAAGGAATAGCTTTTCCGGTTTCCATAGAAACTAAAGAACCGTTCTGTCTTTGTGGAATATCTCCTTTCATAGGTTGGTATTCCAAAAAGCGGTGTGCCATAATTGCCTCACCAGCTGTTGCAGTAAGCAATTGATTTCTTAAACCGATAATACCACGAGATGGAATTAAGAACTCACATATCATGCGGTTACCTTTAGCTTCCATACTTGTCATTTCACCTTTACGAATAGAAACCATTTCTACCGCCTTTCCAGAAACTTCTTCTGGCAGGTCTATAGTTAAATGCTCTATAGGCTCACATTTAACTCCGTCTATTTCTTTAATAATTACCTGAGGCTGTCCAATTTGCAATTCATAACCTTCTCTCCTCATGGTCTCTATTAGAACGGAAAGGTGTAATACCCCACGACCAAATACCAAAAACTTATCTGCACTATCGGTTTGATTTACCCTTAGAGCCAAGTTCTTTTCTAATTCACGCTGTAAGCGTTCATTAATATGTCTAGAAGTTACAAATTTACCATCTTTACCAAAAAATGGACTATCATTAATGGTAAACAACATACTCATTGTTGGCTCATCAATAGCAATAGTTTTCATTTGTTCTGGGTTTTCAATATCGGCAACAGTGTCCCCAATTTCGAAACCTTCAATACCTACTAAGGCACAAATATCTCCAGTAACTACCTCTTTAACCTTTAATCTACCCATACCTTCAAAGGTATAAAGTTCTTTTATTTTGGACTTTACAATAGTTCCATCCCTTTTTACCAAGGAAATTTGCTGCCCTTCTTTAAGAGTACCTCTTTGAAGTCTTCCAATAGCAATTCTACCGGTAAAAGATGAGAAGTCTAATGAAGTAATCAACAATTGAGTATTTCCTTCCTCAGCTTCAAAAGATGGGATATGCTCTATTACCATATCCAATAATGGCTCTAAACTATCGGTCTGGTTTTTCCAGTCCGTACTCATCCAATTGTTCTTTGCCGAACCGTAAACGGTTGGGAAATCTAACTGCCACTCTTCTGCTCCCAATTCGAACATAAGATCAAAAACTTTCTCATGTACCTCATCAGGAGTACAATTTTCCTTATCAACCTTATTAATCACCACACAAGGTTTAAGACCTAAGTCTATTGCTTTTTGCAATACAAATCTTGTCTGTGGCATAGGTCCTTCAAAGGCATCCACCAATAGGAGTACCCCATCGGCCATATTCAATACACGTTCTACTTCACCACCAAAATCGGCGTGACCAGGGGTATCAATAATATTAATCTTGGTTCCCTTATACATAACGGAAACGTTTTTAGAGGTGATCGTAATCCCTCTTTCACGCTCCAGATCGTTGTTATCCAATATTAAATCACCAGTGTTCGTATTTTCACGAAACAATTGGCAATGGTGCATAATTTTGTCTACCAAGGTGGTTTTACCGTGGTCTACGTGAGCAATAATAGCTATGTTTTTTGTTGCTGCCATAAAAAATTTTTATTTGCATTTAAGTAACTTAAATGCGGGTGCAAAGGTACGCTTTTTTTTTATGTCGACTAGAAAAGGTTTATTTTTCTTATCTATTTGATAATGAATACGTTTAACACACTTTTCCACAGTTATTTCCTAGTTTCCGAGAGATTTGTTAATATCTTATTAAAAATAGCTGTAAATCACTGTTTTACAACTATATAAATAATATAAAAATCATCCTAAACACCTACTATTGTTCGTCGGCTGACGGTCCGTAGGTGGCAGGAACTGATAGATTTAACAATCGGAGATACACCCCTAATTGCGCCCTGTGATGTGGCAATTGATTAAACACCATCCCTCTCAAAACCTGATATTTAGGCATTTCCATTACCGTTTTCCCTCCCATAATCATTTTCCAATTCTTATGATATTCTTCATTAGATACTTGTAATGATTTAACTGCTTCTTCTGTTGTAGCATTCAATACTTTTACCATTTCATCTATGGTTTCATTTATTGGAGGTACATATTTATCCATAATCATCTCATCTTCTACCATTGTTGCTATAACCCAACTAGGTATTTCTGCCAAATGACTTCCTAATTCCTTTAGACTCATGGATTTTTCGTGGGGCTTCCAATCTAACTTATCCTTTGGGATTCTCTTTAAGAACTTTTCAGTAATAGCGACCTCGTGTTTTAACTCTGGAATAAACAGCTCGTACAGTTCCATGGTAGTCTACTTTATTAATTATCTCTATAATTTACAATATTCAGCCCAATTTTAAGTCCTATTCTTAGGATTTATTATATCACATCAAACAAGATTAGCATCAGTAAAATTTTGAAATAAATTACAGCGATCTAATTCCTATCTTTGCAACAAAATAATAACTAATGGATTTAGCGTTAATACCACAACTTAAACACCATCAAAGCAATAATTTTTTTCTTCTTTGCGGACCTTGCGCCATTGAAGGAGAAGAAATGGCTATGCGCATTGCCGAGAAAGTAGTAACCATCACAGACAAACTAAACATCCCCTACGTATTTAAAGGAAGCTTTAAAAAAGCAAACCGTAGCAGGGTAGATTCATTTACAGGGATAGGAGATGAGAAGGCGCTAAAAATACTTAGAAAAGTTTCTGAGACGTTTAAGGTACCTACGATTACAGATATCCATGAGGTTTCTGATGCTACTATGGCAGCAGAATATGTTGATGTCCTCCAGATTCCAGCTTTTCTAGTTCGTCAGACCGATTTGGTAGTAGCAGCTGCTGAAACCGGCAAGGTAGTTAACCTTAAAAAAGGACAATTTATGAGTCCTGAAAGTATGAAACATGCAGTGCAAAAGGTTTTGGACAGCAATAATGGTCAAGTAATGGTTACCGATAGAGGCACTATGTTTGGATATCAAGATATGATTGTTGATTTCCGCGGGATACCCACCATGAAACAATATGCTCCAGTAGTTCTAGATGTAACCCATTCCCTTCAACAACCCAATCAATCTTCAGGAGTAACAGGAGGAAGACCAGATATGATAGAGACCATTTCCCGTGCCGGAATTGCAACAGGGGTTGATGGTATATTTATAGAAACCCATTTTGATCCTGCCAATGCAAAAAGTGATGGAGCCAATATGTTGCATTTAGATCATTTAGAAAAATTGCTAACCAACTTAACAGCACTTAGAAAAACAGTCAACAGTCTAAAATAATTATAGCAGAGATACATTCCCTTAACAAAAGGAAAGGTAGTAAAATTAAACAGCTGGCTAAAATGTCAGCTGTTTGATTTTATAATAGTTAATTATCTATTGAATATCCACCGCTATAATATCTTTAGCGTCTAAATAATCTTGCAGATACAGGTATCTTTTAATCCTTTCGCAACTAAAAAATATCTTTCCTACCCCCTTTAATTTGAATATTATTTGATTAAAATAAGGAAAACACTACCATATATACGGTTTTCCATTCGGATTATACAACCAGAATACAATAAGCACATTAATTCTGTAACTTAAGTACAGTTAGCTATTTACTTAGTTATACAACTCCCCTAAATACCAATAGTAGTTTACCTAATTTTTAAATAACGGAAACCTATGAAGTCAACTGATCAAATCATCGTTGTTTTTGTATTTCTAGCATTATCAATTACATCTTCCTGTGTTAGCACCCGGGTAGAGGCAAGTCCCTATCAAGACAGTATGGAAAACTTAGAATGTAGAAAAGTTTCTAGCTGGAGCTACTATTGGGGTTTAAAACAAAAAAGAGTGGACGCCAATCCTGAGGTGGCCAATAACCAATGTCCTTGTCGCGAAGGTGCTTTATCTTGGGTAGTGGTTAAATCTTCTTTTGGCGATTTTCTATTAAGTGCATTAACATTAGGAATTGTAAATCACAGAACCGCCACCTTTGGTTGTGCGAGACCCCAACAGGGTGAGGGCAATATGGATAACTAAACAAAAATAATATGACTCCATTAGGAATAGATCCACTACCTATACAACAATGGTCTAATAAGCACCAGAATTTCACCCATGACCTCTTACCTGATTGTTCTTTTAAGCTTTGGAACCCTCCTGCAAGTAAATACAGGGATCGCTATCTTGCTACCACAAAGAATTTTCAATGGTTAATTAAAAATGCCATAAGCAAAAACCATAAATTAAGAGCAATGGGAAGCGGTTGGTCTTTTACAAAAGTTGGACTTACCGAAGGTGGGTTGATTGATACCGCAAGCTTGAATTTCTCCTTCCCTATTTCGTCTAATTATGTAAGTCCACTTTACGCCCAAGAATCCGAAGACCTATACTTTCTTCAATGTGGTGCCATAATCCATGAGGTAAACACACGTTTATCATCCAAAAATCCGCAACGTTCCTTAAAAGCCTCTGGAGCCAGTAATGGCCAAACCATCGCGGGCGCCCTTTCCACTTGTACGCACGGCGCTGCTTTTAATGTTGGAGCGGTACCTGATTTTGTTGTAGGTCTTCATCTGATTACAGGGGCCGATACGCATATATGGTTAGAAAGAGCAACCTATCCTGTAGCCTCCCATAATTTTGTAAATTGGTTGGATGCAGAATTGATACAGGATGATGCTTTATTTAATGCCGCTTTGGTAAGTTTTGGCAGTTTCGGATTTATACACGGGGTAATGATTGAAACAGAACCTCAATTCTTACTTACTGAGCATCGCCATGGTACCATAGCTTACGACGCAACCCTAAAAACTGCTATGAGTACCTTAAATTTTTCTGGTCTTAACCTACCTGGAGTTGGACAAAATGGGGAGATGTACCATTTTGAAGTGGTTTTCAATATTCATGATTTTGAACCAAACAATCCAGCGAAGGGCGCATATATCAAATACATGTTTAAAAAACCTTTTCAACTCCCTCACACCCCCTTACAAAGACGAAACGATTTTACTTATGGCGATGATCTTTTAGGAATAATTTCTACATTAATGGATAAACTACCAGGATCAGGCATGGCAGTTCCTGCATTGGTAAATTTGATGTTCAAGATGGCTTTTAAGCCAGAGCCTCCTCGAGTAGGAACTGTGAGAGAGATTTTTAATTACACTAAGTTTAGAGGCAAAGTTTGCAGTGCGGCTATAGCTATAGATATAGCAGATTCTCCACGGGCAGTAGAACTACTAGTGGAAGTAAACAAACAAAAACCATTTCCTGGCGGACTTTCCCTACGCTATGTAAAAGGCACTAAAGCGACCCTAGGATTCACCAAATTCCCAAAAACCTGTGTTTTGGAAATGGACGGAATTGACGGACAAGCCGCAAGGAAGTTTTATGAAGCGGCATGGAATAGATTGGAACAAGAAAATATTCATTATACCCTTCATTGGGGGAAAATCAATTTTAATTTAAACGAGAATCGGATAAAGAAGATGTATGGCAGTACTCAAGTCGAAGCATGGGTAAATGCTAGAAACACGTTGCTCAACATCCCGACTCTAAACGTTTTTAACAGTCAATTTTTGAAACAATGTGGCTTAGATAAAATTCATGGGGCTATAGCCTAAGTACGGGCCTTACCCTTATCGCATAATCACATCTAGATTGATAAGAATTGCGACAGAAATTCACCCATATTAAGTTAATCACACACCGTAAGTTTAATTCGATATCCTTGGCACAAATAAAGTTGCTTCCTTCTGAAATTACATCATAATTAATCACTTTATTCGGCCCAAATGGAATGTTCTAACTACATGAAAACGGCAAATGGGCATATTCCAAGATACCGAACCACTACCCCGTCGTAGATCAGCCGGTAAGACAGTTCACATCCTAAATATCCAATGTCCACATATTATTTTGAGGAAGAAAGTCTAGAATTAAAGACTCGGTTCATATTGACTACAATCTTAAGACGGACAGAAATGTATAGGCCAAAGATACCTGGCAATGCAAAAGGGCAGTGCAATTTGAAATATAAGCCTAGGAAAATCGTTTATAAGTGCTTTACTCCATACCTCTATTTAACAGAAAGACCCATACCAAGCACTATCGCTATGATACCGGCCACTGTTCATTGAATATTTCCCACCGTTTATCTTTTAATGGCCACTGCCGACTGATTAATGAGGTAATTGATTACTGAAAAAAACTGCTTACTGCTCACCAATTACTGACTACTGATCACAGGTTCAACATAATCTTGTAAGTAAGCATACCTTTTGGTTAGCTTTCCGTTTTTCGTCATCCTTGCCCTTTCTAACACCCCATTCTTATCACCATCAAAGAAGGCGGGAATCACGTGTTTTAGAAAGGCATCACCAAAACCTTCACTCGCATCCCTTGGCAATTCACAAGGCAGATTATCAACAGCCATCACCGCTATAGCATTTGGATCTTTAAAATCTATTTCCGATTCCGACAAGGGATCATAACCATAAATAGGATCGGCAATGGTACTAGGTCTTATAGTTGTTGCAACCGGACCGTCTATATCACAACTAATATCGGCAACCACCTTTATTTTAAAGTCGGGTTTCTTTGCATCTTCGCGAGTATAGAGATAAGGAGCTCCTTCCCCATAAAAATGTCCGGCTATATAAAAATCTGTCACCTTTGCAAAACGATAGAAATTGGACTTATACTCCTCTGGATTATTAAAAAAGTCTGACTTATTACCCCTAACGCCATCCTTTCGCTTGTTATATTCGGAGGCATCTATCTGGCAAAATACCGGCTGTTTAAATTCCTTTTTTAAATAATCTGCAACAGTAATTTTTTTAAGCCCCATGGCTACCAGCATTTCTTCTACTCCATTTCCAACCCTTCCTCTACCGGTGAGAAGAATTTTTATATTGGGAAGCGAAATTTTCCTTAATTCTGCAATAAGCTCCTTTTGGTCTGCCAATGTTTCAGCCTTTGGCAAATTATAGAGATTAAACTTAAGACCATATGCCCTAATACCGTTATAAGCACCTACAATTCCAGCATATCTTCCAAAAGCGACCAATCGCTGTCCTTTTACACCAGTGATAACCTCATGGTCATATAGCTCAATACCATTTGCTAAAACGGCTTGAAGCAAGCTTCTATTATAAGGTTGTTTTTTTATAGTATGTGAAAAGAATATATATTTTTTATTGGGTATTAAATTGGCAATTGGTACTTCCTTCACCCCTATAAGGACATCACATTCCTCCATTTTATTAGCTACCTCAATTCCGGCTTCTTTATAATCGGAATCGGCAAACACTCTAATTGGCGAAGGTTCTACAATAAGTTGGGCCTCGTTATATTTTCCCAACAGTTTTCTACAAGCTTCAGGAGAAAATACCACTCTCCTATCAGGTGGATTTTTACGCTCTCTAATGATTCCGAATTTCATTCAAATAAGGTTTTATAACTTTCTAAATGGTGATAGTTGTAAATATAACATTAAGCATCTAGGGATGCAAAACTTTTTTAGGAATAGTATTTGCACTATCTTTGCAGCCGCGTTAAGGACAGAGGCAAGTACCCTGTTAGCTATTAAGCAAATATGTACTACCGAAAAGCCTAGTCTAGAGCAAATTCTAAAAGGTTTCCAACAACCTTTTAGTTTATTGTGAAGAGAAACGCCCAAAAAAGGAATATACAGTTCATTGAAAAAAATCATTGAGAATTGAAATGACCTTATGGTGTAGTTTACACACTTACTTAGGGGTTCACCTGCCTTTTTGGCGGGTAATTTCAATTATGGTGCGAAAATTGCATCTAACTCATTGAAGGGGCCGACTGGTTTTGACAGCGAGACCAATTGGAATGTAAGCATGTCGAGCGCTGGGATACAGCTCGTAAATCTCATTTTCCACACTTTTTAATTGGCGAAAATAATTACGCTCTTGCCGCTTAATCTGAATTATAGTAAGATTAGCCTCGTCCCTACAAGGTAGGGAAGCGAGATGTTTCTGGGAAGCCCTTGTTGACGGCGTCCCTTTCAGAAGCACCAGCAAAGTCAACACAAGGGTAGTGAAGCTTTGGCACTATCACCAAAATTTAAGAAGCTAAGTGTGTATTAGGCGGTTTCTAGTCAGGTGCACATCGAAAATTAATTAGGAACTAAGCATGTAGAAGGCATTGTAATTGCTTGTTTGGACGGGAGTTCGATTCTCCCCGGCTCCACTGAAATAGTACCATTAAGATACAAAAACCCTGTAATCATCTGATTTACAGGGTTTTTTGTTTTATAACGTATCATATGATATCATATAATACCATCTAAAAGGTGAGTCATTCGGTGAGTACTTTTATTTTGAAAAAACACTCACCGATTTCCTTGTAATTAGCTGATATTATGTTAATTATGAAATTTTTATTTTTTGTACCTTAATTACTGTTAAAAAAGGCACTTAAAATGAGCCATATCTTTTCACAGCTTTTTTACCTAAAAAGGAAACACTCTCAAAAAGGTGTTGAAGTCCCTATTTACCTACGCTTGACAGTAAATGGACGAAGAAGCGAACTGAGCATTTCTAGAAAGGTAGACCCTGAAAAATGGAGTGCTCGAATGGGAAAAATGAAAGGCAATAACTTATTAGCAAATGATTTGAACTCGTATTTGGACAGTGTTCGAAATAAAATAAATAAGATTCATGCCCGGCTTGTAGATGAGAATACCCTTTTTACCTCTTCAGACATTAAGAGCTTGTACCTAGGGAAAGGCGAGAAATTAAAAATGTTGGTAAAACTCTTTGATGAACACAACCAACAAATGGAAAAGCTCGTAGATATTGAGTTTGCCCTTAGCACTTACAAAAGATACTACACTACGCGCAACCATGTTGCCCAATTTATAAAAGCAGAATATGGTGGATCGGATATCCCGATCAGGGATGTAAACCTAAAATTTATAAAAGGTTTTGAGTATTTCTTAAAAGTGACAAAAGAATGCAATCATAATTCTGCACTGAAATATGTCAATAATTTTAAAAAGATCATTCGTATGGCTGTAGCCAACGATTGGATTACCAAAGACCCTTTTTATAACTATAAAGCTAAGTTTAAAACCGTAGAGCGTGAAATTTTAACTAAGGAAGAACTTGAGGCTTTGTCCGCAAAAAAAAATTGACGGGGACCGCTTAAATGTAGTTAGGGATATGTTTCTATTCTGCTGCTTTACCGGGCTTGCTTATATTGATGTACAAAAATTAAATGAGGATAACATTGCAAAGCATATAGATGGAAGTCAGTGGATACATGCCACACGGACCAAAACAAAGTCGAAATTAGGTATTCCCCTACTCCCTACTGCACAGGCAATATTGCAAAAGTATCAAGACCATCCCAAAGTGGTTAACGGGGATTGTGTGTTACCCGTTTTAAGTAATCAGAAGTCAAATGCCTACCTAAAGGAAATTGCCGATCTCTGTGGCATTAATAAGAACCTGACTACCCATTTGGCCCGCCACACCTTTGCTACCACCGTAACGCTTTCCAATGGAGTTCCTATAGAGACCGTGGGGCGTATGTTGGGGCACAAGAATTTAAGGACCACACAACACTATGCAAAGATTGTAGATAGAAAAGTAGGTGATGATATGATGTTGCTCCAGAAGAAGTTGGCGGACGAAAGGCAAAAGAAAAACAAAAAAGTAAAAGGGAAATAAACCAAATACATTCGCTGATATTTTGTAATTTATCACTTCAAACCGACCTAGGAATCAACCCTTATCAATTGTTGGTGAATTAATTAAGATTATCGCAGAAGATTATATACCACATCTTAGCAACAATAATAAGAAAACGTATTTTCAATAGTTCCTAAAGCAATCTTTAAACATTACCTATCCTATTACCAATTGGGTCATATTTTTTCAATGTTTACTGGGACTCCCAAAGAATTTGACCCAATCCACGAACAACCACTAATCCTACAACATCTCCTAAACCACTAAAAACAAGTGCTTTTAAACTCGTAACGCCGCTTTAGCGTGTTACCCTCTTGCTATACCTTTTTTTTCTTCTAGAAAAGCACTATTACAATTTACCATTACTTATCCTTTAAACTAACTTTACAAATTTGACTTAATCCAAAGAATCATAATTCCCAGCAAATTATGATATATTATAGAGCATGCTGTCCCCTAAAGCTTAAATTATAGGTCGCACATAACAATAATTTTTCTTCCCATCCCTACCCTCTCCCTTTTTTTATTATTTTCCAATACGAATCCACCCCTCTGGTTTCGGCTTAAAAAGGATTTATAAAAAGAGTAAACGGAGTCGACTTGTAAAGGAGATAAAGAGCGCCTGATTATGCAATCCGATTAAGAAGAAATTGAGTAACTTTTGCATTGGAAATGAAGAACAATATATACAAATTACTCGGAAAAAAATCTTAAAATATAGGAGATTTTCTCACTTTATTTGATATCATTTAAAATTTTGATCATTAAAATAGATTTTAATGAAAAATGTCCTTGAAAATTAGTCGAATTTTAAAGCCGACTTAAGTCGTTTTATTTTTCTTAAAACGACTTGTGTCCAAGACTTTATTTACGGTGCGATTTTTCAGATCCCGATGGCTATAGGGGAAAGGAAAATGGACGGAGGTTTTGGAACATTGAAAATTATGCGCCACTACCATTAATTTACCCAGCAATTATATGCAATCGCGTATACTTTCGCTTATCCAGTTATCTTTATATGTAAATGCATATAAAAATACTCACAGTGCAATAATTATATGTTATTGCATATAAATACGTATATTTGTTATGAATTATACTTAAAAGCATATAATGGAAACATTATCCGATTTTGTAAAAGCCCGGAGGAAAGAGGTAAATCTTACCCAGCAGGAGTTTGCCGAACGTTCTGGGGTTGCCTTAACAGTTATCAGAAAAATAGAACAAGGCAAGACAAACTTGAACATGGAAAAAGTGAACCTAGTATTGAGCATGTTTGGGCATACACTAGCAGCCGTACCCATCAGTAAAACAAATGAGCTATGAGAAAGGCTAAAATATTTTATGACACCCTGCTTGCCGGAGAGCTTATAGAAACTGACGATGGGGACTATATATTCCAGTACGAAGCCGAATATACAAATAAGCACCAGGATCAATTCCTTACGTTTTCCATGCCAGTACGTTCAGCGCCATACAAAGACAATAGACTTTTTCCGTTTTTTGAAGGATTGATACCAGAAGGTTGGTTATTAAATATTGCCACCAAAAACTGGAAGTTAAATCCAAATGACCGTATGGGGCTATTATTGGCTTGTTGCCAAAATTGCATCGGGGCGGTAAGTGTAAAACCTATAGAAGAGGATTATGAATAATAAATGTTTGTATTGTTATAGGGATTTAAAAAGCGAAACCACCTTTCACGACAACTGTAGTTTGGCTTTTTTCGGAACTAAGGAAGTCCCTACATTAGAATATTCGCTGGATGATATGTCAGAACTTGCTAAAAGTGTGGTAAAACGAAGCATATCTGTTCCGGGAGTACAACCCAAATTATCAATGTCCCTTATTAACGCAGTTAAGGAGGAAAGTAATTTTAGATTGACGGTTGTAGGAGCTTTAGGAGGTAATTATATTTTTAAACCACCATCGCCCGACTATCCTGAAATGCCACAGAATGAACATGTAACTATGCGAATAGCTGAAATCTTCGGCATACAGACCGTACCCTCAAGTTTAATTCCCTTGAAATCGGGTGAACTATCCTATATTACCAAACGCGTTGATAGAACCGATGATGGGCAAAAAATCCATATGTTGGATATGTTCCAAATAACAGAAGCTTTTGATAAGTACAAAAGCTCTATGGAAAAAGTTGGAAAGGCTTTGCGGAACCATTCTGCAAACACCCTATTGGATATGGTTTTCTTTTTTGAGTTGTCCTTATTCAGTTTCTTGACAGGGAATAATGACATGCACCTTAAAAACTTTTCCATGATTAAATCAAAATCAGGATGGTTATTGGCACCTGCCTACGACCTGCTTAATGTAGCTATAGTAAATCCTGAGGACAAAGAGGAAATGGCTCTTACCCTTCAAGGAAAAAAAACTAAGTTACAAAGAGTGCATTTTGAAAATTTAGGGAAAGGACTCGGCTTAACCGAAAGGCAAATCTCGGGAGTGTTCACCCGATTCTCTGATAAAAAAGAAGACGCTATAGAATGTCTAACTAAATCTTTCTTATCCAAAACCATGAAAGCAAAGTATATTGATTTGCTTCACCAACGCTACCAAAGGATCTATAATCTAACCTCCTCTTTGGATTAATGAATAGGGTACCCATAAGGTAAAAGTCACCTATTCGGTGAGCTTTAATTTTAGGCACCCTCAAAACCCCTAAATACAGGGCCTTCCAGCGGTAGGTTCTGTTCTCCCCGGCTCAACTGAAAAAGAGACTGCCTTTTTAGACAGCCTCTTTTGCGTTCTGCCGGGTGAATCGAAGCCCACACGCCAGCCCGCTCCTTAGCTAAAATGGTCCACTGGACCATTTCTTAACGCACGGCCGTCTCCGGCTCTACATCCAAATCTATTGGCATATCTGAAATAATCACAACAAGATCTGTACATGGATAAAATATCTTATAATACCTCAAAGAGTATTACTCTATAATCTTTTTCATTATAAATATTTCAATGTCATGAATAAAGAACTTTTTTACCATTCATACATATAGCTCAGCGAGCTATACAAATTCAGCATTTTGTATAAACCATTATTTATAACTTACGTATACATAAAATCCTAAACAGCTCTCTCAATACTATAGAAGCTCGTGTTCTCCCTCTCATATTTGTTACGAATTACCTCCCGGATTAAAAGCATATTTCTCCTCGACAACTGCCATGTAACTTATAAATAAATATATCATATGGAAACTAAAATTAAACGTAGATCAAAGGGAGCCATTCGCTTGTCGATTCCCGCAAAAGTCGCTTACAATTCAGATGCATTTCGAAAAAGCATCTATAATTTATTGGACGATCTAGGCTGCCCAAAATGTTTTTCAGGTGTGGATTGCTATTTTACAAATATAAGGGATTACCTGATAAATCCTAGCGACCTCAAGGTTGCACCCTTAAATCAAATGGCAGATCCGACCCCTCAACCCAGTGTATTTAAATCGAATACAATGCAAGTAGGTCTCTCACAAAAAACGGCCTTTAGCATTGATAAGATTGACATGGTCCTAAAAGATATTTTCGAGGAAATTGGTTGTATGGCTTGTTGTTCTGGTCAAGATATTTTCTTCCAAGAACAATTTTCCCGTAACTTCTAAGTGAAAATCATGGTTACCAGTGGTAAAGCGAGTCAACTTAAATGCTTACCCCAATTGGGGGTAGGCATTATTTATTCTCCTTCTGTAGAGCGGATAGAATTTCCTAAAGGCTTAATAGACACTTTTGAAATTGAGCCCCAAACCCTTTGTTTACGGAATAAATTTAACCGACTTGTGATCCCCAATCAAGTTTTCGAGAATATTGCTGCCACGCCTTATCATAAGTTGGTACATAGTATTGGAGCACCAGTTGGTGGCAGTCTCCCTCCTGCCAAAGATCAGCTGAACTTGATTCAATACGCAACAGATATATTTGACAGTCCATGGATTACAGAGCATTTAAGTTTTAATGCGGTAACTGAATTTAATACCGGATTTTTTTTACCACCGTTACAGACTGAAAAGGGCCTTAAGCAGGCTATAGCGAATATAACCTGTTTACAAAATTCCCTTAATAAGCCCATAGCCATAGAAACTGGGGTGAATTACCTTTGTCCCAATAATCGAGAAATGGATGATGGTCAGTTTGTTTCCAAACTATGTGAAGCTACCGGATGCGGGATTCTTTTGGACATCCACAATCTTTTTGCAAACCATTTGAACGGACGTCAGAGTATTAGCAAATTTCTTAAGCAAATTAACTTGGAATATGTGGTAGAAATGCATATTGCCGGAGGGACAGAGCTTAATGGCCTTTGGATGGATTCTCATTCTGGGCCTATAGATAAAAGACTTTTGGCAATTACCCGAGAAATACTGCCCGATCTTTACAACCTCAAAGAGATTACTTATGAAATCTTCGATTCATATATTCCGGTTGTTGGCGATTCCATTATTATCCAAGAAATGGAAGGTGTTCGGAAACTTTGGGATGACCGAAATACGTCCTATAAAATTCCAAATTCTGAACGAATACCCGACGCGGTATGTGCCGTTCAGAAATTGAACCAAGAACTGGACCCATTGCAATGGGAAAATATATTAGGAAGCTTGGTCATTGGCAGGAATATAGAAACACCAGGATTCGGTAATACCTCACGTATTGAAACTTATCAATATCTTATCCGTGAATTTAGAGCATCAATGGTTGCTAGAGTTTTCAAACTAACTACAAGATATATGATGCTTATAATAGGCAAAAAAGCTTTTGCTATACTACTTCAGGATTTCTGGAACGGTTGCCCACCCGAACAACTTAGCTATAAAGAAGCTCTTAACTTTGCCGATTATTTGTTTGAGAAAAACTTTAAACTACCTTGGCTAAATCGATTGCTGACCTACGAAGTAGCGCTATTAAAAACCCTAATGGACAATGAAATCAGGATTGTGGATTTTGATGCAGATCCCACTCCTATGTTTAATGCCCTTTCCCAAGGAAAATTACCAACTGCTATTGGCGATATGGGCCATTATGAGGTGGAAATTTTACCAGATAAAGACAAAACCCAATGGCTTGTAATTTAGGTTTGAATTGGAAATTGACACGAGATAAATTGACAGAAAATCAGCCCTGTTTTTTAACGAATTCTTTTGTATAATCTGAAGTCCTATTCCATTTCTTATATCAATTTTGTGAGTATTCACTCTAGAATCTCTACTAGATTTCTAAAATTCTTATATTCGATTCCTATATTTAAATTTTAAAGGAAAATTATTGACCCTTCCTTATTTTAGTCCATTATTAACCTAAAACAACAAAACATTGAAACCAATTTACACTTACTATCTTTTAGTTTTAGTTCTTTTCTCTTCATGTAAAGAGACAGACAAACAAAAAGACCCCAAAGAACTACCCAGAATTGCAATTGCTGGTTTAGGAATTGAAAGCAGTACCTTTTCACCTGCCTTAACCCATGAAGAGGCTTTTCATGCTACCCAAGGAGATGACGTATACAAAAGATACCCCTTTCTACAAACTGATTCTATCAATAGGAACAGGGCACAATGGATCCCTACCCTAGTTGGAAAATCATTACCTGGAGGTACGGTTACCAAAGAAGCTTACGAATCTTTGGTATCTCAAACCTTGAAATTACTAAGAGAAAACGGACCCTATGACGGACTTTTCTTTGATATACACGGTGCAATGAGTGTAGTTGGATTAGATGACCCAGAAGGTGATTTAATTAAACGAATAAGAGAAGTAATAGGGACAGATGTGCTAATTTCTACATCTATGGACCTACATGGTAACGTATCCGAAAGGTTAGCCAAACACACCGATTTAATAACCTGCTATAGAATGGCGCCTCACGAAGATGCCATGCAATCCAAGAAAAGAGCAGTTGATAATCTTTTAGAGCGACTTGAAAATGGGAAAGGGAAGCCAAAATATAAGGCTTGGGTTCCTGTACCCATATTATTGCCGGGTGAAAAAACTAGTACCCGTATTGAACCCGGTAAAAGTCTTTACGCCAAAGTTCCGGATGTTGAGAAAGAAGAAGGTGTTATTGATGCTGCTATTTGGATTGGTTATGCCTGGGCAGATGAACCGCGGAATCATGCCGTAGTTATGGTTACTGGTGACGATAAGGAAAAAGTTGAAAAAGGAGCTGAGTTTTTAGCACAAAGCTTTTGGGATGTTCGAAATCAGTTCGAATTTGTTGCTCCAACTACTACTTTGGAAGAGAGTTTAAAACTGGCCTTGGCTAGTGACAAACAACCTTATATGATCAGTGATATGGGAGATAACCCTACCGCCGGTGGTGCTGGTGATGTTACTTGGACATTAAAACAATTATTAGACAGGCCAGAATTTAAGTCAGATAACGGTCCTTCTTTAATTTATGCTTCCATCCCCGGTCCTGAATTTGTTGCTAAAGCCCTTGAAATAGGGGTCGGCGGAAAAATTAAAGCTATGGCCGGTGCAGCAGTAGATGACCGATTTGCAGGTCCTGTAGAACTCGAAGGCACCATAGAAGCCATTAAAGAAGGAGACAGAAACGCAGAAGTAGAAGTAGTCGTTAAGGTAGGTAGCATACATGTAATTGTAACTAAAAAGAGAAAACCATACCATTACTTAAGCGACTTCACCAACTTAGGCTTAAATCCTAAGCAAACGGACATCGTTGTAGTTAAAATAGGCTACTTGGTACCAGAACTTTATGATATGCGTGGCGATTGGGTTATGGCACTAACCCCTGGTGGTGTTGACCAAGATCTTCATAGATTGGGCTATAAGCGCATCAATAGACCTATGTTCCCCTTAGATAGCACCATGGCAGAACCAGATTTGAAAGCCCGTTTAATTCCGGCTTCCAACTCCACCGAATAATGATTTAGAATTACCTTGTTTAATTATCCTATAAAGGGAGCATAATTTTCAATTTGCTCCCTTTTTTTAATAGATATTTATTTGATTCGAATCACTATTAGATATAACCTTGTCCGCGCACTATAAGACAAGGTGTTTAAGAAATGCCTTTACCTGATGCAGACCTATCATAAAATGATTTAATAGGCTATAAATTACAGGTATATCATAATCCAAAATTAGTTTACACCATGGGTTTTCTGGCTAAAACGAAAAATTCAAAAAAACCTCAATAAAAGCATAGTGAGCGTGATGATTAGAAAACTAATCGATTGAATCTAAATTCTAAAATTTAACCCATTATTGAATTCAATATTTCAGCTCTTTACACAGAACTATAATCGAAAAATATTGGATTGATACTGACAAGAGAAGAGTTATAGGAGAGTTTTTAACAAATTCTATACTAAATTCATAACCATTTATAAATTAAAATAGACAAAACATACAAAATACACTCTTAAAATGTCAGAAATACATTACCTTTAGAAGTATGATGGTCTAGTTATAGTCTATAGAACTACTTCCAAAAAGTTATTTACTTTTCGAACAGACTGTATAAGTATTTTCTCCCTAGCGTTTAGATAATTTTTAAAGAGCATCCTTAACGGTGTAAAAAATGGAATTGGTTATTATCACATCCAGTAAAAAAAAAGACCTTCTAGAAAATAATTTAGTCAGGAGCGTACTTGCTCCCTTTAAACCCACCCCCAAAGTAGAGCCGCTTTATCTTAATGATAAGTGCTACCATTATTTACACGTTGATGACGATGCACCTTTAGATAGCATTATCAAAACCTTAATGCAGATAGATGGTATTGAATCCGTTTATGAAAAGCCCCTCGATTTCCCTCCAATGTAATGATTTTCTTTCCTGAAAATCAAAAATGTATACCCCCTATTTTAGTATATAACCTAACTATTATTTATTAATCAGGTTGAAATAGCTGACAACTATTATCACCTATAAATTCAATCTTATGCCAACAAAAAAAAGTAGTAAAAGAATCATTGATTCTCCATCTGGATCTCCACCTGAGCTCATTGTGGTATCAAAAAGTGTTGAAGCTCCTCATGCAATGGAGGCAATGAAAGCATCAAAAGCGAAATCTAAACCATCGGCAAGCACATTAGCCGGGTTTATAGTGGAAAAGAAACTGCAATTAGTTCCGCTATTTGGGGATACCGACGAAGAGGTAGCTGAACTAGTTTCAAAGTCAAGCTCCATGGAAGGTGAAAACGATCTTTCCAAAATGCGGCAGTTTTATAAAGTGGAAACGTCGGACAGCGATAATTTAGAAAATATAGCCGCTTCCTTAAATGATCTTGAAGAAGTAGAAGGTGCATATGTAAAGCCAGGATGTCTGCCGCCAGTCTATTTTGGAGATGATGGAATGGCCGATGCACCAGACGATGATGATGTGCCCATTACCCAAAACCTCACAAACAACCAAGGGTATTTAAATGCAGCACCACAAGGAGTAGATGCGCGTTATGCATGGACTTTACCTGGAGGACGCGGTAGTGGAGTACGTATTATTGATATTGAAGGAGGTTGGAACTTTAGTCACGAAGACTTACGAACCAATGTAGGAGGTCTTCTCGGAGGAACTAACAATACCAGTGATCTCAGGTGGTTTAATCATGGAACTGCTGTTTTTGGGGAAATGACAGGGGACATTAATAGCTTTGGAGTAACCGGTATATCCCCTAGAGCTCATGTAAGAGCCTATTCAATTTTCGGAGTAGGAACTGCAACGGCCATACGTCGTGCAGCCGACAACCTTTCTTCTGGTGATGTAATGCTTATTGAGTTGCATAGAGGAGGTCCAAATTATCCAGGAGGCAACACGCAAATGGGCTTTATAGCTATTGAATGGTGGCCAGATGATCTTGCGGCATTACAATATGCTACCAATAAAGGAATTATAGTGGTAGAAGCGGCGGGAAATGGATCTCAAAATCTAGATGATGCTATTTACAATACTAGACCTAGCGGATTTCCTTCTAGTTGGAGAAATCCATTTCGTAGAAGTTCGGGACATGACAGTGGATGTGTTTTGGTAGGTGCTGGTGCACCTCCCCCAGGTACCAATGGGAGAAATTGGGGCGCAGATCGTAGTCGATTAGGCTTTAGTAACTATGGTTCCTGCATAGATGCACAAGGCTGGGGTCAAGGTGTTACTACCTGTGGATACGGAGTAGTGAGAGGGTCCGATCGAAATAACATGAATGAATGGTACACCCATTTTTTTAATGGTACCAGTAGTGCTTCTCCAATTATTACGGGTACAGTAGCCTGCCTACAAGGAATTCAAAAAGCCGCTGGCAGAGCCTTAATCACTCCCAGTAGGATGCGACAATTACTTAGATCTACAGGTTCACCTCAACAGGCCGGAGCCAATCCGGTTAGTCAACGTATCGGAAACCGACCCAATTTGAGGGCTTTAGTAGCTGCTACCGCTTTTAGAAGACCATGGTGCGGTGTGCAATTTAGAGGTAATCTTCCTCGGAGGGCAACCCGAAGATGGTTTACCCATAGCTGGCCAGATCATTGGCATGTCATCTGGACGGTAGTACCTACCGCACCAGCCATTGACGGATCAGAACAAATAGAGTTCAAGGTGAAAACTACTAGACAAGCTTTTGGTCGTATTAAATATTTCATAGAGATAAAGAACCTTAAAAACTATCCGGTTAACGTTGAAGCCCGTTACTGTGTAATAGCGTCATAAATACTTTTTTGAAATTACTTATTTCAAAAAAGCTTCTAAAAACAATAAAAATGGATTATTAACCCGGTAAGGTCCAAAAGAGAATCTTACCATAAATCGATATATTATGAGAGTAGGTGTTCAATTCACAGGCAGTCTTCCTGCCAATAGTACACGTAAATGGTTTACACACAGTTGGCCTGCCAATTGGCATGTGGTATGGTACTGCATTCCAAAAAGTCCCGTTCGCGATGGTCCCGCCCAATTAGAATGGAAGATAAAAGTCTGTAGACAGACTAGGACTAAGATTAAGTATTTCATTGAAGCAAAAAACCTTACGGGACGAACCCTGCAGTTCGATGCAAGGTATGCGATTCTTAATCTATAATTTGTTTGAATCAATTCTAAAATTTCAAATATGGATATATATATTAATATTAATGAAAAGTCCAATGACATGGATTTAAAAATGGAGGATCATACCGATAATACCAATTTTGTTCCAGATGCAGGAGCCCCTCCTGCAGATTTAGGAATATCGGAAAACGATGATTCTGACCAAATGGATGATGCCACCTCTTCAGCAGACGAAAATTTTGACATCGGAGGACCTGCCGAATGGCTTGTTCAGGTTATGGCGAATGCTTCGGATAATGAAGAAGAAAATGAAGACCTAACGGATACAGATACCGATAACTTTAATGATGGTGGAAGTGGCCCTACGGAGTAGAAAATTACTATCGTAAGGAAAACCGGCAGCGCAAACGTATTGCGGGTTTTCCTTACGGTAATATCCGTAAAATTTATTTAATTATCACCTTATAACCTAATAGGTATAAATTTAGCTAGGACACAAGCATTAATAATTTCCAAATAGTCCAAACACTTTTGATTCATGGAGGTTAGCACAAAATTATATTAAAACCTTTTTGAGTCAATTATTTATAACTGTCCCAATACCTAGCATACGTTGACTATAACAATCACTAGGTTATTGTTCCCAAAAAAAGGGCCCTAGCAATTAATTATAAAACAGGTTATCCCCTTCTGTGTTAGTAGTTCAAATTACAATGAGCTCCATTATATGCGCATGGTACTCTAATCATTTTTACTCGAACCTATGCATACCACTTCTTCATTAGCTAGCAGTAAAAGAAAGCCCTTAACCGCTAATAAAAGGCTTTTAGGTTTACTAACAGTCGCCCTAATCGTTATTGCGTTATTCTTCGCGGCATACTATTCCTATATTAAAAGCAATCAACACCATTTTCGGGAATCCAAACTACAAACATTAGATGCTGATTTTGACATTATTAAAAGGCAGTTAGACAATGATATTCAATCCTTTATTTCGCAAAATAATATTCAACTTAAAATTATAAAAGAGGACTCCCTCGTGAAATTGGTTCCTCCTATAAAATTCCATATTGAATCCATGTGGAAAAAGCAGGGCAAGTCATTTAAATTAGATAAAGCATTCGACGAGTACATGGTAACAATCAAAGATCCTTCAGGGTTACCGGATTCAACCAAGTCTAAAGAGAAAGCAAATGGGTTCTCGAAACCAATGGAGGACATTTTTAAAAGCTCACTAATAGGTACCATAAAACCACCCGACACTTTATTTAACTCCAATCTACTGAATATGGGAGTTTCAATTCCAATTCCAATTAAAGAAACTAAATATCAACTCTTTGGAAGGGAATATAATTATCAGTCGTCCTTGATTCCAAATATAAAATTGAAAATTGAAATTATTGGTCTAATAAAAGCCGACCGTTACAATGAAACTATCCGAAAAATCGATCCCTGGATCATTGCCTTGCTTACCACTTTTTTACTGCTCTCTCTCTTCGGCCTCCCGTATTTTAAAATGCTTTTTATTGCAGAAGACGAACGTCTATCTAGTAACGATGTTATTTTATCAGGAATATCCGTAGTCTTGGGCGCACCTATTATCATAATCGTCTTTCTATCTGTAATGAGCCATTTTAATGATTATTACCATAAAGTCCCGAATCAACTGATTAGATTCAGTAAGAATATCGGAGAGCGTTTTGAGAAAGAAAATATTGCCAATGTGAATAAGCTCTACAACATCTCTCTACAAAAAGAAGATTCAGTAAATATTCCAGATTCAACCCAATTTTTTGGAATATCAAATAAGAACTTCTCCTTCATGAACAATTTTAAGTTTGTTACTAAAATAAGTAAAAAGGGGAATGTACTTTATCACATAGGATTCATCGAAAATTTTGAAATAATAAACACCAAAAACCTTAGCACAAGACCATATTATAAGGATTTTGACGCATTAAAAAACATTTGGCAATCCAATGACACCATTAAATATGTAATGCGTCCTGTGGTATCCATAGAAGACCAAACAGAGGAAGCGATATATATAGTTAATAACAAGAACGATAGTCTTCCTGGTTATAGGGTTGGTTCTTCACAACTAAAATCCATTCATGATCCCATTCTACCCTTTGGTTACCAATTTCTAATTGTCGATAATAATGGTGAAGTTTGGTTTCATTCCGAATTAGGAAGGGCTACTTTAGAAAACTTCTTTGAGGTAAGCAGGCAGGTCCACGATGTTAGGGCAGCGGTACTCGGAAGAATTAACGCCAATGGATTGGTTAATTATCGAGATGAAGGGAAGTTATTTAATGTTACACCAATAAAAGGAACTAATTTAAGTGTAATTGCTCTTTATGACATAGGCCTTCTTCGTACTCGTATTTCAGAGGTATTGACTCTTGCCTTCATCGGAATAGTCCTAGCCGTTATACTCATACTCCTCATCACAATTCTTTCCTTAATTATAAGAAATCCAAAGCTGGGCTTATATCGTTACGATCGTTTTTTATTTGAATTCCTGACCCCAAAAAAGAAGGATAGAGACACCTATATATTGCTATCAATTCTCTTTTTAGGCATTCTATTAATCGGTGTTATTGTTAACCTCTATATACCCAACACAGATTCAACAAAAGTCTATATTACTTGTTTGCTATTACCTATATGGGTGTATTTAATTGTATACTACACCTTACACCCATATAGAAATAAACCCGATTTAAAATTTAGGGTACGGGATTTTCTATTGCTTACAGTCATTTTTTTTCTGAACATTCTAATGGTCAAGCTAGATTCAGATAATTATACCTTCGCAAAAGTTGCTGGTCTGTTGCAATTGGGATGTTTAGCCATAATAGTTCGCGGACAATTTTTTTCTCTACCAAATGGGATAAAAAAGTTATGTAGATACAATAAATTTAAATTCCATATTGCCTATAGGTATTGGTATTCTATTTTCTTATTCAGTTGGTTGCTGCTAGCAGCAGTGTTCCCAACATATTTGGTTTTTGTTAATTCTAAATACCTGAATGATCAGTTTTGGTCCAAATCTGATCAAATATATATGGCACAAAAATATATGGCCAAAGAGAAAGCACTCGAAGCAAATTTACCCGCATTTAAAAATTTTGATGATTGGAAAAATTGGAGAAATATAAACGACTGGAAAAGTTGGAAAGAATCTAACGAATGGAAAGTGTCCACAATCTTAAAAGAAAAATATGATACGCTCTATAATAATCATTTGATGCAAGGTCTTTATCCCGTGTATGCCAAATCTTTTAAAATAGTTACGGGGAAAAATTTTATCCGTAAGAACAAAGACAAGGACTCCATTTTTAACGAATTTCTTTGGCATACAAGACCTATTTACGACGAACGAGTGAGTCAGTTTAAGGCGCTAGTTTACAGAGGTGCACAAGACAGTTCTTGGCTAAGCGACGAAGAATCAAATACCCTTACATTAACATACTTAAACAAACCGGGTGTTGTAAGTATAATTAAGCATGATACCCAAAAAGCCATTCAAAATACTTTTACTAATAAGACCTTGATGGTAACTGGCAATCTCATAATATTAGCCATTCTATTTTCCTTGATCCTATTTTTTGTGGATCGCTTTTTTGCATTTCGTTTTCGACATTTAAGACCCAATGATTTTGATTCCAATCAAAGAGAAAACTATACAGAAAAACTTGGAAAGATGCTCCTCGCCAAAAAAGCAAACTCGGGCCTATTATTAATAGGCTTGCCTTTTTCAGGAAAAAGAACTTTTGCCCGTGAGATTCTAGAATCTGCTGGGTATAAAAAAGGTGTTTCACTCTCCATGCTTCGGCTAGATCATATCGACATCAATGCCGACATATCCATTGTTTTAAGTTTACTAGCTGGGTATACGTTAAAAAATCAAGAAGAATTTAATTGGGAGAAGCATGAAGCTTATATCATAGAACATCTAGAGCACAATATAAAATCCTTCAATTCTAACCATATAAAACTAAAGGTCATTTCTTTCTTGATCTCAAAGAAAAAACGAGTGATACTAGTATCTGAAGTATATCCTAGCCAGATATTCGCGATTTACGAGAATCCGCCTCAAGAATCTAGTCTGCCTTGGGGGAGCTTTGAAGACGACTTTAACTCCTGGCGAAATATTTTGAGCGCTTTTCCACAAGTCCTTATTGGCATCACAGAAAACAAGGAAAAGGTATATCGATTATTAGGAATTATACCAGAAAAGGAACCAACTAAATATCTTGCAACTATCACTCCTTTAATTGAAGAATTGGGACATAGTAAATTCCTGCCCACCTTGGCCCCAATAATCTTATCAAAAACACTATACGAAACCGAAAATCCGAATGAAAAATATAAGCGATTAGATAGGCAACGCATGGTGATGCATACTCAAAACCTGGGTCACGGTTATTATAACGACATCTGGAATGCGTTACCTACCAGAGAAAGGTATATGTTATATGATTTGGCCAAGGACGGGTTTCTAAACATCAAAAACAGAAATTCACTCTTCTCACTAATGAAAAAAGGGTTGGTAGTTTGGAAGGATCGTCCTACAATTTTCAACTACAGCTTTAAAAATTTTATTATGACGTCTGTTTCAATGAACGAAGCTTTACGTCTCGAAAATAAGAACCGAGGAAAGGGAACCTGGGGCAATGCCCGCATCATTCTCTATCTTATCATAATTACGACCATTGTTTTTATCGCCTTGGGTAATCCAAAGCTGATTAAAGATTTTGAGGCATTAATAGGTACTTTGGGAGGGTTAGGCGTAGTTATTCCATTGGTAAGTAGATTCCTTGCTTCGGGAGGCCAGAAGTAAAGGGTTCAATATTATAAAATTAAGATCATACTTTAAATTTCATTACCCATCTGTGATCTAATCTAAATTATTACGGTTTTTGGGCATCCTAGTCATAACAAGGACAGTGTGAGCAAAAACTAATTATAGAATAAAATTAGTACTCAAATAATGCTTTTCCAGATCGGTATAATGTGGAATTAAAGCAAAGCCATCATTTCAGATAAATTTTCGCAGAGCGTTGGCCAATAAAGTTTAACCCAATAAAAATTATATTATGACGAAAAAAACAAAAGAAGCGAATTCCAATGCCACAGCATTATTCGCATTAAAAGACAAAGAAGAACTGCTCAAGGACACAACATCTGGAATCCATCACTATGGTAATTCTTTCATTTGCACTACTGATGTATCAGGACATGCTACACCCGGAAACAGAACTCCATTAGAAATACTAGTAGATGCTAGTGAAGGCTTTATTCCATTATGGAAAAAGAGCCAGGTCCTTCGTTGGACATTTGATGAGCTTTCCCTTTCCCACTACAAAAATTCTGAAGGGGTGAAAACTTATGTTCGAGAATTGCTGGGAGAAGCACTGCTTCAATGGGGAGACTCCGTTCCCATAAAATTTAGTGAGAATGCCGATAATTCTGATTTCCAAATCGACCTCCGTCAATCCAATAACTGTAATAGTTTTGGATGCGTTCTAGCTAGTGCATTTTTTCCGGATAGTGGTAGACATAAATTGGTTATTTACCCAATGATGTTAGAACAGAGTAGGAAGGAACAGGTTGATACGATGATGCATGAGCTAGGACATGTATTTGGACTGAGACATTTTTTTGCCAAAATCAGTGAAAAATCATGGCCCGCTGAAATCTTTGGAGACCACAAACCCTTTACCATCATGAATTACGGCCATAAAAGTGTGCTCACCCCAGAAGACAAAAGAGATTTAAAGGCCCTTTATGAGTTGGCCTGGCGGGGAGAATTAATAGAAATTAACGGAACCCCTATTCATTTGGTAACACCATATCATGCTATGGGGACTGCCTAATAGGTAAAGAAACATTAGTGACAAGTATTAACCAAACTGGGCAATACAACTATTTTAGCCTAACTTGTCACTAATTATTTAACTCTGGATACATTTTTTTTGCCTTCTCAGCAATGCTCCCTATAGAATTTGGTGTGGGTGTCCTTTCCAATACGTCCGAACGTAGATCTGTGATGCTAGAGGTAGATTTTTCAGCTTGAACTGCCATTGCTCCTAAAATAAGAGCATTGTTTCTTTCCTTAACTACCTGCTCCTTAATTACCTCTTTCTGCTTTTCGGCCAGTTCACTACTCTTCTCCGCATTCTCAGCACGTTTTCTATTCACCTCCCGGCCAAATAAAAATCCTACTGCAGCGAAAACTATGGCTTCAACCCCAGAGAATAAATATATAAGCCTGCTCCAGTCTAATTCTTTGGCGTTGGACTTACCTATCAGAAAATAAATAAAAAAGCCGTATCCAATTAAGACACCAACAGCTATTATATAAGGCAGTAAATCAGAATTATTCTTGTTAGACTTTCCCTCTTTACCAGTATTTACATTGTTGCTTTCATCTTTTTCTTTCATAGTATACAATTCTATTTAGCTGGTTGAAGTTTATCTTTCTTCACTCTTTTATAAGCGAATTCTTTTGCCATAAAATCCCTGCCATTCTCATAAAGAATAGCATTAACGACCTTTTTTAAATCTTCTTTTTTCTTTGTAAACTCAAACAAATCGTCCGTACCACCATTTTCTTTTTGGTACCTTTTTGCGGCTACTGGTAACCATCTCAACAAATTGGATTCAAGGTCTTTCATCCGTCTACTATCGCTACATATTTTAAGAGGTTCTATAAAACCGTCAAAATCGCTGCCAACGCAAATGTACTTTTCAGGTGACATCTTAGGCATTGCTTTAAGACCAATGACCGCCAGCAAGTGAACGATATTAAAACAAAAACTTAGAGGGTGCATTTCTTTTTTGGAAGGCGTTAGCCAAGCTTCCTCCGAACGTATTTCTTCGGCATCGGCATATCCAATGGATTGCAGACTAGTGTATGGAAAATGAATCATAAAGTCAGAGGTGGTTATAAATTCCCAAGTATCGTTTTGAGGCATAGTGCTCGACTCATAACCCAAGATTCTTACATCAAGACTTACACCGATAATTCCTTCACTATTGACCACTTCAATGATGTCTTCATCCATCAAATTGATGGTATTCGGATTAAAAACAAACTCGTTTTTCTCATTAGACCCTAAACAACCTGCCGTTCTAGGTTTGGTAGAAATCTTGACTGTCTTAATACCCTGATCTACATGGTTCATACTTTTTTTAATGTCTAGGTTGTCCTTCCAATCATTAATGGAGTACCCCGTAACCGCTACATGGCTAGCAATTAAAGGAATATTATTATAGCCCTTGTCTTTGCGGTATTTATATAAGTCCAAACGCGATTTCAGGCTCATATGTGCAATGTCGATAAGTACAGGGCTGGGTACTTTTAATGCCTTATTACTATTGTCATGGTTGTATAAATGTTCTAAGCTATAGGCTTTGTCAATAACTTCAAATCCCAATTCGGTAATACCATTTCCAAAGGGATAAAGAGAAGGGTGTTTTAATAATTTTGTTGCAAAAGCATGTGTCGCTAGATGTTGTTCTGGAATATGTGTTATATGGGTCAGAGTGAGATATAGGATATCCAATTCGATTTTCCGAAATTTATTCACAAGGTTCTCCAATACCATTGCTGGATTTTTGGAAGCTATTGATTTTGGATCAATAACATTATTTTTGTCGGTAATCGGGAAGTCATCATATTGCAGAGCATTCCCAATTTTTTTCATACAGAGGTTATGACCACCCTCGATTGCAAAAGTTAAATTGAGTGATTTTTTATTGAAATCTTGAACATTTTCACGATTTAAAATCGCTATCGTTTTGCTTTGTTTAAGCGCTAAATATTGCTCAACTTCCCTTAAAAACAAATTTAGATAAGAGACTTTCCCTTCCTGTACTACATCGAAATATTCTTTACTGAACGGCAATTTTAAAGATGGGAGTTTTAGGTTCTTTTTTAAAAGATCCGAATAAAAACCTTTGCTTGAAGCCACACCGAACTCTAGGGCTGCAATAGCAGCAACCCCCAATTGCACCTTACCCTCTTTTAAATGATCTATACAGCACTGACTTTCTAAGATGCGTAAGATGTTCTCATCGGTAGCGTCCTTGAAAGCTTTTGACATTGGTAACGCTTTAATTATTTCTTCAATATCTTTTATTTTAGATACTTCATCTTTATTTGATTTTTCACCATTACTAGAAATTTCCATACTGTACCGAGCAAGATGGTTTTTAGCTACCGGATGAATGTGAAGGTCGAAATAATTATCCATAATGTCTTTTTTTAATTGAAGCTTTCAAAATATACTTTCAATAGTTTTTCAGTCTGGTCATCGTCAAACTCGGCATAATTTTCAAACACTTTGTTTACCGATCCCCCTGTCATTGCTGCAACACTTATTCTAGCTCTTTTTGTTAATGAATCCTGTACTATTCCACTCTCAAAACCTCGGGTCAATTTCTTTCTTGCCGTATTCCATAGAAAATGGATGGTTTCCCTAACACCAAGATCCCAAGGCTCAGGTTTCTCTTTACCATCGTACGCATTCTTAAGTCCGCTTAATAACTTATCTACTTTATTAAGATCATCTATATCGGGTAATTTCTGTTCCAATAATTTTTGAACATCCAGAATACCTGCACCAAACCTTTCTTCATCCCACATCCTTCCATTTGCTTTTTTATTGGCCGATGCCTTTAAATGGTTTCTAAACAATTCAACAGTTTGCCAAGGTTTTTTCACATGTCTTTTTAGAAATTCTAAGTGCTTGGCTTTCCACAATGCCGCAGCAGAAGCCACGTGAGGAGTAGCATAGCTTGTACCTGAACCAAAGACCATTATATCTTCCTGTTTTTTGTTCTTAAAAGGAACATAAACATCTTCCCCAGGGGCGGTAATGTCTACGGCTTTTCCATAGGAAGAATACTCCCAAATGTCATTATTAGGGTTAGATGCAGCTACAGCAATAGTACCAGGGTAAACCGCTGGCGCAATAACCGACTCTACTTTATTGCCCGCAGCACAGACCCAAATAATACCTCTTTCATAAGCTGTTTTAGCAATGCTGTAAATCATTGGTCTTGGATAGCTACCCATACACATAAAGATGATATCAGCATTAGCATTTATGGCCTGTAAAACGGCATTAAACAAGTTACGTCCCCGACCGATCAAGATAACGGATTTTGAAATACGGTAGGGAATCACTTTTACTAATGGGTTACCTAAATTATCAACTGCAATACCCGAATTCCCATCATTTTTAATAGTCTTTTTGCCATGACGTCCCACTATAATACTTGCGGTTCTAGTCCCATGTCCTGGGTGTTTTAATATGCCCACGCTCATTTCATCTCGAGCATCTTCCCCATCAATAAAATCTTCATCTTGCATAAGATCAAAACCTCCCAAAACCTTGTTGTGATCAGTATACCCCGTATCTAGTTGAACAAGACGTATCTTGCTCATGTTTTCCTTATAACTCTTAAATGGTTCCTCCTCAGAATTAATCCCCAACATATTCACGGCTTTCCTATTCCAAGACCTATAATCTTGATTCTTATCCCCTTGAATATAGGTTTTCACTAATCTGGCATTGGCCCATCTAATTTTAAATTCCCGTTCACTCTGCGCCCAATCGGCCGTTCCATCGTCTAGTGATTCTAAACTTTCATTTCCCGACCATCTATTGGAGTGTCCCGGTCTGATATCGGTGGACATCTCGAGATCAGGAGTACAGGTGTCTATTTGTGGTAGACCTTCTAGCTCGGCCGCGACTTCCCAAGGACTTTTATCTGATTTTACCTGTATGTAGTAAAAATTACGGTGAGATTCCTCAGTAGACATTGGATAAAGTGGTTCATTCAGCAATAAACCCGACACCAAACTCGCGGCGTTTTCTTTCCAATCATTCTGCATTTCCTTAACTCCCGATAACTGTATTTCAAAATATTGGGTATTGGTATTTAAGTCTGTACTTTCGGTACGGTTCATAGTATAATAATTAGGTAAGCCCTCTGTTTTTTCTGTATGAATTGTGGAATGTTCAGATTGCCGAAATTTCCCGAGTAAATCAACTTTAATCTTTTCCATTGATTTTGCCACTGGTATTCTTTCGATCATATTTAAAATACTACTGACCCGAATACCTTCGTTGCCCATCCAGTCTATAACACTATCAGAATCTCCAGGCTGTACTACCGATCCATCTTTCCGTAACCATTGTCCATGTCTATTTTTTCTGGGTACGCCACTATGGTGTAAAGCAACAACCTCTCCAGTACCCAATCCAAGAACCATACTGCCCGAAGAACCGGGTAAAGTATCAGATTCATAGATAAGGAAATCGTCCTTAAGTACCAACATACGGATATCTCTCATGACGATTTTTTTATAATCGCCTTTAGGATGTTGCACAATAACACAATTTTCACCATCTATAATCTTCCCTAACTTTTTATCCAATCGAGCTACTGGAAAGTCAGTTATTGGAGTGCCTGCTTTTGATATCTCAGCTACCGCTACTACTGTAAAATCTAGACCGCTGTTTCTATCATCTGAATCCTTCTTATAACTTGAGGTGATAAAAAATTCGTTTGGTAGTAGATTAAAACTTTCTGATTTGCCTGGATTCCCTCTTTGATCAAGTTCATAATTGAATTGTATGGTAGAATTGCTTGCTGCTTCAGGGCTCGAAAGCACATGATTATTAGTAAGAATAAGATTGGGCGCTATTAAAAACCCTGTGCCATAACCCGTATTACCTAATCTTGAATTGGTAGTGATTCGGCCTACTGCTTTTGAAAGCTGTACTATTCTACGAATAATACGAATATCTTGAAAATTGGCTTCCCCATTAATACGTTCTAGAGCTTGCAATTTAGCAGTTCCCTCGCGCGAAATTCTGTTGGACAGTCTTACTTTGTCGGTCTGAATTTCTGATAATTCAACTTTTCCCTGTCGCACATTGGTTATATCCGTTTTTATTCTATCTATGTCTCCTAAGACACTAGAGTAATTGGAATGTGCCTGTTCAGCCAAGTCTCTGAGTATATCTTCCATAACGGTAAAGAGTTAATAATATAAGGTTATTGTAACTTTAACTATCGGTAATTAAACAAGTAGTAATACCCTAAAGCGTTTTACAGCTTTAGATTATCAAACAAGGATACTATTAGCTCTTTTCCAAATGCACTAACACGGAAAAATTCTACATATCATTAAAACCAATAAATGAATTCTTATAATTCTTGGAGGGAAGATATTTCTACTACAATTTACAATTTTTTTCTAAATTTTGGTAAGTAAAATCAACTAGTTTTATGTTTTTATTATTAAACCAGGACATTTTTTATGAATAACCATAGGGTTTAAAATAACGTCCATGCCATCTATTCTTGAAAACCAAAACACCATTAATGCTTTTTTCGATTATATAAATAGCGATTGTTATTTATTTTGAGTCAAGACTTGTCTCCAAAAATTCTGATAATTCAGATATTAGCTAGTTGTGCAAAAGGAACTAAGTAGGTAGATATCCCATGAATTTTCATGATTATAGAATGAACTATAAGGATATTTTAATCCACTAATACGAATACTTCTTTAAAACTTACAAATTTTATAATGTACAATTAAGTGATTTAGCCTAGGAGATGTGATAGGTGGTATGATTCAAATTATCATACCACCTTCATAAGTACAAACTATCTTATTAGCAATAAACGCTAATCAATTTCATCCGTAACTTCCCCACAACGAAGCATACTAGCCCCGAAATACGGATTTAGGATTTCTTCCTCAGTACTCAGCCAAAATGCCCCCACATCATTATTCACCATAGGGCAATATTCCACATACACTTTTTGGTCTATGCCAAAAGTTTTTACTGCATTAATTAAATGTGCCGAAAGTGCGATGAAATTATCCCTCTGCATTTTAATATCTGAGGTTTTGGAGATTTCGGTAGCCGCTTCTTGAAGCTCTTTATCTAACTGCATCCATTTATTGTGAGCAGCGTCATCTTTTAAAAGTTTCATATCCACCTTCTTAATACTTTTAAGCAAAGAACTAGCAGTATTTTGTGGGATTTCTGAATTGTCTTGAACCAGTGCATTTTCCATAACCATATAATCATTAAAAACTGCTTTCAATTGTTTACGGAACTCAGAAGGCACTTCTAATCTCTCTATACCATCTAAATGATGTAAAGGATCTATTTCAATTTCCTCTCCAACATTCATCATACTTCTTTTGCCTTGTAATTGTGCCGCCGCATCTACTGTAAAGGTGCCATTGGTCACCACCTCTTCTCCGTTGGAAAGTCCATCAATTATAGTGTACAGGTCGCCACTTTTAGCTCCTAAACCAACTTCACGCATTTCAAAAACAGGTTCATCCGGATTGGTTTTTACGTAAACTAAAGACCTATTTCCCGTCCATAGCACTGCCGAAGCTGGGATGCTTATTTGCTCCTTATTTTCATTACCAGATGCCATTTGCACCTTGGAAACAACAAACATCCCTGGTTTTAAAACTCCCTCTTTATTGTTTAAGGTAGCCCGTACCGATACAGTTCTAGATTGGGTGTTTAACCTTGGGTCTATAAATGATACCACAGCCTCAAATTCCTTATTGGGATACGCATTGGCGGTAACCGTTATTTTCTGACCTTCTTTTAGCTGAGAAATCTGATTCTCATAGGCGTCAAAAATAGCCCACACCGTTCCTAAATCACTAACCTTTACTATTGGTTGTCCTTGACTAACGTAGTCTCCCACCTCAGCTAGTTTTTCGGAAACAGTTCCCGAAACTGTGGCATAAATAGGAAAGTTTTCGCTAACCTTTCCCGAAGTTTCTATTTGCTCGATTTGCTTTTCTGTTAGTTTCCATAATTTTAATTTATTGCGAACTGCATTATACAGTGCAGGTTGCGACTCCTTCATGGTAGCTGCTGTTAAGAGTTCCTGTTGTGCAGCAACAAGGGCTGGGGCGTATATAGTTGCCAACAATTGCCCCTTTCTAACTTTTTCTCCAGTGAAATTAACGTTCAGTTTTTCTATTCTCCCTTCAAAATAACTGGCTTGCACCGCATTAGCCTCTTCATTAGGCATAATTTTTCCAGAGAGCAACAAGGAGTTATCCTCACTTTCGGTAGCATCCCCCACAATGGTAGTTTGAATATTGGCTAGTGACATTGCATTCTTGGTCATTCTTATCTCGTTTGGCGATAGACCTTCTGCACCTTCTTCTGCAGGAATTAAGTCCATTCCACACAGCGGGCATTCCCCAGGTTCTGGCTGCATTATTTGGGGATGCATAGAACAGGTCCACATTTGATTTTTTCCCTCCGCACTTTCTATAGAATGAGAATCGTGATTATCTGAAGCCACATCACTGTTAGTTCCAAAAAACACATAGCCCAAGGCCAACCCTAGAACTAATATTGCGAAATAAATGATATATTTTTTCATGATCGTTTTATTTTATTTTCCCTTCACTCACTTAATGAGATTTAATTGCTTTGCTATTTACTTTAATAGAATTGACTTACTTGTTACCCGTTGTTGCGCTAGGGATTGCAGCGGCATCCTTTTTTCCTTTTAAAAAGATATAGCGTAAAGCCCGCCCGAGCGCCATAGCATTACAATTTAAATACTGATAGAATAGTTTTATTTTATATAATAGTTAATGATACTCATTTGCTTAAAATAGTCGCCAATAGCTTCTACACGATTCAGCTGAATATTTAATTGCAACTCTTGGACATCTAGGACTTCCCTAAAATCCATAGTTCCCGTTTCATAATTCTTAAACAATATTTCAGTAGCTTGCTCTGCTTGCCTTAGATTTTTATCATGGGTCTCTAAACTGATACGTGCCGCATTTCTACTTCTCACAGCAGATTGTAATTGGGTTACCAATGAGTTTTGTGAGGCTTGTTTTTGAATATCTAGTTCCTCATATTTAAGTTTGTTCTGCCTAGCAATTGATTTATACCTTTTATTAAAAATTGGAATAGAAAGAGACACCATAGGCATTAGCATATTAGGGTTCTCATTAAACAGCATATAGTCCATTCCTATTCCAAATTCTGGCGCACTTTCTTTTTTATTAAGTGCATCTGCATGGGAAACCACCTTATTTAACTCCTCATATTTTGCTAATTCGGGATGCAGCTCAAGATTATTAAAATCGATTTCTATATCCTTTTCCGGAACTGCTAGGCTATCTATAATGGCTACATCTGCAACTTCCTTTCTGTTCATTATCTTATTAAAAGCAATTAGTTCTGCCTCATAATCCTGCTCTAACACTAATTTTCTTTCTATAAGGTCGTTTTGCCTCATCTGAAGTCGCAACACAGATACTGCAGAGGCTTTCCCCACCTCCACCGAGGTTAGCGCCAACTGCTCATACACCTTTAAAAGTTGAATATTGGAATCCAATACCTGTTGTTTTTTCACAATTTCATATAAGCGATAATAGGATTGGGACAATGCCATGGCAACCTTTCTTTTGGCAATTTCAATCTCCAAAAAATCGGCATCTGCCATTGCCGCAGCATATTTACCACGTGTGGCAAGAGTACCAAACCAAGGAAACATTTGCATCACAGAAAATTCGCCCTCTTGCATCATGGCCATATCACCTTTCCCAACCATATATCCAGCGGAAAACTGAGTGTTAGGCAGCGAATTGACCTCTGAGATCTTTTCTGTAGAAATTGCGTATTGCTTTTCCACTGCTTGAATACTAGGATTATTCATGATCGCTTCTTTAATATACGATTCTAACTGTTGACCTTCTGCAGGCCAAACAAAGACCAAAAGGGAAACTAGGAATACCCCCATTTGGTGGAACCGCGATTTGCGCAATCTTTTTGTTGTATTAATAATTAGATTCATTATTTCTAGATTTCTTTAAGGGTTCTTAGTTGTCTTTTCAATTTCGCTTCCTTTCTCCAACTGAATAATACAGGAACTACAAAAAGAGTTATTAGCGCTATCAACATCCCACCAAAACTAGGAATAGCCATTGGGATCATAATATCACTACCCCTTCCTGTTGAGGTGAGGATTGGCAATAAGGCCAAAATAGTGGTAGCTGTTGTCATTAAACAAGGACGTATTCTCTTCATACCTGCCTCTAATACGGAAGCTCTAATTTCCTTAATCGTTCCTGGATCGTTCTTATCAAAGGTCTGGGTGAGATAGGTTGCCATTACCACCCCATCATCAGTAGCAATACCAAAAAGAGCTATAAACCCTACCCAAACGGCCACACTAAGATTTATGGCATGCATTTGAAACATATCCCGTAAGTTTTCTCCAAAGAAGTTGAAGTTTAAAAACCAGTCCTGGCCATAAAACCAAATCATAAGAAAACCACCTGCAAAGGCAACAGCTATACCTGTAAACACCATTAACGAAGTAGCAACGGAACGGAATTGGAAATAAAGAATCAAGAAAATAATGACCAACGCCAAAGGAACAATTACCGAAAGTGTCT
Source organism: Arenibacter latericius DSM 15913 (assembly GCF_000424985.1). Taxonomy (GTDB): domain Bacteria; phylum Bacteroidota; class Bacteroidia; order Flavobacteriales; family Flavobacteriaceae; genus Arenibacter; species Arenibacter latericius. Next base: position 54,830 of record NZ_AUKX01000001.1, read on the forward strand.
TCTCTGCCCTTAACTGATTTTCATAAGTTCCGGTAAACTGATAGTTTATCCCTTGTGGCACAATAAGGTCCCCGTTATCTATCTTTTCTTTAATTAATGCTTGCGCATTTTCTACAACATCTACTTCCGCAAACCCTTCCATTTTATCGAACAATACATAACCCACTAAGAAAGTATCCTCACTTTTAATCATCTGTGGTCCCTGCTCATAGCGTACCTCAACAAGTTCTCCCAATGGCACGGGATTCCCTTTCTCAACAGGTACATAGATATTCTTAAGATCTTCGGGGTTAGCTCTCAATTCACGTGGGTATCTTACACGAACTCCGTATCGCTCTCTACCTTCTACTGTTTGTGTTAGTGGCATCCCCCCAACTGCAACTTGAAGCGTTTGCTGAACTTCTTCAATAGAAACTCCGTAGCGGGCTAATCGGTCTCTTTTTATATCTATAAGTAAATAAGGTTTCCCTACAATACGATCTGCAAATACGGCTTCTACTTTTACCCCCTCCGCATGCTTTAGTATTTCTTCCAACTCTATGCCGAAAGCTTCTATCTCGTGAAGATCTTGCCCCTTTACCTTTATTCCCATTGGGGCACGCATACCTGTTTGCAGCATCACCAAACGGGTTTCAATAGGCTGCAATTTTGGAGCGGAGGTTACACCGGGGAGTTTGGTTACCCGCACTATCTCATTCCAAATGTCGTCCGGAGAATTTATTTCCGGTCTCCAATTCCTATAAAACTCACCATCATTATCAGCAATAAGATGCTGGTATTCCACAAAATAAGGATCACCAATTTCTGAATCCTCATAATGGATACTATCATCAATTTCACTATTGGGATTAACCACTAGGCTTCCATCTTTAAGAACGAACAACCCATCCTTGTTGACTTTAAACCTTTGGCGTTTTCCGTTTTCATTTAGCATATATTCTGACTTATACAGAATAATATTTTCATACATCGCTAATGGTGCTGGGTCAAGGGCCGACTCTGTACGTCCCGCTTTTCCAACCACTGTTTTAATTTCCGGAATGCTCGCCACTGCCATATCCAACTGCTGCAAAACACGTTTATTTTCCTCTACTCCCGAGTGCGGCATGGAAGTAGGCATCAGTAAAAAGGAGCCTTCATTTAGGGATGGCATAAATTCCTTCCCAGTATTCTGCCAGATTAATACCCCGAAAACAACAATAAGCGTTGGTACTGAAAGAAAGACTATTTTATTACGGAGTGCCCATTCTAGAATACGGGAATAGTATTGCAAGAAAATCCAAAAGGCTCCTAACAGACCAAAACAAATGAAGCCTACGAATAATAGGTTCCAGAATATATTTTTATCTAGCCCGAGTGGACGCCAGAATTCTGCCAATAAGAACACAATTGCCAAGGCAGAGATAGCTATATTTAAAAAATTGGCTCGTTTCTCAGTAAGGAAAAGCTTCTCTGATATTTTGGAAGCAATTTCCTTATTTTTTAATAAGCCGGTGATACCGAAGCCTATTAAGACAAGCCCCAACCAATAACCAAAACCAATCCCAGCAACTCCTAATAAAATTAATATTCCACTGATTAGATACCCTGTAGTTTTTCTGATGCTTTTTCTACGGAATAAATAGGCTGCAAAAGGAGGAATAAGGAATAATGCAACCACAAAAGCAGCCACTAATGCCATAGTTTTTGTAAACGCCAAGGGCCTAAACAACTTACCTTCCGCTCCTATCATAGTAAATACCGGAATAAAACTAATAATAGTAGTCAGTACCGCTGTAAGTATAGCCCCAGAAACTTCAGCACTAGCATTATATACCACTGTATTTATAGGTTGTTTAACTCCCGTTTCCTTAAAACGCTCCTCTTCCTCATCTAGGTGCCGTATTATATTCTCGGAAAGTATAACCCCAATATCTACCATAGTACCAATGGCAATGGCAATACCAGATAATGCAACAATATTGGCATCCACATTAAAGAACTTCATCGCTATGAAGACCATTAATACCGCCACCGGCAAAAGACCCGAAATAAGGATAGACGCTCTTAGGTTGAAGACCATAACGATTATCACCAATATGGTAATAAGTATTTCTAGACTTAAGGCTTCATCCAAGGTATCTAGCGTTTCCTGAATAAGTTCTGATCTATCATAGAAGGGAACAACAGTAAGCTGAGAAATAGTACCATCTGAAAGTTCTTTAGAAGGCAATCCAGCTTTTAGTTCTTCTAACTTATCTTTTACATTATTGATCACCTCCATGGGATTAGCACCGTACCTTGCCGTTACTACTCCTCCTACGACCTCTGCCCCTTCTTTATCTAAGATTCCTCTACGTGGCGCAGGCCCCAAGCTTACATTGGCGATGTCCTTAATACGTATAGAAGTGTAATCTTCAGAAGTAACTACAGCGTCTTCTATATCCGCAACAGATTTTATATACCCAAGGCCTCTAACCAAGTATTCCACTTGATTGATTTCCATTGTTTGGGCACCTATATCCTTATTACTTTCTTTTACTGCTTTTACGATTTCCCCTAGTCCAATATTGTATTGGCGCATCAGTTCTGGCTTTACATCTATCTGATATTCCTGCACATAGCCCCCAATAGAAGCTACTTCAGAAACGCCACTTGCCGAAGAAAGCGCATATTTCACATAGTAATCCTGTATGCTGCGCAATTCGTGCAGGTCCCAACCACCGGTTACATTGCCCTCCTTATCACGACCTTCTAGCGTATACCAGTAAATTTGACCCAATCCTGTAGCATCTGGACCCAAAGATGGATTTACACCATCGGGTAACAGACCTGCAGGTAAGGAATTAAGCTTTTCCAAAATTCGACTACGACTCCAGTAGAATTCCACATCCTCCTCAAAAATGATATAGATACTAGAAAAACCAAACATAGAAGAGCTACGAATAGTCTTCACACCTGGAATTCCCAATAAAGTGGTGGTTAGCGGATAGCTAATTTGATCTTCTATATCTTGTGGAGAACGGCCTTCCCACTGGGTATAAACGATTTGTTGATTTTCACCAATATCGGGAATGGCATCAACAGCCACTGGGTTGGTAGGGAGAAAACCTGTATCCCAATTAAAAGGTGCATTTACAACACCCCAACCTACGAATAGAACGAGCATTAATACTGCTACCAGTTTATTCTCTATGAGAAATTTTATGCTTTTATTTAGCATTTGTATTGATTGTTAAACAGTGAAACATTGAATAAAATTCTGATAACATCAGAAAATTAAAGACAACGAAATAAACCCAGAATGGTAGTTACCATAGGGCATAATTCTCCGGCCCGATGACTATCGGAAACGGAAACTGTTTAAAATCAAATTAAATAAGTCTCGTGAAGCTTCTGTATATCACGTATGAGAAAAGGAGGTTTATAATTCCTAAAAGGAACTATATTTTCATCCAGATCGTCAAAGAGGTTTATATAAGTATAGAAAAAAGTGGCAACAAAGACTTGTTGCTCAAAAGATAATTTATCAAATGATAACTTAAGATTATCCTGCCCTTCAACAACTATTTGTTTATCTGAACAGCAAGATTGCTCGGGGACCACAGTTTCGCAATCATTGTTAGATTGTGGCACTTCCATCCCGCAGGTATGCGCGTTTTGAGCCAAAGAGAAATCTACTAAAGTTTCTCCACAATAATGCATATCCAATGTAAACGACATAGTGGTAAATAACACTAAGGTCGCCATAACTGCGGATAACATTTTATGGAAAAATGATTTCATGACGTTGCAAAGCTATAAAATATATCCATAGGTAGCTGATTTTGCATTTAAAACCAATGAATTTTATCGATTTTTTGGGAATAACTGTTAAAAAACTAGTAAAAACAACCTTCTAGTATACTTTAATAATTGTCCATACCTAAAGTAGTTCCTCAGAATCGGTTTCTTTTACTTTAAAGTTTTTAAGTTTAAAGCGCACTATATCTCCTGGCTTCCATGTTTGCACCGAAGACCTTAATAAAATACGTTGGGTATCTTCCACAGCTCCTTTTTCACAATCATTTGCACAACTAGTACAACGGTTACAACAAACTTTTAATTGCATGTGATCTCCAAGGTACATACATTGCTCTACCATCCCACAAAGATGTGGTTCCTCAGCATTACAAAAATCAGTTTCCTCGGCCCTAAAAAATAAGTTCACCTTATCCTTATTAACAGACATAGGACAATCCTTTGGTCCTGTAACAAATCCGAAAGGTGTTTTAAACCCTCCCGGTTCTACAGTAGCCACAACATTGTTAGATTTTCCAAAAAGTTCTGCTACATAAGAAGAATTAGGGTCGTTATATAACGCATCAGGAGTATCTATCTGCAGTAATTTACCGTTAAGCATAACTGCAATTTTATCGGCAGTAGTAAAGGCATCTTTAGTATCATGGGTTACTAAAATAGCGGTAATCCCCATGGCTTTGATTATCTGTCTTACTTCCTCGCGTACTTGGTCTCGCAGAATAGTGTCTAGGTTACTAAATGGCTCATCCATCAATAGCAATTCTGGCCGTGGAGCAAGTGCTCTCGCTAGTGCAACTCGCTGTTGCTGTCCTCCAGAAAGTTGATGTGGGTATTTTTTAACATCCTCCTTTAATCCTGTAAGGTTAATAGTCTCATGCACCCTTTTCTCTACCTCTTTTTTATTAAGACCTTTTAAACCAAAGGCTACATTTTCAAAGATGGTTAAGTGTGGAAATAAGGCATAGTCCTGAAAGACCATTCCCGTTTGTCGTTTATTAGCTGGTAAAGATTTGCGACCGCTAACAATCACTTCTCCGTCCAATTTTATTATGCCCGAATTTGGATGCTCTAGTCCTGCAATTAAACGCAACAAAGTTGTTTTTCCTGAACCACTTTCCCCAACTAGCGCCAATATCTCCCCTTTCTCCAATGAAAAAGAAACATCCTCCACCGCACAAGTGTCGGCCTTCCGATATCGTTTACTAATATTGTTTAATTCAATAATCGCCATGTTCATTCGTTTTATCTGCTTTTATTTACTGATTACAAAGCATGATGGCTTTAAAAATCGTCTTACATAAAAGCTATTATCACTCTTTCTCCTCCAGTCAATCTTTCAACTCCTATTTATTCTTTTCTACTTATCATATTATTCAGCACTATAATTGGTATAACTCCTGTTAAAACCACAACAAGGGAAGCGTTTGCTGATTCCGCTATCATCTCATTTGTTGCCATATCAAAGGCTTTAGTCGCCAAGGTATGGAAATTAAAAGGACGCAAAATTAAAGTTAGGGGAAGCTCTTTTAATATATCTACAAAAGCTAATAACACCGCCCCCGCTATGCTATATTTTATCAAAGGTAAATCTATTTTCCACAAGGTCCTTGAAGAGGAAGCACCTAGAGATCTTGCCACCTCGTTTACGGAGGCCCCAGTTTTTTGAAAACCTGCGTCAATAGCATTATATCCCACGGCCATAAACCGTACTATATATGCAACAACTAAGATAAACAATGTTCCCGATAAAATCATCCCTACATTATCTGACAACAACCAGTTGATTTTCCTATCTAGACCCATCATAGGTATCATTACTCCTACTGCAATAACCGCACCAGGAATAGCATACCCCAAGGAAGCGGTTCGCGCAATATGTTTAGTCCACCACAAAGGACTTAGGCGAATGGTATATAATAAAAATATAGAGATAACTGCAATAGCCAGGGCAGAACCAATTGCCAATGAAAAACTCCTGAAAATTAAGATACCAAATTCAGAATCTACAACATTACGCCATGTTAGGGAAACCCAATAAAAAAGTTGTGACAGCGGGAAAATAAAGCTAATCAATAACACTATCATACAAAGTGCCGTATACAGCCATCTGGTGCTTTTATGTTTGGGCCAAATCCTAATTGCCGGTTTGGTATCTGCATTACCAGAATTCCAGTTGCGACTTCCTCTTTGGAAGTTCTCTAACCAAATTAAAATTAAAACTATAACGGTTAAAATTGCGGAGAGATAAATAGCAGTATTAATATCACCAAAAGAAAACCAAGCCCTAAATATCCCTGAGGTAAACGTATCTACTCCAAAATATTTAACCGTACCATAGTCATTTAAAACTTCCATACCTACCAAGGCTATACCCCCAGCTACAGCTGGTCTGGCCATAGGTAGCGCAATCTTTGTAAACATCTGCATGCGATTACTACCTAATAGAAAGGCTGCCTCTTGCATAGCACTAGATTGTCGCATAAAAGAGGCCCTACAGATTACATAAACATAGGGGAATAAACTTATAGAAAGAATAAATATGGCACCTGGCATATTCATTATATCAACTATAGGCCCCTTAAATTTTATATCGAAGTTATTCCGCAAAAATGCCTGTATTGGACCGGTATATTCCAAAATTCCCACATAGCTATATCCCATCATATAAGAAGGAAATGCTAGAGGAAGAATTAATAGCCATTCAAAATACTTACGCCCGGGAAAATTATACACCGAGACCAACCATGCCATACTTACTCCAATAACAAAGGTAACTACTCCTACCCCAAACAGTAATAGGAAAGAATTAATAAAGTAAGAAGGCAATAAAGTTGATGAAATATGCCTCCAATGTTCTCCCGGCTTATCGAAGAGCTTAAATAAAATGGTGAATATTGGAGTTAAGACCAAGAGCAATATCACTATTGCCCCAGCTGTCCATTTATTCCACCAATAGGTGGTTCTTTTTGCCATCTAATAACACATTTCATTGTTTTGGATTCGTTTACAAATCCAAAACATTTATACATATAGAATTAGAATAAGGGAGTGCTAAAAAATTAAATTGAAGAAATAAATTGGACCTTCTGCATCCTTTTCCTAGATCTAATTCCTATCAATCAATTATCTCCAACCCGCCTCATCAAAGATCATAACAGCTTTGCTATTATACTCTCCTAACTTATAAAGCTCTACGGAATCTGTCTTAAAATCGCCCCACGTTTTTAAAACGGAGGCTTTAGTTGCCTTCGGATTAATTGGGTATTCGTAATTTAAGTTTGCCAATGTCTGTTGCGATTTTTCTTCCGATAAGAACTCCATTAACTTCACTGCGTTATCCTTATTTGGGGCATATTTAGCCACACCAATACCACTCACATTTATATGGGTACCTCTTCCGTCCTGATTTGGGAAGATAATTCCAACGCTCTCTCCTGCCTTACGTTCCTCCACGTTTTCATCATTCAACAACAACCCAATATAATAGGTGTTAACCACTGCAATATCTCCTTCTCCTGAAGCTACTGCTTTAACTTGGTCACGATCACTTCCTTTTGGGTTTCTAGCCATATTGGCTACTACTCCCTCTGCCCACTCCTTGGCCTTTTCTTCACCATCGGCCAAAATTATGGAAGCCATCAAAGATTGGTTATAAACATTTTCGGAAGAACGGATTACTATTTTACCTTTCCATTTTGGATCTGCAAGATCTTCATAGGTCTTAATTTCTTCCGGATTCACTCGGTCTTTTGCATAGGCAATTATCCTTGCACGGTAGGTTAGTCCATACCAATGTCCTTCTTTCTCCCTAAATTCAGGGGCAATATTTGCTTCAAGAATCTTAGAGCTAACAGGCTGTAACAGGTCTTTTGACTGTGCACGATATAGTCTCCCTGCATCCACAGTAATTAGGATATCTGCTTTAGAATCTTTCCCTTCTGTTTCTAGTCGTTGGATAAGTTCATCGGCACTGGCATTAACAATATTAACCTTAATACCCGTCTCTTCAGTGAATTTGGTAAAAAGCTCATCATCGGCCTTATAATGTCTATGTGTATAAACATTCACCACTTCAGAGTTGGAAGATTTTGACGAATCCCCGCACGCCACGAATAAAGTTATCAAGCTCAGTACAAAACCAAGTTTTAAGGTATTTCTCATTTGTCTTAATTTTTAGAACTGCAAAGGTAGGCTTATTTAGACTTATTACAAACAAGAAATGGAGACATTAGGAGTATAGCAATAGCAGTATATAGAATTGATAATTAAAACAGTCGCTTTACAGAATCAATTAACCATCTAAACAATCTATATAAAACGATTTCGGAACAGTTTAAGTACTATTAAGCCTTACCTGATAGGCATTAATACTCATAAAAAATGAAAACACTCACTAGTTTGTAATTCTGATATTACTCACTTTCTTTTTTGAAATTTATCAATACTACTGCGAACAAAATAATTGCAATACCAATCCATTGCAAACTGCTAATTTGCTCATTTAAAATCCAATAAGCACTTAAAACGGATACCGGAATTTCTAAGGCAGCAATAATACTCCCGAGGCCCGTACCTATTTTTGGGAATCCCTTGTTGAATAAGAGTGGCGGAAGAATTGTACCAAAAAGGCCAAGAAAACTACCCCATTTAATAAAGACATTCCAGTTAAATTCCTGTAAAATTTGAAAATTCCAAAATAACACAATCACCAAAAACCCTCCGTACACTAAATATTGAGTACGCACAAGAATAGGGAGTTGCAAACCCACCCTACTGGTAGAAAACATTACCCCGGTAAAGCTTAAAGCGGCTAAAAGCCCATATCCAATCCCTTTTAAATGGAGTTCAACATTAGACTCAAAAACCTTCGCGGCCAAAAGGGTTCCTACAATAGCCACCAACGCTCCTATTACTTTTTCTTTATTGATTAGTTCACGGGCCATAAAATAATCTAACACCACTCCCATCCAAATCGTCTGCATTAAAAGTATAATCCCAACAGATACAGGCACGTATTGAATGGATAAATAATAAAAACTACTGGTAAGCCCTAAGAAGCTTCCAAATAATATTAGTTTCAGCTTAGCCTTTTTGTTTCTTCCCGCACTATCCGCTTCGGTAGTTCTATTTCTCTTTGAGAATAGGAAGGTGAGCATACTCAATAATAAAACCCCAAACAGATATTGAGCAAAAGCAAGTCCCCCAGTTCCTAAACCTTGGTTATTAGCATATTTAACAAAAGTGGCCAGTACTCCGTAACTAGAAGCACCAAGAGCGATATATAAAACACCTTTTAGATGCGTATTCATTCCTAATCGTATAAATAAATTTAACAGGTAATTTAGTTATGTGCAGCATACAGCGCAGCAAACATAAGCAATCCAACAAACACTGCTTTCCTATTTATTTCTCATCCTCTCCATTTATGGTAGGTAGCGTTCTATGACTTTTATAAAATTAAATAACGTTTATACATGAGATTACACCAAACTCCTTAAACCTAACATTACATGTTTTACAACCTTTTCAATAATAGTTCTATTTCATACTAGGCGCTTTGTTTATGGCGCAATTAATTCAATCTCATTTTCCATATTTATACATCGTTAATATTTGTAATTTTAGACCGAAATAAGAACTGAAATTATTCTTAGGGGAAACCCAATTGATAACTCGCAATACCATACTCATTATGGAACTAGAAAAACTAGAGAACCAATTAGAGGTAATATATAATACCCTTTTAGAAAACGAAAAGATTGCCGATGGCATTGCTTCTTCCGTTCACCCCCAATATAGGGTTAGTTCTAAAAACCTATATAGGTACTTACTACTACGCAGTACTGATATAAGGGAAATTCAGGAAGGATTATCGGAATTGGGAATTTCATCATTAGGCAGCGGGGCAGGATATGTATACGATAATGTTTCTGGGGCACTAAATCTCATAAAATTATTGAACGGTAAATCTTGGAAAAAAAATACCGACATGGAAGCCATTGGCTTTTCGGGAAGTAAAAAACTTTTGGTACAACACGCCAATACCCTATTTAAATCTGAAAGCGAATCCCGGGATACCGAAATTATGGTAACCATGCCAGACGAAGCTACTACTAACGAAAACCTAATAAAACGACTTCGACTAGCGGGGATGGGCATAGCCCGACTCAACTTAAGTCATGGCGAAGAAAAGCTATGGAAAAAGATATTAAAGAATATTAAAAGTATCGAAAAGGAGTTAGAATTACCGATCCACAAATATATGGACCTCCCAGGACCTAAAATACGGATTAATTCTATTTACGCTCAAGAACTTCCCGGACTACCTTTAGATTCCATGCCTTTTATAAAGGTAGATAAGAAATCTAGATTAATGCTTATTAAAGTAGACTCTCCATTATTATCTAAAAAAAAGCAGACCAAAGGAATTCCGTTAATTGAAGTCTCACTACCGCAAATTATTGATGATCTTAAAGTAGGACAGCGCGTATTTTTTGATGACGGCACTTTTGAAGCCAAGGTAGAAACACTGAAAAACGACACAGCCATCATAAAAATAAAAAAGGCGCATAAGAAAAAATTACGCAAAGGTAAGGGCATCAATTTACCTGACACTAACTTAAATCTTCCCTCTCTTACCCCTGAAGATCTCGACTTACTACCCTTTGTTACAAAACACGCAGATATGATTGGTTATTCCTTTGTAAGAACTGCGGATGATGTTTCTCTGCTTTATAAAGAGCTCGAAAAACTTGGTGATAAAGAAACCGGAGTTATCTTTAAAATAGAAAACAGTACTGCGTTTGATAACTTACCCGCTATTCTTTTTAGGGCGATGCAAAGACCAAAGATAGGGGTGATGATTGCTAGGGGCGATTTAGCAGTAGAGATCGGTTTTGAACGGATTTCAGAGGTGCAGAATGAAATACTCTGGTTATGTGAAGCTGCCCAAATTCCGGTTATATGGGCTACACAGGTATTGGATACCATGGCAAAAAAAGGAATGGCTACTAGAGCAGAAATTTCGGATGCCACAATAAGTGCCCAAGCAGAATGCGTAATGCTAAACAAAGGTCCATTTATTGTTGAGGCCACAAAAACCCTAAAAAATGTTTTAGGAAGAATGGAGGCACATTCCCAAAAATCTAAAAATACGTTAAGAGCTTTAAAAGTGGCCAAAAAAGGCCTGAAAAACATCCATAAACAATTTCCAGAATCCCTCAAAAATGAATAACACAAAGCGTTTTCCTACAGTTTTCTTTTAATTTCACAGGGATTCCCAAAGGCCAACACATTATCGGGAAGGTTTTTAGTTACCACGCTCCCCGCCCCAATCGTTACATTATCCCCAATAGTAACCCCAGGAAAAATAACTGAATTTCCGCCAATCCAAACATTATCACCAATAATGACTGGTTTGGCGGAAGTTAGATACCTATCCCCTTTTTTGGTACTTACTATTCTTTCTTTTGCTTTTATAGGATGATTTGCCGTATAAATTTGAACATAAGGAGCTATCAATCCGTTTTTACCAATGACTATTTTATGATTATCTAAAAACATACAATTGGTATTGATAAAAGTATTTTCACCAAGAGAAATGTTCTCACCATAGTCACAATAAAAGGGGGTTTCTATCCATACTCCAGCTCCTTTATAATGAAGCAATTCAGCTAATATACGCTCACGATCTACTAAAAGCCTTGAATCTAGATTATTGTATTCCTTTAATAAATTTCGAGCCTTATGATACATTTCTATCAGTTCAGCATCTCTAGAATCATAATAATCTCCACCAAGCATTTTTTCTTTTTCAGTCATCAAAAATATTTTTTGATTATTACCTACAAATTAGGCATAGGAATTTACATTTTCTTCATCTAATTAACTTAAATAAAATATAATTATTAAAAACTATCGAGTGGTATTTCATTTTAATTAAAAGACTCTAAAAAAATTAAATACACATAACATTAAATCCACTCAACCAATTGATTTTCAGTGTTATAAATCCAAAAAAAATAAGACTTCTCGAGAACGTCAATATGTTAAATTATTATTTGAATCTGAGGATCGTTTGATGACATTAGTAATCTTTGTAGGTTTGTGCTGACAGCAAAAAATCGTACAACACCGTAAGGTTTTTACTGCACTCAGGCTAGTTAACATAGCCATTATTCACATGAAGTTTAACCCTTAAAATTACAGCCTATTATTAGAAACGAGAAACCTAAATTTTATTTCAACATCAATTTAATTAACTAAAACTAAACAAACAACTTAAACTAAACATCCATCATTCATGAGAAAAATTTTCTTATTGTGTTTCCTCTTAGTAGGGAGCTTAAATGTTTTTGCCCAAAACGGGATTACCGTTTCGGGAACGGTCACAGAAAGTGGGACCGACATGCCCATTCCGGGAGCAAGTATTGTAGAAGTAGGCACCACCAATGGAGTAGTCAGTGATTTTGACGGAAACTACTCTATCACTGTCCCTGAAGACGCTGTATTAGAAATTAGTTTTCTAGGATATGCCAAACAACAGCTACCAGTAAACGGTCAAGCGATTATCAACATTTCATTATCCGAAGATGCTGAATTTTTAGACGAGGTGGTAGTAGTGGGATTTGGTACTCAGAAAAAGATAAACCTTACCGGGTCGGTTGCTACTGTAGATAGCAAAATGTTAGAGTCCAGACCTATTACTAGTGTATCTGCGGGACTTTCCGGATTATTACCTGGGGTGTACGTAAACCAAGCTTCAGGAGCACCTGGAAACGACGGAGGTTCCATTAGAATTAGAGGTACAGGTACACTAAACCAAGCTTCACCTATGGTGTTAATAGATGGCGTTGAAGGATCGTTAAATGACGTTCAGGCAAATGATATTGCAAACATTTCAGTATTAAAGGATGCTGCTTCCGCTGCTATATATGGTTCCAAAGCAGCTAATGGCGTTATTTTAGTTACTACTAAATCTGGAAAATCTGGAGAGCCTACTGTGACTTATACTGGAGATTTTGGGTGGCAAGACCCTACTGTACTTCCAGAATACCTAGGCTCTTACGACTACGCTGTATTGTATAATGAAGCCTTAGCTAACAGTGGCAAAGCACCTAGGTTCAGCGACAATGATTTAGAGCTTTTCCGTAATGGCAGTAGTCCTTTCACCCATCCTAATACGGATTGGCACGACCTATTATATCAAGGTTCAGGATTTGTAACCACCAATAACTTTGCTGTTTCAGGCGGATCTGACTACACCTCTTATCGTGCTTCCCTGAATTATCAGAATCAGGATGGAATTATAGAGCATACCGGTAAAAAAGATTATAATGCAAGGCTTAATTTAACCGTTACTCCTAATGATTGGATTACTACCAATCTAAACATGTCATATAGTCAAATGGATCGATACGAACCAAACAACGCCTATGTAGGTGGAGGTTTAGATCAGATTATAAGACAGGTTAATAGAATTGCCCCATGGATCCCCTATAAAAACGAAGATGGGACTTACGGAACCATATCAGATGGTAACCCAATTGCTTGGTTAGATATGGGACCACAAATTAATTACCAACGCAAAACTTTTGTCGGGATAGGTTCTATACAGTTTGATTTATTCGATGGCTTTAATATAAAAGCTACCGCATCGCATAGAAATGTCGATTCTGGAAATTCTGAATTAAACAAGGAGTTGCAATACAACCCTTCTAAATATCACGGACCAACAAAATTAACCGAAAGATTTATCAATAACACTCGTAATACTTTCGATTTAACGGCTAACTACTCCACCTCATTCAATGGAGAGCATAACTTAGACTTATTAGCAGGTTACCATGCCGAGTCTTACAATTACAAAAACACATCTGCTTATAGAGAAAACTTCCCTAGTAACGAACTTACAGATTTAGATGCTGGTTCTACTAGCGGCATGTCTAACTCTGGCTATACTCGTGAATTAAATATGGTGTCTTGGTTTGGTAGAGCTAACTATAATTACTTGGGTAAATATTTAGTTGAGGCCAATGTTAGAGCAGACGGTTCTTCTCGTTTTGCTGAAGACAATAGAGTAGGTGTTTTCCCTTCCTTCTCTGCAGGATGGCGTATCTCTGAAGAGAATTTCTTTGACGGATTTAAGGATACCATGAGCAATCTAAAACTAAGGGCTTCTTGGGGACAGTTAGGAAACCAAGATGCATTGGACGACTACTACCCTACAATTCCAACCCTTGCTTTAGGAATGGATTATCCGTTTAACAGCACCATTAATTCTGGAGCGGCTATTGTAAATGCTAAAAACGCTTCATTAATTTGGGAGAAAACAACTTCTTATGGACTTGGTTTTGATGCTACACTATTGAGAAAAATAGACATTACCATCGATTTGTACAAAAAACTAACCCAAGGTATTATCATGGAAGTACCTGCTCCTAACGAGTTTGCATTAGGAAAGTTCTTTGATAACGTTGGTAAGCTAGATAACAAAGGAGTTGAATTAAATGTAAATTACCGAGATCAATTTGGGGATTTCGATTTTCAGTTTGGAGGTAACATTGCATACAACGAGAACGAGCTAGTACAATTGGCCGGAACAGATCAAGTTATAAACGGCAGAAAAATTAGAAGACTAGGCACCCCTCTAGATTCTTGGTTTGGTTATAAAACAGATGGCCTATATCAAAGCGAAGCAGATATCACTTCATGGCCTACTAATACCATTTACGGGAGTCAATTACAACCAGGAGACCTTAGATATGTAGATACTAATGGTGATGGACAAGTAGACGCAGCTGATAGAGTGCTATTAGGTAAGTCCATACCTCCAATTAACTTTGGTTTTAATTTTAGTTTAGGATATAAAAACTTTGATTTCATGGCTCTTTTCCAAGGTGCTATGGGCGCTTATGGATATATGGATTCTGATGCTATAGGTGCAGTAAACGGAGATGCTCAAAAACCGCTGAAATTATTTATGGACCGTTGGACCCCAACAAATACTAATACAGACGTTCCTCGTCTTATAGATAATATTTACGGGCCAAGTATGCCACAAAACTCAACAACAAGCTATTGGTTGAAGAGCACCGACTTTTTGAGACTAAAAAACCTTCAACTAGGATACAATCTACCAACAGATATTTTGGAAGAATGGAACATATCTCGCTTAAGAGTTTATTATAGCGCACAAAACCTATTTACCCTTACTCCTTACACCAAAGGATGGGATCCTGAAGCTCCTTCAGGTAGAGGTAGCGGATACCCTGTGGTAATGACCAATTCTATAGGAATTAACTTAACATTTTAATTTGATATGCTCAAAATGAGAAAACTAATATATTTACTAGTAATAACTGTTGTATTTAGCGCATGTGACGATTCCTTTTTGGATACCGCTCCCAATGACGCTTTATCACCTTCCACTTTTTGGAAGACTAAAAAGGATCTAGATTTAGCCCTAACTGGTTGCTATAACGGATTTGAAAGCTCGGGAAACATATTCTATCGCGATGCTGGCTCAGACAACGCATACAATAACTTCCCATGGGAAGGATGGACCAATATTGGAAATGGTATTCTATCAGCAGCAGATCCAGGATCTTCTTACTATGACTTTAGCACTATAAACAAGTGTAATGAGTTTTTAGCAAATTGCGACCATGCAACTGCAGTCCCTGAAGCTGATAGAGCTATTTATAAAGCTCAGGTTCGCTTTCTTAGAGCTTATAAGTATTATACCCTTACCGTAAATTATGGTGATGTACCATTGATTCTAGAGAACTTTAACCATCCAGAAGAAGCTAAAGTTCCCAGAAATCCTCAATCTGAAATTCGCAAATTTATTGAGGATGAGTTAAAGGACATCATTGACATTCTCCCTGAATCTTATTCAGAAGCAGATCAGGGTAAAGCTACCAAAGGTGCGGCACAAGCATTATTGATGAGATATTACCTTTATTTTGGAGAACATGAAGAGGCATTAGCTACCGCAAAAAACATTACTGGATATTCCTTATTCCCTACTTTTGAAGGTCTTTTTGACCCATCAAATGAGCAGAATAATGAGGTGATTTTATCGGTACAATATACTCCTGACTTATACAATACTAATTACACTCCATATTTACCAAATAGTATTGGAGGATGGTCATCTGTAGTACCTACCCAATCTTTAGTAGATGCTTTTGAAATGATAGATGGGAAGACTATTGAGGAGGCAAAATTGGTAGGGGAATACGATCCAACTAACCCCTATGTTAATAGAGACCCTCGTCTAAGAGCTTCCATTATTTATCCAGGTCAAGTTTTTGCCGGTAACGTTTACCGTTCTATAGAAGAGGATAGCAACGATTACTTTAATAAAGCTGATAACGCTTCTAAAACAGGGTATAACTATAAAAAATATAATACGTTCTTGGATATAAATCCAGATGCCCCCTACTGGAATATGGGGAATGATGTATTTATTTTCCGTTATGCTGAGGTATTACTAACCATTGCAGAAGCCAAAGTAGAACTCAATGAAATAGACAATGAGCTATACGAAGCTTTAGACGCTGTTCGTGAAAGAGCCGGTATGCCAAAGGTCAATAGAGTTAAATATGCTACACAATCTAGCCTAAGGGAATTGGTAAGAAACGAAAGAAGAGTAGAGTTTGTTATGGAAGGTCTTCGTAGGGACGATATTATCCGATGGGAAATCGCTGAGGAAGTACTAAATGGCGACCTGATGGGTGCAAAAAGAGGTGTAGTGCTAGAAACCACGCAGCCTAATGGAGATTACAATGTTTCCATGACACAACCAGAGAACCTAATAGAGAGTCGCTCTTTTGAAGCTCCTAAAAACAATCTGTTGCCAATACCACAGAGCGCAATTGATAAGAATCCAAAGTTAGTACCTAATAATCCAGGGTACTAATTATTAATTTGGTATTGAATAATGCACTTACCCCAATGAGCTAACGTAATGACTCGGCACATTTAGTAAGTAGTAAAGAAATCCCGAAAATCAATTTTCGGGATTTCTTGTTTCTAATAACCTTCAAAATTAGCTACCCTTCAACAGATCTCATAAACTTCCTTCCATAATAAATTACCTTGTATTAGAACACCTAGCCAAGCCTTAGCACTTCTAATCGTTCAAATAACTATGCACAAACACCCCTTAAAAGTTTTAAAGCATGACTATAGCCTTCTTTATTTAAAATCTATTTCAAACTTTTATACCATCGCAACCGCTAAAAGGAATGAATTAGCAAGACCTCTTTTAAATAAAGATAATTGGAAGTTGGGACTCCTAATACCCAAACCAAGGAGTAATAAAAATTAGCATTGTCTATAGCATATTGACCCCTCCAATAAATTAAAGAAGTGAATGGCAGACTATAGTCTGTTTAATTTTGTAAATTACATAAAAGCAATTTTCAATTAAAGCAATGTTATACAAATCACTATTATTACAATTACCAATAGGCACACCAAACCCTGATGACAACAGCCCTCTAGATCTTACAGACCCTTTTGAGATTATTGTATTTATTGTCTTACCTATACTTATGATTGTGTTTTATATCCTTTGGAGGAGAATGAAGAAAAAAGACAAAAAATAAAATATTAGGACGCTTTTATAAGAACTGAAGACAAGCTTCAAAAAAGAAGCGAGCTGATCCTCCCTCTTAAAAAAAATTCAGAAAACAAGAATAAAGGGATTGGCTGCGCACTTCCCTACAAAGCTCCGCTTTGAAAACCACAAAAAGTTGTGCGAAGACAAGCTTAAAAAAAAAGAAGCGAGATGATCCTCTCCTTAATGAAAATTCAGAAAACAAGAATAAAGGGATTGGCTGCGCACTTCCCTACAAAGCTCCGCTTTGAAAACCACAAAAAGTTGTGCGAAGACAAGCTTAAAAAAAAAGAAGCGAGATGATCCTCTCCTTAATGAAAATTCAGAAAACAAGAATAAAGGGATTGGCTGCGCACTTCCCTACAAAGCTCCGCTTTGAAAACCACAAAAAATTGTGCGAAGACAAGCTTCAAAAAAAAGAAGCGAGCTTCTTTTTTGAAGCTCGCTTGCACAACCACTTTTTTGTGGTTTATTCGTGACCCCGGAGGGATTCAAACCCCCAACCCTCAGAGCCGAAATCTGATGCGCTATTCAGTTGCGCCACGGGGCCAAATAATTCGATCGGAAAGATCGCACTAATTTATTTAACTACTTAATTTTTTCTTTACTATATTGGAAATGGTCTTTCCATCTGCCTTACCTGCCATTTCCTTAGACGCTAATCCCATTACTTTACCCATATCCTTCATTCCTGTAGCTCCTTCTGCATCAATTATCTGAGCCACTACCATTTCTATATCCTCCTCTGACAACTGCTCGGGTAAGAACTTTTCAATAACAGCGGCTTGTGCCAATTCTGGCTCTGCCAAGTCCTCACGTCCTTGCTCGGTATAGATGACGGCGCTATCCTTACGCTGTTTAACCAATCGCTGTATCAACTTTATTTCTTCCTCTTCGGAAAGTTCAGTCCCAGAACCAGTTTCGGTCTGAGCTAGTAGTAAAGCGGATTTAATAGCGCGCAATGATTCTAATGCCACCGTATCCTTGGCTCTCATTGCCGCCTTCATTTCTTCCATTAAACGCTGCTGTAATCTCATAGCTTATTTTTTCGCCCTGCGAAGATAAAAAATAAACCCGAAAACTTATAGTGTTTTCGGGTTTAAACTTTGTACAAAATTGTTCTGATAACTTAATCTACATTGTCGTGTAAATAAGAGTTATTAGATCGTAATTGGATTTCATCATTACTGTCTTCTCCCAAACTCATTCTAGATACTTTATTTTGCCTTGGATTCTCATTTAAGTCAATCCCCTGACGTTTATAAGCAGGCTGTTTAGAAATCTCATCCAAATTACTTAGGCTATTTTGGAACTTATAATTAAAATCCTTCAATTTCCTACGACGTTCATCAGCACGCTCTTTTAATAGAGTCTCTAGTGGCGTATTTATAGGGTCTATTTCTTCTCGCTCTTCTCTAACAGGAGCGGGTGCTTCCCTTTCTACCGTCTTTGTACGGAATTGTAAAGAATCATCATTTTTAATTCCAGGATTTTGATTACTAGACTTAGATTTAGCTGTAGTAAGCTTATCCTCCAACTCCATATAATCATCTAAGCTATATCTTTTTTCACCCTCTTTATTATACTCTACAACAGGAACCACCTCCACATGGTCACGCACATTCATATCCTTTATCTCATCCTCTTCTAGGTCAAAGGTAATTGTATGCTGTACTTCCTCTTCTTCCTGTGGTTTATTAGCCAAAGGCATATCAAAACTCAACTCAAACTGATCGTCGGAAACATCTCTACTCGTAACCTCTCTTGGCTCCGATACTTCTATACCTCTAATTTCATCAGTAGAATTTATTATCACGAAATCATCATGGTTTTCTTCTGAAAGCACCTCCTCATAATACACATTAAAATTTTTAATGTAACTAGAAGTTGGTATAAGATCCATATTAGATTGTGGCTTATCTACCTCCCTATTTACAGGTGTAGGGTTAACCGGATTAGATTGCGGACGCTCTACTTCCCTACTAACAGGTGCAGGATTAACTACATTAGATTGTGGACGCTCTACCTCCCTATTCACAGGTGCAGGATTAACTACATTAGATTGCGGACGCTCTACCTCTCTATTAACAGGTGCAGGATTCATTGCATTAGATTGTGGACGCTCTACCTCTTTTTTATTAGGCACAGGTTTAACTTCTTCTTCCTCCACTAATTGATGAACAACTGGCTTTGAAACCAACACATGTTCTGCTTTTTGCTCATCTTCCAACGTATGGATAATCTTCTTGGATTCTGTGTTTACAATATCATCCTGTTGGTCTATATTAAATCCTGTTGCAATGACCGTTACAGCGATCGCCTCTCCTAAACTTTCATCTTCACCTACACCCATAATGATATTGGCCCCAAAACCAGCTTCATTCTGAATATGATCGTTGATCTCTCCAATCTCATCAATTGTAATCTCTTGTGAACCGGAAACAATTAGCAATAATACATTTTTCGCTCCACAGATCTTATTGTCATTCAATAATGGTGAGTCTAATGCCTTCATAATAGCCTCATTGGCTCTGTTAGAACCCGAGGAAGTAGCCGACCCCATAATAGCAGTACCACTATTAGAAAGAACGGTTTTAGCATCACGTAAATCTATATTTTGAGTATAATGGTGAGTAATTACCTCTGCAATACCACGAGCTGCAGTAGCCAAGACCTCATCTGCTTTAGAGAAACCAGCCTTAAACCCAAGGTTACCATATACCTCCCTTAATTTGTTATTGTTAATCACAATTAAGGAATCTACATTGGCACGTAATTTTTCTATACCTACCTGAGCTTGTTGGCACCGCATTTTACCTTCAAACAAGAAAGGCATAGTAACGATCCCTACAGTAAGTACATCCATTTCCTTAGCCAACTTGGCAATAACAGGGGCAGCACCAGTACCTGTTCCCCCGCCCATACCAGCAGTAATGAATATCATTTTGGTAGTTGTTTCCAACATACCCTTAATTTCCTCTAAGCTTTCCATGGCCGCTTGTTCCCCTACCTCTGGGTTGGCACCAGCCCCCAATCCTTCGGTCAAGGAAACTCCTAATTGTATTTTGTGAGGAACGGGGCTATTATCTAAAGCCTGGGAGTCTGTATTACAAATAATGAAATCTACCCCATTTATCCCGGCTTGGAACATGTGATTAATCGCATTACTCCCTCCGCCACCGACACCGATGACCTTTATTACGTTACTTTGATTCTTGGGCAAATCAAAGGATATATTTTCAAATTCAGTGTTATTGCTCATTGTTATTATTTTACTGGTTTACTTATCTGTGTTGCTAATCTATACGTTATTCTGCGTTATCCAAAAAATCCTTGAACCTCTCAAACCATTTATCAAAAATGGTGCTTCGTTCCCTTTTTACGATCGGTTTTTCCTTAACCTCCGTTTCTTCCTTATTATCTTCAGCAGGCTTGTTATCTACCTCCTTTTTATTACTTACCTCAATCTCCTCTAAAACCTTAGGTTTATTCTGAACAGAATTCATTAATAGACCTACTGCCGTTGCATACAAAGGACTGGCAATCTCTGCATCGGAATCTCCGGCGAGATGCTCATTTGGATATCCTATCCTAGTATCCATACCAGTGATATATTCTACCAATTGTTTTAAATGTTTCAATTGGCTACCTCCTCCGGTTAGAACAATACCTCCGATTAATTTTTTCTTTTGCTCTTCATGACCGTAATTTTTTATTTCCACATACGCCTGTTCCACAATTTCAACTACACGTGCATGGATAATCTTGGAGAGGTTTTTTAAAGTAATTTCCTTTGGTTCTCTACCTCTTAATCCAGGTATAGAAACAATTTCATTATCCTTATTTTCTCCAGGCCAAGCAGATCCAAATTTAATTTTAAGTAGTTCTGCTTGCTTTTCTATAATAGAACACCCTTCTTTAATGTCTTCAGTAATTACATTACCTCCAAATGGAATAACCGCTGTATGGCGAATAATTCCATCTTTAAAAATAGCAAGGTCTGTAGTTCCACCACCTATATCAATTAAAGCCACTCCAGCCTCTTTCTCCTCCTGACTTAAAACTGCATTGGCAGATGCTAACGGCTCCAAAGTAATATTGGCCAAATTAAGACCTGCACTTTTAATACATCTACCCACATTCCTAATAGAAGATACCTGACCAACTACTACATGGAAATTAGCTTCTAACCTACCGCCGTACATTCCCATAGGTTGTTTTATCTCTGCCTGCCCATCTACTTTAAACTCCTGAGGCAAAACATGGATAATTTCTTCTCCTGGTAACATTACCAGTTTGTACACCTGGTTACATAGCTTATCTACATCATGCTCATTAATTACATCCTCAGATTTTGGTCTTGTGATATAATCACTATGCTGTAAACTTCTTATGTGTTGACCGGCAATGCCTACCACCACAGAGCTAATCTTTAAGCCAGAATTGGCTTCTGCTTGCTCTACTGACTGCTGTATAGACTTTATAGTTTGAGTAATGTTATTGACTACACCACGATGTACGCCCAAACTTTTGGACCTACCAATACCCAAAACTTCTATCTTTCCGTATTCATTCTCCTTTCCAATAATGGCTACAATCTTTGTAGTCCCTATATCCAACCCAACTGAATAATTACCTTCTTCCATAACTTAATTTTTGGTACACACTACCTGGTTGTTAAACGCTAAACTCACTGTATGATAATCTTCCAAGGATTTATCCTTATACGCCTTTACATAAAAAGCCCTAAAATTACTGAACTTCTTATCTAAACCTTCTACATTTCCCAAATCCACCACAAAATCTTCCATCCTAAATTTTAACAGATATTTTCGCTCCCCTGTAATATGAATCCCAATTATATTCTTGGTTAGGAATTCATCTGTCTCACTATATTTTAAAATTTTATAGACATCTCCAAGGGAATTTTCATTTATTTCACCAGTTATCAATGGCACCCTTGCAGAGTGGTGTCTTGAAAAAGGCATAGACTTCCCATCCTCATCCAAGTAATATTTTTTATTCCCCTCTACTCGTGCAATCGGTTTTCGTTGTGTAACCTTAGCAACAAGGTCTCCATTAACCGTTAAGAAAACTTGGGCTTTTTTGACCATTTCATTGGCCTCAATAGCTTTTTCTATATTATTCAAAGCTATATGTTCTTTTGTCAAGTTTGTTAGATCACCATAATTATGTATCAACAATTTATTAACTGTTTCATGGGTCATATACAGGTTTTGATCCCCCTCAAATTTGATCTGAAGATTTTCTACTTTTTTATTGCTATTTCTCGCATTGGAAAAGGCATAAAGTCCCATTACAACTAGTAATAAGACTCCCATTTTTATGAAACTCCAATTAATTCTCATTGTAATTCTTTTTTAATTTTTTGCACTTCCAACCCTATATCTCCGGCCCCTATAGTTACAAGAACTTCAGGGTTTTGATTTTTTATTTCAGTAATTATCGATTCTTTATCGATTAACTTTTTATTTCCTCCATCAATCTTATCGAGCAACCATTGAGAAGTAACTCCCTCAATAGGCTTTTCCCTAGCTGGATAAATATCTAATAGCAATACACCATCAAACTGAGAAAGACTACGAGCAAAATCATCTATAAAATCCCTAGTTCTAGAAAAAAGATGTGGCTGAAAAACAGCTAAAACCTTTTTTCCAGGATGCATTTCTGATATTGCCTGATATACTGCATCGATTGCCGTAGGATGATGCGCATAATCATCGATATAAGCAAACTTATCTGTTCTTATTTGATAAGAAAATCGTCTTTGCACCCCTTTAAACGTCGCTAAAGCATCTGCCAGGGATTGCAAGGAAGCCTCTGATTGTGCTGCCATAGCGAAAGCCACTAAAGCATTCAATAAGTTATGATGCCCCGGCTTTCCAAATCGCACTTGTTTTAGTGTTGTTTCTGGAGTACGGATATCAAATTCGTAAACTCCGTCTTTAATTTTCAGGTTTACAATACAATAATCAGAGTCGTCCTCAATACCATAAGTAATCCCTTCTAATGGTAGGCCATTACATACAAACAACTTACCTCCCGGCTCTATTCTATCTATAAAATCGTGAAACGATTTTTCCAATTCTTCTTTATTCCCATAAATATCCAAATGATCAGCATCCATAGAAGTGACGCAAGCGATATTTGGAGACAACCTTAAAAAGGAGCGATCAAATTCGTCCGCCTCTACAACAGAATAGTCTGTTCCTTCTAATAAAAAATTGCTATTAAAATCTTCAGATATTCCTCCCAAGAAAGCGGTTATTGGCATTCCGGTCTCTTTTAAAATATGTGCCAATATACTAGAGACTGTGGTTTTACCATGGGTTCCAGCAACTGCAAAACAGAAACTATCCTTCGTAATCATCCCTAGTACCTCTGAGCGTTTTTTAACCTGAAAGCCATTGCTCACAAAATACGTGTACTCCTTATGATCCGATGGAACTGCTGGTGTATAAACCACCAATGTTTTATTTGGATCCCTATACTCTTTGGAAATAAGATCAAGATTATCCTCATAATGCACATGAATACCGTGAGCCATTAGATCTTGAGTTAGTGGTGTACTCGTTTTATCGTACCCAGAAACCTCCTTACCAATAAACTTAAAGTATCTGGCAAGAGCAGACATACCAATACCTCCTATACCAATAAAATAGACGTTATGTATATCTTTTATATTCATTATTTCCAACTGAATTTCTACAGTGAAATTCTATTCCTTTTTTAATAATTTTTCTATTTCGTTTACAATCTCCTTAGTAGCATTAGGCATCGCTAACTTTTTTATATTTCGACTAAGGATTTCCCTATATTCTTCCGATTTTACTAGCCTAGAAAACGCCGCATCAAACTCGGCTTCTAAATTCTCTTCTTTAATCAATATAGCCGCATCTTCCTTTGCAATTGCACTAGCATTTTTTGTTTGATGATCTTCTGCCACATTAGGCGAAGGGATAAACACCACAGGCTTACCCACTATACAAAGTTCAGAAACAGAACCTGCGCCTGCTCTAGATATAATCATATTCGCAGCACTATAAGCAAGATCCATTCTATTGATGTACGGATACACTTTTACCTCTTCTCCATCATGTTTTTTATACTCCTCGTAATACAGCTTTCCACATTGCCAAATTACTTGAATCCCTAAGTTTTTAAACAACGGCAACTTTTCTGCTATAAGCTGGTTTACACGCCTTGCCCCTAAGCTACCCCCTAATACTAATAAGGTATTTTTACCAGGCTGAAGCTTAAAAAATGACATCGCCTCGGTAGTGTTAGAGTTCAAAGAAACCAGGTCACTTCTTACTGGGTTTCCCGTTTTCACTAATTTCTGGGCAGGAAAAAACGCTTCCATCCCGTCGTAGGCTACACATATTTTGCTAACCCTACTTGCTAGCAACTTATTAGTAATCCCTGCATAAGAATTCTGCTCTTGCAATAGACAAGGAATTCCTCTTCCCGCAGCAACCCGCAATAAAGGACCACTGGCAAAACCGCCAGTTCCTACTACCGCATGAGGCTTAAACCTCTTCACTATTTTAGCTGCTTTCATCAAACTACTAACTACTTTTAAGGGAAACATTAAATTTTTAAGGGTAAGTTTCCTTTGTAACCCACTTATCCACAAACCTTCAATTTTGTATCCAGCCTGAGGCACTTTTTCCATCTCCATTCTATCTTTTGCTCCTACGAACAAAAACTCTGCATCTGGATAGCGGACTTTTAATTCATTAGCAATTGCAATTGCTGGATAAATATGTCCTCCAGTGCCTCCTCCAGAAAGTATAAATCTATAATTGCCCACTCAACACTTCTAAAGGGTTATCTTCATCTATTTCAACTGGTTCCTTGGGTGTTGTTTTATTGCTTGCACTC
This sequence comes from Arenibacter latericius DSM 15913, assembly GCF_000424985.1. Classification (GTDB taxonomy): domain Bacteria; phylum Bacteroidota; class Bacteroidia; order Flavobacteriales; family Flavobacteriaceae; genus Arenibacter; species Arenibacter latericius. The sequence continues at coordinate 80,142 of NZ_AUKX01000001.1, forward strand.
AAGATAATCCCAATGGCCAAACAAGTCATCCAACTCGAGGTTCCTCCACTACTTATTAATGGCAAGGTCTGCCCTGTTACCGGAAAAAGTTCTACTGCCACAGCCATATTTATCAAGGCCTGAAAAACAATAGGGAGTCCCACACCTAATACCAGTAATTTTCCAAAAACTGTGGAAGCACCGTTAGAAACCACCACAATCCTAAACAACAACAACATATAAAAAAACATCAGCACAAAGCCACCTATCAGCCCATATTCCTCTACTATAATTGCATAAATAAAATCTGAGGAACTCTGTGGTAAAAAATTCTTCATTACACTCTTTCCTGCACCATTACCAACAATCCCCCCAGTTGCAATTGCAATTTTCGCCCTTTCTATCTGATAATCTGCCTCCGTGTCTTCTGGGTTAGCAAAATTCTCTATCCTACTAATCCAAGTATCCACCCTGTTGGGAAATAAATCTGGCGCAGCCTTAGCCGTTAATACAAAAAGTGTTAATCCTAAAATACCCGCAACAACTATCCCTAATAAATATTTAAAGGGATATCCACCTAGAAAACATAACAACAACACCATAGAAAAAATAATTCCTGCGGTGGAGAAGTTTGCTGGTAAAATAAGCACCACTATTAAAAAGACAGGTAGCCATAAGGGGATAATACTTTCTTTAAATGTAATAGCCTTATCTTTTATTTTAGTAAGGTATCTTGCCACATATATCATTAGCACTACCGATGCCAAATTAGACGTCTGAAAGGTAAACCCCACTATGGGAATACGGATCCATCTACTAGCATTTGCTCCATCTATAACTGTTCCTTGAGCTAGAGTATAAAGCAATAAAAGCAGCACTATAGGCATTGCAATCAAAGACAGACCCTTAAAAAAATGAGTAGGAATTCGGTGCACTCCATATATTATACCGAACCCCATTAGCAATAAGATAGCATGCTTTACCAAATATCCCACAGCCGTCCCACTCCCAACTACATACACCAAGTTACTACTGGCACTATAGACAGGTAAAAAAGAAAATAGGGACAATAGGGCCACCACTGCCCATATAGCCTTATCTCCGTTTATTTTTTTTAAGAATCCTAGCACTTACTATAATTTTTTAATTGCTGCCTTAAATTGATTTCCTCTATCCTCGTAATTTTCAAAAAGATCGAAACTAGCACAAGCTGGTGATAATAAAACTGTATCTCCACGCTCAGCAACCTTATAAGCCATTTTCACAGCCTCTTCCATATTTTCGGTCTCCACCATTAAATCTACCACATTGCCAAAGGCATCTTTTATCTTAGAATTATCTTTCCCTAAGCATATGATAGCCTTCACTTTTTCGCGAACCAAAGACATCAATTGCTTATAATCATTTCCTTTATCTACCCCCCCTACTATCCATACCGTAGGAGACTTCATACTATCCAAAGCGTAGTAAGTTGCGTTAACATTAGTTGCCTTAGAATCATTAATATATTGCACATAATGAATCTTTAGTACCTTCTCCAATCGGTGCTCTACCCCCTGAAAAGTTTCTATACTCCGACGAATAGACTCTTTCCTAATACCAATTAAGGTAGCTGCCGAGGTAGCTGCCATGGTATTCTTTACATTGTGCCTACCTTCCAAGGCTAAAGTTTCTGTGCTCATTTCTATAGTGTTATTTTCTTTTTTCATAATTATCTTATTGTTCTCGATATATACCCCTTCCTCCAGTTTTTTCTCAAGAGAAAAAGGCACCAATTTAGATCGAACCGGGTTTCTCTTCAACCACTCTATAATCACCTCGTCGTCTGCATCGTATATTAAATAATCCTCCTCTGTTTGATTCTGGGCTATTCTAAATTTAGACGCTATATATTTTTCAAATTTATATTCATACCTATCTAAATGATCAGGTGTTATATTAGTAATGATAGCGATATGCGGTTTAAATTGAATAATATCATCCAATTGAAAACTACTTATCTCTAGCACATAGTGATCAAAACTATTTTCAGCCACCATTTTAGCATAGCTATCGCCAACATTTCCTGCCATTCCAACTTGCAGGCCAGATTCCTTTAGAATATGATGGGCTAACATAGTTGTAGTGGTTTTTCCATTACTCCCTGTAATTCCAATAATTGTAGCATTGGAATACCTAGAGGCAAATTCTATTTCCGAAACCACAGCTATTCTAGCATTCCTTATAGCAACCACCATTGGAACGGTATCTGGGATACCAGGACTTTTCATCACTAAGTCTGCATTCAGAATCTTAGATTCTGTATGCTGCTTCTCCTCCCAATCGATCTCAAAATGATTAAGAACATTTTTATATTTTTCTTTGATGCTTCCCTTATCTGAAACAAAAACATCAAAACCTTTCTTCTTCCCTAACACAGCAGTACCAACACCACTTTCTCCTCCGCCCAATATCACCAACCGCTCCATCTTATCTAAGCTTTAAAGTAACTATGGTTATTACTGCCAAAAGGATACCTACCACCCAAAATCGGGTAACAATTTTACTTTCGTGATATCCCATTTTCTGATAGTGATGATGAAGCGGAGCCATTAAAAACACTCGCCTCCCTTCTCCAAACTTTTTCTTGGTATATTTAAAATACCCTACCTGCAACATCACCGAAATAGACTCGGCAAAGAAAATTCCACATAAAACTGGGATAAGTAATTCCTTTCTAATAATAATGGCAATTACGGCTATTACCCCACCAATGGTAAGACTTCCCGTATCCCCCATAAAAACCGTAGCGGGGTAGGCATTATACCATAAAAACCCCACCAATGCTCCCGCAAAAGCTGCTGTAAATACTACCAGTTCACCCACTCTAGGAATAAACATGATATCCAGATAGTTAGAAAATATTATGTTCCCTGAAATCCACGTAAATATCATAAGGGTGACCACTATGATAGCAGAGGACCCTGCTGCTAATCCATCTATCCCATCGGTAAGGTTTGCACCATTGGAAACAGCGGTTACTATAATAATGATAATCGGTATAAATATTAGCCAGGCATAATCTTTAGCACCTTCTCCCATCCAAGAAATAAAACTGGTATAATCCAGTTCATTATTTTTAAAAAATGGCACTGTTGTTTTTATAGATTTTATTTCATCCCCAAGTTTAGGCACCACCTGCATGTTTTCTACCACCGCAGTTTGTGCTCTTTCCTTCATAGTAACTTCTGGATGAAAATAGAGGGTAGCTCCTACAATTAACCCTAGAACAACCTGACCTAAAACCTTAAATCTTCCTTTTAGCCCCTCCTTATCTTTCTTAAAGATTTTAATATAATCGTCTAAAAACCCAATCGCACCCATCCACAACATTGTAACGATTAGCAACTGCACATATACATTTCCTAGTTTAGCAAAAAGAAGTACCGGAATTAGGGTAGCTAAAATAATTATAAGCCCTCCCATGGTAGGGGTTCCGGTCTTTTGCTTCTGCCCCTCTAACCCTAAATCACGAATAGTTTCACCTATCTGCTGCTTCTGAAGAAACACTATTATTTTCTTCCCATAAACCGTTGCGATTAGCAAAGACAGTAATACCGCCAAAGCAGCGCGAAAGGAGAGGTACTGAAAGAGTCCCGCTCCTATTAGGTCGTGTTCTTTATCTAAATATTCGAACAAATAATACAACATTCTTTGGTCTGTGTTTTACTGATTTACGGTTCTATTTCTATCAAGTATTTCTACTACTGTCACTTTATTCAACTCTAATCTTCTACTTGGATTATTTTCCCATCTCATTTAAAAACTCTCCCACTATCTTAAAATCATCAAAATCTATTCTCACACCGTTGGTTTCCTGATACGTCTCGTGCCCTTTTCCAGCAATTAGGATTATATCATTGGCCCGCGCTAGTTGGCATGCCGTTTTTATAGCCTGCTTCCTATTCTCTATGGACAGTACTTTCTTAAAATTTTGGGCTTCCACCCCTGCCTCCATTTCCTCAATAATTTTAGATGGAGATTCTGTTCTAGGGTTATCTGAGGTAAAAATCACCGTATTACTTAAGGTAGTAGCGATATTCCCCATAAGAGGCCGTTTGGTTTTATCTCTGTCCCCTCCACAGCCTACAACGGTAAAAACATTCTCGTTACCGGTACGCAGTGTATTGATGGTATCTAGTACATTTTTAAGTGCATCTGGAGTATGAGCATAGTCAACTATTGCAGTTATTCCATCTTTAGATCTATAATATTGAAATCTCCCCTCTACATTCCCCAACTCACTCATCAACCTCAATATCTCCAATTTCTCTAAGCCTAATTGGTCTGCAGTAGCATAGATAGCGAGCAGATTATAAGCATTAAAATCCCCAATCAACTTAGACCAGAGCTCGTGGTCGCCTATTTTTAATAATTGCCCATCAAATCGGTTTTCCAATATTTGCGCCCTATAATCTGCATAAGATTTAAGAGCATAAGTAACCTTCTTTGCCTTGGTGTTCTGCAACATTATTAGGCCATTCTTATCATCTATATTGGTAAGCGCGAAAGCCTTTTTTGAAAGGCCATCGAACAATATTTTTTTGGTATCCCGATATGCAGAAAAAGTAGCGTGATAGTCTAAGTGATCATGAGAGAGATTGGTAAAAATAGCTCCCTGAAACACTAGTCCTTCCGTCCTTTTTTGATGAAGTCCATGCGAACTCACCTCCATAAAGCAAAATTCTACCCCAGCATCATTCATTAAACTCAAATGCTTATTAATGGTGAGAGAATCTGGTGTAGTAAGTGAGGTAGCATACTCCTCCTCGTCAACCATAATTCTTATAGTTGAGATAAGTCCCACCTTATATCCCGCTTTTTTAAACAAGCGATATAACAAACTACTAATTGTAGTCTTCCCATTGGTCCCTGTAACCCCTACTAACTTTAAATTTTTAGAAGGATTCCCATAATAATTAGCAGCCATAATAGACAGGGCCTTATTAGCATCATCTACCTCTACATAAGTAACTTCATCTACCATTTCCGCAGGAAGGGTCTCACAAACAATGGATGTTGCTCCAGAAGCAATGGCTTTTTCAATATACTGATGACCATCTACTAACACTCCTTTTATAGCCACAAACACATTATCTGCATCAACTTTTCTGGAATCGAAAGAGATAGCACTTACCAGCTGCGAAGTAGATCCACTAACCGCTGATAGGCCAACCCCGTACAATATGTCTTTTAAGGTTTTCACGATAGCTCTAATATTATTTTATCGACCTTTTTAAGATCTGTTCCTTTTGAAACGGATTGTCTTTTTACCTTTCCATTGCCTTTCACCTCTACAGTAATACCCAAATTTTCTAAGAGAGAAATGGCATCCATCCCACTCATCCCTTCTACATTAGGTATTTGGCTATATTTTTTACTAGACGCTGCATAAAAGCTCTGATACGATTCGTTTAAATTTTTATCTCCAGCCTCATTTAAATCCACTTCATCAACCACAGGAGAGCTAGCATATATTTTTTGAGCCACAGATTTAAAAACCGGACCAGATACATCAGCTCCATAATATCCTACACTTTTATTAGGCTCATGTATCACTACAATACAGGAGTACTTTGGTTCGTCTGCCGGGAAATAACCAGCAAAAGTCGATATATACCCAAGCTTATCAGGATCCTTAGAAGAGTAGTTCTTTTGAGTAGTTCCTGTTTTTCCTGCCATGGAGAAATTAGGGGAATACAACTTATGTCCTGTACCGTGCTTTTTCTCTACAACATTCTTTAGAAGCTTCCTTACCTTATCAACAGTTTCTTTAGAACAGATAGATGGATTTAAAACCTCTTTATCAAATTTTATAATAGTCTTATCCCACTCCCTCACCTCTTTTATTAGCCTAGGCTTTACTAGCTCCCCATCATTTGCTATCGCATTATAAAAGGCTAGTGTTTGCAAGGGGGTCAATGAAACCTCATAGCCGTATGACATCCATGCCAAAGAAACCCCAGACCAACCCTTATCTCCAGGATAACGAATTACCGGTGTTCCTTCTCCCTTTATAGGCAGTCCCAATTCGCGATGAACATTCATATTCATCAAGCGGTTAACAAATTTCTCGGGATTATCTTTATAATTATTATGAATAACCTTTGCAAAAGCGGTATTAGAGGAAATTTCAAATGCCCTACCCATCGATATCTTTCCATATCCTCCCCATTTAGAATCTCTTACTGTACGGTTATACACACGGAACAACCCATTTTCTGTATCTATAACAGAGCTAGTATCAATTACTTTATCCTCTAATGCCACCACCATGGACATTAACTTAAAAGTAGATCCTGGCTCATGAGACTCCCCTATTGCATAGTTTAAACGTTCATAATATTTCCCATCTGAAGTCCGACCCAAATTGGAAATCGCTTTCACCTCTCCCGTTTTGGTTTCCATCACAATTACACTTCCGTGTTCTGCCTCATATTTCTCTAACTGCCTCAATAAAGCGTGATGCGCAATATCTTGTATATTAATATCTATGGTAGAAACTACATCATACCCATCCTTAGGCTCCCTAATATTATCCCACCCGATAGGTTTCCACTGACCTTTAGCAATTTTTTGCTTTAAACGCTTTCCTTCTTCTCCTCTTAAATACTCACCAAAAGCACCTTCCAATCCCACTCTGGTGTAATATCCTTTCTCATCTACCCTCTCATAACCAACACTACGTTCTGCAATCTTCCCCAATGGGTGCTCACGAACAATTTTTTGTTCTATAATTAAACCACCTTTATATGGTCCTTTATTAAATAAAGGAAATTGCTTTATAGCCACATAATCCGAATAATCCAAATTACGAGCTACTAGAGCATACCGATTCTTATTTACTTTTGCTTTACGCAGTAACTGCTGATAATAAGAAGATGACTTCCCCAGTAATTTTGCCAAAGAGTCTGATAAAGGCTTAATATTTTCCTCAAAAGCTTTATTCTTCACCGTTTCCGCATCCCATCTAATAGTATATCTAGAAACCGATGTAGCCAATAAACTACCATCATCAGAATAGAGATTACCTCTTTTTGGAGCTATAGTAAAAACCTTTTCTGTACGATCCATCCCAAGCTTCCTGTACTTATCTCCATCTACCATCTGGATACTTACCAGTTTCACCAATACAGCAATAGCGAACAGAAAGAGACATCCCGCCACTACGTATAACCTGACTAATATGTTCTTTTCAGTTATCGCCACTATTTATGCTTTACGGTTTTAACTTTTATTTTTTTAGGAGGAGTTTCGGAGGGCAACAAGCCTTTATCTTCAACAGCTCTTAAAATAGTAGACTCCAACTTTAATTTTTGCATATCGGAACGAACATCTACAAACTCACTACGCAATTCTTTTACCTCTTCGTTTAAGGCCGCAATCCTATGAACTTTACTATCTGCATTATGAGAACTAGTAATCATAACGGTAGCCAGAAAAGAAATAAATATGATAAACATCCAGTTCTTAGGAGCTCCACCGCTCACTAAAAACTTTCCTCTCAACAAATCTAATATCCCTTTTTTCACAGTTTTTATACCTTATATATTATACCTCTCAACTCCTCTCTAAAAAACTCCTTCAATTGCACCGTTACCTTATTGGTAATTTAAATACGCTCTGCTATCCTCAGCTTAGCACTTCTAGCCCTATTATTCTCCTTTATCTCCCCTTTAGAAGGAACAATTAAACCACCCACCTTTTTAAACGGGACATCTATATTCCCATAAAAATCCTTTTCCGGTTCTCCCTCAAACTTACCTGCTCTTATAAATCGCTTTACCAACCTATCTTCCAAGGAGTGATAACTAATAACACTTAGCCTACCTCCCACATCCATTATTTGCGGCACTTGTTCCAAGAATTCTTTTATCACTTGAATTTCTTGGTTTACTTCTATCCTAATAGCCTGATATATCTGCGCCAAGATCTTATGCTCTCTATGTTTAGGCAAGTAACTAGCTAACACCTCTTTTAACTGAACCGTTGTTTTAATAGGCTCTGTCTCCCTAAATGCCAAAATTGTCTTTGCCATAGCATTGGCATTTCTTAAATCTCCATACTCAAACAACACTTTTCTTAATTCGTCATAATCGTAGGCATTTACCACATCATAAGCAGAAAGTGCATTAGACTTACTCATCCTCATATCTAAGTCTGCATCAAAACGAGTAGAGAATCCTCTTTCAGCCTTATCAAACTGATGAGAAGAAACACCAAAATCTGCCAACACCCCATCTATTTTAGTTACACCATAAAATTTCAAGAACTGCCTTATGTATCTAAAATTCTGATTTATCAATAAAAATCTATCATCAGCAATAGTATTCTCCAAAGCATCTTCATCCTGATCAAAAGCCAATAACCTACCTTTTTCACCTAATCGCTTTAAAATCTCCCTAGAATGCCCCCCACCTCCAAAGGTCACATCCACATAAACACCATCTGGCTTTATAGCCAAACCGTCTACGGACTCTTTTAACAAAACTGCATTATGATAGCTCATAGTCATCTTCTCCCATTACTTCTTCTGCCAAACTTGCAAAATCCTCGGCCGTGTCATCCAACACTTTTTCATAACCGTCCTTATCCCAGATCTCAATTATATTAATTGCAGAACTCAATACCACTTCCTTGTTTATCCCCGCTATTTCAACCAAATTTTTAGGTATTAACAGCCTTCCCGCAGAATCAATTTCCACTACCTTTACCCCAGCTGAAAATCTTCGAATAAAATCATTGTTCTTTTTCTTGAACCGGTTCATTTTATTCATCTTTTGCATCAATAAATTCCACTCTGCCATAGGATATAATTCCAAACAAGGCTGAAAAACTGATCGCTTAAGTACAAATCCGTCGTTAAGCAACGGCGACATTTGGTTTTTTAGCGCCACCGGAAGCTTCACCCTACCTTTGGTATCTGCCTTACAATCATATGTTCCGATGAAATTTATCACGTAGAAGACGGGTTATATTTTAATAACTCAAATATATAGAAATTATTACCACTTTTTACCACAAAATACCACTTTGTTGATAAAATCTGACATACAAGTCCACTTGAAAGGAAAATGAGGCCGAATTCCCCAATTAGAAATGGCTCAAAAACTAAAAAAAAGCAAGAAAAAAATAAAAGTTTGGCTTTTATGAAATTTTGGTCACCTTTGCGTAATGATGAATTGCATATATTTGTCATCATAAGATTACAAGCATTCGTGCATGGAAAAAAAAATTAATAAAGAGGGAAAGTACCGTTACATAGAAATAGGCGAAGGAACGCCAATCATAATTCTTCATGGACTCATGGGCGGTTTAAGTAATTTCAACGGCGTAATGGACCACTTCCCCGCCAAGGGTTATAAGGTTATTGTACCCGAACTTCCCATCTATGATATGCCCTTACTTAAAACCAATGTAAAGAACTTTGCTAAGTTTTTAGATGGATTTATCAACTATAAAGGCTTAAGCAATGTTATCCTTTTAGGAAATTCATTAGGTGGACATATAGGACTTTTATACACCAAACTATTCCCCAAAACGGTAAAAGGATTGATCATTACTGGCAGCTCTGGACTTTACGAAAGTGCCATGGGTGATGGATATCCTAAAAGAGGGGACTACGAATTTATCAAGAAAAAGGCTGAGGATGTATTTTATGATCCTGCTGTAGCTACAAAAGAGATCGTAGATGAAGTTTACGCTACGGTAAACGACAGAATGAAATTGGTGAAAACCCTGGCAATTGCCAAAAGTGCAATACGCCACAACATGTCCAAAGACCTTCCGCATATGCATACTCCAACTTGTATAATCTGGGGGAAGGATGACAAAGTTACTCCGCCAAATGTTGCAGAAGAATTTAACACACTACTCCCTGATTCTGATTTGAACTGGATAAGCGAATGCGGACATGCACCAATGATGGAGCATCCTGACGAGTTTAATCGTATTTTGGAAACATGGTTGACAAAACGGAATTTTTAATTCCTACAATTCTTCAATTTTAACCATTCAGGCCTAATTTGTTATTGGAAGAAAGCTTGAATTAAAACATACACACCATGAAAATAAAGTCGGCCGACTTTGTTATGAGCAATTCCAACGTAACAAACTGTCCAAAGGACCGTCTACCGGAATATGCCTTTATAGGCCGCTCCAATGTAGGCAAATCGTCCTTAATCAATATGTTAACACAAAGAAAGGGACTCGCCAAAACATCAGGGAGGCCTGGAAAGACCCAATTAATTAATCATTTTAAAATTAATGAAAATTGGTTTTTGGTAGATTTACCTGGGTATGGATATGCACGTGTTTCCAAAAAAGATAAAAAGACCTTTCAAAAGTATATTACCGATTATTTTTTGGAGAGGATTCAGTTGGTATGTGCCTTTGTTTTGATTGATATTAGGCACGAACCTCAGAAAGTGGACCTAGAATTTATGGAGTGGATGGGAGAAAATCAGATTCCTTTTTGCATAGTATTTACTAAGGCGGATAAATTACGACCAAAAGCGATTGAAAACCACGTAAACGATTACCTCAATAAACTATTAGAAGGCATTTGGGAGCAGGCTCCTTTACATTTTATCACCTCATCTAGCAGTGGAATGGGCCAAGAAGAACTGCTTGATTATATAGACGGACTTAATGAAAGTTTTTTCAAGGAAACACTCTAGTCTACTAATAGAAGTTACAATTTCATAAAACTTCGTAGAAAATACAGAAGGATAAACACACTAGTTTTAATCAATAATACATTTAACTGCCACTAGAATTGTAACGTTCTTTAATGGCACGGATTAGCGATTCCTGACCCTCCATAGCATCGATACTTTCCTTACCTAAAACCACCCGAAAATTCTCTTTATCTACCTCAAAAATTACGGGAAATTGAATCTCGCTACTTACCTTACCAGGATACTGCTTAATAAACTGATTCTTATATAAAAATTCCATTGAAAGACCAGATTGCTCTCTAAACTCTCTCCATCGCTTATATTCTGAAAATGCTCCATGAGTAATTGCACACAAGGAACAAGAATAACTTTTTGGATCAAGAATTTTATGAGCCCCGTCTAGGATTGAATTTCCAAGGCCCGATTTAGCGTTGTAAACAAAAATTAATCTTTTACCCAATTTATCCTCCATGACAACTGTAGTATCTACTATTTATCTATCAGTCGAGCAAATTAGGCAAAACTTCCATTGATTAACATAATTTACCTACCCATCCCTACGGCAAAAGTATGCCCTCAGAACTTAGAGCAGGAAAACAGCTAACTAATCCACAAACGTGTTACTAGAAAAGATAGGGGCGTTTGCGCGCGCCCTTACCTACCTTAATAAGTTCAGCCTACTTTTTAAGCTCTAATTTTTCGGCAAAATAGTCGCAAAAATCCTTCATAGTAGCTGTCATTTTCTCATCTTGGGTTGCTTTATAAAAGGTATCAGAAAGAGATACTAAAGTCTGATGAAAGAAAATTCGCATCTCATCTACTGGCATATCCTTGGTCCACAAATCTATTTTTAAGGATTCTTTATTTTTACTATCCCATACGGACAACAACATAGCTTTAGCCTCTTCATTGGAGATACCTCCATCTTCCGCAGACCAATTTAATTTTTCCGGAACTCGGTTTTCATCTAACGTTACTTGTAAATTAATTTCGGATGTATGTAATTTCGACATGCTTTTACTTTTTATAAATTCAAAATAATTTAATCTACTTTCCTAGGCTTAAATTTGGACATTTTAAACAACTCCTCCTCTGGCATTTTTAGCATTTCTTGCAGACTAACCTCATTAGTATCCATAAATGCTTTTACAATTTGCCATCCAATATATCGTCCTAGTCTCCCAGGCGACTCATTATCTAATTCCAATTGAAACTTTGAAAAAGGAGCCGGATCTAAAAATCTAGGTTCCAACTTATTGTCCGTACTATACAATAGTTCTCGTTCAATAAAATACCTCCAAATCTGCTCCTCATTTAGAGAAGCCCACTCCAATTCTTCAGGATGATATCCTATTATCAAATCTTCAGTTGACTGGGGCAACAATGCCTGTTTTAAATATAATTCCTTCCCATAATAAACCATTTTAGACAAGAACGATCTATCTTTAGGCGAAGGGATAACTTTTTTAGCAAAGGCACTAGCTACATCGGCAGGTAAAAACTTCTTATCAAGGCCATTAGCTACATATTTCGGTATTACGCTATAAAACTCATGAGAAGGGCCCAAATAATTATCCAAGCCTATAAGCAATAAAGTATCTGTTAAGATCACCCTATTATTATAATCTACATCCGAGGTTACGGTTACCACCTTGGGTAATGTAGTGTTGGGATAATAATATTTTATGTGCTGGAACAGGGATTCTAGCGCTTTCAATTGCACATCAAACTTAGGAAACACGGATTGCACCTCTTTTAAAAGCTCTACCTGCAACGTATCTTGCACTTTAGCCACCCAAACACTATCAGGATAACTCTTAGGAAAAAGGTAAGGATAATTTTTCTTTAACTTTGGAATATCGTCTGGCGTAGCATCAGCAAACTCTTTATCAAACCTAGACACTTTTAATTCCACATCTATTTTCGCTACTTCTTCCGCTGTCTTATCTGTTTCTTTACAACCATAAAAGGCTATTAAGAGCAAACTTAGCATCCATATTGTACTTCGCATTCTCAACAAATTTGCTTAATGTTTTATTTTCTTGACCTTAGGTGGTATTTTTACTGAGCAAAGTTAAGTTTTTAAACCTTATAAACCTTTTAGATGCAGACCGAAAAAGTTATAGACCATATTGTTTCCTGGTTAAAGAATTATGCCGAAAAGGCTAAAATGGAAGGATTTATCATCGGCATCTCTGGTGGTATAGATTCTGCCGTAACATCTACCTTGTGCGCCAAGACTGGACTAAAGCTAGTATGCTTAGAAATGCCCATACATCAAATGGCCAATCAGGAAGCTCGCGCCGCAAACCATATTACCTGGCTAAAAGAGAACTACAATCAAGTTAGCAGCAACAATATAAACCTTACCCCCGTCTTCGATAGTTTTGTAGAAGCTGTACCGGATGTAGAAAACGAAGCAGACCAATCGCTATCTCTAGCCAATACTAGAGCGCGATTACGAATGACCACTCTTTATTATTTTGCAGCATTAGACCGTTTACTAGTTGCAGGAACAGGTAACAAAGTAGAAGATTTTGGTGTTGGTTTTTACACTAAATACGGGGATGGTGGGGTAGATCTTAGTCCGATAGCCGACCTTTTAAAATCTGAAGTTTACGAGATTGCAGAAGCATTGGGAATTAATCCCGAAATTATCAATGCCGCTCCTACAGATGGACTGTTTGGTGACGATCGCACAGACGAGGATCAACTAGGCGCCTCTTATCCAGAACTAGAGTGGGCTATGGAGATGACAGAAAAAGGTAAGACAGAAAATGATTTTTATGACAGAAAAAAGGAAGTTTTCCGTATCTTTAATAAATTGAATAAGGCAAATAAGCATAAAATGGTTCCAATCCCCGTATGTGAAATACCAAATCACCTTAAATAGACATCTCAACTAAGAACCAAGTATTTAAAACGAATATAATTGCCAAAATTTTTGATTTACATTTAAAAAGGTGAGCTTTGAATAACAACCAGGAGTGTTTAATCTTACAATAAAAGCAAGTAAAGCATCGTTATTGTAAAAATGGCCATCTACAAAACCAATTTAACATGATCAAAATTTTAATTGCAGATAATCATCCCGTTGTTAGAGTGGGAATTAAACAAGTCTTAGATCCAATTGCTGATATTCAGGTGATTGGAGACGTGTCTAATACCACAGAACTCTTTGACCAATTAGAAAGTAGTTCTCCAGACATCATCTTATTAGAGATGGATATCCCAGAAATTAATGGTATTGCAACACTCAGAAAGATCAAAAAAGAATACCCCGGCGTAAGAGTGCTTATATACAGTGGACAGTCTGAGGATGTTTACGCTTTAAGTACAATCCGTGCAGGTGCTTTTGGCTATCTATCCAAGTCGTCTGACACAGACTATATCGTTAGCGCCATCAGAAAAGTAAGCGAAGGCAATATGTTTATAACCAACGAATTAGCCCAAAGACTAGCATTTGATGAAGGCACCCAAAAACCAAGAAGGTTTTTCAGAAAACTCTCTACAAGAGAAGTAGAAGTGCTAAAATTATTAGCTAGCGGAAAACGAAATAAGGAAGTTGCATTAGAGCTGAGCTTAAACGAGAAAACAGTAAGCACCTACAAAGCGCGATTGATGCGTAAATTAAATGTAGACAACCTTGTAGATTTACTACAACAAGCCAAGGCACTAGAACTATACTAGTCCTTTTTAAAAGAAGGTCTAAAAAATAATTTTTAGACCTTCTTTTAATTAAGAGAAAACCCTATTTAATTTTTTATTAAGTAGTACGTTTAATTGAATATAATTCATAATTTCTTCTAGAACATCTGCGCTCGCAGACGCACTATCCAAAGTATTTTTTTGTAACGCCCCAATCCTTTTCTTAATCAGGTAACACCTTAATGTTAGAATAGTTTCACTAACCAACTGAGACACCCCCACCTCTTTATCCTTAGGATATATATCTTTCCTACCCCATTGATGTAGAGTATACTTCTCCTCCTCCATTAAAATGGATGAAATTTCAGAGGCCAAGTCCTGATCTAAACCAGCCATAAAAGAGGTAATGGAAAAATTCTCCTTCCCATTTAAATCCTCAATAATTTTATAGTAAATATCACGAAACCTCTCATTTGCAAGTTCAATTTCATCATCCTGCAAATCCAAAAATATCTTTTCAAAAACCTTAGCTCCCAAAACCTCTGGTTCTAGTTCCAAATCTCCAGTCTCATTTTCCTTTAAGACCAAATCTTCAAATTCTATTTCCATGGTACCATACAGCAACAAAATCTCGATAATCTTTCGTTCCAGTTCATATTGAACATCTAGTTTTTGCTGCGGTTCAGATTTTACAACATCGAAGGACTTGCGTTCTTGTTTTGCTTTTTTAAGGGCATCTGCATTATCTTTTTTCCCAATCTGAGCTAGCGTATTAAAAAGCACCGCTTCAGAAACATTCATAATTTGAGAACACTCCTGAATATAAATTTCCCTTTGGATTCTATCAGGAATTTTTGCAATACTATTTACAATATCCCTTACGGTATCCGCTCTTTTTATAGGGTCATTTGCAGCCTCATCCACCAATAGAGAGGCTTTAAACTGTATAAAATCTTTAGAATACTCATTAAGGTATTCAACTACCTCCTCATATTCATTGTTCTTAGAAAAACTATCTGGATCCTCACCAGCTGGAAAGGAACAAACTTTTACGTTCATCCCTTGTTCTAGTATGAGGTCTATTCCCTTTAATGACGCCCTTAATCCTGCTGCATCACCATCAAATAAAACAGTAATATTCTTAGTTAGCCTATTAATTAACCTAATTTGATCTGAAGTCAAGGCAGTACCACTAGATGCCACCACATTATGTATTCCGCGTTGATGCATCTGAATCACATCAGTATACCCCTCTACTAAATAACAATTATCTTCCTTAGCTATTGCCTGTTTTGCATGATAAATACCATACAATACTTTACTCTTATGATAGATATCACTTTCTGGCGAGTTTAAATATTTAGCAGCCCTCTTATCACTAATTAATATTCGGCCTCCAAACCCCAACACCCTTCCACTCATACTATGGATAGGGAAAAGCACTCTCCCTTTAAACCGATCAAAAGTCCTTTTATTATTAGGGTTACTAGGGTCTACCTTTACTATGGTTAGCCCCGTCTTTTCTAGAAATTCTAATTTATAACCTTTATCTAGAGCTGTTTTAGTAAAGCTATCCCACTGATCTAGACAATAGCCTAAATCAAATTTTCTAATGGTTTCGTCTGTAAAGCCCCGTTCTTTAAAATAACTCAACCCAATGGCTTTCCCCTGCTCTCTTTCCCATAATATTTCGGAAAAATAATCCTTAGCATACTCGGAAACCAAGTACATGCTTTCCCGCTCATTTAGCTTCTCCTTCTCCTCATCTGTCTGCTGGGTTTCTTCAATTTCTATATTGTACTTTTTAGCAAGATACTTTATAGCTTCAGGATAGGTAAAATGCTCGTGCTCCATTAAAAAAGCCACCACGTTCCCCCCTTTTCCACTACTAAAATCCTTCCAAATCTGTTTTACAGGTGAAACCATAAAACTTGGTGAACGTTCATCACTAAACGGACTAAGCCCCTTAAAATTGGCTCCCGATTTTTTTAATTGAACAAACTCTCCAATCACCTCCTCTACTCTGGCGGCTTCATAAACTTGATCTATAGTAGCTTTCGAAATCAACTTACTCTATTTTTTTTAAAGGATAAAGATACTACTTCAAAAAGAGGAAAACCATGCATTTACTAATCAAAATGTCTAACTTTAGCATTCCCTTAAAACTTTAGAAGTAAACGATGATTTTATTTTTAGGAACCAAACCAGGAAAAGCTTCTTCCAAACAAGTCAATAATGTTTCTTGTCCTTTTTGTGAACAACGAAACACTTTAACAGCGGTATCTAGTAGCACCTATTTTCATCTCTTTTGGATATCTCTTTTCAGAATTAGCAGCTCAACAATCATTAGTTGTTCGCATTGCAAAAAAAGCTATTATGAAGATGAATTTACTGAAGTCTTACAGCAGCAAGGATTTAGTCCAGAGAAAATTCGCTTAACGCTAAAGAGTGATTCCTAAAATAAATATATAGTGAATTATTTTTTTCTGTCTACCACGTAATTCACCATTAAAATCAGTGAATTTTTATAGTCAGAATCTGGATAAGGTTCCAATAAGGCTAACGCCTCTTCCTTATAGGCCAACATTTTCTTTACCGCGTATTCCAAGCCTCCGTTTTCTTTTACAAATGCGATTACCTGTTTCACTCGTTTTTTATCCTTGTTGTGATTTTTAACGGAGTTGATCAACCATTTTCTTTCCTCTTTAGAGCAGTGATTGAGCACATATATTAAAGGCAGCGTCATTTTCTGCTCTTTTATATCAATACCAGTAGGCTTCCCTATTCGCTCTTCTCCATAATCGAACAAATCATCCTTAATCTGAAAAGCCATTCCAATAAGCTCTCCAAACTTCCTAAAGGTTTCCACATCTGAAGAATCGGGCTTAACAGCACATGCTCCTAAACTGCAACAAGCAGCAATAAGAGTAGCCGTTTTTTGCCTGATGATATCGTAATAAATGTCTTCAGTAATATCTAGACGTCTTGCTTTTTCTATCTGCAACAATTCCCCTTCGCTCATTTCACGAACAGCAACGGAAATAATCCGTAACAAGTCAAAGTCACCATGATCTATAGACAGCAACAATCCTTTAGATAAGAGATAATCCCCAACCAATACGGCTATCTTGTTTTTCCACAATGCATTTATAGAGAAAAACCCCCTGCGCTTATTACTATCATCTACCACATCGTCATGAACGAGAGTAGCTGTATGTATTAACTCTATAACTGCAGCACCCCTGTAAGTCCTTTCATTTACCTCCCCGTTGTTTAGCATCTTTGCTGTTAGAAATACAAACATGGGGCGCATTTGCTTTCCCTTACGGTTAACAATATAATAGGTTATCCTATTAAGCAATGCCACTTTAGAGGACATGGATTCATAGAACTTTTTCTCAAAAAGTTCCATTTCCGCATTTATCGGTTCCTTTATCTTGGATACAATTTTTAACGGGTAGATAGGGCTATAATTTTTTGGTGATTTAGAGCAGTAAAATTAGGGAAAAAAAATAGTAAAAGGTAGTCCTTTCCCAATATAAGAGTATAATATACCTTGTTTTTGTAATTTTAAAACCACTTTCCTAAAATTACAATACCCTTTAGGATTTATTGGCTAATTGCCCGCAGGCTGCATCTATATCCTTACCGCGAGATCTACGAACGGTAACTATTATCCCATTTCTCTCTAGAATATTCACATACAAGTCTATGGCACTATTACTGGCTTGTCTAAATTCACCGTCATCAATAGGGTTATACTCTATTAAATTGACTTTAGAAGGAGCAAACTTGCAAAAATTAACTAAAGCATCAACATCTTTTTGCTTGTCATTAATCCCTTCCCAAACCACATACTCATACGTAATTCTACTTTTAGTTTTCTCGTACCAATACTCCAATGCGGCCCTCAGATCAGTTAGAGTGAAAGTAGCATTAAAAGGCATTATAGAGGTTCTTATCTCATCTATTGCAGAGTGCAAGGATACCGCAAGATTAAACCTAACCTCTTCATCGGCCATTTTTCTAATCATTTTAGGGACACCAGAGGTAGAAACTGTTATCCTTTTAGGAGACATCCCTAAGCCTTCTGGGGAAGTAATTTTATCTATGGCCTTTAATACATTTTTATAATTCATTAAAGGCTCTCCCATCCCCATAAAAACAATATTGGTTAAAGGCCTATCAAAATACAACCTACTTTCATTGTCTATAGCTACCACCTGATCGTAGATTTCATCCGGATTAAGATTCCTCATACGTTTAAGGCGAGAAGTGGCACAAAACCTACAGTCTAGACTACACCCGACCTGGCTAGACACACAAGCTGTAGTCCTTGTTTTAGTGGGTATCAATACCGATTCTACAACAAGGTTATCATGAAGGCGAACAGCATTCTTAATAGTTCCATCACTACTACGTTGCATCTGATCTACCTTAATGTGATTAATCACAAAATTATCTTCCAGCAACTGTCTAGTTTCTTTAGATATATTGGTCATTTCCTCAAAACTATGAGCAGATTTTTGCCAAAGCCATTCATAGACCTGATTGCCTCTAAAAGCCTGATCGCCTTGAGAGGTGAAAAATTCTCTGAGCTGTTCTTTAGTAAACGCTCTTATATCTTTTTTGTTCTTAGCTATTTCCACAGCACAAAGGTAATTGATTAAATAAAAGAATCCCGCCAATCCAGATAATTCTGCATTTGGACGGGATTCCAGAATAATTTAAATGCCTGTTATATAATCAGCATGGCATCCCCATAGGAATAAAACTTATATCCTTCCTTAACAGCCTCTTTATACGCTTCTTTCATCAGGTCGTGTCCCATAAAGGCAGATACCATCATTAAAAGTGTAGATTTTGGCAAGTGAAAATTGGTCACCATTGCATTGGCAATACTAAAATCGTATGGTGGGAAAATAAATTTGTTAGTCCAACCATTAAACGTATTCAGTGTCTGCTGTGTAGAAACAGCACTTTCCAATCCACGCATAGCGGTAGTACCTACAGCACAAACTCTACGTTTTTGAAGTTTAGCATTGTTTACAATCTCAGTAGCCTTCTCATCAATAACTAGCTCCTCACTATCCATCTTATGCTTAGAAAGGTCCTCTACTTCTACAGGGTTAAAGGTACCTAACCCTACATGTAGCGTAAGCTCAGCGAAATCTATTCCTTTAATTTCTAATCTTTTTAACAAGTGCTTAGAGAAATGCAAGCCAGCAGTTGGCGCCGCTACAGCCCCTTCATGCTTAGCATAAATGGTCTGGTAACGCTTTGCATCTTCAGGCTCCACCATTCTCTTAATATATTTTGGCAATGGGGTTTCTCCCAATTCCTTTAGTTTTCCTCTAAAATCGAAATAGGAACCGTCATATAAGAATCTCAATGTTCTTCCTCTAGAGGTGGTATTATCGATTACCTCTGCTACCAAAGATTCATCCTCCCCAAAGTACAACTTATTACCAATTCTAATTTTACGAGCAGGATCTACTAAAACATCCCATAGTCTTTGCTCTTCATTTAACTCTCGCAATAAGAAAACCTCTATCCTAGCGCCAGTTTTTTCCTTGTTTCCGTATAATCTTGCAGGAAATACTTTGGTGTTGTTGAGCACCATTACATCGCCCTCATCAAAATAATCTATTAGGTCTTTAAATAGCTTATGCTCTATTTTACCAGTTTCTCTATGTACCACCATTAATTTGGACTCGTCCCTGTTCTCTGCAGGATACTCAGCCAATAATTCACTTGGAAGATCAAAATTGAAGTGCGATAATTTCATTTAGTATTTACCTTATTTAAAGTTAAACTTTTTGCGGATGCAAATATACGAAGTTGACATAGCGGTTGTCAAGTAAATCGGCATTTAAATCATAATCAGCTACTTGTTCACTTGAAAATTTAAGTTTTCCATATCCTTCCAAAAATCTGGATACGATTTAGAAACCACCTCCGCATCATTAATAAATAGGGAGGTTTTCAATGCTAAAGGAGCAAATGCCATAGCCATTCTATGGTCATTATAGGTGTCAATGGCGATATTTTTATTTATTTGATTTGACGGCCTAAGTGTTAAGGTCTTATCGGTAACCGAAATAGGCGCCCCTAATTTTGTTAACTCCGTCTTTAATGCTTCCAATCTATCTGTTTCCTTAATTTTAAGCGTATGCAGACCTGTTAGATGACACCCTATACCTAGGCCAAAACAGCTCACTACTATAGTCTGAGCAATATCTGGGGCATTAGCAAGGTCTATTTCAATTTCTTTGTTGGCAACTGCTGTGGTTTTGCGAAGTATTACTTCATGCCCATTAAAGGTAGTCTCCACACCAAAATTGGTATAAATGTCAGCTAGCACACTATCTCCTTGTAGACTATCTTTACGATAGGAAGACAATGTAATTTCTGTTCCTACATCACAAAGCGAAACTATACTGTAAAAGTAAGACGCGGAACTCCAATCCGATTCCACTACTTGGGTGGAACTTGGAATTGATTCTTGCGGTAGCACTTTAATAGTATTACCCTCAAAGGAGCTTTCTACACCAATCTGAGAAAGCAGTCCCAAAGTCATCTTTATATAAGGCACAGAAGTAATTTTCCCTACCAACTCTAGTTCTATCCCATTCTCTAAACTAGGCGCTACCAACAACAAGGCAGATATATACTGACTACTAATATTGGCAGGTAAGCTTACCTTATTTTTTACTATTTTTTTCCCTTTCACCTTTATTGGAGGGTAGCCTTCGTTATTTTCATAACTAATATCTGCCCCCAATTCTTTTAAAGCATCTACCAATACCTTTATAGGTCTTTCGGTCATCCGTTTAGAACCCGTCAATACCACTTCTTTATTCTCTTGTGATGCAAAATAGGCTGTCAAAAATCGCATTGCCGTTCCTGCATGGTGGATATCTACTATTCCATTTTCTATCTGAAGGCCTTTTTCCATTACCTCAGCATCATCGGAGTTAGAAAGGTTTTCTATAGAAATAGTTGGATAAAGGGCCTGTAATAGTAATAGCCGATTAGATTCACTTTTAGAACCCGTTATTTTTACTGTAGCTTTTAGCAATGAGCTAGACGGGGCGGATAAATGTAGTTTCAAATTCTATGGGATTTTTATAATAGTACCAATTTTCTCGTTTTTTGGAGCGTATCCAAAAAGCATAAGCTACAAATATACTATTATTTCAGCTTTTCATTACTGTGATGACGCTCATGATCTCTAGTTGCCTTTAGATCTAATTTTTTGTCAAAAGACTCTTGTAGATTGATGCCGGTTTGATTTGCCAAACATAGCACCACAAAAAGTACGTCTGCCAATTCTTCCCCTAAATCTTTATCCTTATCCGATTCTTTTTCACTTTGCTCTCCGTACCTCCTAGCAATGATACGAGCCACTTCTCCGACCTCTTCAGTGAGTTGAGCCATATTGGTAAGCTCGTTAAAATAACGTACCCCATGGGCCTTAATCCAATTATCTACAGCTAACTGTGCGTCTTTTATATTCATTATTTAGATTTTTTTACTAAAACTACATTATCGCTCAAAATTAATTACTCTGAATAGCGAATGCAGTTCCTTATTCTTTATTCTTTGTATCTATCTGTATGGTTACTGGCCCATCATTTATCAAAGCCACTTTCATATCTGCACCAAAGACTCCCGTCCCTACTTTTTTTCCTAAGTCTTTTTCTATTTGAGCTATAAAGCCCTCATATAATGGGACAGCAGTATCTGGCTTGGCTGCCTTAAGATAACTAGGTCTGTTTCCCTTTTTAGTAGAAGCATGAAGGGTAAACTGACTAACTACAATTAACTCTCCATCTTGTTGTAATAAGGATTGATTCATAACTCCTTCCTCATCATTAAAAATCCTTAGGTTGGCTATTTTCTTAGACAACCAAACAATATCTTCCTCTCCATCTGTTTCTTCAATCCCTAAAAGGACTAAAAGCCCATTAGATATCTCTGATATTAATTCTCCTTCCACGGTAACACTCGCTTGTGCTACTCTTTGTATTACTGCTCTCATTTTTTTTCTCCGTAAATATCTGTTCTGTAATTCTCGTCCTCTCCCGAGATCATTTGCAAATAACTTTTATACCTACTCCAAGCTACCAGATCCTTTTCTAAGGCTTCCTTCACAGCACATTGAGGCTCATCTACATGCAAGCAATTATTAAACCTACATTCACCTTGCAGCTTAAAGAATTCTGGGAAATAACCGCCTATCTCTTCCTTTTCCATATCTACTATCCCAAAACCTTTAATTCCGGGAGTATCTATTATTTGTGCTCCCATACTTAGATCGAACATTTCTGCAAAAGTAGTGGTATGTTGACCCTGTAAGTGTTGAGTGGATATATCTTTAGTTTTTAAATTTAACTCTGGCTCAATAGCATTGACCAAAGTAGATTTACCCACCCCAGAATGTCCAGAGAACATACTAGTCTTACCTAACATCAATTCTTTAACCTGATCCACATTTTTACCGCTAGCAGCAGATATACCTATACATTTATACCCAATATCCCTATAAAGAGCCGCCAAATACCTTATTTCATCTAGCTCTTCGGAACTATAGGTGTCAATTTTATTGAAAAGTAAAATCACTGGGATGTTATAAGCCTCTGCTGTAACCAAAAAACGATCTATAAAAGTGGTGAAAGTAGTAGGGTTATTAAGGGTTACCATTAGGAACACCTGGTCTAAATTACTCGCTATAATATGAGTCTGCTTGGAAAGATTAACCGATTTTCTAATAATATAATTCTTCCTATCCTTTATGTCGGTAATTACCCCTTGCGCCTCCTCAGCAGAAGGATCCTCCTCAAAAATCACCACATCCCCTACCGCAATAGGATTTGTACTCTTTATTCCTTTTAGTCGGAATCTTCCTTTAATCCTACAGTTATAGAATACTCCTTCTTTGGTCTTTACAATATACCAACTGCCAGTAGATTTATAAACGGTTCCCTCCATGTATACATTCGTCTTTTGTTTTGCAAAGAAACAACTTTAGTTTAACAAATCCACTTGCTACTATATAACGATCAGCACCTTAAACCCCAATTTATATAAGCACATAAGTTTTTAAATCTATTTATCGTCAGATATACAAAATGATGATTTAAAGTATTTAATCAATGTGACTTCTTAATTATGGTTTTTAAGAATCCTAAATTCACCTTTGCAAACTACAATCACAGCTAAAAATTAAATAAGAAAACCCCAAGAAATTGGGGTTTTAGTAATAATATTATTCTAAAATCTATAGCGTTAACGCTAAGTACTTTCAGACTATATAATTGTTTTAGTCCATCACTTTCACTCTCCCACCTGCAAAAGTATTCTGTTTCACCTCTTTTGGATTACCATAAATAAGCACATCACCACCTATTCTCATGTGTACATCTACAATTTCAGAAGCATAGACCTCAGCCTCACCTGCAGCGGTAATTTTTACGTTAGCATCCTCGCTTTTCAGTAGCCTGCCACCGAAAATCCCACCCGTAGTAAGCACTACATTAAGATTTTTCGTGACCCCTGAAGCTTCTATAATACCACCAGTCACCGCTCTAGAATCTACTCTTCTTACATCTAACTCCACCTTTATATTGGCACCTTCCTGAGCCTTTAAGGTTATAGAATTTTGAGCGAAGATTCCATCTGATGTAATTCTAGCGCCTTCATTAGCATCAATCACATCTAACTCCTTATAATAAACCTCAACAAAGGTATTTTCACCATGGAATTTTTTATTGATTGCCATTTTCACCCTAAGCGTTCCGTTTCTATTTACCACCTGTAAATCGTCCACGTTATCGCCTTTAACTATTACTTTATTTTCATCAGATTTAACCAGTTTCACCTCAATTAAATCGTACACTTTTATTTCATTAAAATCTCCAACAGCTCTTTCAGATGTTTGCTGAGACATCATTGTAAATGACACTAACAAGGCTACAAGAGCAACTACATTTTTTAAATTCATATTGTTCTTTTATCAGTTATAAAATTATTATTAGACAGGCTATGTTCTTAATATTTTCATTAAAGATGACATAAAACCTAGTTTATTACACTTGATTAAGGAAAAATTTAACTTTTTCAAAAGAATTACAACCCTTACCCGCAGCAGATTCCTTGTCAAACTACCAAGAAAAGTCCTCCCTATCTTCTTAAGATAACCGCACTTTCTATCACAGAAAGACTCACTTTAAACTAAAAACAAATAACAATAAAACCCGCATAAAGCGGGTTTTATTGAATATAAATTTTACAATTATAGCATTATCCGTTAATAATCTTCTCTTGATGGTTGATAGATTCTTGGTGGATAGCTTTAAACATTTTTAGAATAAACTCTTCGCTCAATCCTCTAGCTTCTCCTTCTAATATCATATTCCCTAGAATAGCATTCCATCTGTTACTTTGTAACACAGCAACGTTCTTTTGCTTTTTCAGGGCTCCAATGCTATCAGAAACCTTCATTCTTTTTCCTAGAATATCGATCACCTGATTATCAATTATATCTATCTGAGCTCTTAGATTACTCAGGTCGTTCTGGTATTCCAATTCTTCGTTAGACTCCTTTCTAATCTTAAGGTCTCTCATAATCTGGATTAATCTTGCTGGTGTAACTTGCTGAGCAGCATCACTCCAAGCATTATCTGGATCAAAGTGTGTTTCAATCATCAACCCATCAAAATTAAGATCCAATGCGGTTTGAGAAACATCAAAAATCATATCTCTATTACCAGTAATATGAGAAGGATCGTTGATTATTGGCAGGTCTGGAAATTTAGTCTGCAGTTCAATAGCCATTTGCCATTCTGGGATATTTCTGTATTTAGATTTCTCATAAGTAGAGAACCCTCTATGAATTACCCCTAAATTTTTAATATTAGCGGAATGTAAACGCTCTACAGCACCTAACCATAACGCTAAATCTGGGTTTACTGGGTTTTTAATTAATACTATTTTATCTGTTCCTTCCAAAGCATCCGCAATTTCCTGAACGATAAATGGACTCACGGTAGAACGTGCTCCAATCCATAGTAAATCTACATCATGCTCCAAAGCCAATTCTACATGAGCTCTGTTAGCCACTTCGGTAGCGGTCTTTAAACCGGTTTCCTCTTTAACTTTTTGCAACCATTTTAGCCCTAGTGCGCCTACCCCCTCAAACATACCAGGTCTAGTCCTTGGCTTCCATATTCCAGCCCTAAAGTAATTTACATCGGTGTCCTTTAACTCATTTGCAATTCTCATTACTTGCTCTTCCGTCTCCGCACTACAAGGTCCGGCAATCACTAATGGATGGTCCAATTTCATATCGTCCAACCAAGTTCTCATTTGTTTTGAATTTTCCATTTCTATACTCATTATTTATTTAGTGGTATTCCGTTTAATATTCCCTTAATTTTATTGGTATTATTCATTTCGTCATAAATGCCTTCGTAGTTATCTTTTTCTAGCATTTGTTTAAAAGTTTCAAGATTCCCTATGTATTCACTCAAGGTTTCAATAACATTCTCCTTGTTCTGTTTAAAAATTGGTGTCCACATGGCCGGCGAGCTTTTTGCCAATCGCACCGTGCTTTCAAATCCACTCCCTGCCATGTCAAAAATATCACGTTCATTTCTTTCTTTATCTATAACCGTCTTTCCTAACATAAAAGAACTGATATGTGATAAATGGGAAACATAAGCAATATGTTTGTCATGCGCCTCTGGATTCATATATCTAATTCGCATTCCCAACTGCTGAAACAGATCTAATGCGCGCTCCTGTAATTTAAAAGCTGTCTTCTCTATCTCACAAATAATATTTGTTTTCCCTTTGTACAAACCTTCAATTGCCGCAGAGGGCCCAGAGAATTCAGTTCCCGCAATGGGGTGACAAGCTAGAAAATTCCGTCTTTTATCATGATTCTCCAAAGTTTTACAGATTAACGATTTTGTAGACCCCGCATCCATTACGATAGCCTCATCATGAACAGCATCTAAAATAAGTGGCAGCTCCCTAGCCATTACGTCCACAGGAATACTTACAATTACTAGGTCTGCTTGTGAAAGCTGACTATAATCTGCTTTCTCATCAATTATGGAAAGAGACAAGGCCTCTTCCAAATGATTAGGATTGGCGTCTATTCCAAAAATACGACTATTGGGCAGCACCTTTTTTATGTCTCTCGCGAAAGAGCCTCCGATTAATCCTATCCCTATTATAAATACATTCATAATTATACTACTTATATACTCAACAAAATAAACTGGAACTCCATCACCCTACTTTTACAAACCAGTCTTATCTATTTTTATTATTTTAAAATCTTTCTATAGCCTCTTTTATTTTATCGGCCTTTACGCAAAGGGAAAACCTAATATATCCCTCCCCATTACTACCAAATATGGTTCCTGGGGTAATAAATATATTTTTATCGTAAAGCACCTCATCAATAAACTTTTCTGCAGAAGATATCCCGTTTGGCAGTTTAGCCCAAACAAACATTCCTACGGCATTCCTATCGTATTCACAATTCAATTTATCCGCCAACTCGTATATGAGTTCTCTTCTCTTGCTATACACCCTACTGAGCTCCTGAAACCATGCATCATCACTATTTAAAGCAGCTATAGCTCCTTTTTGGATTCCGTAGAACATTCCAGAATCCATATTGCTTTTCACTTTTAATATAGCGTCAATATGTTCTGCATTCCCAAGTACCATACCTACTCTCCAACCCGCCATATTAAAGGTCTTACTAAGGGAGTTTAATTCTAGGGCTACATCTTTTGCACCATCTATTCCCAAAATACTGATAGGATTTTCGTTAAGGACAAAACTATAAGGGTTATCGTTTACCAATAGAATTTGATTTCTTTTTGCAAAGGCAACCAACTCCTCCAATTGAGCAACAGTTGCTGTAGCTCCTGTTGGCATATGAGGATAACTAGTCCACATTATTTTTACCTTAGATAGATCTTGCTCCTCTAATGCCTCAATATTTGGAAACCATCCATTAGTTTCTTTAAGGTCATAATACCTAGGTACCGCCTCTACCAATTTGGTCACCGAAGTATAGGTAGGATAACCAGGGTTAGGAATTAATGCTTCATCACCCTTATTTAAAAAAGCCATACTTATGTGCATGATGCCTTCTTTAGATCCCATTAAGGGCAAAACTTCGGTCTGTGAATTTATAGTCACATTAAACCTACTCTTATAAAATTGAGTGAAAGCTTCCCTTAGTTCGGGCAACCCCTGATAACTTTGATACTGGTGCGCACCATCATGGGCTATTGCCTCCGTAACAGCATTTAAAACTTCTTGGGAAGGTGCCATATCCGGACTCCCTATTCCCATGTTAATTACTGGTCTCCCTTCTGCCATTAATCCCCTTACTTCCCTCAATTTTTTAGAGAAGTAGTATTCTTCCACCGTACTTAATCTATCTGCAATTTTCATATTCTTTTGGCTTTTTTATACTCCCCCAATACTTTAAATTCTTCTGCCATGATTCCAAGGAGGGATTTTGCTTTTTCAAAATGTTGATACTCTTCAAAGGTTACATCCACAAAAAAGGAGTATTTCCAAGGCATTTCTATAACCGGCAAGGATTGAATCTTGGTCAGGTTTAAATTACAATCGCTCATTACATTTAAGACTGTGGCCAAGCTACCTCTCTTATGATCTGTAAGAAAACGAATGGATGCTTTGTTAATCTCTTCCTTAGGCCATACTTTATTCTGTGTTTTAACAATAATAAACCGCGTAGAATTATCCTTAATAGTTTGAATATTACTGTGAATAATATCTAAACTATAGAGCTCTGCAGCTACCTTTGGTGCAATTGCAGCAATACCTGTTAATTGATTTTCTTGGATTCTTTTGGCGGTTTCAGCTGTATCAACATCTTCTACCAATTTAATATGACTATAATCCTTAAAGAATTCCTTACACTGTAACAAAGCCATTGGGTGAGAATGCACCTCTTTAACATCATCCATAGTCTGGCCTTTTAAAACCATTAAATTATGGTGAATGTTTAGGTATTGCTCCCCTATAATATGCAAGTTATTACTGTAAACAAGTGCATAATTAGGGATAATAGATCCTGCAATGGAATTTTCAATAGCCATCACCCCAGTATCGGCGGTTTTCTGCAGTAATTGATCTACTAAATAATCAAAGGAATGACATTCCAAGTACGTTACATCATCACCAAAATAGTTCTTTGCCACCTGATGATGATTGGAACCCTTTATACCTTGTATTGCTATTTTTAACTCCATTTATTTAATTCTCCTAGAGCGATTTATCTCAATTTTATCCAAAAAAAAAGCCCCATTTTACACGGGACTTTTATCTATATATACATTTAAAATATGCTAGAACAGCCCCATGCCTCTTTGAAAAAAGAAGTAAAAATAGAAACCGTTCCAGAAATATTGCTTTGTCATTTTATTTAAAACTTGGGCTAATGTAATAATTAATTCCAAAACTTCCCCTAAAAATTATTATTTTTTTATAATCTGTAATTTCACACTGATCAATTTAAAGAATCAACCCATAAACCTCAACTAGATTACGAATATCTTACCCACAAAGTACTGTTAGTCATAAGCTTCCCTTCTCCCTACACCGATTTTAATAAGAATTTGACTCATCTAAAAGGAACAATAAAAGACAGATTACCTAATTTACCTTATTTTTGATAAAAAGTTACCTATGTCCATTGTTGCAAAAAATATTATAAAATCCTTTGGTGATCAAACCGTATTACAGAATGTCTCATTTACTATAAACAAAGGAGAGGTTGTGGGATTTTTAGGCCCCAATGGCGCTGGTAAATCCACCTTGATGAAAATTCTAACCACTTACTACACACCAGATCAAGGTGATGCAGAGGTGAATTCCTACAATGTATTGGAAGACCCTAAAAAGGTGCAAAAAAGCATAGGGTACCTTCCTGAGCACAATCCGCTTTATCTAGATATGTACGTAAAGGAATATCTGGGATTTAATGCCTCTGTATACAAGGTGGGTAAAGAAAGAATTGCAAAAGTTATTGAACAAACCGGATTAACACCAGAAGCCCATAAAAAAATAGGACAACTCTCCAAAGGATACCGCCAAAGGGTAGGCTTAGCAGCGGCATTATTACACGACCCTGAGGTACTTATATTAGATGAACCTACCACAGGTCTAGATCCTAACCAATTGTTAGATATTAGAAATCTAATAAGGGAAATAGGCAAGGATAAAACCATTCTATTATCTACTCATATTATGAAAGAGGTAGAAGCCGTATGCGATAGAGTTTTAATTATTAATAAAGGAAATATTGTTGCCGATAAAACACTTGCAGAACTGCGAAAGGAAGAAAAGCAAGTCTTGGTGGTTGAGTTCGATTTCAGGGTAGAAGAAGCCTTCCTAAAGAATTTGGATCACGCTACAGTCGTAAAAAACACAGGTGGGTTTGTATATGAAATTACCTTTGACACTCAGAAGGATATGCGATCAACAGTATTCGATTTTGCCTACGACAACCAATTAAAAACATTGCAACTCAGCAGAAAAAATAAAAATTTAGAAAGCCTTTTTACCGAACTAACACAAGGTTAGACACTATTAAAATTATGACTGTTAATTAACTATTCTTAAGAATTATAGTAGCTGCATACAAAGAGGTATTAAAACTAAAAAACTACTTAGGGTTAACATCCACCCCCTAACATCAGTTTTCTTACCCTTACCCAAAACATACTCACAGTCGCTGAAGAAGATTGTGAAAGTTCCGAAAGCATTATTAAATTTTGCTCAAATACCTTTACATCTGCACTATTTGCACCTTCATTAGTAGAATCATAATACCCCATACTCCAATCATTAAAACCTCGCTCTTCAACTTTTCCTTTCCATAGCAACTTAACATTGCAATGTCTTTTGTCTCCTTTTATATCCTGGAATACAGATTTCACATGTTTCTTTTTGCCCTCGAGAATTTGAACAAAGCAGGAATTATGAAAGACTAAACAACCAGTTATACCTAATTCTTTGTTCCGCTTTCTTGCGGTTTCTAATATAGATTGAATATCACCCGATGAAATAGATTCATTAGCATTAGACTGATAGGAGAGTTGATACATCGATTTTATTTCCTGTAATTTACAATAATAAATTTTATAGATTTCTAAATTTCGCTATCAGCTCACATTTTGAATATTAAACATTTCCCTTTACTCACCATTATCACCTAAAATTAAAAAGCCTGGCAGACTCCCTTTTAAGGAACATACCAAGCTTTTGAGATTTATTTTCATACTAACTTCTAAAAATCCCGATAAGGAGCATCTAGATATTGATTAGCCTCTTCTTCCGAGAATTTAGCAGCCTTACTATCCCAATGTAAAGTTTTATTTGGGAAACGACCGGCTATTACCCCCAACAATATCGTTTCTGTAAGTCGGGCTGAATAGTCAAAAGGCGCACTACACTCTGCCTTTCCTAAGCAAGCATCTACAAATTCATGATAATGCTTTTCTCCTTCTTCGTCATAACTCTTAACAGGTTCTCCCAAATTATCAGATTCCTTAATAACAGAAAGATCGAGTTCCTGATATTTCCCATCTACAATATGCCTTGGAAGTTCCATAAAGTGAGGCAGTAATAACCTACCTTTTTCACCTATAAACATTGCTCCTTGTTCTGGCAATTTTTCGTTATTAGGCAGTTCAAGATCCTTATGTTTTTCTGGAGCACCTACACCATCATACCAAACCCATTTTAAAGTTTCAGTAGTATATGGAGTTTCCGGGAAGGTATAAGTAACCGTATTTTTCTCTGGGAAACCAAATCCATTAGGTTTCCTACATTTATTGGTAATGGTCATGGGAACATCCAATTGCAACGCATTGTAAGGGGTGTCAAAAATATGCACTCCCATATCTCCCAAGGTACCACAACCGTAATCTAGTAATTTTCTCCAATTTCCTGGGTGGTAGTACCCTTCTTTGTAAGGTCGTTCTGCAGAAGTCCCTAACCACAGGTTCCAATCTAAATTCTCAGGAACTGGATCTGAGCCTTTTGGTTCTGGACCATCATATCCCCAGTTTTTTGGGGACCAAGCCCTAACCGTACTTACTTTTCCAATGATTCCAGATTGTATTAACAAGGTCGCCAATTTATAGTCGTAAAAAGAATGTACCTGAATCCCCATTTGGGTTACTAGATTCTTCTCTTTCGCCTTTTTGCGCATAGCTCTAGCTTCTACCACGTGATGGGTTAAAGGTTTCTGACAGTAAACAGGTTTACCCATATCCATAGCCATCATAGAAGCTGGAGCGTGGGTATGATCTGGAGTAGATACAATAACCGCATCAATACCACTCTTCATCTCTTTTAACATCACCCTATAGTCCTTATAGGTAGCTGCATTAGGATGTAATTTTTTGGCCTGTGCAAGTGCATTAGAATCCACATCACATAAGGCAACTACATCTACTAACGGATGTGAAGAAATAGCAGCTAAATCTGCTCCTCCCATATTGCTTACCCCTATATGAGCTGTCCGTAATCGACCATTTTTAGACATGGCCCAAATTGAAGTTGGTAAAAGGGCGGTTAATCCCAATGCCGCAGTACTTTTTAGAAAGTCTCTTTTTTTCATTTCTTGTTTTAATTATTGGCTTTTCATAATAGTCTAAACCTATGCCTCTATTCCAATTTCTTTGAATTAGCTAAACATAGGTTTAGGCTATTTGGAAGAACCTAAAGTGGTAGTTATAATTTTTTAATTTTTATATTCTTAAACCATATAGGGCTAGAGTGATCTTGTAAACCTATATAGCCGGTTTTAAAACGACCATAGTTTTCGGCATCTTTCCATTTCCCTGAATTTTTTCTCTCGTACCAATCATCGGACCAGGGAACAAAAGACAATACTTTCTGACCGTTAAGCCAATGCTCTACTTTCTCTGGAGTAAATACTATTTTGGTAGTGTTCCATTCCCCTACAGGGTTCAATACTTTTTTTGAAGGGTCTGCAGCGTGCATTGCATAATCTGAAGCAGTCTGCTGTAACGGTTGTAACTTTTCTGGATTTTCGGTATTCCCCAAGCTTAAATTGTATTCAGTAAGATCGTGAATGGAGGCATAGTTCTCATCATCAATTAACTGATATTCAGGCGAAATAGTTGCTGGCCCTTCGTTAGGCATATTTTCCTTTAAGTGATAAAAGATTCCACTATTCCCGCCTTTTGGTAGTTTCCATTCCAAATACAATTCAAAATTGTCAAATTCTTCCGCACCATAGATAATATCAGTACCCCCAGTATAATCCTGTTCCATTCCCAACTCGGTATCGAAGGTTAAGGTACTATCTTTAATGGTCCAACCAGGAGGTAATGCATCACCATTATAGGCACGCCATCCCTCAGTAGAGGTCCCGTCAAAAAGATAAATCCATTCCTCGGCATCGGTTGTTGCTGTAGATTTTTCTGAATCGGTTACTTTTTCCGCATCTGATTTCTGATTCATTTTACATGAAGTCATCGCAAGTGCGAAGACAAAAAGAGCAATAGTTTTTTTCATTTTTTCTTTTAATTTAACTAAGCTATGAAGATAAATAATTTACCCCAAAAACCTAACCTATGTTTTGGTTAAAATTATTTTTAATGGCGATACACCGTTCCACACCAATAAAAGGCGAAATATTGTCATATTAGTTATCTAACTAACTACTATTAAAAAGTGTCTTCCATCCCCGTTAATCCAGCATTGGATATTATTACATCCTGGTCTTCCGACCCGCCAGAAAACGAAACCAAAATATAGCCCGAAGCCACTTTCTTTATAAGGCCACCGCGCCATCCAGTTTCACCAATAAGAGGTTTTCTTATTGTACTACCACTGTGTGTAAGAGTAGTTGTCATTTCTGCAATCTTAGAATTGGCAACCGCTAAATAATTTATACGATCATTAGCTAGAGCCCCCACAACTTTCATTTTAGAGACTATACTTTTTATCTCTTCTCCCGGAACAAATGCCATTACCGCTACTCCTTTTACCTGCAATTCTTTCGCTGCTTTCTCCATCATTAAAAGACTACGATCTACTTGAGCGAGAAACTTAACTTCTCCCTTCTGAGTTGTAATTTCATCTGCATTTAATTTCTGCGAAAAGTTTTCTTGTGCAACCAACGTTTTAGTACCAAAAAGCATTAACACCAATAAGATATAGGTAAGCGTATTTTTCATTTAGTTTGTTTTAAGCGGCCAAGAATTTATATAGTAGCATTAAAGCTAATAAATTTAGGGAAGTTCTAAAAGGCAACTTCTCACATCTTCTATTTTACTCTCACAACACTTAATTTTATTTAAACATGCCCCATATTAAAAAGTGATTACATCGGAGTTATGATGATTCTAAGGAAGAAAAATGCATGGGGGATATTTTAACATTACTTACCTCCAATCAACAGAGATACCACTTCTTCCAATGTTTCTTGAATTCTTGGGTTAGTACAGTTTGCAAGAATAGAAAAGACCATATTTTCTTTTGGGTACACATAAAACACGGCATAACCACCTACCCCATTTCCAATATGACCAAAATAAGGCCTACCCAATTTATCTTCGCTTACCTCCCAGCCCAAACCATAATAGGTAGAATTACCTCCGATAACAGATGACGCAAGGAACTGGGACATATCTGGAACTACAGCTTCAGCCGGATCCAAAAAAGCTTGACCAAAATTTGCGATATCATCCGCTGTTGACAGATAGCCACCTCCAGCCAATTTATAACGATTATCTACGGGGATAGCCTCCCTAAACCCTGATTTGCCCCTAGAATAGAAGCTCGATAAATTAGGTATATCTTCCCCAGGAACTTCTGGAAGAGTATTCTTTAACCCAAAAGGCGTTAGCACCTTTTCCTGCACATATTCTGCAAAAGGAACCCCACTAATTTCTTCTATTGCCATAGAAATTAAAACCCAATCATAACTAGTATAAAGGTATTGGGTTCCTGGCTTATAAACTAAGGGGTCATCTTTAAATATCTTTAAACTCTCTTTAATTCCCATGGGAATATTTAATCCGTATTCTATTCCCTTATAGCCTCTAATTCCAGCGGTGTGACCCGCCAATTGACGAATTGTAAAATCATATTTTTTAATGGGGTAATAGGGAATATATTTGTAAAAAGAAGCATCCAAATCTATTTACCCTTCCCCTACCATAACTGCCAAGGCAGTAGCTGCAATTGGTTTAGAAACACTAGCCACCCTAAAAATAGTTTCCTGAGGATGTACAGGTATCTGTTGCTCCACATTAGAAAACCCATACCCTTTTAGAAAATATACTTGGTTATTCTTACGGACACTAATTGCCAAGCCCGGAACCCTTTTATTATCGATCAACTGTTGTAATAATTGATCTGCTTTCAACATCCCAGATAATTGCTCATCTTTACCTACCACCCTACGGGAAGCTAATAAATCTTGCATGTATTTAAGAATGGGTTTCATTGGCAACAGATACTTTATTCGATAATCTCAGACTCATCTACCAAAATTAAAGTGGCAATATTTTAAATCAGACTTCTTAATTCCATGCAAGAGTAGTTCTAAACAACAATCATAAAACAAGGACTAGTCAAGGTTTACATCACTTACCCCTATCTCATTCCATAAAGATAAGCCTTCCTTTATACAATTGCTCCACATCTACAATAGCTGGTCTATTAAAACTAACAACATCTCCAGTGCCACGCAACACCCCTTTTAAAGAGGCTTGGGGATTAATTCGCATATCATTAGAACCTCTATGATTAACACTAATATTTTCTACCAATAATTTCTCGGCATCCAAGCGCGAATCACCAGCAGCAAACATGATATTAAAACTAATAGTTTTCCCTCTTAAATTAAAATATGCCATCCCGTTAGAGATAATATTTACTTTATTGGAATCTAGATTTAAAATAAATTCCCCACTAGTAAATTTAGCTTCCGGATTGTTAAAATTCTCCGATATTAACGCCAAATTAGGAAAGGATAAAACCCCATCGCTTTTAATAGCAAGACCAGTACTGCTTCTTATTTCTGTAATATTAGGCACCGTAACAAACACATGGGTAAGCCCATATTTACGAGTAAAATTACAGGAATTGGTATCGCGAAGCAATAAACGCCCTTCCTCTACAGTAACGGATACATCATTACGTAGATATTTCCCAGTTTCTACTTCTACTTTGGTTTCTTCTCCCTGTTTAATGGTTAGCTTAACATTTTCAAAGACGGTAATTTTTGTAAAATTGGGTACTTCTATTGTTTCCTTGGTAATAGTTCCTGCATTCTGAAAGCAATCAGGGGCACTTTCACTATTGCAGTTCCACAATAGCAATGGCAGAAACATAAGCAGCCCTAATTTTATAAAATCGACTATATTTAAATTCTTCATATCAGTACACCTATCACAATCTTATTCCTACTCCGAATTCTACAGCTTCGGCTTTGGCACCGTGCGATTTTAACGTAATAGCTCCATAAATTTTATCCGAAAAATATCGTTTAAGTCCAATCCTATTATAGACCCTTCCTTCAAAATCAAACGGATAATAGAAATAATAACCCAACTGGGAGATAATCGACATTTTATTGATAAACAATTCATGTCCTACAAACACTCCAACACGCTTATAATCATCCGTAGCCTTAACGCCATACTCTGGAAAGGAAATAGACCTATATCGTATTAATTCTTTTAAAAAGTTTGAAAAGTAAAGATCGGCCCCCAATTGCAAGGCACTCAACCTACTAAACCGTTTATCGGCATAAGCAGAAAATATATAAAACGGAAACTGACCAGACCCTACTATATCACTCTCATTTATACCAGTTCTAAAGGCCATATTTAATTTCACTGGCTCGGTCACCTTCTCCCTTTTTTCTGTTTTTATATACTCTTTCTCCAAGCCTCCATCTAAATCGTAGGTAAGCCCAACATTTAACGCTAAAGTATTAGTAGAGGTATTGGGCGCTTTTACATTTGCATTAGAATAATGGATTAAAGACAATCCAGCTTTAAACCCTAGCCCATCAATAATATTCTCCTTATGATAGTTCAACATCAGGTAGGTAGAACTTAATAAATGCGTTCCATAGGCATTATTCCTAAAATTATGATTCTTATCAAATGGATTGGAATTGTAAGCTATACCCTGCCCTAACCTAAATTGAAGGTTTCTATTTAAGAAGTAAAAATTATAATGTGCATATATCCCAAAATTTTCCCCCAAGGTGCTATTGTTCATATTTTGATAGACAAAAGAAACCCCAGTATCGGGATAATTAAATAGTTGATGCCACTCCTTATCCCCATAAGTCTTACGATTAAAGCTTGCTATGAGTCCGCCTGGATGGGAAGTTATTAAGTGAGAGATATAATTATTATGCAAGAGTACAGATCCATAAAATTGGCTAATATCCAAGGTATATTTCTTGGCATCCTTCCCGTCCTGTGAAATGCAAAATGCCGTCCAAAGACAGCATATTAGAAAAAAGCGTAGTTTCATGAATAGCAAATGTAGGGAAAATTTAAAAAGAACCTCTTTTATTACATACTCAGCTTTAGCTCCTTAATTAAAACCTAAACCCCCGGACTTATCCAGGGGTTGTAAAAAAAAATATGAGTGCTATTTCCAAATATGGCAATACCTATTCAGCGGAGCAATTCCAACAAATTCATACTACCACTAATAGAAGTATCTGCCTTAGCCCAAAGACTTCTAAAACAGCTCTTTAGCGATGGATTTTATATTGTCCGATTTTCCCATGGAGTAGTAGTGCAGTACAGGAACTCCGGCCTCTTTTAGCTCCTTAGATTGCTGAATGGCCCATTCAATTCCCACCTGCCTAACAGCAGCGTTATTGGCACAAGCATCCACAGCATCTACTAAGTCTTGCGGCAAGTCTATTTTAAATACCTGAGGCAATATTTGCAAGTGTCGCTTTACTGCAATTGGTTTTATACCTGGAATAATAGGGACTTCAATTCCCATCTTTCTAGCTGCATCTACAAACTGAAAAAATCGATTATTATCAAAAAACATTTGGGTCACCACATAATCGGCACCCGCATCCACTTTTTCCTTCAATCTTTTTAAGTCCGACTTTAAGGAAGGGGCCTCCATGTGTTTCTCGGGATACCCAGCCACCCCAATACAGAAATCACCACAATTTTCGCTCTCCACGGTTTCATGTAGATATTTCCCAGAATTAAGGTCTCTAATCTGCCCAACCAGTTCGGAAGCATAACAATGGCCGCCAGGTGTAGGAGTATAATATTGCTCCCCTTTACGTGCATCGCCTCTTAGAGCCATAACATTATGAATTCCTAAGTAGTGGCAATCCACCAGTAAATATTCAGTTTCTTCTTTGGTAAAGCCACCACATAGCACATGGGGAACCGTATCTACTCCATATTTATGCTGTAAAGAAGCACAGATCCCAACTGTACCCGGCCGCATCCGCGTTAACTTTTTATCGAATAACCCATCTTTTTTCAGATACACAATCTCCTCTCTGGAGGTAGTTACATCAATAAAAGGCGGATTAAACTCCATTAACGGATCAATGTTGTCATACAATTCCTGAATATTTCTCCCCTTAACCGGTGGGATAATCTCAAACGAAAACAAGGTTTTACCCTTGGCCCTTTCTAAATGCTCTGTTACTTTCATGCTCTTTCCCATTGCCCTCCAAAAAAGAGGGTGTTTATTTTTATAAATTTAATCTCTCTTAATCTCCTTTGCCCCAAAATGGATCTATTCTTATTAATTCTCACAAGCCGAATTTGGATTTGGGCGTTTCCCAAAAGGGACCGGGCTATCCACTTAATTTTTTTAGGCAGAAAACCTAAAAAAGATATCGTTCCTATCCCTAACGCAGTGAAAAATCATTAAATAAAATCAATAACCTATTTAAATTATTGACCTAATTATATGTATTGAAATTCCAATATCTCCAAATCAACACCTTAACTCATTATCAAATTAATCATCTGCAATATTAGGAGCCAGCCATTTACTAGCCTCTTCCACAGGGATATTTTTTCGGGCGGCAAAATCGGCCACCTGATCTTCCTTAATTTTTCCTAGTCCAAAATAACGCGCTTCTTCATTAGCAAAATAGTATCCACTAACACTAGCTGCAGGCCACATCGCCAAACTATCTGTTAATTTCACACCTATTTTTTCCTCTACCTGCAACAGTTCCCAAATGGTTAATTTCTCCAAATGGTCTGGACAGGCAGGGTAACCAGGGGCTGGTCTAATTCCTTTGTACGATTCTTTAATTAATTCATCATTAGTTAGCCCTTCATCGGAAGCATACCCCCAATGTACCATTCTCACTTCCCTATGTAAATATTCCGCAAAGGCTTCAGCAAACCTGTCTGCTAAGGCTTTCACCAAAATACTGTTATAATCGTCCAAATTCTCACGGTACTTATCGGCCAGCTCATCGGTACCAAATCCGGCAGTAACACAAAAACATCCTATATAATCTTCAATATCATTTTCTTTTGGCGCTATAAAATCGGCTAAAGCAATATTAGGTTTACCTACGTATTTTTTAGACTGTTGCCTAAGGGTTCTAAAAAAAGTTTTCTCGCCATTATGGGTCAATTCTATATCATCTTCATTAACCATATTAGCCGGAAACAGACCAAAAATCCCCTTAGCTTTAAAAAGCTTTTCATCCAAAATCTTATTCATCATAACCTTGGCATCAGCAAATAGCTCCTTCGCCTGTTTCCCAACTACCTCATCCTCCAAAATATTTGGGTACCTACCATGCAACTCCCAGCTTCTAAAGAAAGGAGACCAGTCAATATAGGGCACCAAATCCCTTAGATCCATATTTTCAATAACTTGAATGCCTAAATGATTAGGCTTCACAATAGTAGTATTATCCCAATCTACTTGATACTTGTTTGCCCTAGCAGCTTCTAATTTTATATACTCCCTACGCCTACCTCTTTTTAGGAAACTCTCCCTAAATTCAGCATAGTCCATTTTAATATCTTCCTTGTATTTGGCAGCACTATCTTTCTGCAAAAGATCTCCAACCACAGTCACCGCTCGCGAGGCATCGTTTACGTGTACCACCGCATTCTTATACTGAGGGTCTATTTTAACTGCTGTATGTGCCTTACTTGTTGTAGCCCCTCCAATTAATAAGGGAACGGTAAAGTTTTGTCGCTCCATCTCCTTGGCAAGGAATACCATCTCATCTAAAGAAGGAGTAATAAGGCCACTTAATCCAATGATATCTACCTTCTCTTCTTTGGCTGTTGCAATTATTTTTTCTGGCGGCACCATTACTCCAAGGTCAATAATTTCATAATTATTACAAGCCAAAACAACACTTACAATATTCTTTCCTATATCGTGTACATCCCCTTTTACGGTAGCCATTAAAACTTTCCCGACAGCGGTTTCCTCTCCTTCTGGAACCGGATTTTTTAATTTCTCTTCTTCAATAAATGGCAATAAATAAGCTACCGCCTTTTTCATTACTCGGGCCGATTTAACTACTTGAGGCAAGAACATTTTACCGCTTTGGAACAAGTCTCCAACCACGTTCATTCCTTTCATCAAATTCCCTTCAATAACTTGAATAGGTGCAGCAACGTTTAGTCTTGCTTCTTCAACGTCTTCTACAATAAATTGATCTATCCCCTTTACCAAGGCTCTGGTAATCCTATCTTGTAAAGGTTCTTCTCTCCAAGAGAGATCTATCTTATTTTCTTTGGCTTTCCCAACTACAGTTTCAGCAAAATCTAATAACCTTTCTGTGGCATCTTCCCTTCGGTTCAGCATTACATCCTCCACATGCTCTAAAAGGTCTTTAGGAATATTGTCATATATCTCCAACATACTGGGATTTACGATCCCTATATTCATACCTGCTTTTATGGCATGGTAAAGAAAAACCGAATGCATAGCCTCTCTAACTGGGTTGTTACCCCTAAAACTAAAGGATACATTACTCACCCCACCACTAACACTACAGTATGGCAAGTTTTCCTTTACCCAGGCTGTAGCCTTTATAAAGTCTAACGCATTAAGCTTATGCTCATCCATTCCTGTAGCTACTGGGAAAACGTTAAGATCAAAAATTATATCTTCAGGAGGAAAGTCAACTTTATTCACCAATATATCATAAGAACGCTTAGAAATTTCTATACGTCTCTCATAATTATCGGCCTGCCCTACTTCATCAAAAGCCATCACAATAACGGCGGCACCATAACGTCTAATTAGTTTTGCATGACGGATAAACTCTTCCTCTCCTTCTTTAAGGCTTATAGAGTTAACTACACATTTTCCCTGCACTACTTGCAGCCCAGCTTCTATAATTTCCCATTTAGAACTGTCTATCATTATGGGGACTCTAGCAATATCGGGTTCGGAAACAATAAGGTGTAAAAATTTCACCATGGCTTCCTTTCCATCAAGGAGGCCATCATCCATATTTACATCTAAAATCTGTGCTCCGTTTTCTACCTGTTCTCGAGCAATATCTAATGCTTCCTCAAACTTCTCTTCTTTAATAAGCCTGAGAAATTTTTTGGAACCAGCCACATTGGTACGCTCCCCTACATTAACAAAATTGCTGTCCGGAGTAATCACTAAAGGCTCTAACCCGGAGAGCTTTAAATATCTATCTGCATTTTTCTGCTCAGTATAGCCCATGTATTTTTATATAATGTGATTTTAAAATCGCAACTAGCGATTCAAAAATGATATTTTTAATAAATCCACATTCCCTCCAGAGAGGATAATGCCTATATGTTTATTTTTAAATAGTTCCTTCTCTCGTAATACGGCGGCAAAGGGAACAGCGCTCGAGGGTTCTATTATAATTTTCATTCGTTCCCAAATCAGCCTCATAGCATCTGTAATCTCTTCCTCATCCACTCTAATAATCTCTGATACTAAGGACTTTATAATAGGAAAATTAATATCGCCCAAATGGGTTCTTAAACCATCTGCTATGGTATTGGTGTTTGTATTATCCTCAATCTTCCCGCTCCTTAAAGACCTGTAAGCATCATCTACTGCAAATGGCTCCCCGCCTATCACCTCACAATCTTTTCCAAAATAATGGGCTGCAAGTGCGGTACCAGCAATAAGTCCGCCTCCACCAACAGGAGTCAATATACAATCTAAATCTGGGTAGTCTTCTAGCAACTCCAAAGCTGCGGTACCTTGACCAATAATAACATTTAAGTCATTAGAGGGATGTATAAATACAGCTCCCGTTTCCTTTACAATCTTGTTTGCTTCCCGTTCCCTAGCTTCTAAAGTAGGTTCAGAAATTACTATCCTTGCTCCATAGGCCTTAACGGCTTCTATTTTCACTGCCGGTGCACTGCTTGGCATAACAACATAGGCGGTAACCCCTAAATTATTTGCTGCCAATGCTAGAGCCTGACCGAAATTCCCTGAAGAATGGGTAACCACTCCTGCTTTTCTTTCTTCCTCTGTTAATTGCTGAATAGCATTAATGGCACCCCTCATTTTAAAGGCTCCCATTTTCTGAAGATTCTCACATTTGAAATATAGTTTTGCTCCAGCAATATCATCCAATAATCGGGACGTTAGCACCGGAGTTCTATGAACATACGGAGCCACGCGATTACCGGCCTCTAAAACCAATTCCTTAGTGGGTATCATTAGTTTAACGCTATCAAAGAGTTTAATGTTCTAGGACTATAATCCTTTA
This sequence comes from Arenibacter latericius DSM 15913, assembly GCF_000424985.1. Classification (GTDB taxonomy): domain Bacteria; phylum Bacteroidota; class Bacteroidia; order Flavobacteriales; family Flavobacteriaceae; genus Arenibacter; species Arenibacter latericius. Next base: position 122,304 of record NZ_AUKX01000001.1, read on the forward strand.
CTATATCTGCCATTGCTGTAATGTGCTCTGGAGTAGTTCCACAACATCCCCCAACAATATTCACCAATTTCTTTTCTGCATATTCCTTAATCTGAGCGGCCATTTGCTCTGGAGTTTCATCGTATTCTCCAAATGCATTAGGCAACCCCGCGTTAGGGTGTGCCGATACAGCATGTTCTGTTTTAGTAGACAAAACTTCTAAATGAGGAACTAGCTGACTTGCTCCCAAGGCACAATTGAATCCTACTGATAAAATAGGAATGTGACTAATGGAGATTAAAAATGCTTCTGCAGTTTGCCCAGATAAAGTACGTCCAGAAGCATCGGTAATAGTTCCACTAACCATGATTGGAATAGTTATATTTCGTTCTTCCTTAACTTCTTCAATAGCAAATAATGCTGCCTTAGCATTTAGAGTATCAAATATCGTTTCCACCAGTAGTATATCACAACCACCGTCTATCAATGCTTCTACCTGCTGTTTGTACGCCACTCGTAGTGCATCAAAAGTTATTGCTCTATACCCAGGGTCATTTACATCTGGAGACATACTAGCAGTTTTGGTTGTAGGTCCTATACTGCCCGCAACAAATCGTGGCTTATGAGGTTCTTTTGCTGTAAATTCTTCGGCTACCTCTTTAGCTAATTTGGCCGACTCGTAATTTAGGTCATACACTAGCTCTTGCATTCCATAATCTGCCATACCTATTGTAGTACTACTAAACGTATTTGTTTCCACAATATCGGCTCCAGCCGCAAAATATTGACGGTGTATATCGGCAATAGTATCTGGCTGGGTAAGAGACAAAAGATCATTATTCCCTTGCACTGGACTTGGCCAATCCTTAAATCGGTCTCCTCTAAAGTCCTCCTCGGTAAACTTATGGCGCTGAATCATAGTACCCATAGCCCCATCCAAAATCAAAATCCGTTCTTTTAATACTTCCTGAATATTCTTCATCTACTTTATAAATATAATCGGCCCAAATGGCATCTAACTTAAAAATGAAATTCCCCCTATATTTCCTAAGAACTATAGAGAATATCCCACCATCTATTAATCATGGCATACACCATGTTAAAAATTGTATTGGAATAGTACGTAATCAAGTAAGGAAGAGTTTAGGGCAAAGGCCTTTCTTTCCGTTATCTATTCCGAATTTAAAACGGATACCATCGTCTTTCGTACGGATTAGAACGTAGCACCTTCTTTATACTTCCTAAAAGCTTGGGAAAAAACAAAGGGTTGCTAAGGCTTCATTGGGTCTAGTCCCTCCGCCTTTCTTGATAACGTTTTCAATTTGATAATGAACAAAGTACAAAGTAACGCAACAGTATCTGCAAAAACAAGCAAAGCCCTACTTTTTTTGACCCAGAGGGCTGTCAACTGAATCATAAAAATCCCGTTGAATTCTAAACATCCAACGGGATTAATTATATCTCTTAAAAGGATTTGTTACCTATTAAGTACAGGACCTAATTTGCTTAAGCAGTGATACTTTGGACGACTTCTTTTTTAGCCTCCTTTTTACTACCGTCAAATCCTTCTACTCCGCCAACGGTAGTATATTTCATAACATAACGTTTCCCTGGATTTATTTTTTGGTAGGCACTTTGGCACATAACTGCCGCCTCATGAAATCCAGAAAGAATTAATTTTAGTTTCCCAGGGTACGTATTCACATCACCTATGGCATACACACCGGCGATATTAGTCTGATAATCATAAGCATTGTTTACTTTAATAGCGTTCTTTTCTATCTCTAAGCCCCAATTCCCTATAGGCCCAAGTTTAGGTGACAACCCAAATAATGGAATAAAGTAATCTGTTTCCACATAAGATTCCCCTTTTCCTTCATCGTTGTGTTTTACCACCACAGCTTCTAGATTATCATCTCCATATAAACGAACCACCTCTGCCTGGGTAAATAATTTAATTTTCCCCAACTTGGCTAATTCAGAGGCTTTTTCAACCGAATCTAAAGCACCCCTAAATTCATTTCTTCTATGCACCAATGAAACTTCAGAAGCTACATCTGCCAAGAAGATAGCCCAATCTAATGCAGAATCCCCACCCCCAGAGATCACCACCTTTTTGTTGCGATAAACTTCAGGGTCTTTTATCATATAGACTACTCCTTTGTCTTCAAAATCAGCTAAATTAGAAATTAGGGGTTTCCTTGGCTCAAATGACCCCAATCCCCCGGCAATAACTACCACCGGAGCATGGTGTTTAGTTCCTTTATTGGTAGTAACTATAAAACTTCCGTCATCTAATTTCTCTAAAGTTTCTGCCCGCTCTGCAAGAGTAAATCCCGGCTCAAAAGGCTCAATCTGCTGCATTAAGTTCTCTACCAAATCTCCTGCTAATATCTCGGGAAATGCAGGGATATCATATATAGGTTTTTTAGGATAAATTTCTGCACATTGCCCTCCAGGTTGCGGTAGTGCATCTATAATATGTGTACGTAACTTTAACAATCCCGCTTCAAAAACGGTAAATAATCCTGTTGGCCCTGCTCCTATTATTAGAATATCTGTCTCTATCATTTTGCTATAATTAACTCTTGTTATATAAAAACCTTTTCGTGAACTAAATTCTTTTGATGTTGTGATCTACTTATTATATGCTCTGCATGTTCCATTACTATAGATCGATGTCTTACTACTTCCCCAATAATTATGATTGCCGGATTGCTTAATTCCTTTTTGGCCCCTACCTCTTGGATGGTGTCAATAGTCCCAATCCCTACCTTTTCGTTTTTACAAGTTCCGCTTTGTATTATAGCAATTGGAAGCTTGCATTTCCTCTCTCGTCTAAACAACGCTACTATCTCCGGAAGTTTACTCATCCCCATCAAAATTACTACCGTAGCACTAGACTTTGCCGCCAATGCCACATCAGTAGACAACTTATGATCTTTTGTCGTCCCAGTGATTACCCAAAAACTTTCGGAAGCCCCTCGCTTAGTAACAGGTATATTTTGCAAAGCCGGTACAGCCGTAGAGGAGGATATTCCTGGAACCATAGCTACTTCTAAACCATTGTTAGCAGCATATTCCATTTCTTCGGCTCCTCTTCCAAAAACAAAGGGATCACCACCTTTTAACCTCACCACATGTCCATGCGTTAGAGCCCTACTCACAATAAGTTCATTAATTTGATCTTGCTGATAGGCATAACACCCCTTCCTTTTCCCCACAAAAATATGCTCGGCATTAGGGGCGTATTCTAACAATGAGGTGTCTACTAGAGCATCATATAGAACAACATTAGCTGCCTTTAAAGCGTTTATTGCTTTTATTGTTATGAGTTCTACATCACCTGGACCAGCACCTACTACCGTTAATTTTGCAATACCTGTGGCACTTTCAACAGGCAAGGTGTTTGCACCTGCTATTCTTTCTATTTTACTTATCATAGTCTTAGGCTGTTGTTAGTTCCAATTGTCTATACGCTTCCACTCCATTTAAAAAAGCTTCAGCATCTTTTAAGTACGATTTCGCAAATGCTTCTGTAGGGGCATTTTCTTTTAGCTGAAGTACAGTTTTCTCAAATCCTTCCTCTAGCTTAAATTTCCCTGTGGCTACAAACAACCTATCAAAATCCTTGATAATACTGATATGTGTATTCACCTTGGTTTTTTCTGAGGTTAAAAGTGCTTTTGCCGTGTTTACCATAGAAGAATAAGAATGGTAGATACTTGCCGCCCATTTTTCCTCGTCCAAATTTAATTTTGCCGTTTCTAGTTTTTCCTGACTATCAAATAATAGCGTCGCTATTAAATCGATTACCACCCCTGCACATTCTCCTACACCAATAGCTTGCTTATATTTTTCCGTATTTCCCCAATCAATGAAATCTGAGGAGGTGAGGTCGTCCACATTAGACAAAGGCTTTAGAAAATCATAAAAATACATTTGTCCTTTTTCTTCATAATAATCCACGAAGGCCTGCCCTTCTCCATTTTTATCAAAATCATCTAATATTAAACGTAGCGCCTGGGGTCCACGTTTACTAGGTATTTTGATAACTTTATCTGCATATCGACCATTACCATTTCCTAGGTTTCCACCTCCCAATAATACCTGTAAAGCTGGAGCCACTAATTTATCTTTGGTTCTAATAGACATTCCTTGGAATCCTATATTGGCCATATTATGCTGCCCACAAGCATTCATACACCCACTTATTTTTATTACAACATCTGGATTATCAATGTAATGTGGATATTCTGCCTTTATCACTTGCTCCAATTTTTCGGCAATCCCCGTACTACTTGCAATTCCCAAGTTACAGGTATCGGTTCCAGGACAGGCGGTAATGTCTACTGCTGAATTATATCCAATCTCTACAAAACCAAGCTTTTTCAGTTCCTGATAAAAGAAAGGCAATAAAGACTCCTTTACATAGGGTATTAATATATTTTGACGCAATGTCATCCTAAACTCACCAGCTGCATATTTCTCCACTAAATCTGCTAACTGCCTTGCCTTATCTATATAAAAATCGCCCAGCAGAACTTTAATTCCGATCGCCACATAGCCCTTTTGTTTCTGTGGTACTATATTAGTTGATTTCCAAAGCTCAAAATTGTTTGGATCTTCTATAATCACCTCTGGAACCTCTACCTCCGGAATAGAAACTTTTGGATAGGAATCGGCGTCAATTTCATAGGTTTTAAATGGAATTGCTAATTGCTCTTCTTCTAGCAATTTTTTAAATCCGTCCAAACCAACATCCTTCAGTAAGAATTTCATTCTTGCCTTAGCTCTACTTTTACGTTCCCCGTAGCGATCAAAAACACGCACAACACCTTCCATTAAGGGAATAATCTGGTCTGCTGGTAAGAAAGAATACATTTCATCGGCATGCCTTGGTTGAGACCCTAAACCACCGCCCAACATCACTTTAAAGCCTCTTACACCATTTTCAATTTTAGCGATGAAGCCAAGATCGTGCATATAGGAAAGACCAGAATCAGCATCCGAAGCGGAAAAAGAGACCTTAAACTTTCTTCCCATTTCCTGACTTATAGGATTTCTTAAAAAGTACTGAAACAAGGCATGCGCATAAGGAGAAACATCAAAAGGTTCGTTTATATCTATACCTGCCGTTTCACTAGCCGTAACGTTACGTACAGTATTACCACAAGCTTCTCGGATAGTTATGGCATCCCTCTCTAACTGAGCCCATAGTTCTGGAGTACGATTAATATCCACATAATGAATTTGAATGTCTTGCCGAGTAGTGATATGCAAACGTCCAGTAGAATACTCCTCGGAAACCTCACAGATTCTTCTTAGCTGTTGGGAAGTGACTTTTCCATATGGTAATTTTATCCTAATCATTTGGACCCCTGGTTGCCTCTGGCCATAAATTCCCCTGGCTAAACGCAGACTACGGAATTTCTCCTCGTCTAGCTTTCCTCCATTAAATTCATGGATTTTTTCGGCTAGGGCGATGATGTCCTTTTCTACTACCGGATTTTCCAATTCTGTCCTGAAACTTTGCATGATCCTAAATTTATGTATTCAAATAATTAATATTTTCATTCGTATTGTTATCCTATAGACTTAATAGATTTATGAGACAACAACTTCAGCCTTAAGATTAGGCTTAGAGTAACAGTTACTCAATAAACCCTACTCCAGCTGTGTTATTGGTCTGATTATCTATAAGGATAAAAGAGCCATTCGTACGGTGCTCCTTAAAAGTATCGTAGAAAATAGGCTTGTTCAATCTAAATGTTACCTGCGCAATATCATTCATTGCCAAACCACTTACCTCAGTATCTACACCCGAATAGTCAGGCTTTATTTTGTGATGGATATTCTCTACTTTGGCCAATACTTTATTCACTCCATGTTGTAGCACATATTTATTTCCTAGGCTTAAATTTTGGGAATCCATCCAAGAAACTGTTGCGGTAAATTGCTTATCTATAGTTGGTAAATCACCCACTTTCACTAACATATCTCCCCTACTCACATTCACCTCATCTTCTAAGGTTATGGTTACGGACGATCTTCTTGTAGCGGTTTGGTACTTCTTATCATAAAAGTAAATCTCCTTTATTTTAGATCTAGTCATAGATGGTAGTACTACAACTTCATCCCCTACGCTTAATTCACCTCCATAAACCTTTCCCGCAAAGCCTCTAAAATCATGAAATTCCTCTGTTTTAGGTCTTATTACGTATTGTACAGGAAATCTTGGCGTACCAATATTATAAACATCATCCTTATCCAAGGCTTCAAAATGCTCCAACAGCGTCTGCCCCTTGTACCATGGCATATTAGTAGAAGGATTTACCACATTATCACCTTTAAGAGCACTAACAGGAATAAAAGTAATTTTCTGATCCTGATAATCACGTTTCCCCATCAACTCTTCAAAATCGGACTTAATTTCCTGGTAGCGTTCCTCTGAAAAATCTACCAAATCCATTTTATTTATGGCAACAATGACCTCTTTTATCCTAAGCAAGTTATTTATAAAGAAGTGTCTGTTAGTCTGATCTATCACTCCTTTACGTGCATCTATCAAAATAATTGCCGCTTGGGAAGTAGAGGCACCAGTAACCATGTTCCTAGTGTATTCCAAATGACCAGGAGTATCGGCTATAATATAACTCTTATTAGGAGTAGAAAAATAGATATGGGCAACATCAATAGTAATTCCCTGCTCCCTTTCTGCCACCAAACCATCGGTCACTAAGGAGAAATCTAAATAATCATAACCTTTTTGTTTACTAGTTTTTTCTATAGCCTCTAACTTATCGTCAGTAAGCGATTTTGTATCGTACAACAGACGCCCAATAAGGGTACTTTTCCCGTCATCTACACTTCCTGCTGTTGCTATTTTTAGTACTTCCATTTTTATTTCTTAAGTAATGAATAGTTAGTTTTAAATATTAAGAGACTTTTAAAAGTATCCTTGCTGCTTTCTTTTTTCCATGGCAGCTTCGGATCGCTTATCATCTATCCTAGCCCCTCTTTCCGAAATCTTAGATTCTCTTATCTCTCCTACCACTTTTTCTATAGTATCAGCATCGGAGAGTACTGCAGCAGTACAACTCATGTCACCCACTGTTCTAAAACGCACTATTCTTTCTTCTACCAATTCATCCTCGGCACGAAAAACTACATCATCCTCTGCAGACCAAATAAAGCCATCCCTTAAAAACACTTTCCTTTTATGGGCAAAATATATCGATGGGATCTCTATACTTTCTTTTTGAATATAGCTCCACACATCCAATTCTGTCCAGTTGCTAATAGGAAAGACTCTAACATTCTGCCCCAATTCAATTTGCCCATTCAGCATATCGAAAACTTCTGGCCGTTGGTTTTTTTCATCCCATTGCCCAAAATCATCACGAACAGAAAATATACGTTCTTTAGCACGGGCTTTCTCTTCATCCCTTCTAGCGCCACCAATACAAGCATCAAACTTAAACTCTTCTATAGCATCTAATAAAGTGGTTGTTTGCAGCGTATTCCTACTAGCATACTTTCCTGATTCTTCTACTACTTTTCCTTGATCTATGGAATCTTGTACATTTCTCACTATCAATTCTAGGTCTAGCTCTTTTACCAATTTATCTCTAAAGGCTATAGTTTCAGGGAAATTATGTCCTGTATCTATATGCATTAAAGGAAATGGGATTTTGGCAGGATAAAACGCTTTTTGCGCCAGTCTTACCAAGGTAATGGAATCCTTACCGCCTGAAAAAAGAAGAACAGGCCTTTCAAATTGAGCTGCCACCTCTCTAAAAATATAGATCGCCTCATTCTCCAAGTCGTTATTTCTAAGTGCTCCATGCACCTTTGATTGCTCAACGTCTATTACTGTGTCCAAATCTGATTCTATTATGCTCAAAATAGTATTGTTAATTGTTTGATTCTAATTCTTAAAATATATACATCCAAGGTTTCATTTATCCTTAGGTATGCAATCCACACTCCCTATGTTCTAACACCTTAGTTGGGTCAAAATACGTATGTTCATTGGGTAGGTTTCTTACATTTAAATACCCATCTAATTGAACATCGCTATAATGATAAAACGGGCTAACTTTTAAAACCCCATCCTTACTAAGGCTTAGGATATCCAAGGAATCTCTAAGAGCGGTCTGCCCCTTCCTTAGATTAGTAAACCAAACATCGGGCTTATACTCTTCCATTGCCCTTTTAAAAGGCTCTAGTTTCACTTGTTCAGTAAAAAGTGAATGTCTGGGATCATCTATTCCAGGAATTCCCATTACGGCATCTCTATGTGCCGATGTTTGTTTTGGCACATATAATTTTATATTCAATTGTAGCCTATCTATCAATTCCTCAGCATGCCTATAAGTTTGCGGGGTATTATACCCCGTATCACACCAAATTACCGGTATATTAGCATCCACCTCAGTAACAGCGTTAAGAATAGCCACCTCGTAAGGCCTAAAATTAGTAGTTACTACAGGCCTTTCTGCGTATTGTATGGCCCATGAAATAATCTCTGCTGGCGGTATGCCCTTAAATTGCAGATTTAAATTATGTAGTTGTTCCTCTGTAAATGCCATGCTCTAATTGTTTTAACCCTTATTTTCTTTTCATTATTACTTTCCCCATTGGATTTTGTTCCACATTCTTTCATGAAAAAAATACAATATCATCTTAGTAAAAAGTTCAACCACTCCTATAGAAAATGCTACCGTTAGTTCCCCTGTAACTATCCAAGAGATTAACATGGTATCTAAAGTTCCTATTACCCTCCAACTAACGGACTTTACAATACTCCGCTTTGGATTTTCAGATCTCTTATCTGCTTTATAACTTTTTGAAACCGACTTACTATTGGCTATTAATTGTTCTGCAATCATGTGCAAAAAAGTATTTCTTATTATCCTATCGATTTAATAGAGTAAGCAAATGTAAAATTATTTTTATAATGAAAAACTAAAAAGGGAAAAAAAATTCCAATTACCCTATAGTTTTAGTAGATTAATAGAATTTAGATACAGAAATTATAGATTTAGCACCACAATAATGGAATTAAACCTTAATCATCTAAAAATAAAACACATATAGGAGTGCCTAATTATGGCACTAGATCAGCTAGGGTATTGTTTTTATACACTTCTAAGGCACTATCCCTTACCTGAAGCATTAACATATGCACGGAACAACTTGCCTCATCTGGACAGTCGTCGCATTTTTCGTAGAAATTTAAGCTAACACAAGGGACCATTGCTATAGGACCTTCCAAAACCCGCATTACTACGGTCATAGGAATATCTTTAGGCTCCTTAATAAGATAGTATCCCCCACCCTTTCCTTTTTTTGAACCAAGGATGCCCGACTTTCTAAGAGTAAGAAGAATACTCTCCAAAAATTTTCTCGAAATATTTTCTTGTTTCGCTATTTCTGAAATTTGCACGGGCTGACGTCCTTTTTGTGACGCAAGAAACGTAAGGGCCTTTAATCCGTATTTAGTTTTTTTGGAAAGCATGGAGCGAAGATAAGGAAAATTGGATATTTAAGGTGTAAAAATTTAAACCCTAGAATATACAACATTCCTTATCGTTTACAACGCAATTAACTAGCCAACGCTTGTTTAATATCGGCAATAATATCATCTATATGCTCTAGACCTACAGACACCCTAACCATTCCATCTGTAATCCCGGTCGCCATTCTATCTTCTGAAGATAATTTGCTATGGGTGGTAGATGCTGGATGAGTAACTATACTTCTAGCATCTCCTAGGTTAGCAGACAAAGAAAGCATTTTTATAGCATCAAAGAATTTACGTCCGGCAGCTACTCCACCATCCACTTCAAATGCCACTACACAACCCCCGGCCTTCATCTGCCGTTTGGCAACTTCATGCTGAGGATGCGATTTTAGAAAGGGGTATTTTACCCAATTTACTCTAGGATGCCCCTCTAAGTACTCCGCTAATTTTAGCGCGTTCTCACAATGTTTGTCTACCCTAAGAGAAAGAGTTTCCAAACTTTTAGAGAGCACCCAAGCATTAAAAGGTGATAAAGAGGGACCTGTAATTCTTGAAAAGCGGTATATTTTATCGATTAGCGCTGCACTCCCTACTGTAATTCCTGCCAATACTCTACCTTGACCATCCATCAATTTAGTTCCGGAATGGATTACTAAATCTGCACCAAATTTTATAGGCTGTTGCAAATAAGGCGAAGCAAAACAATTATCAACTATAAAAATTAGATTATGTTTCTTAGCAATCTGCCCCAATAACTCTAAGTCTAATACATCTACTCCTGGATTAGTTGGTGTTTCGGCAAATAGAATTTTAGTATTAGAAGTTACTAACTCTTCAATCTTATCTAGTTCATCTATTTGAAAGTAACTATGGTCTACATTCCATTTAGGAAATACCTGAGCAAACAGGCTATGGGTAGATCCAAAGATATTTCTAGAGGAAATAATATGATCCCCACTATCTAATAAAGCTGCAAAGGTAGAGAATACCGCTGCCATCCCCGAGGCAAAGGCAAAACCGTTTTCCGCACCTTCCATTTTGCAAACTTTATTGACAAATTCAGTGGAATTTGGGTTCCCATATCTAGAGTATATATCACGATCTTTTTCTTCTGCAAAAGAGGCTCGCATATCCTCGGCGTCTTCAAACACAAAACTAGAGGTTAGATAAAGAGGGGTTGAATGCTCCAAAAACTGACTCCTTTCTGTTTGTGTCCTTATTGCCTCTGTTTCAAATTTATGTTGATCAGCCATAATTTTATTTTTATTCTTTTATCAATACTATTATCCAATCTTTTATACTCGCTAAGACTAAAAATCACTATACTACCTAGATAGCGAAGAAAACAATTAATTACGGAGTCGAAGCCATAATTCAAATATCTTCGCAGCAATTGTTACCCGATTTGGACTACGCCTCCCTATCTGAAGACAAGCTCAATCTCCTTATATCACGGAGGAGTTTACCTACACCAAGAAAACCATGTCAATATCACATTCAACTACCCCTTATCTGCTATTCGCAATATATCTCCGAAAACACCCCTGGCGGTAACGGCCGCACCTGCACCGGCACCCTGTATTACCAATGGGTTTTCTCCATAAGATTCAGTATAAATTTCAATGATAGAATCAGATCCTTTAATCTGCCCCAAGGCACTCTCCTTAGGAACAGAAATTAATTTCACTTCTAAATTCCCTTTTTCTTTTTGTAAGTCACCGGAAAGATCTCCCACATATCGCAATACATGTCCTGGCTTTTGAGCTTCTTTAATAGCTCTGAATTTTTCATCTAAAACCGATAACTCATCTAGAAAATTATTCACAGATCCCTTTTGCAAGGCTTCTGGTATAAGATTTTCAATATTTATATCGGAAAACTCATTGCTTAAGTCCAGCTCCCTCGCTAATATCAACAACTTTCTACCTACGTCATTCCCAGAAAGGTCTTCTCGTGGATCTGGCTCCGTAAACCCTTGCTCCATTGCTTCCTTTAAAATAGTAGAAAACAATGCATCTTTTTCTGAAAAAGTATTAAATATAAAACTCAAAGATCCAGAGAACACGCCTTTTATTCCAGTGATATTCTCACCAGATAGATGTAACAATTTAATTGTATCAATCAGTGGCAATCCTGCACCCACATTGGTCTCATACAAATATTGTTTTTGATTTTTATCCAACTCTTCCCTCAGTTGCTGATAGTAATCAAAACTAAGCGTATTCGCTATTTTATTAGAAGAGACCAAATCAAATCCATTCTTCACCAACTCCACGTATGAGCCTACAAAATCTTCATTAGCGGTATTATCCACTGCAATAAGATTCTCTAAATGATTATCCTTAGCGTATTTAATAACGTCCACTAATTTATAAGGCACCGCCTTAGATTCCATAGAAGCCTTCCAATGTTTGGAAACCCCTTTTTTGTTTAGTAAAACTTTTTGGGAATTAGCTACAGCGAAAATATTAAGGTGAATTCCCTTTCTCTTCTCTATAGATTTATTAGATCTTAATATTTGATCTATAAGGGTACCTCCCACTGTTCCATGACCAAAGATTGCAATATTCACTTTTTTACTTATTCCAAAAATCTGACCATGCATTACATTTAATGCTTTATGCAAATCTGTTTTCTTAACTACTAAACTCACGTTTTTCCCGGAAATAGTATTGTTGAAAAGAAGGGGTACTATTTGATTTTTAATCAAGGAATTATAAGGCTTATGGAAGGTGCTTAAATCCTGCCCCACAATGGAAATCACAGAAACCTGATCTACCAAAGTAATATTATTTATATCCTGACGCTTGAAATCGGTTTGAAACTCCTCTTCTAAGGACGACTTTGCTAAGGCGGCGTTTTTAGCATCCACTACCAAACCTATTCCCCTTTCAGATGATCCCTGTGAAATAATACTAACACTGATGTTATTATTCCCCAAAGTCTTAAAAATACGGGCATCTACCCCAACTTTACCTAAAAGACCACGTCCTTCTAAATTAATCATCGCCATGTTTTCTATAACAGACAAGGACTTTATACCATCCTTACTTGTTTTAGCGCTGATTAAAGTTCCCTCAGTATCATTATTAAAAGTATTAAGAATCCTGAGTGGAATATTTTTCTCGATTAACGGGATAATCGTTTTAGCATGTAGAATAGTGGCACCAAAATTGGCAAGCTCATTGGCTTCTCCATAGGAAAGCTGTTCTATGCGTTGCGCTTCGGCCACCAAATCGGGGTTAGCAGTAAAAATCCCATCTACATGGGTATAATTCTGCAATTCTTCCGCATTTAAATAATTGGCCAATAAAGCAGCAGAATAGTTACTTCCGTTTCTTCCTAAGGTAGTAGTTTCATTAAGTTCGTTAGAACCAATAAAGCCGGTTGCAATAAACACCGTGTCCCCATCCTGTTCCGCAAATTCACGCACAACATTTTCTTTAGACAGCGAGTCAAGTACTTTTGCTTCCCCAAAATTGCTATCGGTCTTTATTAACTTACGGGTATCCACAAATCTTGCTTTAATCCCTTTATCTAATAAGATTTGAGTCAATAATTTGGCCGATAAAATTTCACCATAGGCCAAGACCTGATCTTTTATTTTTAAGCTGTAGTCACCCAAAATTGCCACACCTTCAAACAATTTCTTCAATCCCTTTATTTCTGCAGAAGTGTCTATGTTGTTAAACTGATGCTTTTGATACTTCTCAAACTCCTTTAAATCTTTACTATAATCTACCCCTCTAGCAGCCTTATCCAAGATGCTTTCTAATTCATCTGTAGCTTTATTTCTAGCAGAGACCACTACAGCCATATGTTCACCTGCGGCAACTTTTCCAGAGATAATTCGCACAACGGAATCTAATCCCTCTCCATTTGCCAAGGATTTACCCCCAAACTTCAGCACTTTAATCTTTTTGGCCCTACCGTTTAAATCAAAGATTCCTTTTAGCAGTGCTTCCATCTGCTTAAATTCAATTAAAAACGCATCGTGACCATGAAGAGACTGAATTTCACCATAGGTTACATTACTATTGGCTTGTGCTAATTTTTTAAAGGTGTCCTTATTCTCCTTTGCCGTAAAAAACAAATCAGAATCTACACCAATAATATGAATATTAGTATTGCTATTTTGTAATGCTTCAAAAGCTTCCTCCCCATTCCTAGTAATATCTATGGTCTTCAGCAATTGGTTCATTAATTTGTAAGCAGATAGCTGAAAACGCTCTTGTAATTTATTACCATGATGCGTTAACCAACTCTCCACATTAAATACGTTTAGCTCCTCATTGGTACTCCTTTTAAATCGTTCTTTAAAAGATTCTGGGGTTCTATAACATAACATAGCATGCATACGAGCATCATGTACCGGTTGCTTTGAATTTACCAAAAAGCGTTCCTGTATTTGGCAGTTACCAATTAACCAATCGGTAGATTTCCAATCAGATGCTACTGGAATTAAGTGTTCTATTAAATTGGGATCAAGAGCTGCCATCTCCCAGGCAATCCCTCCCCCTAAAGAACCACCAATTAGCGCATAAAGCTTATCTATTTTAAGCGCTTCTAAGCCTTGAAGAAAGATTTTGGCTATATCTCGCGCTACAAATTCCTTATAATTATCTATAACAAATCCGTCATAACCGTTCCCAGGAATATTAAAGGATATTATAGTATATTTTTCAGTATTAATACATTTACCGTCTCCGATAAGGGTTTTCCACCAACCTTGCTCTCCCGCTACATTGGAATTACCGGTTAAGGCATGGTTAACCATAATTATTGGAGCTGTATGCAATGGGAGCCCAAATAATTCGTAAGACAGATTAATATCCAATTTATATCCGCTATCGGTAACGTAATCCTGAATCGAAAGTTGATGTAGCATAAACAAAGGTTGAAAGTAAATTTCTTATTAAAGTAATTTGGAAGTTTCTAAAATTAGGGAGCGTTTTGCCGTTAGTATTTTACTTAAACGCTCCCTAGCTTCCATTTTGATTATATTTTATTTCGGATGGTTAAATTGTTAGGCCAAGTGCGATTTATCGATAACCGCAAATGCCTGATCTAAATCCGCTTTTATGTCTTCTAAATCTTCTAATCCTACACATATACGTATCAAATCTTTGGTTACCCCTGTGGTCTCTTGGGCATTGTCATCCAATTGCTGATGTGTAGTACTTGCTGGATGGATTATTAAAGACTTAGTATCTCCAATATTTGCTAGAAGAGAAAATAGTTTTGTCTCGTCCACAACTTTCTTGGCCGACTCATATCCTCCTTTTAATCCGAAAGTAACAATACCACTTTGTCCATTAGGCAAGTAGCTTTGTGCAAGTTTGTAGTAAGGACTAGATGGCAATCCTGGATAATTCACCCAAGCTACTTCTTCTCTATCCTGAAGCCATTCTGCAACTGCCAAGGCATTTTCACTATGTGTTTTCATTCTGATTTCTAGCGTTTCCAAACCTTGTATAATTTGGAATGCGTTGAATGGACTTAAGGAAGCACCAAGGTCCCTTAACCCTTCTATTCTAACCTTAGCTATAAATGCTGCCGCACCCAACACGTCATGATACACCAACCCATGATATCCCGGAGAAGGCTCTGTAAACTCTGGAAATTTACCACTACTCCAATCAAAAGTTCCTGCATCTATAATCACTCCCCCCATGGATGTTCCATTTCCGTTAATGTATTTTGTAAGGGAATGGATTACTATATCAGCACCATGTTCTATTGGTTTTACCAAAGCAGTTGTAGCTACGGTATTATCTACAATAAACGGGATTTTAGCATTTTTTGCTACGCTAGATATCGCTTTTAAGTCTAAAACATCCAATTTAGGATTCCCTAAAGACTCCACGAAAATAGCACGGGTATTCTCTTTTATCGCTTTACTAAAGTTCTCTTTATCTCCTGGTTCTACGAAAGTAGTTGTAATCCCAAATCTAGGTAGCGTAACTGCCAATAGGTTATATGTACCACCGTATAGACTACTAGATGCAACAATATGATCGCCCGTCTTTAACAACACTAATAATGCGGTTGAAATAGCAGCAGTACCAGATGCAGTTACTACACTACCGATTCCTCCTTCTAAAGCAGCTAAACGCTTTTCTAAGATATCATTGGTAGGATTATTTAATCTTGTATAAATATACCCTGGTTGAGAAAGATTAAACCTACCAGCTGCATGGTCTGTATCATCAAACACATAGGCAGTATTCTGGTAAATAGGAACCGCTCTAGTTCCTTCGGTTAATTTGGTATCGTGACCAGCGTGTAGCGCGTTAGTAGCAAATTTTTGATTACTCATGATTCTTTTGTTTTTATTAAATTATTAATTTATCAAATAAAAATCCAAAGCCAATAAGACGGACAATGCCTTATTATAAAAATCAAAGAGTTAAAAAGAAAGTCAATTACAGGAGTAATTGTTTGTGTTATCTGCCTTTGCTATATTAGAAACGTTTAGGAATCTAATTATTAGCTGCGGTAGAATGTAGCACCTTCATTGACATGGGGGTCAAAGGGTTGCTAAGGTTTCAAAGGGTCTATTCCCTCCACCTTTCTTGATAACAATTCAATAAGTGCTTGAACTTTAGTTATACAAATATAGTTACGGAAAACTTTATTTCCCTACTATTTACAGAAAATTATAAATTAAACGCCTTTTTCACCTCGTCCAAAGCGTCTAGTTTCTCCCACGTAAACAATTCCACTTCCTTTTCTACTCTTCCATTATACGGTGACTCGTACACTTTAGTAACTTTTTGAGGTTCTCTCCCCATATGTCCATAGGCTGCGGTTTCCAAATAAATTGGATTTCTCAGCTTTAAACGCTCTTCTATAGCAAAGGGACGCATATCGAACAAATGCGCAACTTTCTTAGCAATTTCCCCATCGCTAAGATTTACCTTAGACGTACCATAAGTGTCCACCAATATAGAGGTAGGCTCTACCACCCCTATGGCGTAGCTCACTTGTAGTAACAGCTCATCGGCAACTCCAGCAGCAACTAAATTCTTGGCTGCATGTCTTGCTGCATAGGCAGCACTTCTATCTACCTTACTTGGATCTTTTCCACTAAACGCACCCCCACCATGGGCACCTTTCCCTCCATAAGTATCCACAATAATTTTCCTTCCTGTAAGCCCGGTATCTCCATGTGGACCACCTATTACAAATTTTCCGGTTGGATTTATGTGAAATTTAATATCATCATTAAAAAGCAACTGAATATCTTCTGGTATTTGTTCTTTTACCCTCGGAATTAAAATAGAAACTATGTCTTCTTTAATTTTAGCCAACATTACCGAATCGTCCTCGTCAAATTCATCATGTTGGGTAGAAACCACAATGGTATCTATTTTCTGAGGCACGTTTTCATCAGAATATTCAATAGTCACCTGTGCTTTAGCATCGGGGCGCAAATAGCTAATTTTTGTTCCTTCCCGTCTTAACTCTGCCAAAACCTGCAAAATTTTATGAGAAATATCCAAAGCTAAAGGCATATAATTATCGGTTTCCCTAGTAGCGTAGCCAAACATCATCCCCTGGTCACCAGCACCTTGATCTTCTTTTTCACCTCTATCTACACCTTGGTTGATATCTTGAGATTGTTCATGAATTAAGGAAATAACCCCACATGAGTCACCACTAAACTTATATTCCCCGTTGGTATAACCTATCTTGTTAATTACGTCTCTAGCAATCTGCTGAACGTCTAAGTAGGTGCGACTCTTAACTTCCCCGGCCAGTACTACTTGCCCAGTGGTTACTAAGGTCTCACAAGCAACTTTGCTGTCGGGATCGAAGGCCAAAAAATTATCTAAAAGTGCATCACTTACCTGGTCTGCAATTTTATCGGGATGTCCCTCACTAACGGATTCTGAAGTAAATAAATATGCCATATTCGTTCTATATAACTAATAAAGGCAAGGATCTGATGAATTCTAGAGAAGAGTAGCTGTCAGCGTTGTAAAAACAACGAACAACATAAACTGCTTTAGCATTTTGTTAGACCAAAATTAGTATTGGTCTATAGAGGTTGCAATCAGTCAAATCCTTCCTCCTAAATTTTACAGGCACAAAAGTACAAGAATTACTGACGAATCAAAATAGGTTTAACAAGATTTTTTTATGCAGCGATATAAAGCCTATAGATTATAATTTACTTTAACCACCGCAAACCCAGGCAGAACAGAGCGAGAACAGATATTTAATGTAATTCATAAGATCTACTTTTCCGAAGCAAAAAGAACAGAAGTAAATTGATGATATTGTGATTTTAGCAGAAAATAACAAAATTTACACAGCCTTATGGTCTTCCTCTTCTACCTCCATTTCCTGAGCGAAACCGAGCTCTCATTTCGGAAACTTTTTCCTTATAAATTTTATCGTATTCCGCTTGAGTCAATTTCTTACCTCCGGCAGGAGCATTTATCTCTTTTTTCTCTACTGGATTGAGCACTATTTTATTACAACGAATAACGGTAATGTCATCACTAATCTCCAAGATTAACCCTGGCAACCCCCAATATTCACCGGGACCTTGGTTAACAGGTATATCCATGGTATACCATGCAACTATTTCCACTTCCTTTTCCAAAAACACATCTTCCTCACTTTCAGGATTATCCTCACCTCTACGAAAAGCGCCTCGTAAATTTGGTCTAGCAATTACTTTTTTAGCAGTAGCCTTTTGAGCAGTATAATTCCCTATCTGTTTCGTCTCTGCTTCTAACTTCCAATCTAATTTAGGTAATTTATCTTCTATTAAGAACGACCTCCCTAGAAGCTCATTTTGAACCAAATACTTACCTTCTTTCACGTCTTTATAATAGTTCTTACTTGCACCGTCCATCATACCAAACCTCATTCTACCCCTTCCTCTTCTTGATTGTTCTTCACGTTCTTCCTCATTATAATTTGAGGTGAATCTGTCAAAAGTTAAAATATAAGTTCGCTCATTGGCTTCTTTCATCCTTTGGATTATTTGCTCCTTTCGCTCTTCCGGAATTTCTCTTTCACTTAAATCTATATCCACGGTGGTATTACTCACATAGGTAGCCTCTCCTTGAAAATCCTGAGAATAGATATTAAACGTAAATAATAACAATGGTAAAACAAATAAGATTCTCATAATTATATTATATTGTAATTACAGCTAAGACTACCAAAAAGAGATTTGGTTTAGTCTAGCTCTAGAAAAAATTAGCTTAAACCCCATTTACAATACTTTTGAACAGATTATATTATTCAAAGATTTTAGCATACACAGTATATCTCGTATATTGCACCCATTATTTGGATAAGCCCAAAAATCACTAACCTTAATATAAAATCACCTATGCATATTGCTGTTGCTGGAAATATTGGAGCTGGTAAAACAACCTTAACCAGACTACTGTCCAAACATTACAAATGGGAGGCACAATATGAAGACGTTGTGGACAATCCCTATTTAGATGACTTTTACAATCAGATGGAACGTTGGAGTTTTAATCTCCAAATATATTTCCTCAACAGTAGATACCGCCAAATTTTAGATATTAGAAAAAGTGGCAAGGAAACCATCCAAGATAGGACTATTTATGAGGATGCTCATATTTTTGCTCCTAACTTACACGCTATGGGCTTAATGACCAATAGGGATTTTGAAAACTATAATAGTCTTTTTCAATTGATGGAAACTTTAGTACAGCCACCAGATCTACTAATATACCTAAGAAGTACTATCCCTAATTTAGTAAGCCAAATTCACAAAAGAGGCAGAGAATATGAGAATACTATTTCCATTGACTACCTAAGCCGACTAAACGAACGCTACGAAGCATGGGCTCAAAGCTATGAAAAAGGAAATTTACTTGTAATAGACGTAGATAAATTAGATTTCGTTGACAATCCTGAAGATCTAGGACTAGTTATCAATAAAATAGACGCAGAAATAAACGGCCTATTCTAGGCTTATCCAAGACAAAAACTCCAGTTTAATAAAGCACAGCCTCTTCAATTTGTTTTTACTCGATAATCGAGATTTAAATGCTCCGAGGCTTGCTTGCCCGAATCTTTTAGGCGGGCCTCGAAATCAATATGTTTTATTCTTATAATGCCTTGTGGGCCTGCCCGAATTTTTCAGGCGGGCTTGCCCCGAGGTAGTTTACTATAGCGAATCGAAGGGGCTTCTAGCGAATAAAGCCTTCTGCCCTAGCATGAATTATTGCCTCATCGGAATTTTCCACAAACAATACAGGAACGGTTTTAAAACCTGTAAACAGGCTTTTAACCCGAAGCATTCTCCGCCTATGAGCAACACTACGTAAATATATAGCCTTTATCCTATCTGGGAATCTTTGGGCGATATCTAGATAAATGTCAGCATCTTTCTCTCCACTATCCCCAATTAAAATAAAAGACAACTCTGGATACATCTTCAAGATATTCAAGATCTCATGAGGCTTGTGAGAAAGGCGCTCCCCATTTACAATCTTAGGCTTTTTAAAAAAAGAACTTAGACTTCGTAGAAGTATAGGCCCTTTAGGGAAATTGTTATTCCTTAAAAAGAATTCTAGATAGCGATATAAATTCCAAGGGCTATTACTTACATAAAAGATAGGGTTAGATGCCTTCCCTGATTTCCCCCTATGTAGCAGATGATAAAACTCCGCAGCACCAGTAAGAGGCAACCGCTTCCCCGGAGTCTTAAACAAAGTATTATAAATTACGCGCCATTTTAATAGGGACACTATTCCCGTGTGCAAAATTGTATCGTCTATATCACTGATAACCCCAAAATCTGATGCTGAGGAGGGCACTAACATTTCTCCTGGAAATCTATTTTCTAACTGAATTTCCCTTTTAAGTTCAGTATCTACAAAAGAAAGCTCATAGGCTAACCACCCTTCTTCGTTACACTCTATTGGGGATCCAACTATTTTAATCTTCTCCAAAAAATAACCTTCCTTATCTGTTTTAAACTGATGTTTAAATCCATTGGAAAGTTTCAATTCCACTTTGGCATTACCAACCTCATCCGTTTCGAATCGCTTCCACGAATTAATAATTAAATGATAGATATTCTTTTTAGAAAGATCTATATCCTCATCTTCCAAGGCACGCCCTTTTATATAGAGCTTACGAGAAGTACCATAGGTCTGAAAAGCAATAATCTGCAAGGGATCTCTTTTAAACCAACCCATAACCTAAAAATGCCAAGTTGATGGCCACAGCCAAATTAAAAACATCCCTGCTACAACTGCAATCCCAAAGGAAAAAGCGATCCATTTTGCTAGTTCCCTTGTACCCATAACAGCTGCCAATATTCCTTTAAAAACCAAATTGGAAAGGGAAGCCAACAATATTAGCCTCCACCCTGCAGTAGTTTCCAGAGTGCCACCTTTTACAAGTTGGGATAACGAGAGGGTAATAGCATCTACATCTGTGAGCCCACTAATTATAGCAACAACATATAGCGCCTCATTTCCAAACTCCTCTTTCGCAAAGGCCACGGCCAATAAAATAAGACCATAGAGCAATCCAAAAATCAAAGCACTCTTAAATTGTGCAGGGTTGCTGGGCTCAGGCATCCTTTCATCAGAATTGTCCTTCGTTATCGTATAAAATAACACCACACACACCAAAGCCATTATCACAAATTGAGACATTAAAGGCAAAAGCATTTCGGGCAGTTTATCAGGCACAACTACTATCACCTCTACCATTACCCTTGCCAATGCAATTGTAGAGGCTGTTGTGATCACAAAAGCAGCTAGTTTGCCTATACTAGGGGTATCCGCAGTCTTTTTAGCATAGCTTACCGTAGTTGCCGTACTACTTATTAACCCTCCTAGAACCCCATTTGAAATTATCCCTACTTTTTTCCCTACAAACTTGTAAATAAAATACCCTATTACACTTAATCCTACTATAAGAGTAATCATCAACCAAATATTCTGCGGGTTTAATACATCATAAGGTCCAAAGGTCTTGTTGGGTAAAATAGGTAGCACCACTAATGAGATACCTACAAAGGTCATTATAGCAGCGATATCCTTATCTTTTAATCGATCTATAAAACTATGAAGCCAATCCTTAAGGTGCAGCAAGACCGCCATGGAAGCGCCCATTATCACTCCCAACACCCTATCGCCCATTACTAAATAGGCACCAATAGCGAACATCAATAAAGCAGCCACTTCTGTTGTCTGACCAATATCGGGTTGCGTAAGCGACTTAAACTTAACCAAGTTTGCAATTACCAAAAGAGCTGATACTGCAATACCCAGCGCTGGCAATATATAGGGATTCCCATAATCTCGGGTTAAAAACCCCGCTAACACACCTAGAACTCCAATTAGGGTAAATGTCCGAACACCGGCCATTTCATCATTAGATTTCTGCCGCTGAAGTCCAACCAAAAGTCCTAACCCGAAGGCAATCCCTAATGTCACTAAATCATTATAGTTCATTTCACATTAATATTTCCTTTAGAAAAGAAAAACCCCGCTTTTTAAACGAGGTTTTAATATAGTATTAAAATATTAATTTTATAACTTATTTTTCAATTTCTACCTTATCAATGACCATTTTAATATTAGCATCTTCACTGTTAACGGTAGTTTTTTCAAAGGCTTTCAACTGCGCTTCTACCTCATCATGAGTTCCACTAAATATCACCTCTTTTTTCTCTGAGATATTATCTTCAATAACTGTATAATTTACCACAGCCTGCGCCATACCTTCAAAATCCGAATTCACTTCTATCTGTATTTCTTTCTTGACAACCCCAGATTCTATTTCATGGCCACCTAAGATAGGAGCAATCACCAATCCGATTAAACAGGTAAGTTTTATAAGGATATTCATAGAGGGACCAGAAGTGTCTTTAAAAGGATCTCCTACGGTATCTCCGGTAATAGCGGCCTTATGGGCATCGGATCCTTTATAGGTCATCTCCCCATTAATCTCTACTCCCGCTTCAAAAGATTTTTTTGCGTTATCCCATGCACCACCAGCGTTGTTCTGGAATATAGCCCACAATACACCCGATACGGTAACACCAGCCATATACCCTCCTAACATTTCTGCTATCAACTGATTGTCGCTTCCATAAACTAATTTTCCTAAAAGAACGATAGCGATAGGAAACCCTATTGTCAATATTCCAGGCAGCATCATTTCACGTAAGGCAGCTTTGGTAGATATATCTACACATTTCGCATAGTCAGGTTTTCCTGTTCCTTCCATTATTCCAGGAATTTCTTTAAACTGCCTCCTCACCTCATACACCATATCCATAGCTGCTTTCCCAACAGAGTTCATTGCTAAAGCAGAAAACACCACAGGAATCATCCCCCCAACAAAAAGCATAGCTAAAACAGGGGCTTTAAAGATATTTATTCCATCTATTCCTGTAAAGGTAACATAGGCTGCAAACAAAGCTAAAGAGGTTAACGCCGCAGAAGCAATAGCAAATCCTTTTCCTGTTGCCGCAGTGGTATTTCCTACGGAATCTAAAATATCTGTACGTTCCCTTACAATTGGGTCTTGCTCACTCATCTCAGCAATTCCTCCTGCATTATCAGCAATAGGCCCAAAGGCATCAATTGCCAATTGCATAGCAGTAGTAGCCATCATAGCCGAAGCTGCTAATGCCACTCCATAAAAGCCTGCTAAAGCATAAGAAGACCAAATTGCAGCAGCAAATACCAATACTGTTGGGAAGGTAGAAATCATCCCCGTTGCCAAACCAGCAATCACATTAGTTCCTGCCCCTGTACTAGATTTCTGAACAATAGCTAGCACGGGCTTAGTACCTAAACCAGTATAATACTCGGTAATAGAAGAAATTACACCCCCTACAACCAATCCGATTACAGTGGCATAAAACACTCTAATAGAGGAAATATCTTTTAACCCCTCACCAAAAAATTCCATTTTCATGGTCTCTGGCAACATATAGATCACCAAAACATAAGAAGTAATTAAGGTTAGCCCTATAGAAACCCAGTTTCCAACATTTAAAGCACCTTGTACCTGCTTCTCTTTGGCATCATTACTTTTTATTTTCACTAACATAGTACCGATAACAGAAAATAAAATTCCAAAGCCAGCAATAGTCATTGGCAACAGTATAGGGCCTATACCGTTAAAGGCATCATCTATAGCACCCCCCATATCCCTTATCACGTAGTTACCCAATACCATGGCCGCCAAAACAGTAGCAACATAGGAACCAAATAAATCTGCCCCCATCCCAGCAACATCTCCAACATTATCTCCAACATTATCTGCAATGGTAGCAGGGTTACGAGGGTCATCTTCAGGAATCCCCGCCTCTACTTTACCAACCAAATCTGCACCTACATCTGCCGCTTTAGTATAAATTCCGCCTCCTACTCTAGCAAATAGAGCAATAGATTCTGCACCTAGAGAAAATCCAGCTAAGGTCTCCAATACAATAGTCATATCATCTGTAGAGCTCCAAGTGCCATTCATAAAAAATTGAAACAAAAGGATAAAGGCCGCAGTAAGCCCAAGAACTGCCAGACCAGCAACACCAAGCCCCATTACAGTACCACCTCCAAAGGAAACCTTTAGTGCCTGTGGCAAACTTGTACGTGCCGCCTGCGTAGTCCTTACATTGGTTTTAGTAGCGATTTTCATTCCCATATTTCCAGCTAGAGCCGAGAAAAAAGCTCCAAAAATAAAAGCTACTACGATAAGAATATGCGTGGTTGGCACAATAAAGGAAACTACCGCCAAAGCAATACTAGCTCCTATTACAAAAAAGGTTAATAATTTATATTCTGCTTTTAAAAATGCTAAGGCCCCCTCATAGATATACTCCGAAATTTCTTTCATTCTACCGTCTCCTGCATCTTGTTTTAATACCCAAGATCTTTTTGCCGCCATAAAAGCAAGGCCAATAAGCGCCATAATTATTGGCACATAAATAATTATTGATTCCATTTATTAAGTTTTAGTTGATTGGTTCGTTGTTAAATGTAGTAAAATAAGACAGAATAAAAAAAGCAATATTACCTAGATAATATTGCTTTTTGTGTTTGTAAGAAATTAAAAGATCTAATACTTAATGCTCACATCTTTTGCTGGAACATCACTATCTTTAAATCTTTGGATACATTTAGCTACAATTTCCTTAGCGGCCTCTAACTGACCCCATCCACCTACATCTACTTTCTTCTTCTCTAAATCCTTATAAACCTTAAAAAAGTGTTCTATCTCTTTTATCAAATGCGGATTTAACTCAGAAAGATCATTAATTCTATTCCAAACTGGATCTGAAACAGGCACACAGATCACTTTTTCATCTGGACCTTTTTCGTCTGCCATATGAAACACCCCAATAGGTTTTACTTCCATCACACATCCTGGGAAGGTAGCCTCGGTTACCAATACAAGAACATCTAACGGGTCTCCGTCTAAAGCAAGTGTTTCCGGTATAAAACCATAATCCGCAGGATACATCATAGATGAAAAAATCATCCTATCATAACGTATTTTCTTTAATTCAAAATCGTATTCATACTTGTTTCTGCTACCCTTTGGTATTTCGATCAATACGTCGAACGAGGTAATTTCATCGTTACTCATAAGTTTGTTTTTATTCTAATTACACTATCAATTTAATAAAATTTTTGTTCGAAATGACTAAAAACCGTTTAGAAATAAAATCCAAATGATCCAGTCACCCCAAAAGGCCTTGCCTCGGGAGCATCTAAATAATTACCCCTAAAGTTAAAATCGACCCTTAATATTTTAAAAATATTCCCTACCCCCACAGAATACTCCCAATATGGGGTACCCGAGGGTGCCATAAGTGGAATATTTGCTGGAGCGCTTAAAGCCTTGTTTTCATCAGATAATTCACCCCAAACCCCTCTAAGACCAACAATCTCTCTTAAATTCCAGTTTCTTATCACAGGAATCCTTGAAAAAATCCGCCCATTAAAATTATGCTCTAAATGAACAGAGGCATAGGTATCGGTAACAAATTCATAGAAATTAAGATTAGAGAACGTATTGTATACCGAGAAAAATGTTTGATTCCCAGGAATAGGACTTAACAACCCTAGTGGCACCTCCCCATAAGTCTTACCAATTTCTACTGTACTTAATAGTCTGCCAAAACCTCCTACTTCCCAAGGCTGAGTATAGCTAAACTGAATCTTCTTATAATCGAAATCACTCTCAAGAATATCTTTCACCCCTTTGGTATAAGACAACAGCAAAGTACTGTAATTGTCATTAATATTCTTTCTTTCTACCCCATTCCCAATAGTGCGTTTTCCTGGAGTATAGATTAAAGATGTATTTATATTAAACTGCTTAACCTCAGATTTAACTCCCGTTGGAGACGTTAGATCTACATAGTCCAAATTAAACTTCTCTGGTAATGCCGAGCTAAGCGTTCTAAAGCTACCCCCTACGCCAATCCTTAAATTGGTTACCGGCTCCATTTCCAAATTAAATGTAGACAAGTTTATATTAGTAAGCCTATCATTAGAGCCCACTGTTAAGACCGATGAAGAAGCAACACTCCTTCCCAATACATCATTTGTAGCGGTTAAACTAAGCCCTAATTGCTCTACATCTCTTTGAGTTCCTCCAGAAATGATTAAACGCATAGCCTTGTCTAACAAAAATTTTGCAGATACTCCATACTTTACCTTATCATCTCCAAATCCATAAGCCATATAACCTTCTAAACGCCAAGGATCATTCTGGCCAAAGTAAGTACGTGCTCCAGCCCTTAAGCGAACACCTTCCGCTTCATTATACCCAAAAACGCTGAACACTTCCCCTAAATCTAGGTTCCATTTATCAATCTCTACATATCCTGAACCTAATATGCTAACTAAATTATAGTACGACTTAAATTTAGGAACGGTTTTTAACGTATCTAATAATTTATAAACCCCTCTTTCATCCTTATTTAAAGATTCTAATCGGTTGTTTTCCCAAAAGGTATCTTCTCTATTTAAAACTAAAGGGTCAAATGGATCTGTTTTAGTCTTGTAAAATTCTTTTGGCTTAGGCTCATTAAAACGGTAATTATCATATACGGTAGTTCGTTTACCATATACTCCACGAGACTCTTCTTTCTTAGAAAAACTAAAATCGGATAACATATAGTCTCGCTTCAACAGAAACACAGAATCATTAACCACCTCAAAATCCTGTTCTATATAAATCTCCTTTACCCAGTTGATATTAGCACTCTTGGTTACTGCTAGATTTATATTTTTTACTGCATAGGTGGTATCGTTTACCCAAAAATTACCTTTAAAAGTTAGCTCGTTCTTTCTTCTAGGATAGTAAACAATATTATAACACCACTTATTATCTATAAATGCACTATCAGAAAGCACATAGTTATAGGTGTCTACACCAGTTTTAGACAGGGGACTTGTAAAGCTCTTATCAAAAAATTTCAGGTAGTTGTTATAGATATCATAATCGGAGTAAAGATCTTCTACAAAAGCAATGATAGCTTGGTTATTTTGAAAGCCAGAATTTTTACTACCTAAGACATCTTCTTTAGATATATTAGAAGTATTGTCACCATAGACCTTAGAAAAGGTTTCATCCAAAAATATAGGTAAATAGGTTTTCCCTGTAATTCTAGAGGTATCTAGGTCATTAAAAACAAATTCGAGTCCTTTAAAAACCTTACTCTTTATAAGAGCACTATCTATAGTATTTAGATCAAACTGTATTTTCTCGTACTTATCATATTGGTACTGGTCAAACATGTTTAATCCATTGCTCCGTTTTTTCGCCCAAATCTTCTTAAGGATGTCTATAGCTGGATTGTTCTTTTTGTCTGTTTTACCAAAATACAACACCACCTCATTAAGTTGCTCGCTAGCTTCTAGCATCACTACTCTCATTTTAACAGTAGTCTTTGCCGTTAAAGCTATTTCCTGCGATTCGTACCCAAGAAAAGAAATTAGTAAGGTATCGTGAGTATTGTCAGATTCCATATAGAACCTTCCATCATCATTGGTAATAGTGCCTTCTGTAGAATTTCTAAACAATACATTAGCAAAGGCCACAGGCTCACCTTCCTCATCTACCACTACTCCACCCACCTTAGTTTGTGAAAAAGCGCATTGAAGGGTGCCAAAAAGTAGGAGTAATAAGAATGTTCTCATGGTCTTATTTGTAAAACCTGTCTAAATTTATCTTTTAGTATTAAAAGGACGGAAAACCGCAGCTACCTACTTTATCACTAGAGGGATTTAATATAAAAGCTTCGTTAACAGAAAAATAACGTTAACGAAGCCCAAAGATTTTATTTGTTTTGCTCTTATTTATACATCACTTTTTTAACTGCCTTGATTACATCTTCGTGATCTGGCAACCACTCTGCAAAAAGAACTGGAGAATATGGTGCTGGAGCATCGGCAGTATTAATTTTAGCAATTGGCGCATCTAAATAATCAAATGCATTTGCTTGTATATGATAAGTGATTTCGGTCGCCACGTTTCCAAAAGGCCACGCTTCTTCCAAAATAACCAATCTGTTTGTTTTCTTTACAGACTTTACTATACACTCGTAATCCAATGGTTTCACGGTACGCAAGTCTATTATTTCTATACTAATACCTTCTTTTGCCAATTCATCAGCAGCCTTATCAGCTTCCTTAATAATCTTACCAAAAGAAACCACTGTTACATCTGTACCTTCTCTTCTGATATCTGCCACACCCAAAGGAATAGTATATTCACCTTCAGGAACTTCTCCTTTATCACCGTACATCTGCTCCGATTCCATAAAAATAACCGGATCATCATCACGGATAGCAGATTTCAACAATCCTTTAGCATCCTTAGGATTGGAAGGAACAACTACCTTTAATCCAGGACAATTCGCATACCAACTTTCAAAGGCTTGTGAATGCGTTGCACCCAATTGACCCGCAGAACCCGTAGGTCCACGGAAAACAATAGGACAATTAAACTGACCACCAGACATTTGTCTTATCTTAGCCGCATTATTAATAATCTGATCTATCCCTACCAAGGAAAAGTTAAAGGTCATAAACTCAATAATTGGTCTATTCCCGGTCATAGCAGAGCCTACGCCCACACCTGCAAATCCTAATTCCGAAATAGGTGTGTCAATTACTCTTTCTGGACCAAACTCATCCAACATCCCTTTAGAAGCTTTATAGGCTCCATTATATTCTGCAACTTCCTCCCCCATTAAGTAAATGGACTCGTCCCTTCTCATCTCCTCGGACATTGCTTCCTGAATAGCTTCCCTAAACTGTATTGTTTTCATCTGTAAACTGGAATTCTTTTGTTAAATTCTAAAAGTGCAAGCAAAAATAGGAAATATTATATCAATACTAAGAGCTAAATAATTAAAAAAACCTCAAAAATGTATTATGCATGCATAGTATTTTGAAATTTAATGAGTATCTTAGCTGTGATTCTAAAAAAACCGATTTAAAAAAAACTATTTATATGAAGATTTTAGTGTGCATAAGCAACGTTCCAGATACAACGTCTAAAATTAACTTTACAGATGGCAATTCCAAGTTCGACACCAATGGTGTTCAGTTTGTGATTAACCCCAATGACGAATTTGGTCTTACTAGAGCTATGTGGTTCAAAGAAAAACAAGGAGCTACCGTACATGTAGCTACTGTAGGCGGACCTACTACGGAACCTACAATAAGAAAAGCGCTTGCCATTGGAGCGGACGAGGCTATAAGAGTTAATGCCGAGCCTTTAGACGGCTTTTTTGTTGCAGAGCAATTGGCTGCCGTAATAAAAGATGGGGCGTACGATCTGGTTATTGCCGGAAGGGAATCTATAGATTACAATGGAGGTATGGTACCTGGTATTCTAGCCACCTTATTAGATATGAACTTTGTAAACTCTTGTATAAGCCTAGAAATAGAAGGAGATAAGGCCACTGCAGTAAGAGAAATAGATGGCGGAAAAGAAAAATTAACTACGACTCTTCCTCTAGTAATTGGAGGACAAAAAGGGTTGGTTTCTGAAAGCGACCTTAAAATTCCAAATATGAGAGGAATTATGATGGCCAGACAAAAAAAGCTACATGTTGTGGAGCCTGTTGATGCTAACAGTACAACAGAAGACCTTACATTTGATAAACCAGCGCCAAAAGGAAGTATTAAGATGGTAGACGCTGATAATTTAGACGAATTGATCAACCTTTTACACAACGAGGCAAAAGTGATCTAATTAAAGAGACCACTATAGAAACCTCAGCAAAAAAAAATCAATTTTAAACAAAAAAGATCAAGCAATCCATTACCTTATATATAATGTAGCTATGATCTATAAATAAAAAACAACTATGTCAGTTTTAGTATATACGGAGTCCGAAAACGGAAAACTTAAAAAGAATGCTGCAGAAGTTGCCTCTTACGCCTATGAGGTAGCTCAGCAAATGAACACTACAGCCACTGCGGTTGCTATCAACACCGAAGATTCAGCATCCATAGGCGACTACGGAATTTCTAAAGTATTAAATGTTACAGCGGAAAATTTAAAACCTTTTAATGCAAAAGCCTATGCCCACGTTCTTAAACAAGCGGCAGATAAAGAAGGTGCCAAAGTAATTATCTTAAGTTCTAGCACGGATGCTAAATATTTAGCTCCTATATTAACGGCATTACTAAAAGGAGGATATGTTCCTAATGTAGTAGCAGCACCAGAAAGCACTAGCCCTTTTAAGGTAAAGCGAACCGTTTTTAGTAATAAAGGTTTTGCTCATACAGAACTTAAGTCCGATATTAAGATTATTGGGGTTTCCAATAATTCATTTGGAAATATAGAAAACAAAACTACCGCCAACGCAGAGGACTTTAGCCCTTCCTTAGACGAAAACATCTTTGGCACCACCTCGGTTGATATAGACAAAGTAGTTGGTAAAGCTACTATTGCAGATGCCGATATTGTAGTTTCCGGAGGACGTGGACTTAAAGGTCCAGAGAATTGGGGTATGATTGAGGAGTTAGCGGAAGTACTAGGAGCAGCAACTGCTTGTTCTAAACCTGTTTCAGACCTTGGTTGGAGACCTCACGGAGAGCACGTAGGACAAACAGGGAAACCAGTAGCTACCAATTTATATATTGCCATAGGTATTTCTGGCGCTATTCAGCACTTAGCTGGGGTAAGCGCTTCCAAAGTGAAAGTGGTGATTAATTCCGATCCTGAAGCTCCATTTTTTAAAGCAGCGGACTACGGTGTTGTAGGTGATGCTTTTGAAGTAGTTCCCAAACTAATCGAAAAATTAAAGGAATTTAAGAGTCAAAGCACTTAATTTTTATTAATTTGTGCCCCTAAAGGGCTGTGCAAGTCAACTTGGTCCTTCCAGTTATTTGTACAGCCTTTTATTGTTTAATAATACATATGAGCTTAGTTAGATTAAAAATAAAGGGAATATCTTATAGCCAAACGCAAAATGGCGCATATGCCCTTATATTGAATGAAGTTGAAGGTGACCGCAAACTACCTATAGTTATTGGTGCGTTTGAAGCCCAATCCATTGCTATAGCTTTGGAAAAAGAAATTAAACCACCTCGCCCCTTAACACATGATCTTTTTAAAAATTTTGCAGACCGGTTTGACATTGTTATCAAACAGGTTATAATCCATAAGTTGGTTGATGGTGTCTTTTACTCTAGTATTATATGTGAGCGAGACAAAATTGAAGAAATTATAGATGCAAGAACTAGTGATGCTATTGCTTTAGCATTGCGGTTTAATGCACCTATTTTTACTTATAAAACTATCTTAGACAAAGCCGGTATCTTCCTGAAGTTTTCTTCAAAGGAAAAAGATAAAGATGAAGAAACCGACGATAGTATTATGGTAGATGAAATCTTACAAGAGGGTGAAACAGTAGAGATTAATCCAGGCTCACCAGACAAGTACAAAGAACTTAGTCTAGAAGAACTACATACAGAACTAGATAAGGCAGTTGCTAGTGAGGATTACGAAAAGGCTGCAAAACTTAGGGATGAAATTTCCAAACGCAAATAATCATAACTCAAATCAAGTGCTACTGGATGAAAAATAAGTTTTGGATCCTATTAATATTATTGTTGTTTGCGTTTCCTTCCGTAGCCCAAGAAATTAGTGTTACTGCCAACCCCAGCTCTGCCGAGATAATCCCTAATGAGGGGGTTTCTTTTTACAGTATCGGAAGAGGAATATTGGGTATGGTGGTATTACTCTTTATCTCCTATCTTTTTAGCGCTAACAGAAGAGCAATTAATTGGCGAACTGTAGGTATCGGACTCCTTATTCAGCTTCTGCTTGCCATCTGCATCTTAATAGGCAATAGAATTGGATTTAATGCTTTTGGTTATAGGTTTGATCTGAGTTTTGTATCGAAAATATTTGAGTTTGGCGGACAGCTTTTTGTAAGCGTATTAGACTATACCCGAGCTGGTAGTAAGTTTCTTTTTGAAGGCTTGGTAATAGACATGGATACTTTTGGATTTATCTTTGCTTTTCAAGTTCTGCCGACTATTATTTTCTTTTCGGCACTTACTTCCCTACTATTCTATTTAGGAATTATACAAAAGGTAGTTAAAGGCCTAGCATGGTTATTATCCAAATCCTTAGGAATATCTGGTGCGGAGAGCCTCAGCGTTGCTGGAAATATTTTTCTAGGCCAGACCGAAGCACCTTTATTAATTAAGGCCTATTTGGAAAAAATGAGTCGATCTGAAATTCTACTAGTAATGATTGGCGGTATGGCTACGGTAGCTGGAGCGGTATTAGCCGCTTATATCGGTTTCCTAGGAGGTGACGACCCCTTATTACGACTTCAATTTGCAAAACATTTATTGGCTGCATCAGTAATGGCCGCACCGGGAGCTATAGTAGTCTCAAAAATTTTATATCCTCAGACAGAAGCTGTTAATACCGATGTTCAGGTTTCCTCCTCTAAAATAGGATCCAACATCTTAGACTCTATAGCAAACGGTACCACAGAAGGGCTAAAACTTGCAGTTAATGTGGGCGCCATGCTTTTAGTTTTTGTAGCCTTTATCGCGATGATAAATGGAATATTAAACTGGACGGGAGATGCTACTAATTTAAACGCTTGGATTGCCGCCAGTTCCCCCTATCAAAAACTATCTTTAGAAGCTATATTAGGCACCATATTCGCCCCTCTAATGTGGCTTATAGGAGTTGAATCGGTAGATATAATGTTAATGGGGCAATTATTAGGTATTAAACTCGCCGCGAGTGAGTTTGTTGGATATATACAATTAGCAGGACTAAAAGATATAGCCAATGCAACACACTTCACTTACAACAAGTCCATTATAATGGCTACCTATATGCTATGCGGATTTGCTAACTTCGCTTCTATAGGTATACAAATAGGAGGAATAGGCTCATTAGCTCCTAGTCAGCGGAAGACCCTTTCTGAATTTGGAATGAAAGCGGTATTGGGTGGATCCTTAGCATCCCTTCTTTCTGCTGCCATCGCAGGGATGATTTTAGGGTAAATAAATCCTAGTAATCGTTTTTAGAATTTAGCGTATTTATATCATACTAACCCTAATAGTAATTAAGAAGGGTTTTCATATTTTAATAATACTACATATTTACTTTGAGAAGGTTAACACAAACCAACAACCTGAAAAATCCTATATCATATTTCCCCTTCACAAAACGAAATTATAATTTAGATAAATTTACTAGTAGGTATATTGAGGCTTCTACTGATTTGTTTAAACAATCACTATAGTCTTTAGAGTTAAAATAAAATTCAGCTTTACAATCTATTTTCATCAATTGCCACTATCTTTATATTTTATAACGAGGAATGAAAAAGAAGCAGACAATAATTGTGGTAGGCGGTGGCTTTGCAGGCCTAGAATTGGTAAAAAGACTAGGGAATTCTAGCAAATACGAACTCATTCTAGTAGATTGTAATAACTACAACTTCTTTCCGCCATTAATCTATCAGGTATCTACAGGCTTTATGGAGCCTTCAGCCATCAGCTATCCTTTTCGGAAAATCTTACGAGACAAGAAAAGTGTTCACTTTAGACTGGGAGCACTTAAAGAAGTGGTACCATCAGAAAATAAAATTGTACTTAACAACGGTGAATTAAAGTACAACATATTGGTAATGGCCACTGGTGCAGAATCTAACTTTTTTGGCAATACCAATATTGAAGAAAAGAGTTTACCAATGAAAACAATAAGTGACGCTCTTTCCTTGAGAAATGTAATCCTTACTAGGTTAGATCGCGCAACAAGATTAAAAGATTCCCAGGAACGTAAAAAGCTTCTCACTTTTGTAGTTGCTGGCGCCGGACCTACAGGAGTAGAACTCTCCGGAATTTTATCAGAAATGAGGTCGTTTATTATTACAAAAGATTATCCTGAATTAAGCAAGGAAGACTTAGGCGACATCTACCTCATAGATGGCCAAGATGCCGTACTAGCTGCTATGTCCAAAAACTCGCAAAACTACACCCATAGTCAGCTCAACAAACTAAACGTAAAAATCAAACTCAACACCCTAGTTAAGGATTTTAAGGATGAGACCGTTTACTTATCCGACAATACACAAATTCCCACCAAGAATTTAATCTGGGCTGCGGGGATATCAGCCAAAGCTTTTAAAGGTTTCGCTAAAGAAAGCTATGGCCAAGGGAAACGCTTAAAAACAAACGTCTTTAATTTGGTAGACGGGTATAAGAATATTTATGCTTTGGGAGATAGTGCCCTAGTTATGGGAGACGATAACTATCCTAACGGACACCCTCAATTGGCTCAACCTGCGCTGCAACAAGCAAAAAACTTAGCACACAACCTAAATGTAGCCCCTCAGGAATGGACTCCCTTTACCTATAAAGACAAAGGATCACTTGCCATCATTGGAAGAAATAAAGCGGTAATGGATTTTCCCAAACAAAAATACCACCTCAAGGGATTTTCAGCATGGTTCATATGGATATTTGTCCATATTATGGGCTTAGTGAATTTTAAGAATAAAGTACGCACCCTATACAATTGGATAGGATATTACATCTACAAGGACCAATCTTTTAGAATGATTATTAAGCCAAGCGAAAGAAAGTCCTAACCCCTTTCACTTAAACAAGCATAAGACTCTATTAATACACCAATGCTAAAGGCCTCTAAATAAAACTTAAGTCCCGCCTAATTTAAGACATTCGGTTAATAATTTATGATAACTTAAGGGAAACACCTTCTCCCATACCAGTAGATTTCATTAATTTCGCCTTGCAGACAAATTACAGGTTAATATAGATTTTCTTACGGCTTTTTAAAGCATAATTAGGATAGGAACATGAAACAATATCACGATTTACTTAAACATGTTTTAGATAACGGGATCCAAAAAGGGGATCGTACTGGGACGGGTACTAAAAGCGTGTTTGGATATCAAATGCGATTTAATTTAGCCAAAGGCTTTCCTTTAATTACCACTAAAAAACTACATTTAAAATCAATTATCCACGAATTATTATGGTTCTTAAAAGGGGACACTAACGTTGCCTACTTACAAGAAAATGGGGTAAGGATTTGGAATGAGTGGGCAGATGAAAACGGAAACCTAGGTCCTGTTTATGGTTACCAATGGCGAAATTGGAATGGGGAAGAAATAGATCAAATTAAAGACATCGTTCACTCCCTTAAAAATAACCCAAATAGTAGACGCATGTTAGTATCTGCATGGAACCCAAGTGTATTGCCAGATACCAACGTTTCTTTTTCAGAAAATGTGGCCAACGGCAAAGTTGCACTACCTCCATGTCATGCTTTTTTTCAATTTTATGTGGCAGAAGGAAAGCTATCATGCCAGTTATACCAGCGCAGTGCCGATATATTTTTAGGTGTTCCGTTCAATATTGCTTCCTATGCTTTATTTACTTTAATGCTGGCGCAAGTATGTGATCTACAGCCTGGTGATTTCATCCACACCTTTGGTGATGCACATATTTATAACAACCACATAGAACAGGTAAAACTACAATTAGGTCGCACCCCTAATCCACTACCTAAAATGGTCCTTAACCCAGACGTAAAAGATATCTTTAACTTTAAGTTCGAAGATTTTACATTAGAAGATTACGATCCCTACCCTCACATTAAAGGAGCTGTAGCGGTTTAAAATAAATTTTATCAGGGCGTTAGTCCAACGAAATGGGTCATTGTCGAATTTACCGGATAATGACCCATTTTTATTGATATGAGTCAATACATTCCCTTATAAACCAACCCGATAATCAAATTATTCCGTAAATTTAAAGGACAAAACCAATGTTATACCCATTATTATGGATATTACTGCTTTTTTCCTACAAACAAGGATCCATACTAAGAATTTGTGCAAGCCCTTAGAAATAGAGGATTATGTAGTACAACCTATAGTAGACATATCACCTCCAAAGTGGCATTTAGGCCACACCACCTGGTTTTTTGAAGAGTTTATCTTAAAAGCCCACATAAAAGATTATATAGTATTTGATACAAAGTTTTCCTTTATTTTTAATAGTTACTATGAAACTATAGGAGAAAGAGTAGTTAGGGCAGACCGCGGTAATCTATCTAGACCTTCTGTAAATAAAATCTACGAATATCGTGAATATGTGACTTTACACATGGAAGCACTTTTGAATAATGCCCCAAGTGATGAAGTAATTCAACTTACACAAATAGGAATCCATCACGAAAAACAACATCAAGAATTATTACTCAC
The DNA here is from genome assembly GCF_000424985.1 of Arenibacter latericius DSM 15913. Classification (GTDB taxonomy): domain Bacteria; phylum Bacteroidota; class Bacteroidia; order Flavobacteriales; family Flavobacteriaceae; genus Arenibacter; species Arenibacter latericius. Next base: position 158,585 of record NZ_AUKX01000001.1, read on the forward strand.
CGACATAAAGTACATCTTAGGAAATAACCCCTTGCTTCCTATCTACGACTCCTCATTTAAAGAACACATTAACGAAGATCTTAATCAAGAATGGATATCCATCCCTGAAGGGGTTTATGAGATTGGTTACTCTGGCGAAGCGTTTTGCTACGATAATGAGTTGGGAAGACATAAGGTTTACTTATCTCCATATGCTATATCTAACAAATTAGTTACCAATGGGGAATACTTAGAATTTATAAATGATGGTGGATATGATAGATTTGATTTGTGGCATTCAGAAGGCTGGGAGTGGATAAAAACCAATGATATTAAATCCCCACTGTATTGGCATCAAGTTAAGGGAGAATGGCAGCACTACACCATGGAAGGCTTAATAAAACTTGAGGAAGAGCATCCCGTAACCCATATCTCTTATTTTGAAGCCTATGCCTATGCTCAATGGAAAGGTTGCAGGCTACCCACGGAGTTTGAATGGGAAATAGCAGCAACAAAATTTAAGTGGGGTGTGCGTTGGGAATGGACAGAAAGCGCTTATCTACCCTATCCCCAATATAAAAAGGCTCCTGGAGCGCTAGGAGAATACAATGGTAAATTTATGGTAAACCAAAAAGTACTAAGAGGCAGTTCTGTGGCCACCCCTAACTTTCATGAAAGGATTACATATCGCAATTTCTTTCATCCTCATCTAAGATGGCAATATACAGGAATAAGATTAGCCCAATAAAAATCACCATATTAACCTAAACTACCATTTATGGAAGCAGACACCCTAATAAAAATTCAAGCTCAATTTGCTCAAGATGTTTATGAAGGGCTCTCAGCATCTCCTAAACATTTAGCCTCCAAATATATCTACGACCATAAAGGAGACCTGCTCTTTGAGCAGATTATGAATCTTCCTGAATATTATTTAACCGATTGTGAGTTAGCTATACTGAAAAATAACAGGGAAGAGATTACCAACCTATTCCTGAAGAACACCACCTCTTTAAACCTAGTGGAACTAGGGGCTGGAAACGGGAAAAAGACAAAGATTATTTTAGAGGAGCTTCAAAAACAAAGCTCCAACTTTTGCTATGTACCTATAGATATTAGTAATAATGCACTACTAAAACTAAAGAACACCCTATCTATAGAATTTCCAAATCTTAATGTGAGCCCTAAGCAGGGTACTTATTTTAACATGCTTAAAACCATTGAATCTTCTGAATCCACTAAAAATGTAATCCTCTTTTTAGGATCTAATATTGGAAATCTATCCCACAGCCAAGCAATTACATTTCTATCTCAATTAGCAGCTGGGATGCACAGTAATGATATGATTTTCATTGGATGTGACCAGAAAAAAGATCCTCAAACCATATTAAATGCGTATAATGACCCTAAAGGGGTAACAGAAGCCTTTAATAAAAATTTATTGCATCGTATAAATAGGGAATTAGACGCCAACTTTATTCTAGACAACTTCTTGCATTGGGAGTCATACAACCCGCAAAGCGGAACTGCAAAAAGCTTTTTAGTATCCAAAATTGACCAGAAAGTCCAGATTGCAGCCTTGGACCTAGAATTGAAATTTAAAGCCTGGGAAACTATTCATACAGAGATTTCGCAAAAATACGATGATGAGCTAATATCCGAGTTGGCCAAAGCAGCAGGACTACAAATTACTGCCCAATTCTCTGACGATAAAAAGTATTTTAAGAATTACATTCTAACCAAAACTGCACTGCAAAAGCTATAGCTTATTGCGAACGAAGTACTCATTAAGGTACACCAAAAAAAATAATAAGAAATAAGCATCCTTTATCCTTCTATATTTCCAATAGATAAAACATTCCTTCTAGTCCTTATCTAAAAGGGATAAACTTCAGAATTTTAGAGGTATCCTTCTAAAAGCAGTTTATCCCTTAAAAAATGTAATGTTTATAATTCGCAAGGAATTACAATATCAGTAAGGAATTCTCAGCTCCAGCGTAATCATTCCACTTCAAGCCATCTCCTTCTAATTCATTTACAAATTCCCCGTCTACCAGATACTTAAACTCAAAAGTGCTATCTTTCGGCAAATTAACAGCCCCCTTAAAGGTGCCATTTTTCAACTTCTTTAAGGTACTTTCCTTAGGGTCCCAATTATTGAAATCCCCTACAACAGCTACTTTTTTCGCATCCTTAGCTTCAACAGAAAAAGTTACTTTACAAATTGGTTTAGTCTTTAAATATTGTTTAGAAATTGCCATAATTCAAATTTTAAATATTTTACAAAATTACATTATTAAATGCCTCATTGCCAATGACCAAGATCATTTTACCAATTTCATAATATTTGAATTACTCTTGGAGGTAGATTTTCAAATTAGGATACACAATTTCATAAAACTATGATAAAATTCAATTATTTTAAGATTTTCACAATGCTATCTATTTCATTTTCGGTATTATAGAAATGAAATGCCAATCTAACACCACCACCTCGCTCTGCAAAGAGCACATTGTTCTGCATTAATTTAGTGCGACCCTTCTCCCCCACAGAAAGATTAAATGTGGTACTATGATTACCTCTATTCACCACACAGGATTCTAATAGCCCTAAGGCCCCAAATTCCGCTAATGCCTTTTTGGAAAGCTTTTGGATTTGTTCGTTTACAACGTCCATTCCTATAGCAGAAATAAACTTTAAGGAGTAATTAAGGCTTCCAAATGCCAAACTATCTAAATGTCCAGGCTCAAATCTATTGGAAAATTTAACGGCATCTTTACCCTCCAAATTTCCCCTCGCAGCATTAAATCCGATTGCAGCACAACTAAAACGATCTGCAACATCATCAGAAAATAGCATAAAACCATTTCCATGGCCTCCTAACATCCATTTATAACCACTAGCCCCAAGCACATCTATCCCCGAGTTATCAAAATTCACACTTTCAGTTCCGCAGAATTGGGTGCCATCTGCAATAACAATTAGATGTGGAAATTCCTTTTTTAGAGAATTTAGGAATTCTATATCAATCTTAAATCCATTTAACCATTGCACTAAACTTAAGGCAAGTATTGTTATTTTTTCCGATTTTATTTTATTGTAAATATGTTCTTCTATATTCTCCGAAAGATCTACGTAATAAAGGTTAGGAGTTCTTGACTCGAACGGCCAGTTTACAGAAGGGTAATCACTATTTAATAACAATACGTTTTCCTTTTCCCCCATCCCTTCCAACAATATGTTCATCCCTATAGAAAAATTGGGCACCAAGGCAACGTTATCTCTTTTACAATTAAAAAATTGGGACACTGTATTTCTAGTTTCCGATATAATTTTCCCTTGCTTTGTTAATAGTTTTCTCCCACCTATAAGAACATCCAAATCATGTTCTTGTCGCCAATCTAATAACCCTTCGTATAACAAGCCCTGAGTAGCCGTATCTGCATAAACAAATTGATTTAAGACCGGAAATTGTTTAATGATGTTTTTCATAAACTAATTGATGAAGATTTGTATTTTGGTATCTTTACCCCTAAAGATACTTATTAGCATGTTTAACAGAAATAAAAAAGACTCAAAAATAGATTTGGAGCAACACCAAATGCTGGAGGATGCTCAGAAAAGGATAAAACAAAAGAAACGTTTGTTTTCTCATTTCGTCATATTTCTAATAGGCAGTATTTTTATGATTATAATCAATAAAATCCTTGGCTATGGCAAAACCTATGATTGGTTTATCTGGGCTATTATGGTATGGGCCTTTTTATTTGTGATACATCTCTTTGATGTTTTTGTGACCTCTAAATTAATGGGCCCACAATGGGAAAGATCACAAAGAGAGCGATTAGTTGCTAAACAAAAACAGAAGATTGCGGAGTTACAAAAAGAAATAGAAACGGATTTCCCTCTGTCTCGCATCAATAAAAATAACGAGTAATGCAGATTATATCGATGATTGCCGCTGCAGGTGAGAACAATGCCTTAGGAAAAGACAACGACCTTTTATGGCATTTACCTGATGATTTTAAGTATTTTAAAAAGCGAACCTCAGGACATAAGATAATAATGGGCAGAAAAACTTTTGAGAGTTTTCCTAAACCTTTACCCAATCGCGTACATATTGTAATTACAAGGGACCTCAATTATAAGATCCCCCATCCAGATTGTATAGTAGTACACTCACTTGAGGAAGCCTTAAAACTAGTAGAAGGAGAACCCCTAGCTTTTATTATAGGAGGAGGAGAAATATACCAACTTGGATTAGAATATGCCAATCAATTAGAATTAACACGAGTTCATGAATCCTTCGAAGCAGATACCTTCTTTCCTGATTTTGATGAGAATGAATGGAAGCTAACCAAAAAGGAGTTCCACCCAAAGGACGAGAGACACAACTATGATTTCACCTATTTAACCTATGTAAGAAAGCCGTAGAAGACAGTACTAACAAATTCTAGGGACTACATCAAGACACTTAAATATACTTTCACAGCGGATGATATGAGAACTTCCTATAGGCGTTCCTTTTTCCACAAATCTATCAGTTAAAAATCTAAAAAGGAGACCTTATAGGGTACTCTGGCGTCTTTAACAAAACTATCTAGCACTTTCACATCCTTATTAGTGAAAAATTGAAAATCTGCTTTAGAAACAGAAGGGTCGATAAGATTATATTTTTCCAAAATATATTTGGTTTGCCTAGCCACTCCGTCACCAGAATCTATAATCTTAACATTATCTGGTAAAATATCTTTTAGCAAGGGAATTAAATAAGGGTAATGAGTACATCCTAATACCAGCTGATCTATACCCTGGTTAACCATATGAGATAAATAACGTTCCAAAAGAGCTTTAGTTTTAGGAGAGTTAAGCTCCCCGTTTTCTATCAATTCCACCAAGCCTGTACCTCTTTGCTCCATTATCTGTATACCACTAGCATGACTCATAGAAGTGCTGTGAAAAAGACTACTAGACAAGGTACCTTTTGTAGCCAAAACCCCTACTCTTTTTGTTTTGGAATTTAGAGCTGCTGTTTTTATAGCAGGTTCAATCCCTATAAACGGAAGGTCAAAATTATCTCGGAGTTCTTTAATAGCATTCGTAGTAGCTGTATTACAAGCCACAACAATAAGCTTACATCCTTTATTGATAAGGAATTCCGTATTCTTAATACTTAGGCGTAAAATCTCTTCTTTGGACTTTTCACCATAAGGTGCATTTTTACTATCAGATAAATAGATGGTGGATTCATTTGGCAACAACCTATTAATTTCTCGCCATATAGAAGTGCCTCCAATTCCCGAATCAAAAATACCTATTGGACCTAAACTCATTAAATGAAATTTAAAATCTAAAGTTACATTATTATTGCTTTTACCAAAATGATTCGCACAGCATTGAGCACCTTAATTACTATAATATTAAGGACTGCTAGGATCTTTCACCAATAACTATTTAACAAAAAAAAGAGCCATACGATTGCATGACTCTTTTTATAAAATTTTATATCCGTTTTGCTTAGAAACCTAAATGCTTCTTAACTGCTGGTAAAAGGTCTTTTCCTTTCGCCACAATAAGACCACCGCCTTGGGTAGCATCAATAACGTAGTCTACTCCTTCAGCAGCTGCAACAGCTTCTATAGCTTTTTTAGCCTTTTCTGTAATAGGGCCTAAAAGCTCTGCCTGTTTCTTTTGCAATTCTTGCTGCGCAGTCTGTTGTGCCTCTCCAATATTTTTTTCAAAACCTTGCAATTCTAAAGCTCTCTTTTGGTTTTCTTCTTCAGATTTAGAAGCAGATTCGTTCTGATATTGAGTGTATTTGTTTCTAAGTTCAGTCATAGAACTTTCAATATCGGCTCTATACGTTTCAGATAGCTTTTTAAGTTCTGCATCAGCAGCCTTCATCTCAGGCATTGAGGAAAGCAATTCTTGTACATCTATGTGTGCAATCTTTGCTTGGGCGTTAACAAACCCAGTTGCTGCTACGAACAAAACTATGGCTACCGCAATTTTCTTTATTTGTTTCATGTTTCTCATTAATGTTTGAATGTTAATTTTAAAAAATTTAGTTATATAATTGATTGAATTATTCCTAGTACTATCTTATTAAACTGTGGTTATTCTTCCTCTTTTTTACCAGTTCTTTTTTCTGCTTCTTTTTTCCTTTTAGCTTCTCTTTCTTCTAGCAGTTGTTTTCTCCTTGCCTCATAAGCTTTCCTTCGCTCTTCCCTAACTCTTAACTGCTCAGCTCTTCTTTCATCAGCAGTTTTAGCTCTAGCTTCCTCTGCTTGTTTCATCCGCTCTTGACGCTCTAAAAGCGCATCGCTTAACTCCTCTTCTTCATCTTCAAAGTCATCTAAACTACTTTTAGAGTCTTTCTTGGCAGGAGGGCTTATCCTCCTAGTTCTAGAGATACCTCTTAAAACCAAGTCGCTAATATCGTGTCTTTTTTCGGAATACAACATTACAACATCTGCAGATTTATCAAAAATAAAATCATATCTTTTATTGGCACCTATTTTTTGCACCTCATTAAAAACCTGATCTTGTATAGGCTGTATTAATCTCCTCTTCTGCAAGACAAGATCACCCGAAGGCCCAAATCTATTTTGTTGATATTCTAACATCTCCTTTTCCAGGATCTGTATTTCCTCTTCACGTTCAGCAATTAACTCTGCAGTTAGAAGCACTTTCTCTGCCATCAGATCCTTTTTCATCTGCTCAATCTCCATTTTCTCCTTTTCCAACTCTTGTTTCCAACGTTGAACTCTATTGGCTAATTGCTCGTTTGCCTCCCTATATTCCTCAACATTTTCTAAGATATATTCCATATCTACATAACCTATTCTAACTCCTCTTTGAGCAGTAAGACTAGCTGTAGTAAAGGCTAAAAAAAGGACTACAAGTAATTTTACGTTAATCTTCATAATATCTTCGTTTTATACTATAGAAAATATCGTGCCAAAAATAATTTTTCATTCTTAAACGCACAGTAAACTGTATAAAACTGCAAAATAATTTTATAAATTAAAACTGTTGTCCAATAATGAAGTGGGTTTGCCATCCGCTAGGCCCAACGGAATTTGGGTTATAATCTTTATCAAATCCATATCCAAAATCAATTCCTAGAAGTCCAAATGCAGGCATAAAAATTCGCAGCCCCACTCCGGCCGATCTTTTTAATTCAAACGGATTAAAGTCATGAAAATTGTTAAAGGCATTACCCGCCTCTAAAAACGCTAATCCATAAATAGAAGCAGAAGGCTTAAGTGTTAGCGGGTATCTAAGTTCTAAAGAGTACTTATTATATACCACTCCACCATCTTGTATCTGCTGACCTGAAACAGGATCTACACTGTATGGAGTTAAAGATTGATTTTCATATCCTCTTAATTGAATTACATCCCTACCGTCTAATGTATAGGTTCCTAATCCATCTCCCCCAACATAAAACCTTTCAAACGGCACCTTACCTACTTTATCATTATAGCTACCTAAAAATCCAAATTCCGCATTAGTTCTAAGAACTAAATCTCCAACTAAACTAGTATACCAATCCCCTTTAAAGTTAACCTTATAAAATTCTAACCATTTAAATCGCTCTTGATCTATACGCTCTATTTCTGCATTGTTTTTTTCCGCAACAGCTACTTCAAGATCAGAATTCAACTTATCGTAATCCTTGTTATTGAATAAAGAAAACGGGGGTGTAAACTTTGCAGTCACTTCAAAATTTGAGCCCGTCCTAGGGAAAATTCGACTCGGTCCTGACGAGTTTCTTGCAATCCCCAAACTATAGGCTATAGAATTAGATTGTCCATTTCCAAAATTAAAAAGACCTAGGTTATAATTTTGGAAATCGTATAACTGATATCCTACGGAGTGTGAAATGGTAAATAAGTCATCTGGCCATTGTACCCTTTTTGCTAATCCTGCTGATAATCCCGTAATAGAAAATGTTCTGCTTTTATCTGGCCTTCTACTTACGTATGGGTTATAATAAAATTGCTGTGTTCTAGAAAGGGACATATTAAAACGTACCGGCTTTTTACCACCTAACCAAGGTTCGGAGAAGTTAAGGCTATACACCCTGTAAGTTCTACTCGCTTGTAAACGCAAAGCAAAAGTTTGGCCATCACCCATTGGAACTGGCTTATATGCCTCGCCATTAAATAAATTCCTAACAGAAAAGTTACTAAAGGATAGTCCAAGGGTCCCAATAAAGCCACCACCACCGTAGCCTCCTTGTAGTTCTATTTGGCTAGAACCAGACTCTACTAAGTTCCAAGCTAAATCCACTGTTCCCTCATTAGGGTTAGCGTTTTGAATGTCTGGTTTAATTTGCTCTGCATCAAAGAAACCAAGCTGACCTAATTCCCTGATACTTCTTATGATGTCTGATTTATTATAACGTTGCCCTGGTCTGGTACGCAATTCTCTAAAGATCACATGATCATTAGTCTTATCGTTACCCGCAACAGTTACATGATTAAGAAAAGTCTCTTTCCCTTCAATAATCCTAATCTCAAAGTCAATAGTATCATTTTCAGCAGACATCTCTACTGGATTAATACTGGAGAATAAGTATCCATTATTTTGATATAAATTCGTAAGATCGTTTCCATCTGGCTTAGTATCATCGGCTATTCGCTTTCTCAAAAGCACCCCATTATAGGTATCTCCTTTCCTTAGTCCCAATATTCTAGATAACTGACGATCTGAATATACCGTGTTACCCACAAAATTTATATCTCCGAAGTAGTATTTATCTCCTTCTTCAACTTTTATTTTAAGATCTATAAGCTTATCACCTGTTCTTACAAATGTATCTGAAACCACTCTAGCATCTCTAAATCCCTTCTCGGCATATTTATCTACTAGGTTAACAAGATCTTCCTTATAATCTTCCTCTATATATTTAGATTTTTTCCAGAAACGATAAAACTTTTTCTTTTTGGTATTTTTTAAGGCCTTTCTAAGTTGTTTATCGGACAACTGCTCGTTTCCTTCAAAAACAATATCATTAATCTTAACCTTTTCACCCTTTTTAATATTGATCACCATTTTCTGAGTATTGGTATCTACAGTATCCTTAGCTGTAGCAATATTAACAGTAGCATTGAGGTATCCTTTCTTTTTATATTTGTTTTGAAGGTAATTTCTGGTGTTAGCAATTAAGCTCTCCGTAATCTTCTTACCTTTCTTAAGATCTGCATCTTTAAGAATTTCCGGGACTTTTTTAGGCTTAACCCCATAAACGGTTACATCTGTAAGTGTAGGCCGTTCAATAATATTTAACTCCAGGTATACATTCTCTCCTTCTATATTGGTGATATAAAAACTAATATCTGTAAAAAGTTCTAGCCCCCATAATTTATTAATTACAGCACTAATTTCATCGCCTGGAACCGTTATAGGCTGCCCTATCCTTAATCCCGTATAGGTTTTAACCGTCTGCTCGTTATAGCTTTGCAGACCAGTAACCTCCAAGCCAGCAAGAATATACTGCTTCCCATCATCATAGGAGGGATCCTGTGCGTAATTTATAGTAGTAAAAAAAAAGAAGGTAAGTGCAGTAATGAAATTCAGGGTCATGATTCTTCCCATGCCTCTAGATAAGTTGTTCGCTTGTTTTTCCAAATCGTCGTTCTCTGTTCTGGTAGTTTTTAATAGCTTCCAATAAATGGTGTTCCGTAAAATCGGGCCAAAATACATCAATAAAATATAATTCCGCGTATGCAATCTGCCAAAGTAGAAAATTACTAATCCTTTGCTCGCCACTAGTGCGTATCAGCAGGTCTACATCTGGCAAATTATGCGTGTAAAGATGGTTATTTATAATGGTTTCGTCAATATTTTCAGGAATAATTATATTATTTTTAACTTTGGTTGCAATCTGTTGAATAGCACTCTTTAATTCTTCCCTAGCACCATAACTCAACGCCAAAGTTAACACCATTCCGGTATTTTCACTTGTTTTGGCCATCACATCTACCAATTCCCTATGAGCTCTTTTAGGCAAGGTGGCGATATTACCAATAGTGTTTAATTTAATATTATTCTTATTCAATGTTACTAGCTCTTTTTTAAGAGAAGATACTAGTAAGCGCATCAAAGTTTCAACTTCCAATTTGGGTCTGTTCCAATTTTCGGTAGAAAAAGTATAAAGAGTAAGATACTCTACCCCTAATTTTGCACAATCCTCTACTGTTCTTCTAACGGTCTTCACACCCTGTTCATGGCCAAAAACGCGAAGTTTACCCTGCTTCTTCGCCCATCTTCCATTACCATCCATAATAATGGCGATATGCTTGGGCAGTTCTTTTTTGTTTTTTGTTGTGATATCCATATATGTATTATCGGAAAGAATCCTGACATGGTTTTCTACCAAAAGTATAAGTAAGTGTTATACCAGAAAAAACATACCAATCATCACTCAAAATATTTCCAAATTTATAATCTTTTAATTCATTAGGAAAAGAAGGATTGCTAGCATCTAGATTATCTGTAAAAGTATATCTAGCTCCAATCTCTGCCCCGGCAATCAAAAACTGATTCAACCTTACTTTCATTCCCACGGTCATTGGAATAGAAAACGCTCCATCTTTCTGCCCTTTATCCGTAAATTTTGCATCAGATCCCGAATTATCAAAATAATGATACCCATACCTAAAATAAGTGACCCCCGTATATAGATAAGGAGTAAAAGCCGGACCCAATCTATGTAAATTATACTCTACAAAATTAAATTCTAGCCCCGCAGACACCTCTAAGATACTGTTATCCATCTTATAGCCCCTTTGAACCCTAGACGACATACTCGACTTGGAATCATCGGCTGTAAACTCACCATAAATTACACTTCCACGCCATGCGTATCGCTGACTAATATTCCATTTAAAAAGTCCGCCAAAAGCAGGCCCCGAAGGCATTATAAAATTAGTCCTTCCTACATCGCCTATATTGTTAGCCCCTCCTGCAAATATCCCCACTTCATAAGTCTGACTATTTACTCCGGTATATACTAACGCAAGAAGTACTGCAAGAAAAAACCTCATTATTTTAAAAGTTTGCAAATATAACCATTACAATCACTTAGACTGCATTTTAATTACATTCTTGTTCTATCTTGATAAACAAGTTTCACACTTTTTTATTGTTCTAGCCTCTAAGAATCAATTACGTTTATCTTCTCCCCACAACAATTTATTCCTCAGAGTTTTTAAGAAGCTCTCGGAAGTATACTCAATCATTTTTATAGTAAAAGGCGCTTTTCTAACTAAAATCTCCTTTCCATTGGCTACCGCAGCTATACGAGAATCCAAGGAAACCAAATGACTTTCTGCCCTTCCAGACACTTTGAGTCGGATTACCGTATCATCTGAAATAACTAAAGGCCTAGCATTAAGATTATGTGGAGCAATAGGAGTCAAGATAAACGATTTAACCGTTGGCGCCATTACAGGACCACCACAACTTAAAGAATACCCTGTTGACCCTGTTGGCGTAGACACTATAAAACCATCTGCCCAATATGAAGTTAAATATTCATCATTAAGATACGTTTCTACAGTAATCATAGAAGTAGTATCCTTCCTACTGACAGTAATTTCATTCAGCGCAAAATTCAACTCCTCAAACTCGGGAATATCAGAGGACTCGGCAATTTCCACCAAACTTCGCTCTTCAATAGTATAGGCTCCAGCAACAAACTCGCGCACCACCTTTCTTACATCTTCCTTTTTAAAGGTAGATAAAAATCCAAGGCGACCTGTATTTACTCCTACAATAGGGATATCCAAATCCCTAACATAGGTAGTAGCTCTTAAAATAGTTCCATCGCCACCAAAACTAACAAACATGTCGAAGCTGCGATCTAACCCCTTCTTATTGGTAAACGTAGGATAATCGCCTACCCTACCTCTCAATTCCATAAAGCTATAGAATGTTTCTTCGAAATAAATTTCTGCATTTTCATTTTGAAGCTCTTCTATGAGCTCCAAAACATACTCCACTGCAGACTCTTGGTAAGCTATTCCGTAAATGGCTACCTTCATAGTTATTATTATACGTTAAGGTATTTATCCAAGTAATCGGATCTTTCTTTTAAGTCTTCAATAAACTGATCATCGTCGCTACCATATAGAATGGTATAGTTGTAACGTCTAAAAGTTTGTATTACCTCATTGAGATGCTCAGATCCAATTTTAATGGTAATCTGTATAACATCATTCCTACTATCTGTAATAAATGCTCCAATCAGCTTTTGGTTATTACTCTCTACAATCTGCGCTATTTCACTAAACGAATAATCTTTAATTCCTTTGGCTAGTACCAAAATACCTCCAGGCTCAGTAAAAAAGGGAGTGTTTATAAACAGATCTACTATATCAATTAGATCATAATAACCCAATACTTTACCTTCCTTATTCACTACAGGCAACACATTAGCTTCATTCTTAGAGAATACCTCCAACACATCTAACCAAGAAGCCTCAGGTCTTGCCAAAAAAGTAGCTAACTGATACCTATACGCTTCAATAATCTTATCTACCTCGTAATTCTCTAAGTCATTTTTCTCTAGCGCCCCTATATACACCCCATTATCCACGACCGCTATATGCGAATAGGTAGTCTGATTAAAGAACAAGATCACTTCTTTTAAAGAGTCCGTCACTTTAAAAACAGGTACTGATGTTAATATGCTGTCTTGGATTTGCATGACTTTGATTTGTATTATAACGCAAAATACTAATAAAATATCCGTAGCACCAAAATTGACACAAGTATTATTGCGTAAGAAATTAACTTCACTCTTATCACTTAGCACAGACTACGCCTATAACTTAGCTGATAACCTTCTCTCAACTCTTCGTCCAAAAAATGCAATTGCTCTTATTGAACGCGTTAGATAAATTCTTTCACTGTATAAATTACAAAAGGTATGCCTAATTTGTATTTTTGTCATCTAAATACAAGAAAAGATATGACTAAGCTTAGCGTTAACGTAAATAAAATTGCAACAATTAGAAATTCTAGGGGAGGAAACGTTCCTAACCTGGTAAAAGCAGCCCAAAATATTGAAGGATTTGGCGCTCAAGGAATAACTATACATCCAAGACCGGATGAAAGACACATCACCTACCAAGACACTAGAGATCTAAAAAAGGTGGTTACAACAGAATTTAATATAGAAGGCAACCCCATTCCTAAATTTATTGAGCTTGTACTAGAGGTAAAACCTACCCAAGTTACTTTGGTGCCAGATGATGTAGATGCCATCACCTCAAATGAAGGCTGGGATACTATAAAACATAAAGATTTTCTTAAGGAAGTTATTCAAACCTTTAAAAATAATGGAATCCGCACCTCTATTTTTGTAGATCCAGATCCAACTATGATTGAAGGTGCTGCATTAACAGGAACAGACCGAATTGAATTATACACAGAAAGCTATGCCATTGAATACGATAACGGCAACAAAGACGGAGTACTTCCCTTTGTAGAAGCAGCTAAACTTGCTCATAAATTAGGCTTGGGAATTAATGCAGGGCACGACTTAAGCCTAGACAATATTCAGTTCTTTAAAGAAAGTGTTCCTCATCTTTTGGAAGTTTCTATTGGGCATGCCTTAATTTCCGAATCGCTCTACTTAGGATTAGAGAACGTTGTAAATATGTATCTAAATAAATTAAAATAACTCATGGAAATACTACATTCTAATATAATTGGCAAAGGAGAACCCATTCATATCTTGCATGGATTTTTAGGAATGCTAGATAATTGGAAAACCATAGGAAATAAATACGCTGAAGAAGGCTTTGAGGTTCATTTAATAGACCAGCGTAATCACGGAAAAAGCTTTCACTCCCCCGAGTTTAACTACGATGTTTTGGCAGCAGATCTAGACCGTTACATGACCCATCACAATATTCCTAGCGCCACTGTTCTAGGCCATAGTATGGGTGGAAAAACTGCCATGCTATTTGCGTGCAAGTATCCTGAAAAAGTAAAGAAATTAATAGTAGCAGATATTGCACCAAAATACTACCCACCACATCACCAAGACATCCTTAATGGACTAAATGCCATTAATGTCCGCGAGATAGCTTCTAGACAAGAGGCAGATAAAAGATTGGCCACACACATTAGTCAACCCGGAGTGCGACAGTTTTTACTCAAGAATCTATATTGGGTAGAAAAAGGAGTGTTAGATTTTAGGTTTAATCTAGAGGTCCTAAGCGAACGCATGGAAGAGGTAGGCGAAAATATAGGCACCACCGATTCCTATTCCGGACCAACCTTGTTTTTAAGAGGAGACAAATCGGAATATATTACCGATGCTGATATGACAGAAATAAAAAAGCATTTCCCAAAGGCTAATTTAGAAACTATTGACAATGCCGGACATTGGCTACACGCCGAAAATCCAAAGCAATTTTTAGCAAAATCTATCCCTTTTATAAAGGAATAACCAATTGCTAGACACAATCACGGCATTCTTTTACAGTTGAGCTTACTAATAAGGGATACAAAAAACATATCTAGTTTTATACTTACAGAGGTTAGCTTCAAAAATAAATTCTTAAGTTTAACATAATCAAAAAAAAAAAAAAAAAAAAAAGAAAAACCTTAACTAAAAAAAAACACCTATGAAATTATTATTAAGAGTACTTCTTAGCGCAATTGCCGTAGTTATTTTAGCTAATATTCTACCTGGAGTAGGTGTAAGCAGTTACGGAACCGCTATAATTGTTGCCATAGTACTAGGACTTTTAAACTACATTGTAAAACCCATCCTAGTCATTTTCACCCTACCTGTAACAATCCTTACCCTTGGGCTTTTCCTTCTTATAATCAACGCCATAATAATACTTTTGGCAGACAGTTTAGTACAAGGTTTTACAGTAGACAATATATGGTGGGCACTCCTTTTTAGCCTATTACTATCTTTTCTTCAATCGCTATTTTACAGCCTCCTTAACGACGACAAATAGCTTTATGATACCTTTATGACAATCAGTGGTTTAAAAACTTGTTGAAGATTATAAAATATAGTACTTTTGCGTCCCATTTTATTTTAGCAAAATACAGATAACAAATGAATATCACTAAAGAGCAGATAGACGAACTAAATGCAGTAGTTACAGTTGCGGTAACCAAGGAGGATTATTTCGACAAGGTTGAGTCCATCTTAAAGGATTACAGAAAGCAAGCCAACATCCCTGGTTTCAGAAAAGGTCAGGTTCCTATGGGACTAATCAAAAAGCAATACGGAAAAGCTGTTTTGGTAGATGAGGTGAACAAACTTTTGCAAGACAATTTGAACAAATATCTTACAGAAGAAAAGCTTGATGTCTTAGGAAATCCTATCCCCAAACAACAAGACAATTTTGATTGGGATGCGGAAAATTTTGCATTCGAATTTGAATTGGGACTTGCCCCTAAATTTGAGGTGGACCTAAAAACCAAAGAGGCCATCACACATTACAAAATCACTGCAGACGAAAAGATGATTAACGAGCAAGTTGAGCGTCTTCAGAAGCAATACGGAAAATTGATCAGCAAAAGCGAGGTAAGCGAAAAAGACGAGGTTAATGGAATTTTTGCTAACGAAGCTGAAGAAATTGACAATAAGACCGTTATAGAGATTGAAAATATCAAAAATAAAAAAGCTTTAGAAAGCCTTTTAGGTAAAAAAGTTGGTGATGTAGTTACCCTTAGCACTAAAGACCTATTTAAAGAAGACTATTTATTAGGTAGCGCTTTAGGTGTAGATGCAGATAAAGCCAAGGATTTAGATATAGAGGTTACTTTTACTATTGAGGAAATCAACGAAAAAGAACCTGCTAAATTAGACCAAGAGTTTTTCGACAAATTATTCGGAGAAGGTAAAGTTACTTCAGAAGAAGAATTGAAAACAAGAATTAAAGAAGATTCTGAAAAGCAATTTGAGCAACAATCAGATCAAAAGTTGCTTAATGATATTACAGAGCACTTTATAGAGACCATTAAGTTTGATCTTCCTACGGAATTCTTAACTAAATGGATTCAGACTACTGGCGAAACACCTTTAACAGAGGAGGAAGCGGCAGAAGAATTTGAAAAATCTGAAAAAGGATTACGTTATCAATTGATTGAAGGAAAAATCATTGAGCAAAATGAAATCCAGATTCAATTTGAAGAGCTTAAAGAGTTTGCTAAAGGCTTTATAAAGCAACAAATGGCTCAATTTGGTCAGTTAGATCCAAAAGAAGAGGAGTTAGACAATATAGCTGCTAGGGTTCTTTCTAATCAAGACGAGGTTAAAAGATTAAGCGAGCAACTTATGAGTGAGAAACTATTGGCTCTTTACAAAGAAAAAGCTAATCTAAAGCCAAAAGAAGTTACTTACGAAGATTTCGTAAAAGAAGTATACGGGTAATTCACCTGAATATAGAAGAAAACCAAAGCTGTATTAAGGAGTGGCCATTTATGAAATATTATTTGGCCCTACCTTAACAGCAGTTAAGGTTAAATTACACGAAAAATAAGTATATTTACAGTGTCGGAGAATTTATTTTCGACACTTTTTTTATCTTATAAAACCTCGATTTAAAATATGGATTACGGGAAAGAATTTAAAAACTACGCAATTAAGCATCAAGGGATCAACAGCATGTACTATGACAGTATATTGAATAGCATGTACCCTACTAACCTAACCCCGAATATTATAGAGGAAAGACAACTAAATGCAGTAGCAATGGATGTTTTCTCTAGACTGATGATGGACAGGATTATTTTCTTGGGAACAGGTATTAACGATCAAGTTGCGAATATAGTACAAGCACAATTGCTTTTCCTAGAAAGTACCGATGCATCCAAGGATATCCAAATATATATTAACTCTCCTGGAGGAAGCGTATATGCAGGATTAGGTATCTATGATACCATGCAGTTTATAAAACCAGACGTAGCAACTATCTGTACAGGAATGGCCGCCTCTATGGGCGCTGTTTTATTATGTGCTGGTGAAAAAGGCAAGCGAAGTGGTCTTACGCACTCTAGAGTAATGATTCATCAACCATTAGGTGGTGCGCAAGGACAGGCTAGTGACATTGAAATTACCGCAAGGGAAATTTTAAAATTAAAAGATGAACTTTATCAAATAATTGCCAAACATTCTGGTCAACCCTTAGAAAAAGTTAGCGATGATAGTGATAGAGATTATTGGATGAAAGCCAACGAAGCTAAAGAGTACGGAATGATTGATGAAATCCTAGTAAGGGATTCTCAAGAGTAACGACTAAGTCATCTGAAAAGATGGTGATGCCCAAACTGGCACACCAAAAGAACGAGTAACATCGTTCCTATTATTGAATGTGATATAATGATATGGCAAAAGAAAATTTAGAATGCTCTTTTTGTGGGAGAAAAAAACCGGAGACCAATTTATTGATTGCAGGGTTGGACGCTCATATCTGTGACCGTTGTATAGAACAGGCACATGGTATAGTTGCGGAAGAATCTAAGCAGACAAAAAATCAGGACCTATCTTCGGAGCTAGTCCTAAAAAAGCCTATAGAAATTAAGGAGTTTTTAGACACTTATATAATTGGCCAGGACAGAACTAAAAGAGTAATGTCTGTAGCTGTTTACAATCACTACAAAAGATTGTTGCAGCCTAACAGCAAGGAAGACGATATAGAAATCCAAAAGAGTAACATTATAATGGCAGGGCAAACCGGGACTGGAAAGACCCTAATTGCCAAGACCATAGCTAAAATGCTTAATGTACCTTTAACTATAGTGGATGCAACGGTTCTTACTGAAGCAGGTTATGTTGGGGAAGACGTAGAAAGTATTCTAACCCGCTTATTACAAGCTGCAGATTATAATTTAGAAAAGGCAGAACGTGGTATTGTTTTTATCGATGAAATTGATAAAATTGCTCGAAAAAGCGACAATCCTTCTATTACCAGAGACGTTTCTGGAGAAGGGGTTCAGCAAGGACTTCTTAAATTATTGGAGGGAACTGTAGTTAATGTACCACCAAAAGGAGGTAGAAAACATCCCGACCAAAAATTTATTGAGGTAAATACGGAAAATATCCTTTTTATAGCTGGAGGTGCTTTTGATGGTATTGAGCGTATCATCACTAAAAGGTTGAATATGCAAGCAGTTGGATACAGTGCTTCTAGAGCGGAAGATAAGGTAGACAACGAAAATATTCTTCAATATATAATCCCAAAAGACCTAAAAGACTTTGGATTAATTCCAGAAATAATAGGAAGACTTCCGGTACTTACTCACATGAATCCATTGGATAAGGAAACCTTGAAGGCCATTTTAACGGAACCTAAGAATGCTATCATCAAACAATATGAGAAGTTATTCAAAATGGACGATATCTCTTTTGAAATAACAGATCAGGCATTAGATTATATCGTAGACAAAGCCATTGAATACAAATTAGGTGCTAGGGGACTTCGTTCCTTATGTGAGGCGATTTTTACGGATGCTATGTTTGAGCTTCCTAGTTCGGAAGAAACAACCTTTAAGGTTAGCAAATCTTACGCAGAAGAAAAGCTATCCTATGAAACAATAAACAAATTAAAAGCAGTCTCTTAAGACTGCTTTTTTTTATTCTTACAATACCCTACCCCCAAGACCTGCGTAGATTACCACCACACCACCAATAGCAATAACAACATACACCACCTTTAACTACTGAAAACCTTTGATGGATGTCTAAACATAATAGGACTCCAATTAAAATGATACCATTACGCTTTATAATGTGCGATAACCCTTAGCTGCTGCTCTATAGTTCGCCTAATATTCTCTAAAGTAAATTCCGAATCCATTGCTTGCTCCAAGCTTACTGGATATGGCAATAAGGGTAAAACTGAAAGAAAACCTGCCTCATTCAATTCCTCAACTGCATTTACACTGCCTCCAATTGCTATTACAGGAATTCCTTGCTTTTTCGCAACTTTAAGAATACCTGCTGGAGTTTTCCCCATTCCCGTCTGCGCATCTAACTTTCCCTCTCCAGTTATAATCAGTTCTGCACCTCTTATTAAATCAGCAAATTCTATTGCATCCAAGACCACTTCAATACCAAGTTTTAAACTAGCATTTAAAAACCCAAGAAATCCCCCACCCACACCACCAGCAGCTCCTGCACCAGGTACCGAATTCACATCCTTATTAAACTTTTCCTTAATCACCTTTGCAAAACGACTCAAACCTTTATCCAATTCAAGTATCATTTGGTCATCTGCTCCCTTTTGATGGGCATATACGTGGGCAGCACCATTACTTCCCGATAACGGATTATTTACATCACAAGCAATAGTAAAACTAGCCTCTCTTACACTAGGTAGGACCTCTGTATCATCAATAGCACATATCTCATTTAATATTTGTCCGCCATAACCCAATTCTTCTCCTTTAGTGTCTAAAAATTTAAACCCTAAGGCTTGCAACATCCCCGTACCCCCATCATTGGTAGCACTTCCTCCAACACCAATTAAAAACTTTCTGCATCCTTTATCTAAAGCATCTCTTATTAATTCTCCCGTACCATATGTTGAAGTTAGCATGGGATTACGCTTATCCTGCGGAATTAAAGTTAAACCGCTTGCAGCTGCCATTTCAATAATAGCCGTATAAGAATCCTTAATAATACCGTATTGCGCTAAAACCGGCTCTAATAGCGGTCCATTGACCGTGCAGGAAACCAATTCTCCCTTTAATATACTAACCAAAGCTGTTAAGGTACCTTCTCCTCCATCCCCTACTGGAATTTTAATTACCTCACAATCTGGAAAGACTTTATGAATAGCTAATTCGGAATTTTCAGCAATTTCCATTGACGAGACACTTCCTTTAAAAGAATCGCTAGCTACAACTATTTTATTCATATGCACACGCTATATCACCTTACACCTAGTAGTAAGTGAATTCTTGTTTCTTATGTATCAACGTTATTTAAAGGAGCTACTAATTTGCCCCCTGCTTGTTAACCATTCAATTATACAAAATAATAGCTTAGCGAATTTTCGAGCTACCTCCTAACCCCTCTTAATTTGGTAAAATATTTTTATAGCTCACACTAAACAACTCCAGACATAAACCCAATAATTCATGATCAAAAAAAAGCCACCTCAAAATTTTGAGACGGCTATATTCTATTCTTTTACCACAAGTACAAAAGTCTAGGCTACGAATTCTTTGTCAGCAACCTTAGACAAAAGATCCTGACACACTTTATCAATAATTTTCTCATCGCTATATAGGTCGTGTCCAAAACCTTGGATTATCTCGTTATTTACCCCTACAAGATCCATCCATTCTTGGGAAGGTTTACACTCATCATTCTCCCCGTATAGCAATTTAATATTAACTAGGGGTAGTTGCGTTTCTAATCCCAACCTAGAACTAGATATGGCATATAAGGATTTCATAGGCACTCCTTTTAGCGCAGCTTTCCAAGCGATTGCTCCTCCTGCACCAAAAGTTAAATAATGACTAGGGACTTTTTCATTCTTTAACAAGTGAGCAACTGCAGTAGCTATACCACCACTATCAAACTCGTTACCTACATTCTCATCAGAATTTATCGTTACCTTAATATTTGCTAATTGCTGTGAATCGTAGAAGGCAATATCATAATATTCTCGCAGCCTCCCCAAATAAGATGTAATCCACATTCCCCTTTTTGTACCCCACATGTCCGAAAGTATCACTAATCTTTTACCCATAACTATGTTTTTAGATTATTAAAATGGGGAGAGGTTGACTCAACAATAACAAGGTGCGCATTTTTATGAATACGCACCCTATTTATTTGTTTATGTGAAGTAATTCTTCGATATAATTCCTTTTATTAGAAAGTCTTGGAATCTTATGCTGACCACCTAATTTACCCTTAGACTTTAGCCAATCATAAAATAGGTTTTCCCTAGCAATATGAACCTGGGGCAACCTCAGCGTAATATTATTATATCTTTTAGCTTCGTAATCTGAATTTAAAGATTTTAAAGCATTATCCAGAAACTCAATAAAAATAGCCAATTCTTCTGGTTCCTTTCTAAATTCTATAATCCATTCATGCGCTCCCTTTTCTTTGCCTACCATAAAAATAGGCGCTACAGTATAATCTTTTATCTCTGCACCAGTTTTTTTACAGACCTGCTTTAAAGCCTCCTCTGCATTTTCTATAATTAACTCTTCTCCAAAAACATTAATATGATGCTTTGTTCTTCCGGTAACCTTAATCCTATATGGGTTTATAGAAGTAAAACGCACCGTATCCCCAATCTTATAACGCCAAAGTCCGGCATTGGTGGTAATAACTATAGCATAATTAGTATTCAATTTAACGTTCCATAGGGGAATGGTACTTTCTTCGGGAGTATCATAATTATCCATCGGAATAAATTCATAAAAAATACCATAATCTAGCATCAACAAAAGTTCATCAGAATTATTTCTATCCTGAATAGCGAAAAAGCCCTCAGAGGCATTGTAGATCTCATAGTAGTTAAAACTTTTTCGTGGGAGCAATGCTGAATACTGTTCTTTATACGGAGTAAAGCTGACCCCTCCGTGAAAATAAACTTCTAGATTTTCCCATACCTGAAACAAATGCTGATTCCCAGTTTCCTCCATCACTTTATTCAGAAGCACTAACATCCAAGAAGGCACTCCTGCCAAACTAGTAACATTCTCTTGGATACTCTCTTTTATAATAGCCTCTAATTTAGATTCCCATTCACTCATAAGGGACACCTTATTACTAGGAGTACTACTTAATTCTGCCCAAAAAGGCATATTATCTATAAGGATCGCGGAGAG
Source organism: Arenibacter latericius DSM 15913 (assembly GCF_000424985.1). Lineage (GTDB taxonomy): Bacteria > Bacteroidota > Bacteroidia > Flavobacteriales > Flavobacteriaceae > Arenibacter > Arenibacter latericius. The sequence goes on from NZ_AUKX01000001.1 coordinate 180,411, forward strand.
GTCCCCAAAAGAGGTGCCGTTATCTTGATACATTTCTGTACTACCTCCAAGTCTAAGACTCTTTCCTGTAAAAAGTTGAGAGTTTTCATTATTATTAAGGTACAGACAGAGTAAATCTTTTCCTGATTTAAAATGACAATCCTCTAACGCTTCGGTACTAACAGGAATAAATTTACTTTTAGCATTGGTAGTTCCGCTACTTTTAGCAAACCATTTAATACTCGTTGGCCAAAATATATTTTGCTCCCCTCTTCTAGACCTTTCTATCATAGGCTCTACTTCCTCATAGGTAACTATTGGCACCCGCTCCGCAAAAGTCTCATAATTGGAGATAGTATCAAATTCGTACTTCTTACCAATCTCAGTATCTTCAGCGATGGATAGCAATTGATGCAATACCTCATCTTGGACTTCCTCTGGATATTTCAGAAAAAGTTCAATTTGATGGTATCTCTTTTTTAATAACCAAGATGCAATAGAATTAAATAATGGTATTGGCATTTTTAGGTATCTTTATCCAGATTTTTTACATCGGGAAGTTGTTTTATTTTAGCTAAAAATAGTTTTAATTGACTTCATAATCAAATAGAATTTACATAAGATAATTTATATGCAGTACCAAGGAGTATTAAAAAAAATGGAAACAGAAATAGGAACCCCTATTCAATATTACTTAGTGTTTGAAGGGGATTTCTTAAATGTAAACCAGGTGCTCAATAAGGAGCTTAAGATACAAATACTTGGCTACCAATGCTTAAATTGCGGCGAGGAAAGACCTATTTACCGCCAGGGATTTTGTCAGAGTTGTTTTTTTGACATTCCTTCTGCTGGGGATTGGATTATGCGCCCGGAACTAAGTACCGCACATTTAGGCCAAGAAGACAGGGATCTTGAGTACGAAAAAAAAGTTCAATTGCAGCCTCATATTGTGTATTTAGCCAATTCTAGCACCATTAAGGTAGGGGTAACCCGAAAAACTCAAGTCCCCACGCGATGGATAGACCAAGGTGCACACGAGGCCATAGAAATTGTAGAAGTTCCCAATAGATATTTAGCAGGAATTACAGAAGTAGCCCTAAAAGACCATGTTGCAGATAAAACAAATTGGCGCAAGATGCTTACCAATGATGTAGTAGATGAGGATTTAGCAGAAATGCGGAACCACCTAAAACAATACATTCCTGAGGAAGCATTAGCCTATTATATAGAAAACAACAAGGAAACCCATTTAGAGTTTCCTGTTCTTCAATATCCTACAAAAGTAAAAAGTCTTAACCTTACTAAAACCCCTAATTACCAAGGGGCCCTTAAGGGCATTAAAGGCCAGTATCTTATTTTTGAAGACAATACTGTCTTTAATATTCGCAGTAACGAAGGCACTGTAATCTCTTTAGAAGTTAATTAACAGAATCTTTTTTAGTTTCTTCAGCTTCTTTTTTCTTACCAAAGATTCCGCCTAATATTTTTTTGGCGGCATCTTTTTGGGCCTCTTTTTGCGCTTCTTTACTTCCGGCTCCCACTGAATCTTTTTTAGCAACAGAGTCGGTTTGTTTTGCTCCACCACCAAAAAGTCCACCCAAAACATCTTTCACCTTTTCTGCATTCTCCTTTTTAGTGGAATCAGTTGCCTTTTGATTCTTTGCTAAAATATCTCCTATAACATCCTTAGCCTTGTCTTTTCCTTTATTAATCAATTTTTGTTTTTCTATTTCTACTAATTGGGCCGTTAGATTTTTAATCCCAGAAGTAAGATCAGTAGTAATTTTAGGACTGGTATACGCCCCTCCTATATTCGCTGTAATCGGAATAGTTAATTCCTCTAATGAAGACTCATCTATTCTAGCCATTAACTGATTTACTTCCTTCCCTAAATATTTAGCGGGCACCTGTATGGTAGCCAAATAATTTAAAGTCTCGTCAAAAGAATGGCTTCCCGCAATATCAATAGCAAAATCTTTATAATTAATAGTAAATGGTTTTACTTTTACTACGCCGTCTTCAAAATTAAGGGCAGTTTTTAAATCTTTTAAATTTAAATTTTCCAGATCTAGAAAATTCAACTTACTGTCTAAAGCTGCGAGCAGTGGAGCATCTTTAGCTTCAATTTTACTTGTCATTAGCTCTGCTAATATATTTCCGGTTACCGTTAATAGATTAGGTGTAAAATCGTCATTTAACTTTCCAGAAATATGCACCTCGGTATTCATAGCACCATGAAGTATTTTTGCAATTGGCGCTAAGGTTCTAAACATCTCTAGACCATTAAACGTTTCTGCTATACTAAAGTTACTCATCCCTAAGTCCATAGCAAAGAGTGGAGTTTCTCCTTTTGTAGACACCTCTCCATTAAGTGCTAATTTACCATTAAAAAGAGAAGAGGACATATTAGAAAGGGTGGCTTTCTCATCTTTTATCGCAAGTGTTCCCTTAACATCTTTCAACCTTAGATTATCGTAGACCACTGTATTCGCACTAGCATTTATAATACAGTCTAAAAAGGATGGAATCTTAATTTTCTCTGCAGTTGGTGTTGGCGAATTTGAAGTCGATTTCTCTCCTTCCTTACTTACCTCATCGGTATCTGGAACCATAAAATCTGCAATAGAAAAGGTATTAGAATTTAGGTTGAACCTACCTTCTACCTTTTCATTGTTAAACATAAAGCCCAAAAGGTTATCAATTGTACCCGTAGCATCAAAATCTGTACTTCCTGTCTTGCCCTTAAGTTCTGTTAAACTAACCGTAGTAGGATTAAAAGACACTGCAGTAGACTGCAAAATTACCGGGTTTGGAATTTCATCGGATTTATATTCAAAATCTTTTAGTTGCATCTTACCCGTAGTCTTGGTCTTCTCATACTCCTTGCGTTCTATGGAAGCCATATCAAAAGCAGTCGCGATATCTGCATTTAAAATACCCTTTAAATCCATTCCCGAAGGCACTGGGTAAGCTTTAGAGATATTTGCCAAATTCATTCTTCCATCCAGCTTCGCATCTACTTTAGTATTCCCCATTAGATCACGAATTTTGGCTACCATATTAAATTTATCCTCGTCTATCATAAAGGACAGTCTCCTAATATCTACAAAGGTATCTTCTGTTATTCCTGTAGTATTTGATATTTCCGTATCTATAAAAACATTCCTGACAGATTTTGGTAGATCGGGATATTTAAAAGACGCATTATCAGAATTTATATCAATTTTAAACTTGGGAATATGAAGATCATCTACAATACCCTTAAATTCTCCTGCAACTGTAAAGTTCCCTGTAGTAGTAACATTTTCTATGTTTTTAGAGTAGACCTCTGGAATTACTGCTAAAAAGTTTTTAAAGTCTGATGAGGGAGTCCTAAAAGAAATATCTACTTCTTGATTGTCCTCGTTTAACTTTACAAACCCCTCAAAAACTAAGGGTAATTGATTTACAAGTGCCTCATTCTTTAGAAAAGTATATTTGTTTTCGTTAAGATCTACCCCTATAAGCGCTTTTAGTTTAACAGGATTGCGATTTAAATATTTAGTGCTATCCATCATAAAAGATACCCGACCACTTGTCTCCGTATCTAGCTCGGAGGTATCCAAGGAAAGATCTCCTTTCCCTATATGATCCATTTCATCTATAGTAAGATATATCCCCGAGGAAGCGTCCCCATAAATTATTACTGCGTCATTAATTTCATAAGATTCAAGAGACAAGGTAAATTCACCCGAAGCATCGGTGCTTGCCACCTCCTGCTTTCCATCATCGGCCAAGGCTATATCATAATTAGCATTTTCTTCCTTATCAACTTTTATATTTAAGCGACCACCATCAACCTTAAGACTCTTAAGTATTATAGGTTCAGAAGCATCTTTCAACAATTCTTTTATGGACATGTTAAGAGATACTCCTTTGGCAGCAAACAAGGTGTCTCCCTCAAAAGGAGCCCTATTAATTAAGGTGATATCCTTCATGATAACCCTAGCATAAGGGAAACTAGTAAATAAGGTAAGGTCTGCATCTGAAAAATCGAACGACGCATTAATACTATTATTCACTTTATTCTTAATGATGTCCGCAATTTTACCCTTTAAGAAAAATGGGGTTGCCACTAGTAACAATACCACTACCAAGAGAATACCTCCAACAATCTTTAAAATCTTACTTTTCATTCTATAATCTAATTTTTTAGTAATATAAATATCTACCACAGACCTTACGATCTATATCCAATCTTATTTTGGCTCATTCAACTCCCACATCAATCCGTATAGCACCTTCTCTCAACATATTACGTTAATCTTCTTAGCACAAGCAACACTACACGCTATAAGTTTTATTTTCAACTACTTACTAGCAAAAGGATAAAACCTAAAATACTCTAATTTATTATCTTTAGATCTGTATTTCTTGATTTACCGTTAACTTAAATCGCCTTCTAAACAGATATACGAAAAAATAGAGAAAAGGGGTGTCCAAAACAGCAACAATTACCTTAAAAACAAATCCGCTAACTACTAGACCATAAAACATATCCCAAGGGAGGACACCAAAAACACATAAAAGCCCTACTACGGTAAAGGTATCTATAAACTGAGAAAGAAAGGTGGAGAAATTGTTCCGCAACCATAGGTGCTTTCCCTTAGTTATTTTCTTCCAAAAGTGATAGATTCCGATATCTATATACTGAGCAAAGAGATAGGCCATCATAGAGGCAACTACCGCAATAGGAGATAGGGAAAACACCTGATTAAAAATCTCGTCATTTACAGGAGACCCTTCTATAGCAGGCACAAAATTTGCAATTAACACAATTCCCATAGAGAATACAGAGGCGAAGATACCTGCCGTAACCACTTGGTTAGCTTTTTTTCTTCCATAAATCTCAGAGATAAGATCTGTTATTAAAAAGGTAATTGGATAGGGTAATACTCCCACCGAAATCTCAAAAAGTGGTGCACCAAATACGGTAAAGTCTCCAAAGGGATTCCAATAAAAGAACTTCTGAAATATAAGATTGGACACTACCAAGGAGGTAATGAACAAAGCACCTAGATAGAGGTATATTTTAAAGGCCAGTTTTCTATCGCCTTCCTTTAAGATGTGATCCTCCATTACACTAGCAACATTTTTAATACCTGAACTGTTTTTAACACCCATCATTTAATTGGGCATCCGTAATTCTACAATTTAAACAAATGTACACAACCCTAACCAAATAGCTACAATTCACTATTAAGACCACTAATCTACCTCTTCAAAAACCTATTTAAAACAAAAAGTTTAAGCTAGTAACAATTAGTATCCCTAGTCTCCTCTATTGGATACGAAGTGTAAAAGGCATACGTGCCTGCACTCCTTTATTTTCCATAACAGAACGCACCTCTTTTAATATATTATACGCCTCTACCCCTATTTCCTTTTCAATTAGCGCTTCCCTACCTTTTGTAGCTGTACCTCCATAATCTTCCATTAATTTTTCGAAGCCAGATTTATATTTAGGCAAACGCTGTATACTATACTTATCTATTTCTGCCATTTCTGCCGCTGCGGCAATAGCATCATCTAATCCGCCTAATTCATCTACTAGTCCCAAACGTTTTGCATCTACCCCACTCCATACACGTCCTTGTGCCACGCTATCGGCTTGGGCAATAGTAATACCTCTACCTTCTGCCACGCGATCTAAAAACGTATTGTACACCTGTTCTATTTCTTCTTGCACCTTATTCCTAAAAGTATCTTGCATAGGTTTAAATAGGGAATATTCCACCGCATTTTTATTAGTTCCTACCTGCTCTGCATTCACCCCAATATCCTCTGCTAATTCACTTAAATTAGGAACCGCACCAAAAACTCCTATAGATCCGGTAATAGTAGTAGGCTCTGCGTAAATCATATCGGCTCCTGCCGAAATATAATAACCTCCAGAAGCCGCTACATCTCCCATAGAAACAAGTACTGGCTTCACCTTCTTAGTAAGTTCTACTTCCCTCCAAATAATATCGGAAGTAAGTGCACTTCCACCTGGCGAATTTACCCTTAGCACAACAGCCTTAACATCTTCATCTTTCCTTGCTTTCTTTAAAGCCTCATTAATAATCCCTTGTCCAATAACATTAGGACCACCCTCTCCATATATAATCTCTCCTTGGGCATATATTACAGCAACCTTGTCTTTTCCCTTATTAAGTTTTTTCTTATTAGCCACCTTAATATAGTCGCTAATCCCCACATAATTAATATCCTCATCTGCTTCCACCCCTAGGGTTTCTTTCATCATTGTTTCATATTCATCATAATGAGCCACCTGATCTATCAATCCAGAACGTAGTGCAAAATCGGTAGTTCTAGCCCCCAAAGTATCTGCAATTGTGTTTAGATTTTCTACTGCTAGTCCCCTACTCTCAGAAACATCTAAAAGTAAGGAAGCCCAAAGAGCATCTAGGAGTTCTTTTATCTGACTTCTATTAGCATCACTCATTTCATTGGCTAAGAAAGGTTCAACAGCACTTTTATATTTCCCATGCCTGATGACTTCCATTTTAATACCGGATTTCTCTTGTAAATCCTTAAAAAAAAGCACCTCGGTAGACAAGCCTCTAAAGTCCATAGCCCCCACAGGGTTTAAGTAAACATCACTAGCTACACTAGCTAAATAATAATCTTGTTGAGTATAGAAGTCCCCATAGGCATAAACAAACTTTCCACTCTCACGAAACTCTTTTAAAGCATTACGTATAGCATGAGTTTGGGAAAGCCCTGCCATTAAAACACTGTTACTTATGCTAATTCCTTTTATCTTATCATCTTCCTTGGCAACACGAATAGCGTGTAAAATCTCATCTAAACCTTGATTTATATTGAAAAGTCCGGCAAACGGGTCAGATTTATCCATTCCCACATAATCATTAATCGGATATTCCAATTGCAATTCTAAGACCGAGTTGTCTTTCACTGCAACGGTACCATCTGCATTTCCGACCAATGCAGCAAAAATAAAAAACATCACTAACAGGATTCCGAATGCTATTAATCCACCAATAATGGAGGCCAATAAATTTCTTAAAAACTTCATTTAAACAGGAATTAACAATAACTTACAAAGATAGTCAATAGGAGTTTTAAGTTATTACAAATTAATACTTAATATTTCCATGATTATTATTTTTATTTACTGGATACAACCTAACAATACCCTGCATTCTCCAAATACTTTCAGTACCTAAGAGTGCTTCCCACCTTCTAAACTGCAATTTTGTTAATAACATTCCTTTCATCAAGTTGATTACTTTTATTTACTTTGCCATCTCATTATGATCGCAAGCGCAATAGCACATTTATCTTTAGGAAGTAATCTAGGAAACCGACTTAATCACCTACAAGAAGGCATCTTCCAAATCAATACTCGTATTGGGAAGGTTACTAAGACTTCTCACGTATACGAAACTCCAGCTTGGGGTTTTGAAGGAGAACCCTTTTACAATGCTTGTGTTACCGTAGAAACTCAATTACCCCCTTCCAAAGTATTGGAGGAGTTGTTGCAAATTGAAGTTTTATTAGGCAGGGAAAGAAAACAAAGTAGCGGTTATGCTTCTAGAACTTTAGATCTTGATATTCTGTACTATAATCGGGATATTATTAAAACAGACAGCCTAGAAATTCCCCACCCCAACCTTGCTAAAAGAAGGTTTGTACTTAGGCCGTTAGCGGATATAGCACCACAATTTTATCATCCTATATATAATAAGGACACAAGAAACCTGCTTCAGGAATGCCCGGATAAAAGTGAAATAATACGGACTCCCCATAAACTGTACACCAGCAGGCTGCAGCTTTTCTCTCAGCTCCATTTTATCTCCATTGAAGGAAATATTGGTGCCGGGAAGACTACACTAGCCACTATGATTGGACAAGATTACAATGCAAAGTTGGTTTTGGAGCGATTTGCAGACAACGCTTTTCTACCCAAATTCTATGAAGATCAAGCGCGATTCGCTTTCCCTTTAGAGATGTCTTTCCTGGCTGATAGATACCAACAGTTTATGGACGACACTTCTCAATATGATTTGTTCAAGAATTTTATGGTAAGTGATTACGACATCCATAAATCATTAATTTTCGCTAAAGTTACCCTCCAAGAGGAGGAGTTTAAACTGTACCGAAAGCTGTTCAATATGATGTACAAAGAGGCTCAAAGACCTAGAATGCTGATTTATCTACACCAGAATACCGAAAGGCTAATTGAAAACATCAAGAAAAGGGGAAGAAGTTATGAACAGAATATAGAAACTGTTTATTTAGATAAAATAAACCGTGGATATTTAGATTACATCAAAAGCTTCCCCGAACAGAACAATCTGATAATCGATATCAGCGAAATGGACTTTGTTAAAAATAAAGAGGATTACGAAAAAATATTACAAAAAATTCAGGCTTCAGCCTTACAACTCCCCCTTTAAGCAATCCAAGAAATTACTTTTGTAATTTTGCCCAAAGATCCCAAACCACTACTCCTACACTTACCGATATATTAAGGGAGTGTTTTGTTCCATATTGAGGAATTTCTAACACTCCATCGCTTTGTGACACTACTTTTTGAGAAACCCCTTTCACCTCATTCCCAAACACCAAGGCATATCTTTTTTCTTTATCACCTTTAAAATCGTTCAGCATTTGCGCATCCTCTGCTTGCTCAACAGAATAAACATCATACCCTTCCTTCTGTAAGTCTTGCACCACCTGAAGGGCATCTTCGGCATATTCCCAAGCTACGCTATCCGTAGCGCCAAGAGCTGTCTTATGAATATCTTTATGTGGAGGTGTTGCTGTAATACCACAGAGATAGATTTTTTCGATTAAAAAAGCGTCGGCAGTCCTAAAAACAGATCCTATATTATTAAGACTCCTCACATTATCTAATACAATGCATATAGGGGTCTTTTTGTGCTTTTTAAACTCCTCTACATTAAGTCGGTCTAATTCACTATTTTCAAGTTTACGCATTCTAGTTTTTATATTTTCATTCAATTTCACCTCTTAAGCGAGGCAGAAACAATTCCTTTTTTCACAAAATTACCCTCAAAATATCAACAAAAGTAGGCATTCCAATAGATAAACCTTAATTTCGTTTTTCAAGATAAAATGCAAAAATAAGTTAATAAAATCGCTTTTGGGAGACACAAGAAAGACAAAAAAGGTAACACCTTTAATGAAGCAGTACAATAGCATAAAGGTGAAATATCCAGATGCCCTACTATTGTTCAGAGTAGGCGACTTTTATGAAACTTTTGGTGAAGATGCGATTAAGGCCGCACAAATTTTAGGTATCATCCTAACCCATAGAAATAATGGAGGGGACAAAACCGAACTGGCAGGATTCCCCCATCATTCATTAAACACCTACCTACCTAAGTTAGTAAAGGCAGGACAACGGGTTGCTATCTGCGACCAGTTAGAAGATCCTAAGCTTACCAAAACCATAGTAAAAAGAGGAGTAACAGAATTGGTAACTCCTGGAGTAGCTATGAATGATGATATTCTAACCGCTAAAAATAATAACTTCCTTTGTGCAGTACATTTTGGAAGAAAGCGATTAGGTATTGCTTTTGTAGACATTTCTACTGGAGAATTCCTCACCTCTGAGGGTAACGAGGAACAAATTGATAAACTGTTACAGAATTTTTCACCCAACGAAGTACTCGTCTCCAAATCTAACAGAAAGGAATTTGCAGCAGTTTTTGGCTCCCAATACCATACTTTTTTTACCGAAGATTGGGTTTTTCAGGACGATTATGCCCTAGAGTCCCTCACGAATCACTTTAAAACCAAGAGTTTAAAAGGATTTGGAGTAGACCATTTAAGTCATGGAATAGTGGCAGCAGGGGTAATTATGCATTACCTATCTGATACCCAACATAAGCAACTACAACATATAAGCAGTTTACAACGTATTCCGGAAGAGGAGTATATTTGGATGGACCGATTTACCATTCGGAATTTAGAGCTTTACCATTCTAACAACCAGAATGCTGTAACCCTTTTAGACGTTATAGATAAAACGCTTTCTCCTTTGGGTGGGCGAATGCTTAAGCGATGGTTGGCACTTCCCCTTAAAAACATAGAAAAAATAAGAAGAAGGCATCAGGTTATTTCCCATTTAAAGGAGAACGATACCGCGTTGCAGGAACTGAGGAGCACTATTAAAACCATAGGAGATTTAGAAAGATTAATTTCCAAGGTAGCTACGGGAAAAATAAACCCCAAGGAGGTAGTGCAGTTAAAAAACTCCTTAGAAGCTATTGTCCCTATTAAACAGCTTACCACGAAAGCCAAGAATGAATCGCTTGCCTTATTAGGTGACCAGCTTCACAGTTGCGAATTACTACGCAGTAAGATTAAGGAAATGCTGAATGAGGAGGCACCAGTTAACATGTTAAAGGGAAAAACTATAGCCAAAGGATATTCCCAGGAGTTAGACGAGCTAAGGAATTTAGCCTTTTCGGGAAAGGACTACTTAGATAAAATGTTGCAGAGGGAATCTGAACGCACTGGTATTACTTCTCTGAAAATTGCTTCCAACAATGTTTTTGGATATTATATAGAAGTCCGAAATACACATAAAGACAAAGTACCCGAAGAATGGATCCGCAAGCAAACCCTAGTAAATGCGGAGCGATATATTACAGAGGAGCTTAAAGAATATGAAGCCAAAATATTGGGTGCAGAAGAGCGCATTCTAGAATTAGAGCAACAATTATTTTCCCAACTAGTAGTATGGATGCAGGAGTACATTACTCCAGTACAAAATAATGCACAATTAATTGCCCAATTAGACTGTCTATGTGGTTTCACCCAATTGGCGATAGAAAATAACTATATAGAACCGGATATGGATGAGTCTACCGAACTTGCTATTATTGGCGGTAGGCATCCTGTAATTGAAAAACAGCTTCCATTAGGAGAGGAATATATTGCCAACGACCTCGTTTTAAACAGGGAAGAACAACAGATTATTATGATTACTGGTCCCAACATGAGTGGTAAATCGGCAATTCTAAGGCAAACCGCTCTTATTGTACTCTTGGCACAGATGGGTTGTTTTGTTCCTGCCACCTCGGCCAAAATTGGCTATGTAGACAAAATATTCACGCGAGTAGGTGCTAGTGACAATATTTCTATGGGAGAGTCTACTTTCATGGTAGAAATGAATGAGACGGCATCTATCCTTAACAACCTTTCGGAACGTAGTTTAGTACTGTTAGATGAAATAGGTAGAGGTACAAGCACCTATGATGGCATTTCTATAGCTTGGGCCATATCAGAATACCTACATGAACATCCAGCTCAGGCAAAAACGCTTTTTGCTACGCATTATCACGAGCTAAACGAAATGACGAATACTTTTAACCGTATAAAAAATTACAATGTATCGGTAAAAGAATTGGAAGATAATGTGCTTTTCTTACGAAAACTAACCCCAGGGGGTAGCGAGCACAGTTTTGGTATCCATGTAGCTAAAATGGCGGGTATGCCACAACAGGTGATTCATAAAGCAAATAAAATTTTAAAGAAATTAGAAAAATCACATTCTAGTGAAGAGCTCACAGATAAATTGCAATTGGTAGAGAATGAAATGCAGCTTAGTTTCTTTAATTTAGACGATCCTCTTTTGGAACAGATTAAGGAAGAAATTACTCATTTAGACATCAATACCTTAACTCCAGTAGAAGCACTGATGAAACTCAATGAAATTAAACGATTACTTACTAAACAGAAGAATGCTTAAAGTTTCCTAGTGGGATAAGAATAAAAAAAATCACATACAAATCACTCATCCTGCGACAATTATAAATAATAAAATACTTTTTCATAAAAAAGGCTTTGCATTTTAAAGAATTGTATTAAATTTGCTCCCGCATTCGACAAGGATGCGAAGTTCTTAAACCTTTTGCGAAAATAGCTCAGTTGGTAGAGCGCCACCTTGCCAAGGTGGAGGTCGCGGGTTCGAATCCCGTTTTTCGCTCGCATATAATAATTCACATTCTACCAGATGTGAAAACTCTGTATCACACAGAAGCTCGAGTGGTGGAATTGGTAGACACGTTGGACTTAAAATCCAATGGCCATTATGGCCGTGCGGGTTCAAGTCCCGCCTCGAGTACAAAGGGATTAGCCGAGATTTACGTCTCGGCTTTTTCGTTTAAAAATGCCACTTGGTACAACATAGGTACAACAATTTTCACCTCCCATTTACCTGTTTCAATATCATTATCATCTAACCACCCTCTACCCACAGACAATTACCATTCTTTCATCCTTGAGTTTAGGCAGTGGATACGGGAAATACCTTATCCAACATCATACTCTGAATTTCTATTTAGCCTATCCTAAAAGAGTATAAATTGGGTGAAAAGCCCAAAACTTAATTAAGTTGAAATTTTCTACATCGATAGCCAATTGCCCTTGTTTTTGGAATAATCCGTAAGCTCGTCCTTAAAACCGTTATAGGTTTCTTCCTCTTGGGAGCTGGTAGGGCCCATAAGCATATCCAGGGCGTTATAACCTGTCTGGAGTATCCTGGCCTGTGCCTGACGGTCACGCTCCGTGGCAACAGCTGCCAAGGCTTCCTTGAATCCATTTTCCATATGGTGCTCCACTAGTTCGGGCGGCAAATTGGGCAATACACCTTCCAATACGTAACTATACGCCGCTTGTTTATAAAGTCCGCGTTCCATTAAATGCCCCATCCATAAACTTTTTAAATTGTCCTGTCCTTTGGCTATTATATTGTTCAGGATGATCGGCTGGGCGGCGATGGCACTGGGTAGCTCAGGGGACGATTGCAAATAGTCCTGCATTTTCGTTGAAAGGGCGATCGTTACCGAATGTTTGGAGTACATGGAGCCTACCCTTAACTTTCCACCCTGCTGCTCAAAATAAAAGCCCCTAGCATTGAAAAAAGCGATATACTCCCTGGGCGATTTCTCAAAAGGTGCCTGCATCCGTTCAGCATACCGATGGTAAACTTTCAGGGCCAAGGTATCGAACCGCTCCCTAAAGGTTGGGGCCATAGCGTTGTAAAGCTTCGGGAATACCATGGGCAGGAATAGGGCGGTGGGACCCGGTTTTATCTCTTTGGCGGATTTGCCGTGCAGCAGCCCTTCCAACAACTTTTCATTTTCGCGTGCAAATCCAATTGGCATATACGGTTTTACACTCGTCTGGAGTAAGTGACTGCCCAGATCCACCGGTACTTGGTGGAGCTTGGAATTCGCATAGATCAACACTCCCTTATCGTATCGTACGCCCAGACTTTGTACAAGTGTACCAAGGACCTCCCTTTGGTCCAACGTACTGGTGAACAGCCGATCCCTGGCCCGTTGGATAAGGTCGGCCTTCTTTTGCAATTCCTGCTTTTCCTTATTAATGGCGGAGGTATATAGCTTCTCACTAAAAGGATAGTAGTGGGAGGCGATTACCTTCCATAACGTCTGATTATCGGTATGTAGGTATTTCTTAAGGAAGAGAAAGCGATCCGATTTCATCATTTCCCTAACCAAATCATCTAAAGGAGTTTTGAGGATATGCTCAGAGAACAGGGGCTTGTATCGCAATTCTCGATAAGTCTTTTGGAAGGCTTCCCTTAGGCAACGTTGAAATTCCAATTCCAATTGCCTGCTATCCATATACATTTGGGTGTGTTCGGTTTGGAACAATTCGGGGTTCTCATGGATACCAAGGTTGCTCCCAATCTCATCGCTTCGCAGCACATAGCCCGATTTATCATAAATGGTGAAATCCACCACCTGTCCCTGGTCATTGTAGCTTAGCCTGCAATCGAGCTTTTGATGGGCGCCTAGGATCTCGGGGAGGTGCTTGGGGCGGAGGGTCCTGAATAGCTTATAGGTGGTGCGCACTTGCTTTTCCAAGCGTTTTTTTACCATGGGCAATAGGGCCGATTGTTTATTGCGCTCGAAGAGATGTTGGAGTTTGGGACCGGAGAATTGAGGGTGTACGGTATAACCGCCGATAAAACGGGATCGGTACCCTTCCCTGGTAGCAATGCCATAAGCCACCCCTACCCTACCGGAACGCTCCACTACCTTCAGTTGGATATGGTACTTTTCCAGTAGTTTGCCAAGCTCCTCAAAACTCCGCACCTTATGTTTTTGCAGGGTATTGTTCAGTATATCCTGCATATAGAATCGGACCCCGTTACCATCCTGGGGATTAAGCTGAGGCGTTTCCGGTTTGGGAAGCTCCCGGACCGTTCTTTTTTCTGGGGAGGGGGAAAGTCCAAACTGTTTCTCCAGGTGTTTTTGGGCGGCCATGCTCCTTCTATAGTCAAAGGAAAGGTTGATCTGGCTACAGTCTTCCCTGATGGTACTGGAGACAATGTGCACGTGCTCGTGCTCGGTATCGTGATGCCGTACCACCATATAGGGCTGTTCCTCATAGCCCATGTATTCCATATAGGCTTTGGACAGGGACAAGAAAGTTTCATCGTCCAGGTGTTCACCTCGGGGAAGGTTCAGGGTGGCATGTACATAGCGTTTTTCGGAGGCATGGCGGAAGCCCAAAAAGACCAGTACCTGTTCGAAGATCCTGAGGTTGGTATCCGTATCGGAATAGGTATTGTGGAAGCCGAGAATGGTAGATTCCGGTTTCTCCAGGACGTATTTCAGTACGCCTTGAACTTTGTTCCGATATAGGAGTCGTGCGATCATGGCTGGTTCGTATTGTTAATAATCGTGTTCAAGGTAGCAACTAGGGAATTGGCCTTTTCCATCTCCCGCACAAGGCTTGCATTGGGGCTCCGTCTATTCTTGTAATGGGCCACTTTTACCAATTGATTAATATTGGTCCCTATTTTGTTCAGCTGGTACCCGACCTTAGGCGTACTAGCAGGGAGACATTCAACATTCATTACCTCCTTGTTCAGAATGAGGCTCCTTAAAAAGGGGCCCACCGTACCTCTTTTATGGAAATCGACCTGATAGGACCGTAAAAGCGCCTGCACTTTTTCCAGTTCCTCGGTGTTGAACCGGAGCGTAATGGCATGCTTTCGCTTGCTCTCCCCTAACCGTTTTCTGCCGATGTTGCCAGTTGCCATTATTTTTCTTGTTTTTTACTGCCGAGGGCAGCTTTTCACTTCGCTAGAAGTAGGAGTTTTGCGTTGCGCAAAACATAACTTGCTATCCGTTAAAAACGGATAATCCTATATAAACATAACACATCAAAAACCAATCTAAAAGACTTATTTACAGTATTTTACACGTCAAACCAATTAAAGGTAATTAAAGACCAATATAGACCAGCACTGGTTCTTAATGGTCTTTAATTCATTTGAAAAAAATGATGTAAAACGGTAAAAACGGCTCATTTTCATAGCGAGGGAGAAAAAGGGCAAGGGGTTTTTCACCCCTTGTGCTTTGGTGCGGGCCCGAGGCGTTCGGGCAAGACTGCCGGCGAGATCCTCCCCTAACGGATTAGAGGAAATATGGGGAGGGAAAAGAATTGGTTCGGAAGCTTGACCCGATGGCCGCATGGGCTCGGGATAATCTATAAGTAAACTTCTACTGAAAGTCTAATTTCACCTGGGGTTAAGTACACTTTAGAGGTTTAGTATTTTGTTTCTTAAAACATTCCATTTAAGGAACTATCAAAAATTAGACGTTTAACGGATAAACCATAGGAACTACTTGCAAACCGCGAGTTAGAAGCGCTATGCCATAAGGTAAATGTTTAACCTAAAAATGACAGGACGATCCTCCGAACTAGCGAAAAAGTTGGATTGAAGAGACTGAAAACAAGTTGAAAATCAAAAGCCAACACAAATCCACGGCAAATCTGCCGAAATACAACTCCATAAAAAAACGCTAAGAAGAAAGCTCTCCCCATAGAAGGAGACCGGATCCGTCAACAAAATATTCAGGCCTTGCCTATCGGCGGAATACTACTTAGTTATTCTCTGCAGGTTTTATTCCTTCATTATAGTTTCAATCGCTTTTTCAAGTAATTCGTCTTTTCCTTGTCTTATTCCCTCAATTGACGGTTGTACTTCTATGTCAGGTACTATTCCAATTCTTTGAGTCTCTGTACCATCAGGGTAATAAACTCCAATTCCAGAAATCATTGTTCTAAGTCCTCCAGGTAGCATAATTGCTGATACGTCTCCGTCTGCTCCTGCTGTTGTACTTCCAATAATTGTTGTATTATCTCCTGCTCTAAAAGCCATTGACGTATATTCTGCTAGACTTTGAGATAATTCATTGACTAACACAACTAATTTCCCCTTGTAAGTTTTGCCTTGACTCGGAATTTCTAAATTGCTTGTAAATGTAAATTCTCCTGGATTGTCAACATTTCCGTTTGTAAACTTTACAAAAGGTGTCGATGTCGAAACAAAATAAGAGCCCAAACTATAAGGAACAAAGGCTGATGGATAATTGCGAATGTCTATGATGATTCCTTTCGTGTCCTTAAAATCTTTTTTTATTTGGGAAATATCCTCTCCCTTGATTGTTTGAAGCGTTATATACCCTATATTGTTGTCCAACATTTTATAAGATTTGTCATCACTTTTTCTGTACCAACTATAAATATTAAGACTGTCTTTTGGATATAATTTAAGTGTCTTTGTTTGAGGTTCAGAATCTCCTGAAACAAACTCAATTTCAATATTTTCCGAGTTTGAGCGTAGAAGGTCTGCCGAAATATCTCGTAGTCTTGTTGGTTCGTTAGAAGCAGGATAATATGTTGATTTCTCTTTTACGATTTTGTCGATAGGATTTCCATTTATTTTTGTAATTACATCGCCAATTTCCAAACCAATTTCGCTTCTAAGTTCTTCGTTATAATAATCTGTTACAACTAATTTATTTTCAACAAAACGTAGGTGAATAGGTGAATATTTAGAACCTTTCCACTCATCAATTTTGTCCGCTCCGCCCCATAGATTTGCGTGTGAGTCTTGAATATCTCCTATAAGTTGAATAGCAGCCAATTCATATATTAATTCGTTTTCTGCATTTATAAATAGAGGGATGTATTCTTTTAATTTTTTATTCCAATCTTCATCAATTAAGTGTTTGTATGGGAAAAAGTAGTTTATCATATTCCAATATCGATAAAGAGATAATAGTCTAAATCCATCATCGGGGAAAGACATATTTGAATATGGATTTTCATTTTTAAATTCAGGGTTGCCAACATTAGCAGTCATTCCAATGTAATAGTGCTTACCTTGTGAACGGTTGTTGTAAACGTATAACAATTTATTTTTCAAATCTGCACTTTGGTTGTTAATCCATTTTAAATCGGGTTTCAGAAAAGCATTTTTATCGGTTACTTGACATTTTTCACATTCCTTTACTTGACCAAATGAATCAATCCATTCAAGAATAATTTTATCTCTTTCGATAGGGTTTTCCACCATAATGTACTTTGGTAAGAACCTAAAAAGTTCATAGTCCCAATTATAATTTCCATTCGCAATTTCAGGATGATGATATTTCAGAAAGCCCCAAATCCGACCTAACAATTCAAGATTGTCAATATTTTCGGTAGTCAAATTAGAAAATTCAATTAATGACCCGCTATCAAATTCCTTGTCAAGTTGTGCTTTTAATAATTGTTTTTCTACTTTTTTTAAAGTTTGTACATTTTTACCATCAATTGAAAGAGTGAAGTCGTCAAACCAAACTTCTCCTTTCCCTGAAAGTATTCCTGCTATAAAAATATTTTCTGCTTCTTCTGGGTAATTAAGAGAGATAGTATATTTCTGCCAATCTCTTGTTCCTGTTACGTTTTGGTTTTGCATATTGTCAAAAGCCAATGAACTTCCATTCCCATCAACTCGTAATAACAAACCTGCAAATCCATTTTCTACATTTTTGGTTTTCATATAACCATCAAGCTGTATAGTCTTACCTAAATAGTTAGCTGGAATTTTATAGGCAATACTTCCAAAGGAACTTCCTGTTTGGTCGGATGTGATTTTACCTGATTTGTCACCTGAATGAGTAATTGAATCAATTGTCAATTCATAATTACCCCATTTGACCCATCCGTCAGAAAGGGAAGTGTTCTCACTCTGTTTTTCAAAACCGAGATTATATTTTTCTGGTTCTTGGGCTTGACAACTAATTGAAACTATTATCAGTAAAACTATTAGTGTTTTTTTCATCGATTCGTTTTTTTAACTTGCAGAGAAGAAAGACATATGATCATTGATCATATGTCCTTT
Organism: Arenibacter latericius DSM 15913; assembly: GCF_000424985.1. Taxonomy (GTDB): domain Bacteria; phylum Bacteroidota; class Bacteroidia; order Flavobacteriales; family Flavobacteriaceae; genus Arenibacter; species Arenibacter latericius. The sequence continues at coordinate 198,643 of NZ_AUKX01000001.1, forward strand.
ATACTAAAACCGCCAAATTAATGCTTATTAGTGAAATATAATAGATCCGTAAAACGGCCATTTTACGAATCTGTCCAAATACAATGCAGAAATATCCGTTCCCAGTGCCATTTGTCGTTCTTTTTAGTAGTTCCGGTAATTGACCTTTTACAGAACTAAAAAAGTATATTTAAACGACCCCTGAAATAAACGCCATGGAGGTTTTTTGAAAGTCTAATTGAACGTGGGGTTAATTGCTGTTACTTAAAGCCCCGTCAAACCTATTTTTTAACAATGATTTATTAAAACGCAAGTCAATAATATGTTATTTTACGTATATTGTATGTAAATAAAGCTTGAAATTATGGCCACAATTAGAAAATCATTGACTATTACCACTTCTCAAGAGAAATGGATAAAGCTACAAATTGAAAATGGTGGTTTCGCTAATGACAGCGAATATATGCGACATCTAATACGTTTAGATCAGGAACGCAATAGGGAGTTTTTAATGACCAAAACAGCAATACAAGAAGGCTATGATAGCGGTATGAGCTCTAAAATTAGGTCGGTTGAAGAAATTGTTGAGGCGGCCAAATCTCGCAAGAAAAATAGCGTTCAAACACCCATGGATGAATAGATACAATTTATCATCGAAAGCTGACAAGGATATAGACGATATCGTAGACTATACGTTAGTGACTTGGGGTGAATCACAGACATATGACTATGTTTCCGAGTTAGTTCAATTTTTCCAAAGGCTTGCTGATAGTCCCGAAATTGGGCGTAGTGCTGCTGAATATGCACCTTCACTAAAAAAATATATCTTCAAAGCGCATACAATATTTTATGAGCCGACTAAAAATGGCATCTTCGTCGTTCGAATTTTAGGACAGCGGCAAGACTTTAAGAGACAGCTTTAAGTGCTAATTGTCCGTAGGTTCCAGTAGCAATTTCAAAATAAAAGAGTCTTTTCTTTTATTTATTCCTAGTACTTCACAATTTATCTCCTCACCATCTTTCAAATTATAAACAAACTCTTTTAAGCGAGATATGGAATTAGGATAAATCTCCCTTCTTACTGGAATAATTGCTTTATGCTTTCCTAATACATAAAATTCAGGTTGCCCTTCTTTTCCAATGACAACACTTACATTTTGGATAGTTCCGATAAGTTGATCCGTTTCCCCATTACACCATTTTCCCCGATCACGATTATCCCTAAGTTGAGGGTGTCCATCTTTGTTGAATCCTTGAAAACGAACGACAATAACCTTACCCTCCCTCCAATGGTCATAATCTGATTCTTTAACCAGGGTCGATTTGTGAATTAAGCCCAAAATTGAACCAAATTTCCATTTAAAGTGTACACCTATGTCTACAAAAACGCCATATTTTGTCTTCTGCAGAATAACACCGCGATACCTAGCACCTTCCATCAGTTTCGGATATTCAAAAGTTTGTTGCGTGGCATCTATATGGATTGAAATTGGGTTTTCTTCAAACTTGTAGATTGTACCCCTAAAATAATTTCCAACAAGATAATTGGAAACATTGTGCCAATAATCTAATGAAGGATATGACCAGCTCAATTGTTTGAAAGAAACATATGCAAATAATCCCCCAACTTTTACAGTAAATCCTTTTGCCTTGGCTTCCACAATACGAAATGTTAATCTTTCCTGGTTTGCATAAGCCTTCTTTAAATTCATCAATAATCTTTGAAGATAATCATCATCATTTGAGTCGGCATCTATTTTGATATATTCAGTAGTTTTACTCATAGTTCAAGCATTCGTTCGCAACTGAGGCTACGTCACCGGTATATATGGTGCGGTGGCGAAACAGTAAAAGTTTTGTGGCTTTATAAATATAGGAAAAACTTTAAATTGAACACCAAAGACCACATTGTCTGTAAGTTTTGTAAACGGGTGCACTAAGTCTTTATAACGATCAAAGAAACAATTCTACACGTAAGATCCAATGGATTACTTCCCGTCTTTAGGCAAGCCCCTATGTTCAAATCTTATCTCTGCATATATCCAATTCCATAGGCACTGGATACAATCACTCACACATGAAAATTAATAAGGCAATATGCATTATACCCTAAAAGGTATAATTATCAACCTCGCCCCTTCAACTACACCCAAAAGGGTATATTTTCAAGTTAATTCATTATATTGCACCCTAAAAGGTATAATATAATGAAGTGGGACAGACAAAATGCCATTGCGCAGTTTGTGAGGTCTAGACGTAGAACCGCTAAATTAACTCAGGTTGAGTTATCGGATTTTACAGGGCTAGGCCTACGCTTTGTGCGCGAATTGGAGCAAGGAAAACCTAACCTAAGAACCGATAAAGTTAATCAGCTTTTATTATTTTTTGGACATACATTAACACCAACACCTATTAGTGATGAGACAAGGCGAAATTTGGGTGAATAACACTTTAGCAGGTATTTTAAAGGAGACTGAAAATGGCTATCAATTTAAATACGATAGAACATATCTCCTTAACGACCGAGCCTTAGCGGTAAGCTTAACCCTGCCTTTGCAAAAGAAAGCGTTTGAGTCGGAGTTTTTATTTCCCTTTTTTGATGGATTAATCCCCGAAGGTTGGCTATTGGACATTGTCCATAAAAATTGGAAAATAAATCCTAGAGATCGCATGGGATTATTGCTAACAACCTGTAGGGATTGTATTGGCAACATCAGTATTAAAGAGAAAAAATGAGGAATTGTCTTGCATGTCATAGAACCTTAGAGAATGGAGAAGCCAACTACCATGGAAAGTGCCTAAAGGATTTTTGGCTAGTGGATACGCCTGTATTGAAGTTGGAATACGAGCTGTCACAAATTGAATCTTTGGCCAAAGAAAACATTGCACAACGCATTATTGTTACGGGTGTTCAGCCAAAACTATCTTTGGGATTTACAGAAAACAACAATCAAAACCGCCTCACTATAGTAGGTGCGCTAAACGGGAGATTTATCTTAAAGCCACCCTTTGAGATGTATCCACAAATGCCAGAAATAGAAGCTTTATCTATGGTAATGGCACAATCTTGTGGTATAGCAACCGTACCTTTTTTATTGATCCCTCTACAAGATGGGGCCTTGGCCTATTTAACAAGACGGATTGACCGAGGCTCTAAAAATAAGAAGTACCCCATGGAAGATGCTTGCCAATTCACAGAGCGTTTAACAGAATTTAAATATCGCGGGTCCTATGAGCAGATAGCCAAAGGTATTCTCAATTATACGCAAAATCCTTTATTGGACGTGGTAAAATTTTATGAGCAAGTTATCGTATCGTTTTTAATAGGTAATAACGATATGCATTTAAAGAATTTTTCACTTATAGCTATGGATAGCGTTAACTATTCGTTGGCGCCGGCCTATGATATGCTAGCTGTAAAGCTCCTGATTCCAGAAGATCAAGAAGAGCTGGCGCTACATCTCAATGGCAAAAAACGAAAGATTAAGACCAGGGATTTCAAAGAGGCTATGTTAAAGGGGAATATTCCGGAAAAAGCTATTGAAAATTTGTGGAATCGTATTGAAGCGGGAATGCAACAATGGCCCCAACTAATACATCATAGCTTTTTAACTAGTGAGAACAAAAATAAGTTATTCTCCTTGATCAATAGTAGGGCGAAACAGTTGGGGTTAAAATTTAAAGATGCTGAACCTACCAACTAAATGGATGTTAACCGATGCCTCCCTCCCATAAACTAAAAATTCATCACTTTTTCCAACGCTTCATCCGTATCCTTATGCATAAAATTTGCTTGGTAATTTATGGTGGTAGTAATTGATGAGTGACGATATAATTTTTGAAGCATTTGAATCGAAATCTTATCACCTGCTATATTCCCAAAACTATGTCGGGCAATATGCATTGTGAGCAACTTCTCGATCTTTGCTTTCTTTGCAATTGATTTTAGATATCTATTGAGCTTTTTGGTAGCTGTATTCGTTTTAGCATATACATCCTCATAGCTGTCCATGTTCGCTTTTTTCATTTCTGGAAAAATAAAATCCATGTCACCACGTTTTCCTTCTTCATATTGCTTCAAAATAGGCAATAGTTTCTCTGGTAGTTTTAGGGATAATAATTTATTATTCTTATTCATCCGATAGTGTAAACGATCATCATAAATGTCACTCCATCTTATCTGCAATACATCGCCTACACGAATACCTGCCAAATAAAAACTGAATAACCAAACATTTCGAGCATGGTTTTCTGGTTTACTTAAATTATCTAAACCTTCAATCTCCCTAATTTCCTCTATGGTTAGACCAACCTTTTCGGTTTCTGGAAATTTAATTCGTATTTTATCCGCACCAAAAGGATAATACTTGCGCTCCACCACCCCCTGTTTAATGGCTCTATTATAGATAGTTCGAATGACTACGAGATTATTTACAATGCTTCGTTGTGATAGCTTTTTATTACTTCTCAAATAGCTCATAAAACGTCTTAAAAAGGCTTCGTCAATTTCTTTAAATGTCAGGCTATTATTTTCCGCAAAACGCATTAAATGTTCTACACGAACCTTGTCGGAAGAATAACGAGTTAGTTTCCCGTTTACCTTCATCTCCTGAAGAAAGTTGTCAGACATCTCTTTGAAAGTGGTCTTATATAACGGAGCACTGATTTCTTTTTTAATTTGAATGGAGGAAATATCATTTTGTGTAGATTCAAGCTCCAGTAACACCTTATTTGCTTCCGATAATTTGGCAAGTAAAAGATGGTTCAGACGTGCAGAATTCGGATGGGATTTCCGTACAATCCTTTCAGTGGGATCCCAGTCTTTAAGTTTAACAAATTGGCCCGTATATAGATAGGAAGTTTTTCTATCTTTAGTAATACGTATTGCTAGTGGATACAAACCTTGTGCATTCGGTTTTTTACGTAAAGTCACTTTCACACTAGAAGCCATAATACTTAATGTCTACTTAAAGATACAAAAATATTGGTACAACATAGGTACAACAATTGGTGGTTTAACTTGGTTTTTAATGGTCTTAAAAAATGAAAGCAAAAGCATAAACACCTGATTAAGCGCTATTTAAGACCATTTAAAGCCAATTCTGTCAGGACTTAAAATCCAATGGCCATTATGGCCGTGCGGGTTCAAGTCCCGCCTCGAGTACGAAGACCCTTGTTAATCAACTGATTTTCAAGGGTTTTTTAGTTTAACAAAGTTTTTTTACAATAGCTTACGCTACCTTGATTTTTATCCAAAAAAAAAGAAACTACCTTAAAAACTATTTCTCATAAATCCAATCAGTATTTAATTTTGTAATATCTGTAACTGAAAGGCCTGTACCCGAAGGCCTATCACCTGCACAATACCCGAGTAACGTATTCTCACTCTTTTCTATAAAATAAACTGCGATATAACAGTACCAACCATCGGGGTCATTTTCTATATTTTTCACATATTCCCAACTAGCACCTTCATCATTTGATATTGCTACCGTTAAGGGGGTTCGTTTGCCTTTTAAATTAATATCACTGCCGTCGTTATTATTCCATACCATTAACCAATCTCCTGTAGACGGAACTTTCTCTATTGTTGCAGGCGACAAAGGGGAAGGTATGTTACTGGACTGAATGGGACTCCAAGATTCTCCTCGGTCTAGAGAAAATGACAATTGTTGGACGCCACCACTTGCTCTGATGTACATCATTACTCTCCCATCCTCCAATTCTATTAAACCCGGCTCCTGAGTCACAATATCAGTTGAATTAGGCACTTTCCCACTAGAGTTCCAAGTCTCCCCATTATCATCAGAATAATAAGCATACAAATCCCCCTTTTTCACAAACTCTCCTCCAGGAACATTATGTAGTGCCACTGCCATCATTAGACGACCATCTTTAAGTTGTATTACCCGGTCATTATTAAGAACAAAATACCCTTTTTTATCCTGGATACATTTAATAGGATCACTCCAAGTTTTAGCCTCATCCGTTGAAATTCGCATCATGGGAATACAATCTTCAGTAGAATTCTTTAGCAAGTAAAAAAGAGCTATACTTCCATTTTGTAAACGAAGCAATGAAACCGACATTACATTCATTTCTCCTTCATTCTTCACTATAGTTCTGTCTTCGTTGGACCATGTATTCCCCTGATCTTTTGAATATCTAGCTACCAATGATGCTGGTGCATGATCACTTGTAGATTCTCCATAGTACTTACTATATACAAACATAATCGTACCATCCTTCAGACCAATAAAATCACCTTCACTATTTCGCGGATTATCTAAACCAGGATTTAGGGATAAGACTTTTTTAGGCTTGCCTATTTTTGAAGATTGTGAGCTTGCAGCAAAGGCAAACAATAAACAAATCACTAAACTAAATAGGCTTTTAAATTTCATATTTACAGTGTATAGAGATAACATTAACCCTTATTTTTAGTTTAGAAATTTTTACAGATATATTATCCTTAGTTGGCGCGAGCCTACCTATTTCTGCCAGCAGGAGTTATCCTTGTGCCTAAATACAATTGTAATAAAGACAACTAGACTTTTATTCCTTATTATTAAAATCAGTAAGTTACACAAACTAGGAATCGAATTGATTCACCTTAAGGTATTTACCTTAAATTTAAAGAATCTATTCCTAACACAACCAAATTAATAGCTCAACTAAAAACATGAACTCTTTAAAAACAACTTTTTCCATCACCTTACTAGGCCTTATTCTAATACTTTCTTCTTGCCAAGAAAAACCCTCCAAAAAAGAGAATTTAAAACAGACTATACAGGCTCAAATAGATTCTATAGATGGAACAGTGGCTATTGCATTCTACAACTTATCGGCCCCCAAAGACAGTTTATATATTAATGTTGACGAAAAATTTCATGCTGCCAGCACCATGAAAGTGCCCGTGATGATAGAGTTATTTAAACAGGCCAACGAAGGAAAAATAAACCTGAACGACTCCATCATCTTAAAAAATGAATTTAAAAGCATTGTTGATGGTAGCTTATATAGCATGGATATTAATGAGGATAGTGACGATATTATCTATCAACAAATAGATACCAAAGTAGCGCTTAAAGATTTAATGTATAGTATGATTACCATTAGTAGTAATCTTGCCACCAATGTCCTTATTGAACTTGTTGATGCTAAAAAAGTAACGGCAAGCATGCGAGACTTAGGTGCAGAAAAAATTGAGGTTTTGCGAGGCGTAGAAGACCTAAAAGCGTATGAAAAAGGTTTAAGCAATTCTACCACTGCAAGGGACTTGATGAGTATTATGAAATCTATTGCCAATTACAGTGCAGGAAATAAAAAAGATTGCGAGGCGATGATCGCTATATTAAAAGACCAACAGCACAAAGAAGTGATCCCTTTTTATTTACCCAAGGAAGTAAAAGTGGCTCATAAAATAGGTTCCATAACAGGAGTTCATCATGACGCTGGAATTGTGTATTTACCTGATGGCCGCGCTTATGTATTAGTGCTTCTCTCTAAGAATCTAAAGGATTTTGACAAAGGAACCGATCAATTAGCCAGAATATCTAAAACCCTTTATAATTATGTAAGCAGTAATTAACCACTTTAAACCCAATCCCTACGATAGCTATTGTAGGCAGGGATTAGTTAGTTGGAATTACAAGGAGAAAAATTCTAACCTAATGCCGTATTAAAGCAACATCCAATTAACCTATCTTTGCCGTGTTAAATAATAAGATGGCTCCTACTTTACTTTCATCACCTTTACAAGGTTTTACCGACTTCAGGTTTCGCAATGCCTTTAACCATTATTTTGGTGGCATTGATACTTTTTATGCACCCTACATTAGACTCAATGGAAAGCTAAAGATTAAGCAATCCTATCAAAACGATTTATTGCCAGAAAACAACACCACCTTAGAGGTTATTCCGCAAGTAATTACCAATGATCCAGAGGAGTTTTTATTTGTCGCTAAATACGTGCAAAGTTTAGGCTACAAGGAATTAAATTGGAATTTAGGTTGTCCTTATCCTATGGTAACAAAATCTGGAATGGGCTCTGGATTAATTTGCAACCCCAATAGAATTAACGAAATACTACAGAGAGCGCACAACGAAACCGATATTTTGGTCTCTATGAAAATGAGGATGGGCTACGAAAATGCAGAAGAAATTCTAGACGCCTTTCCTATTTTAGATCAATACCCACTTAAAAATATCGCTATTCATGCCAGAATTGGGAAGCAACTCTATAAAGGACCGGTAGATTTGGATGCTTTTGAAAAGTGTATCAGTAGTACCAAACACAAGCTATATTATAACGGCGATATTACAAGTGTCGCTGCTTTTAAAGACATTCAAAGCCGATTTCCAACGCTTGACCACTTTATGATTGGTCGCGGTTTAATTGCCGATCCCTTTTTACCTAGTATGATAAAAAATAACACAACGGAACATCCCAAAAACCGATGGGCTATATTTTCGGAATTCCATGATACCATTTACAAGGAATATGACGAATATTTGTCGGGACCAACACCTATAAAAATGAAAATGCTAGGGTTTTGGGAATTCTTTTCCCAATCTACGTCAAACCCACAAAAGACCTATAAAGCCATAAAAAAGGCTTCTAATCCAGTAAAATATAGACAAGCGGTTGATCAAATTATTAATACGGAACTAAAGGCATAAAGGGCTTTATAACTGTAAAGCAAAAAAGGTTAACACGATACATTTTGGAGGTTTTATTTTTTAATGGAAGGGATTAGTTTTGGGTCTTAATTAAAAAATATGACCATGAAGAAATCAATTAAATTCCTAAGCTTATTATTTATCACCACTGTTCTAATCGCATCATGCAGTAAAGACAATGACCCTACAGATGACGATTTATTTGTAGGAACCTATAAGGGATCAGTAAGCTACAACAATTCAGATAGCGACAAAAGCATTTCTAGCGACAATGGTAGTGTCACCCTAGTTAAAGTAGGTGATAACTATAATTTTAATTTTTCCGACGGAATTCCAAGCTTAACCGGCATTAAAATGGAAAAAAACCAGAGTGTCTTAATTTCTTTGGACGGAACTATTAAAATTGATGAAGGAACATTAATTATCGGCTACAAAAAAGATAATGAAAATTGGGCAGCCAATTGCGATAGATAATTGCATTAAGGTTTTAAAAAAATAAAAGGGCATAACCGCCAAATAGTGGTTATGCCCTTTTTAATTGCTCTAAATATCCCTATTATCTAATACCCGACGCAAAATATATTCTGCCCAAATTGGATTTAATGGGCATCGTTTTTCGGACAATGATTTTAAAACAGATACCTCCATTTCGTTGGAAGATTATATAGAAAAATATGGTGTAAATGGACATCCAAGAACCTATCTATTAGACCCAGAAGGAATAATTAATGCCTGAAACCTTAGAAGAGAGGAATTGGTAAACAGAGTTAAAAATTTAATTAAGGAGCAATAAAACAAGTATACCAAGAAAGATTATCCGTAGATTTCATAAAAACGAAGACTTTTATGAATCACAGCGCTGCCAATTGAGCTATTTCCAAATAAAAATGATATTTTTATCGATTGGAAAAAATTGCTTTAGGCAAGAAAGAATTAATATAAATTATAACCTTATCCATGAAAAACAAATTGTACCAATCCGTTCCTACACTTTCCTTAATTTTTGTGCTATCCCTCTTTCTACAAAGTTGCGGCACCTCCTCTAATCTAAAGTGGGAGCAAATGTACAACGGGAAGGATCTTAGTAATTGGAAGATAAAGATTAGAAACCATGAATTAGGTGAGAATTTCGCCAATACCTTTAGAGTAGAAGATGGTAACATTCAGGTACGCTACGATGGTTACGATAACTATGATGAGCAGTTTGGACATCTATTTTATGAAAAACCATTTTCGTCCTACCTAATAGGAGTGGAGTACCGTTTTGTTGGCGATCAAGTTAAGGGCGGACCAGGATGGGCCTATAGAAATAGTGGTATAATGATTCACGGACAAGAGCCAGAAGAAATGACTATAGACCAGGATTTCCCTAACTCTATTGAAGTTCAACTTTTGGGAGGAAACGGAAAGAATGAGCGTTCCAATGCTAACCTTTGTACTCCCGGAACTCAATATGAAAAGGACGGGAAGGTAATAAAAAGCCACTGTACCAATTCTAACTCTAAAACCTTCCACGGAGACCAATGGGTACGTGTAGAAGTATTGGTGTTAAATGACTCTCTAATTGTTCATTACGCCAATGGCGAAGAGGTAATGCGCTATAACAAACCTCAACTAGATCCAGTAGACGGAAACGAAAGAGGAGAATTACTTACTGGCGGCACCATTTCTTTACAGAGTGAAAGTCATCCAATTGACTTCAGAAAAGTTGAGATTGTTAATTTGGAAAAAGTGGCAGACGATCCAAAGAAGTTACAGCAAGCTATTGATAAGTTAATGGCTGAAAAACGTATTCCACAACAGTAAACCACGAAGGTATTGCTATAGATTTGATGGTGTTATCATGTACTGATTGCCCCAAATCAAACAAGTTCTTTAAGGGGGTGTTTCGCTAAAATTTTTAGTCTAACACCCCTTATTTATTTCTAAAAATAAGTTCCTCCTTTTCCATCGCCTTTACCAATAACTTTATATAATCATCCATAGTCTTACTAATTTTCTTAGGGTCCTTAATATCTAAGGCTCCTCTCCATATTAACGATCGCTCCTTATCTACGCAAATACAGTACAAAGAGGTTTCTGCATGGTACACTTTAAATTGGTCGTAATAATTCTCATCATAGTAGATATTTTGACTCCCTAAATAATCATCTTTAAAACCGCCATAAAACCTGTTGAGTTCCGACATTGTTTTTCTAAAAGTTTGTTTGCTTTCAGCGCCTGCAACCTTAGTAAATAATATGGCATCAAAATCTTTATCTAGAAGCTGCTCTTCCAATTCATCTAGCTCCTTTTCGGTTTTTTGGGTATTGGTAAAGGCAACATCAAAGAGGTCTATACTCCTCATGGCCTCCACTCCCCTTTTATCGAATTCTTTTTTAAGTCGGGTTTCAAAATCCTCCCTTACCGCACTATCATCGGTCATACCTACAATAAGCACCTTATATGCATCAAACAATACGATGTCTGGATTCTTATAACTTTCTACCATCTCTACGGAAGAACACCCCATTAAACCTACGAATGCAATTAATAGTAGCTTTTTCACATTTTTAAATTTTAAATATTTTCTATTATTCTCCTTCTTCCCTTATTAAATCCACTATAAAAATCTGATAATAATAATCATTTAGGCTATGCTTATACATCTTTTATATAGACAACTCTATCACTTCTTCCAGATGAGGCACATGTACCTGCCATCCTAATGTATCTTTAATTTTAACCCTTAAAGCATCCAAAGCAGTAGGCTCCCCATGTATTAAAAAAATCTTTTCTGGAATATTTTTTATGCCTTGTAGCCATAGCAATAATTCCCCTTGATCTGCATGCGCAGAAAGACTTTCTAGATGATGGATAGTAGCCTTTACCGGTTTATATGTTCCAAACAATTTTATTTCATGAGCTCCTTCTAACAATTGTCGGCCTCTAGTACCTTCGGCTTGGTATCCCACTAACAAAACGGTGGTAGAAGATCTATCTACCATCTGTTTAAGATAGGTAAGCACCCTTCCTCCGGTCACCATTCCGCTTCCAGCAATCACCACTTTTGGCCTAGGGTCGTCTATAGTTTTCCAGGTATCGCCATAAGACGAAATAATATTGAAATGGTCACACATGGCATTGTATTCCTTTGAAGAAAGTTTATGCCATTGAGGATGACTTTCAAATACAGACAATACATTATTCCCCATAGGACTATCGATGAAAATTGGAATATTGGGAATTTTATTTTCCTTATACATCTTCCATAGCAAATACATTAAGGATTGGAGTCGCTCTACGGCAAAAGAGGGTATAATTAAATTTCCTCTAGAGTTGATGGTCTTGTTAATTAAATTTACAAAGATATCCTCTAGGTTCTCTTCGGGGTGTAATTTATTACCGTAGGTACTTTCTAGAAAAAGATAATCTGCCCATTCAGGACGGTCTGGAGGATATAACAGCAAATCCTCACTACGACCTATATCCCCAGAAAAAACAAAGATTTTACCAAAGACGTCCAATTCAATAAAGGTGGCTCCAATGATATGACCGTTATATTTAAATCTAAACCTGATGTTCTCCGATAAGGATAGCCACTCATCCTTCTCCGCGTGCTTAAACATTCCGACCGTTTTTTCCACATCTTTCTCATCATAATAAGGCAGGGCAGGACTATGTTTACTATACCCTTCCTCATTAGCCTTTTTTGCTTCTTCTATATGTATTTTAGCACTATCCCTCATTATGATAGCGGCTATAGACAAGGTTGGAGAGGTGCCTACTATTTCCCCCTTAAAACCTTCCTTCACTAGACGCGGCAAATAGCCCGTATGGTCTAAGTGCCCATGGGTAAGCAGCACGCAATCTACTTTAGAAACATCTATGGGCAAAGCTTGCCAGTTAAGTTCGCGTAATTCCTTAAGACCTTGGAACACCCCACAATCTACCAAAATATTTTGCTCTGGTGTTTCCAAATAAAACTTAGACCCTGTAACCGTACCTGATGCTCCTAAAAAATGAATCTTAACCTTGTTCATGAATTCTGCTTTATTAATAGATTAATCTGTGGTTTTTCTTCTACAAATAGATAGCTTAAGTACATTGTTTACACAGAAGAAAGGATACTGTTACTTATGACCACACAAGTGGTTTATTTCTTTCATTATTTTTTGTTTCCTCGTTTCGGATACCCCTAAATGATCTAAGAAAAAATGGTCTTCAATTAGTTGTCTACAGAGTACTACATCCCTACTTAATAAGAATTGTTTTTCTCTATTGGTTAGCAGTTGAGATACGGTGATAGGATAAAGCCCTAGCCGATAAATTCGGTCTTTAATTCCATTATCCTTTGGATAGTCCCAACTTAGCAGGAACAATCCCATACACTTACCGTATGTAATGGCATCTTCTGTAAATCGGGTATTCGTCACTACCCCACCACTTACTTGCACACCAGCTATCTTATTATTTTTTTCTAAATGTTGTTTAACATCCTGAAAACGGGAATTTATATATAAAGGAACCTGCACATTACAATTACGCCCTTCCTCCCCATGAAATTTACATTCCAAAAGATACACATTGTCATTTTTCTCCGCATACACATCAATATCATGTGGCACACACACGCCATGCATTTGTTTACCTACTGTAGTTTTGTAACCAGAATACTCCAAAATAGCCGCAACTAATTTTTCAAAAGGAAATCCTGTAGGCCCCAACTCATAAATTGCTTTTTTAACCTTATACTTAGCAGCAAAAATGGACTTCTTACTCTTTAACAAAGCAAAGGCACGATTGTAAATTTCTTTACTCGTTATCCCGTCATATAGTTCCTCTCGCACTTGCCCTACAATCTGTTCTACCAAAAGATCATCTGCTCCACTCTGTCTTAAAGAGTTTCGCAACTGATCCGTAGAGAACCTAACCTTCTCACCTGAAGATTTAATGATATCTATAAGTGCATCTTCCAAATTTATTTTTTTAGTTAATAATAACAACTAAAGCCTATACTAAGCCTTTTGTAAGATTTCTCTAAACTCTCATAGCATCTCAAGCATCCTAAATATCCATATCATAAGCATAATTAAAAGTATGGTCTAGGACTGAAAACAAACATATAACTACTGCTTCCCATTACGTGTAGTTTTAGGCCGAATCGTGCAATGCCAAAATAGGTATGTCTGAACTATAACTTACTTCCTTAATGAGGGGTTTGGTAAATATATTCTCTAGAAAACCATGCTTTCTATTCACAAATGCAAGCATATTACTTCCCCTTTCAGATATAAACTTTTTAATTTCTGCTGGTATTTTATCTCCTTCTTCAAAACAGAAAACATGCTCCACTTCTTTAAAGATAGTACTTAATAATTTCTTATTCTCTAGCTGCGTCTTATTCAATCCAGATTCCGTTCCAATATGTAAAATCTGCACTTCCGCATGGTGTAGTTTTAGGATATCTAAAAGATATTGCAACTCCCTACGCTTAAAACTGCATTTAAAATCCGTAGGAAAGACAATTTCTTTTGGCGTAATAAATCCAACTTTTTCTGGTACTGCTATTACAGGACACAAGGTAATCTTCTCCATTACCTCAACCGTATTAGAACCAAAAAGTGCCCTTGCAGCACCGCTCTTGCCTTTAGTTCCCATCACCACAATATCTATGTCCTTTTTATTGATAGCTTGCTTTACACCTTCTAATAGGGAATTGAAGACAGAGATAGTATGAAAGGTATGAGCTGTATTTTCTGAGGTAATTTGAAAATGTTGTTGTAACTTATGAAGTTCCTCTTCAGAATAATCCTTAGCGGCCTCATAGGCCAATTCTCCTGGCTCTGGCACCATCATTTTATCTAGACTATAACCACTAAGTCCAAAAACATTAAGCAGATAAAAATCGCAAGGTTGCTCCCTATAAAGTTTTACGGCATAATTAATGGCGTTTTGTGCATTTTGGGAAAAATCTGTCGGCAATAAGACATGTTTTGACATATTTATAATAATTATATTGACATTACTAAATTAAACCAGAAATTCTGGTCTAAGTATGACAAAGGTCAGTTATACACCAATAATACAAGGAAGCAATTGTCCGATACTAGGCCTATTACTTTATAACGAAATCAGCACCGTATTTAAAAAGAGGAGAAGAAAAATTAATGAGAAAATTTAGATTTTACAGGAGGTTAACAGCAGACGGTAATTAAAAAAAACAACTATCCTGGAATTACCATAAAAGGTATCCGCACATACAATCCAACATTTTTAATAACTGGTTCAATAAACAGGCGTTCCAGAAAGGTATGTTTGTTCTGGATCATGGCCAAGAGATTGATTTTATTCTCTACTTGAAAATTATTTATTCCTTCAATAACCCCTTGGTTGGGTAACGTATGGAACAAATGAGAACTATTCTGCAATAAATCTTCCAATTTCCCTTTATTTTCTTTTTGAGTTTCAGACAATTCATAGTCTGTAACAATATGCAACACCTCTATCTGGGACAAATGGTCTGCCTGCAATTGCAACAGCATCTTTAATTGATCTTTGCGATAAGAGACCTCATAATCTGTAGGGAATAAAATTTCTTTGGGGTCGGAATATTGGTATTGGGAGGGGACTGCAATTACCGGAAAGCTTGCTCTTTTTATTAATTGAATTGTATTAGTACCCAAAAGTATCTCCTGCGCTCCCGTGGCCCCTTGGGTTCCCATAACAACAAGATCTATTTCTTCCCTGGATACCGTCTGCACTATTTCATCTACTAGCGCACTATAAGCAGAATGAATTACAAAATGGTGTTTAGGGTTATTAAACTCATTCTCTAAACGCTCCTTAAGCTTTTCTAAGCCAGTCATAGACCTCAGCTGGTACTTATCCCCTAAACCAATCTGCCCTGGACTATAAAGCAGATATTCTGCCTTATATACTGCTGGAGAATATGTATTTAAAAGATAAAAAGTGCATTCTTTATTTTTAAATAATTGAAGAGCATACTTTATAGCATTAAAGGCATTTTCCGAAAAGTCAGTAGGCAATAAAATACGATTCATAGTACACCTATTATATTATCTAGATACATTTTGAAGTACCATAAATGGAATTTTAACATGCAAACCTAGCTTGTCTATGGTAGACTGGTATAGCATATCTTCCATATAGGAATGTCTAGAATTCACCAAAACTAACATATTAATGGCGTGATGCTCTATGTGTTTAGTGATGGCTAGCGTTTTGTCCTTTTCTAAAGTAGTCCCAAAGGTAAGCTTGGGCTTTCGCAAGCAATTCTTTAAGAACTCCTTATTGTCTTGCTGCCTCCAAGACAGATTAGTAACAGGGTCTATATACAGTAAATGCATAGTAGACCGGAAAGACCCTGTCATATCACAAAGCAGTTTTAACTCTCTTCTTTTGTTTGGCACCATATAATTAGTAGGAAAGAGAATTTCCTTTGGTGGATGGTATACATACCCTTCTGGAATGGCGAGTACAGGACAATGAACATATTTTAAAAGATGAAGGGTGTTGCTCCCAAATGTAAGCTTCCTATCATTGGTAGCCCCTCTTGTCCCCATAACTACAATATCTATATTCTCCTGATTTACCAGATCGTTTACTTCATCTACTAAGTCACCAAAAACAGCTAAGGATTTCACCTTATGATTTGGATTAGGCGAGAAATCCTTTAAACTTTTCAGCACTTTTTTAAGTGACTTCTCCGCTTTTTGCAAGACTGTTTCCTTTAACTCCTCCATATTAACAGTCTCCATCTCCGCGGCTTGCCTATACACCTCATCACCATAAGAATGTACAATTAGAAAGTCACTTTTTTCATACTTAAATACCTGACATGCATATTTTAATGCGTTAAAGGCATTATCCGAAAAATCTGTGGGCACCAAAACTTTTCTCATAAGATCTATAGATTATCAATTATATATACATTTCGTACCAACTGTCTAAAAGGCTATTTTAGGGATTTCTTTATTAAATATGCGCTAACCAACTCCGCTTTAATCTGCATATTGAGACGACCTACTTAACTTTGGCCATTGCGTATTAGAGGAGAATTTTTCATGAAGCACCAAGAAAGGAATTTTAGAATGATAACTTATCTCATCCACTGCGGGCTTAAATAAAATTCTTTGTAGAAAATTTAAATTCTTCGCCACCATAGCAATCATATCAATCCCATTATTCCCAACAAAAGACTCTATAGCCGTTTCTAACTTAGAACCAGTAAGATAATAAAATTCATGCTCAATATCTTTAAAGTAGTCTTTTAGAAACTCCTTATTATTCAATTGCCCCTCACTTAACGGTTCTTTATTTCTAGAAAAATTCACAATCCGTAAGGCAGAGTTATTAATTTGTGCTATCCCTAATATGTTTTCTAGCACATTTACATCATACCCTAGATGGTAATCGGTAGAAAAGGCAATTTCTTTTAGCTTTCTGTACGTAGCTTTTTCGGGAACCGCTAACAAATTACATTTTACCTTTGTAATTACATCACAAGTATTTGCCCCTATTGCCACTTCTTTTAGTCCGGTAGTCCCTTTACACCCCATTACAATAAGATCTATTTTCCTATTATACACCTCACGCTTAATGGCATCCACGAAATAATCGTGAATAGCGATGGGAATATAGGTATGCTTACTATTAGGAAACATCTCTTCTATTCTCTTCACTAGGCTCCTTAATTGTAAGCGACTATCTTCTAACGCCCCATTATTTGCACTAGTTTCGGAGGTTATTATGTTAGAATTACTTTCAGCACTAGTATAGCTAGGAACGGGATTTACATGGAGAATATAAAAGGAACATCTGTACTCTTGAAATAGTTGTAAACTATATTTCAACGCATTAAAGCAATTTTCGGAAAAATCCGTTGCTACTAAAATGTTCTTCATTTCTATCTTTATTTTGCTATACCCCTCAAAAGTAAGTTGCAAAAACCGCAATCAAAATGACTAAAGTCATATAGCGATTAAAACCATGATAAAATGAAAACATTTCGTATCGGGAAACCCTCTAACTCGTAGGTATTAATAAACCCTACTTAAGCCTTCCATATCCAAGATCTGAATATTCCTATCCTCTATCTGTATCAACCCTTCTTTTCTAAAGCTAGATAGGGTCCTTATAAGGGTCTCTGTTGCCATTCCGGCAACACTTGCAAGGTCGCTACGTAAAATATGTAATCTGCCCTCAGAATCCGCTTCTAATTTACTAGCAAACCTCAGTATTGTTGTTGCAGTCTTTCTTCTCACGGATCCATAGGCCATTTCCAATAACTGCTCCTTGGTCTCAGACAGATTTTCGTTTAACAACGTAATAAGCCCCATGGATAGTTGTGGGTTTTCTTGTAACACCTCTTTAAATCTATCTTTTGCAATCCCAAGCAGTTTTACCTCCTCCATTGCAGTGGCTGACTCTTGATAAGGAAGATTCCTTGTAAAACAGGTAAAACCAAAAAAATCATTGGCTTTATAGATTGCAGTAATCAATTCTTTACCCCGTTCATCTAACTTATGTGTTTTAACCACTCCGGAACTCACTAAATAAATTAAGTTAGAATTACCCCCTTCGTTATAAATTAATTCTCCAACTCCAAACTCATATAAGCGACCCTGCTCTGCAACATATTCTTTAAGTTGCTCTATAGTCTGTAAACCAAAATTTGTATTATTCGGTTTAGAACTAGGTATTTCCCTACTCTCCTTAATAATAGTCATTCTCGCTAGTCTGCTCTTAATAGCTCCAAGAAGCTCAGACTCCATAAAAGGCTTGGTAATATAATCATCTGCCCCGAGTTCCATACCTTTGCGAATATCCCGTTTTTCAGTTTTAGCAGATAAAAAAATAAACGGAATATGATTAGTCTCCTTCAATTGGGATAAGGACTCCAATACGCCATAACCATCTAATTCCGGCATCATTATATCACAAATAATAACATCTGGTAGGTGTTTTTTTGCTAGCAGCACCCCACTATTCCCATTAGATGCAGTTATTACCTGGAAATCGGACAATTCCAATAGTTCAGCTGTATTTTCTAGCAATATTGGATCATCCTCTATGATTAACACTCGTTTCATCTGCGTCTGTTTTAAAATTCTACCCTTAATATATAAAACCCTTTTGGCTTTAATCGTTTATTATCCCGAGGGGAAGCACCACTGAAAATACCGTTCCTTTACCGGGGGTGCTTTTAAAGGATACAACTCCTCCAATATTTTCTAAATGGGCTTTTACAATATTCAACCCTATTCCAGAACCTTGGATGAGCAATGCATTTTCTGCCCTAAAATAGCGTTTAAAAATATGCTTCTTACTCTCTTCTGGTATACCGATCCCTTGATCTATGATATGAAAAACTATCTCATCTGCCTTTAATTCCACCTTAATATCGATATCCGTATCTTCTGGGGAATACTTAATTGCATTGTGTAATAAATTAGTGAGGACCAAAGAAAGTATTCTTTCATCTTGAATAATTTCTACCTCGTCAATATTATCAGGGTAAATAATATTCTGACCGTCCTTTAATTGCATATTAGCATTATATACTACCTCGTTTACCACTTTACTTAGCGAGAATTTAGTATATCTATAAACTTCTTTTCCCTTTTCTAGGCGCTCCAAGGATAAGAAATCCTTTAATATTCCAGTAAGATGATGAACCCCGCCTATAATAGTATTTAAATGTTTCTCCCGTTTATCTTGTTGATTTTCTCCTTTATACTTTCCCACTAAAGTTGCAGAGGTAAGTATACCACTCAAAGGGGTTTTAAATTCATGGGAAACTAAAGATAAAAACTCAGTTTTAAGGTGATTAAGTTCTCGCTCTTTTTGTAGGGCGCTCTTAATTTTAGACTCAGCAACTTTTCTTAGTTTTATTTCTTCAGTTAGTTTGGCTATGGTTTGCTTTAATTCATTGGTACGCGCCTCTACCTTATGTTGCAACTGGATATTCAGTTCTTTAATTTGTCTTTCCTGTTCTTTTTTTAATGTAACATCTATAATAAGAGCCATCACATAAGACTCTCCGTCCAAACTAAACGGATTTAAACCTACTTCAATGGGAAACTGTTCGCCGTTCTTCCGCTTCCCATACAGCGTTCTCCCATGAGCCATTCTTCTTTGGCCACTACTTTTATTGAAACTTTCCACATACTCATTATGCACTTTGTGGAAGCTATCTGGAATTAATAGGTTTAGATTTTCTCCATTGATATTACTATCCTCATAACCGAACATTTCATTGGTACGATGGTTGGTTGCTATAATTATTCGGTCCTGGTTTATTACCAAAATTCCTTCGGATACCGCTTCGGACAATAGATTAAAAATCTTCTTATTTTTTTCAAATCCACGCATTGTATAAAGTTACATTAATTTCTTAATTTTTTTTGGTTTAGAGTTGCAGATCCAGTTGCTAATACCCATTAACATTTTCCTTTAGGGATTAAACCTTTCTGCCAAGTCAGGTTCGAAATTATTCCCAAAATCGAGGTAATATGGATACTTATTCACAGATAACTAGAGATAAATTTTGTAATTTTAAAAGAATTGGACCATTTTCTAAGGTACTTTAGCCCCAGATAAGTTCGGAGTGATATTTTAAATTTCAAATTTATACATTTGAGATATGAAATATAAGAAATGGACCTTAGCGCAGAAGTTGGAAATATTATCCAGTTCGGAAGAAATAGGTATTGTAGAAACCTGCCGTAAATATGGTGTCAGCACTGGCACTTTTTATTCCTGGAAGAAGAAGTTCGACCATAAAGGGGAAGCAGGTTTAAAAGTGCCCTATGACACTAAGAGCAAGGAACTGAAAGAAGCAGAAGAGGAAAATCGTGTGCTTCGCAAGTTGCTTAGTGACAAGGAAATTGAACTGGAAGTGCAGCGCGAGCTTTTAAAAAAAAAGTTTGGGACATCAGATCCAAGAAAGATCTAGTGGATAGGATGCACGCCAAACACAAAATCAGCAAGACCAAACTAATAGATATGGTGGGAATGGTTCATAGCAGTTACTATAGAAAGCCCACCAATGGCAAGAAGGGGAATAGACCAAGCAAGTTTACCTATCACAGTAAAAAAGGCCCGATTAGCCAGGATGGTGTAATTGAGTCGGTAAAATCAATATTAAAACATCCATTTATAGATTGTGGATATCGGTTAATGACTTCATACCTAAAGCGGGATGGCTATACTATAAACCATAAAAAGCTTTATAGAATAATGAAAGAAGCAAACCTATTAAAACTAGAAGACCGGATAGATAGAAGTGGTTCGGGACGCAAGTTTGTTAAGTTTAGAAAAGTAAATACCTCTAGACCTTTTGAATGTCTAGAGATGGATATAAAGATGGTTTGGATTCCTAGTGCCGGGAAAAACGCTTATTTGCTATCTGTAATAGATGTACACACCCGTA
>NZ_AUKX01000002.1 GCF_000424985.1 Arenibacter latericius DSM 15913
ATTGAGTTATACACTTAGCGTCTGCTTTATATCTTTATGGTAGATAGGTTTTGCTATGACCATTCTTTCTATTGTTTTATGGAAAATACTCTGTTTAAACTGAGAGCGATTAATCCTAAAACAAAATTCATCAAAGTAAGCTTGTATATGCCATTTGGTAACATGGGTCGGTATTGCTCTTAGCCAAGATTTTAATTGCATGATTATAATATGGAGTTCTTTAAAGTTTTTACCGTTGTCACTAAATTTCTGTTCAATATTGTACCGCTTTTTTAAAGGTTCGTAACCTCTCCATTTATCAGTGACGATCTGGGCCGTAGTACTGATGTGTTCCTCGAATATTGGCGTTAACGATTTTGCGGAGTAATCGTCAATGGACCTGACATAGACCCGCTTGACCTGTTGCTTTTTACTCAATTCTACTGCTATAACAGCCTTTTTCTTTTTTGAATCGTAGCTCCTTCCCTGTTTGCCCTGTTCTTTTCCGCCAACAGTAAATTCATCGACATGGATCAACTCTGACAGAGGATAGTTTTGACTACTTTTCATAGCATTTCTAACTTTTTGCATAAAATACCAAGCTGTGCCCTGTCGAATGTCAAATCGTTTTCCCATTTGTATGCTCGAAACACTCTTACTGCTTGTACTCATTTCAAATACGACACAAAATGCCTTTTGCAATCCAAATTTAACCTTATGGAACAACGTGTTGGCGGTTGAACTTTCAACATGTTGGCACCCATAACATTGATATTTGTATCCAGATTTCTCACAGCCTTTTGTATGTCCACATTTCATGCAGGTAAAGCCGTCCTGCCATTTTATTTTTGCCAAATAGGCCTTACAAGCATCGTCATCAGGTAATTCCTTTATAAAGTTCAGTATACTTTGCCCTGTAAATTGTTCCATAATGCTTAGTTTTATTGGTGACAAGATACAGCATTTAAGTGACTAACTCAATAAAAGAATATGTCTCTATATGAGCGTGTTAGTGTGTGACGTATTTTAGATTCAATGATGAGATTTTGTTTATAAATATGATTCTACGCTAAGACAGTGCTAGCATGAGTAAAGCGGCAATTGTACCTCCTAAGATTGGAGCTACTACTGGAATCCAAGCATAACTCCAGTCGCTGCTTCCTTTCCCTTTTATGGGTAAGATTGCATGAATAATTCTGGGTCCTAGGTCTCTAGCAGGGTTTATGGCGTAACCGGTTGTGCCTCCCAACGATAATCCAATGGCCCAGACAACAAAGGCAACAGGAAGTGCTCCCAAAGATCCAAGTCCTATAACAGTTTTCTGGTCTAAAATTGTAGCATCCGTAAAATAGAGCACTGCAAATATTAAAACGAAGGTACCTATTACTTCACTAATGAAATTGGCGCTGGTATCCCGGATTGCGGGATCGGTACAGAACACCGCTTTTTTTAAATTAATATCATTAGTCGCCTCAAAATGTCTTCTATACATTGCCCAAACTAAGAATGCTCCTATCATTGCGCCAATAAACTGAGCAAGAATATAATAAGGCACTTCTATCCATGGAAATAGTCCTGCAACGGCCAGGCTTATGCTCACTGCTGGATTAAGATGAGCGCCGCTATATGGAGAGGCAACAACAACGCCAACATAAACGGCTAAAGCCCAACCGGTGGTAATAACAATCCAGCCACTGTTCTGTCCTTTGGTCATATTTAAGACTACATTAGCGACTACGCCTCCTCCCAAAAGGATTAGTAACATGGTGCCGATAATTTCTGCTATAAATGGTGTCATATATAAGTATGTATTAGGTTATTAGTTTTGCTCTGTCCAATATTGTAAAGCTTCAATTGCCCTATACCAACCTTCAATCCCTTTTTTTATTTCAGATTGTTCTTCAGTTGGAGAAAAGTGTACGTCGGTTTGCCATATTTTTTGGATTTCGTCTAGATCTTTCCAGTAACCAACGGCCAGTCCTGCTAAATATGCCGCGCCCATTACCGTTGTTTCAATCATTTTAGGCCTTACGGTATTCGTATTTAAAACGTCGGATTGAAATTGCATCATCAGATTATTAACCGTCGCGCCCCCATCTACCCTAAGTTCTTTTATAGTAACTCCAGAATCGGCCTCCATAGCTTTTAAAATATCCATGGTTTGATACGCTATGGATTCAAGTGCAGCCCTAGCAATATGGGCGTCAGTACTGCCTCTGGTGAGTCCGAAAATAGTGCCCTTTGCCTTTTGATTCCAATGTGGTGCTCCTAAGCCTGCAAAGGCAGGCACCAAATATATACCATCGGAACTTGCGACAGATTGGGCTAGCTTTTCTACGTCAGAAGAGTTGTTAATTATATTAAGGCCATCTCTTAACCATTGAACCACTGCGCCAGCTATAAAAATGCTTCCTTCCAAAGCATATTGGGTTTTGCCATTTATTTGCCAAGCTATAGTAGTTATGAGGTTGTTGGTAGAGATGATCGGTTTTTCTCCAATATTCATTAGCATAAAGCATCCTGTACCATAGGTGTTTTTTACCATTCCGGGTTTTGTGCACATTTGGCCAAATAAGGCGGCTTGTTGATCACCTGCGATGCCCGCTATAGGAATCTTAGTTGCGAAGAAGTTGGGATGTGTGTATCCGTAAATTTCGCTTGATTGCCTAACCAGAGGCAGCATAGTTTTTGGAATGGTAAACAAGTCTAAGAGTTCTTGGTCCCATTCCAAGGTGTTAATGTTAAATAGTAATGTCCGGCTGGCATTAGTAACATCGGTAATGTGCTGTTCTCCTTGGGTCATTTTCCAGATTAGCCAAGAATCTATTGTGCCAAATAGTAATTCACCAGCTTCTGCACGATTTCTAGCACCCTTTACATTGTCTAAGATCCATTTTACTTTGGTTGCCGAGAAGTAGGAATCAATAACCAATCCGGTTTTTTCTCGAATTAAGTCCGATTTCCCATTGGCTTTTAGGGAATCGCAATAATCGGAGGTGCGTTTATCTTGCCAAACTATGGCATTATATACGGGTTTGCCAGTATTTTTGTCCCAAACTACAACAGTTTCTCTTTGGTTGGTGATGCCTATTGCTGCTATATTGGCTCCACTAAGCCCTTTTTTTGTGACTACCTCTGCAGCCATGCCAGCTTGGGTTGACCATATCTCAATAGGATCGTGTTCTACCCAGCCTGGTTTTGGAAAGTATTGAGTGAACTCTTTTTGGGCTGTGGAAACAATGTTTCCTTTCTTGTCAAAAATAACAGCTCTAGAACTTGAGGTACCCTGATCTAGGGCGAGTATAAACTTTTCCATATGTTCTTAAAATCTTGGTTATAAGTTGATTAATTTTCTTTTTTCTGGTGTAGTATTGGGTTTGTTTTGTAGAACATAGTGCATGGCTAATGCGTTGTAATCTTCAATCTGTTTTTTTTGCCAGGTTAGATCTTTATTTAGTTCCAAAGCCATTATTTCAGCCACTATTGGAGCCATTTCAATTGAGACTTTGGCATCCAAAAATAATGCTCTTACCCTGCGTGCTAATACATCCTCTACGGTTCTTGCCATCTCATATCTAGTAGCCCAGACTACCTCTGCACCAATAAACTCTAACTTAGGATGTAGTTTTTTTCCCAAATCGGGAGAATTAACCGCTAATTCTAAAATAGCGTTTCTATCGGTTCCGTAGACGTATAAATGATCTTCACCGTGTTGAATATTTAACGATCCATGAATGGGAAGGTGTTGTGTGGCGCATTCTTTTTTGGGTAATTTTCCAATTCTAATTACTTTGTCAATGGTATCTTGCGCCATCCTTCTATACGTGGTCCATTTACCTCCTGTTATTGTAATCAAGTCCGATTTAGAAACAATGATCTTATGGCTTCTAGAGATTTCTTTGGTTTTTTCTGAGTCATCCTTAGGCGCTGCCAACGGCCTTAGTCCAGCAAAAATACTTAGTACATCTGACCTAGTGACCTTTTTAGAAAGGTAGTTGTTTGCCGTTTTTATTATAAAGTCAATTTCTTTTTGAAGTGCAACGGGTTCTAGGCTGTGGTCATCTAGAATGGTGTCTGTAGTACCAATTAACACTCTATTGTGCCATGGCACTAAAAATAGTACTCTTCCATCATCTGTTTTTGGAATCATAATTGCATCTTTCCCTGGTAAAAATGATTTGTCCAAGACCAAATGGATTCCTTGGCTAGGGCGAACCATATTTTTGGCATCTTTATTATCCATTTTTAAAACTTGGTCTGTGAATACACCTGTGGCGTTAATAATCACTTTGGCAGGTAGTACATATTCTTTATCGGTTTCCATGTCTTTTCCTACTACTCCATTTACTATACCTTCACCATCTTTTGTGAGTTGGGTCACTTGAAAATGGTTGAGAAGCGTCGCACCTTGTTCTATACAGGTTTGGGCAATATTAACGGCTAGTCTAGAATCGTCAAATTGTCCATCATGGTAAAGCACGCCTCCCTTTAATTTATGAGTTTTAATTGTTCTTAATCTACTTGCAGTTTCTTTGCTGTTAATATGAATAGATTTACCTAAGCTCAATCTACCCGCAAGAACATCGTAGATTTTTAATCCTATGGTATAGAACATTCCTCCCCACCACTTGTAATTAGGAATAATAAAAGACTGATTTTTTACCAGATGAGGTGCGTTTTTTAACATTAAGCCTCTTTCGTATAATGCTTCTTTCACTAAACCTAAGTCGCCCTGGGCTAAATAACGTACGCCGCCATGCACCAACTTTGTGCTCCTGCTAGAGGTGCCCTTGGCAAAATCTACTTGCTCTAGTAATAAAGTTTTATAGCCACGAACAACACTATCTAGAGCAACACCTAAACCGGTAGCGCCACCCCCAATAATGATAATATCCCACTTTTCTGGGGAGTCTAATTGTTTTATTATTGTTTCTCTCTTAAATAAATCCACTTTCGTTATGTTTCAAAATCATTCAATATTAGTTAAAATTATCCTAAATAAAAATATTATACAACAAAAATGAAAATTATTGAAGCCTAATTAAAAAGTTGGCTTATTATATGTTCTTCGAAAAACACTAAAGTATAGGGGTTATTTGTCTTTTTAAGTGTTTTAGATTATTTTATTATTAGATTGGAAAAATGATTTTAACCTTAATTTTGATATCTTCGTAAGGTTTCGTTTAGATGTTTTAATTTTGTTCTCTATAAGAGCTTATGGTATTTGTGCTTAGTGCTAAATAAAATTCAAAACCATTGAAAAACCAATAATTATGAAAAGACACCAAATTATATTGGAGAAACTTGCCCAAGAAAAATATGTTGAGGTATTGGATCTGTGTAAACTGTTAGGTGTTTCTGCGGTCACCATAAGAAAAGATCTTAAGTTTTTAGAAGAGAAAGGTCTTTTATTTCGTACCCATGGCGGCGCTTCTTTGGAAGATCCCTATATAAATGATAGGCATGTTACGGAAAAAGAGAAAATATCTGTAGAAGAGAAATCGGGAATCGCACAGGCTGCAGCTGCTCTTATAGTTGAAAATGATTCTATTTTGATCGGATCTGGAACAACGGTTCAGGCATTGGCCAAATTTAGCAAACCAATTGGTAAATTAATGGTGATTACCTCCTCTGTACATGTGGTTCTAGAACTTATAAAATTTAGAGATGTAGATGTTTTGCAGTTGGGTGGTTATGTAAGGCATAGTTCTGCCTCTGTAGTGGGAAGTTATGCATTGCAGATTCTGGAGAACGTTTCCTGTAGTAAGTTTTTTTTAGGGGTAGATGGGATAGACTTAGATTATGGCCTTACCACAACAAACTTAGAGGAAGCTCAATTAAATAGGAAGATGTTATCCTCTGCACAGAAGACAATTGTATTGGCAGATTCTTCAAAATTTGGTAAAAAGAGCTTTGCCAAAATATGTAATCTAGATCAGATAGATCATATTATTACCGATAAAGGGGTTTCTTCAACAGTGTTAGACAAGCTAGAAGATATGGGGATTTTAGTTACAGTAGTTTGATGCTTTTTCAATATTGAATTTACATCACCACATATAGAGTTAGTTATTTTGTAATAGGCTTTATATTTTTTAAAGCTAATATGTCTCCGAATAGGTGTTAGTTTCCGAATGCGAAACTTTTACCAATTCCTGTTTAGTTTATCCCCATATTAATCATAGCTTTGCCAATTAAATGGGGTGCTTACTAATTTATGTAGGCTGAGATGATACCCAAGAGCGCTTTTACGCTGTACCTGATCCGGATAATGCCGGCGTAGGGATTTTAGTTTATGGGTGTCCATAGTACTTCTCTTGATTCATCGTCCCATTTCATTGCTTAATATAAAGATTAATGATAGCGGATTTTTTAACGAACCTTACCGTACTAGAAGCTTTAGGAACTGCCTTTGGAGTTACTCAAGTCCTTCTAGCCAGAAATAATAATGTTAATAACTACTTATTTGGTATTGTATCCATTCTATTGGGGATATATGTACTATATCACTCTAAATTGTATGCAGATATCTTACTGAGCCTGTATTATTTTGTAATGAGTATTTATGGTTGGGTATATTGGAAATTTGGAAAGCATAAAGAGGAAGCCCCTATTTCCGGTTCTACTACCCAAGATCATTTAAAAGCGCTTGGGATTGTATTGGGTTGCTTTCTCTTAATGGCCTATTGGTTGCGATACCACACCAATTCCGATGTTCCATTTTGGGATGCTATTGTAGTAGCATTCGCTTGGGCAGGGATGTGGTTAATGGCGAAAAGAAAGCTTGAGAATTGGATATATCTCAATATCAGTAATATAATTTCTATACCCCTTCTATTTTATAAGGGCTTATACATCTACGCAGGTTTAACCATCTTTTTATTTATGGTGGGGACTTCTGGGTATTTAAAATGGCGTTCAATTGTTAGAAATGAAAGACAAGAAAAATATAACCCAGCTAAGGGGGCTGTGCTTAAATAAAGACCGATTCCCAAAGGCGGTTTTAGACTGGATACAAAATGAAAATCTTTGGAATATTTGGGTGCCTAAAGAATTTGGAGGTCTTCAAATGTCCTTGGTAGAAGGGTTGGGTCAACTTAAATCACTCGCCAAGATTGATGGGAGCTTAGGGTGGACAATTACCTTATGCAGTGGTGCCAATTTTTTTATTGGTAATCTGCAGCCTACAGTGGCGCAAAAAATATTTGGGGTAAATGCATCTCAGATCTGTTTTGGTGGTAGTGGAGGCGTATTTGGTAAGGCCGAAAAACAAGGAGATTCGTATATAATTTCGGGGAGATGGCACTATGCTACAGGGGCTGATTATCTTACTCATTTCACCCTAAATGCTAAAATCATGGAAGATGGTAAAGAGTTAGAGAATGCAGATGGTTCTCCTATGATTCGATCTTTTTTACTCCCTAAAGACAAAGTAGAAATTATAGAGAACTGGAATACTATGGGATTAAAGGCTACCGTAACTCATTCTTTTGATGTAAAAGAGGTGGTGGTAAATGAAAAATATAGTTTTCTTTACAACCAGGTATTGCTAGATTATCCAATCTTTAAAATTCCCTTTTCCGCTTTTGCCGATCTAACCCTTTGGGCCAATTATATTGGGATGGCTCAACATTTTTTGGAAGAAGCAACTGCAATTTTACCAACTGAACAGTTGGTTACTATAGAAGACACTATTGCTCATGCCGATAAAAATATGATAGGATTTGCCCAAGAGATGGAAGATGCAATTTCCAATCAATTAGTTTGTTCGGAAGATAAGGTTGTAAAGATCCATTCCCAAGCAGTAGATTCGGTTAAATCCATAACAGATTCTATTGTTAAACTCTATCCCTTTCTTGGAGTAGCAGCAAGCAGGGAGAATCATCAGATTAATCAAATTTTTCGGGATTATTTTACTGCCACTCAGCATCATATTTTTACTCGTTAGGTATCAGTTAAATTCTCCTGTGCTTGCGCGTAGGTAATCAGGCGGGCTTGCCCGAACGGTTACGGGCGGGTGTTGTTTTGTAATTGGTATATTCCTTTCATGGTATTATCGGTTTTCGATGAGATAATTTACTAGATAGGGATGGTTGTATTAGCCAATTCTTTAAGAAAACTATAACGACTTATTTTTCGTCATCATGACTTATAATTTTATCTTGGACTAAAAGATAAATTAATGGAACTAAAAGGTAAAGTTGCCTATATAACAGGCGGATCTAAAGGAATAGGGTACGGAGTAGCCCAAAAATTGTTACAAGCAGGAATGAAGGTGGCCGTTAGCGGTAGAAACTTAGATACCGTAACGAAAGCTGCAAAAGAATTAGGAACTGAAGAAAATGTGTTTGCGCTAGAATCAGATGTTACTAAACTTGAGGATGAGAATAAGGCTATTTCTCAAATTGTTGCAAAGTGGGGGAGCGTAGATGTAGTGCTCGCTAATGCTGGTGTAGGTCATTTCGCCCCCATAGATCAACTCTCTGATGATCATTGGCATCAGATGATAAATACTAACCTAACAGGGGCGTACCACACGCTAAAGGCTTCTGTGGAGGCTCTAAAGAAGAGTAAGGGGTATTATATAACCCTAGCTAGTCTTGCAGGAACTAACTTTTTTGCGAATGGAGCTGGATATAATGCCAGTAAATTTGGAGTAGTAGGATTTACTCAAGCAGCCATGTTAGACCTAAGGGGATATGATATAAAAGTCTCTACTATAATGCCTGGATCTGTGGCGACTCACTTTAATAATAATGAGCCTTCGGACAAGGATGCATGGAAAATTCAACCTGAAGACATAGGCGATTTGGTTTTAGATCTCTTACGTATGAACCCTAGAACCTTACCAAGTAAAATTGAAGTAAGGCCAACAAGACCCGATAAAAAATAAGCTATACCTCCTTTTCAGTTAGAGGAACGTCTGGATTACAGATTTCGGATATAAGCTTATTTAAAGCAGTGGTAAATAGGGCAATAGTCTCTTGGGTAATTTGATTATCCTTGGTTCTACTGCCCTTTTTTTCTTTGGTAGCAAAACTTAGAACTCCCGAGTTTAGATTTTTAAAAGAGATAATACCTGCTTCTATATTGTTAACCGGTGTAGTAGCATTGTACATTAAGGCGTAACAAAGTAACTGAAAGGCCTTGCTATATTCGTACTCTTCAATAAGGGTATCCCATTCCACTAACGCTACCTGAGTTTGGGTTACTCTGCCGGTTTTGTAATCAATAATCCTAATAACCCCGTCCTTCTCATCAATACGATCTAGTTTTCCTTTTAAGGTAATAGGGAACTCTACTCCGGGTACTGAAAGCTCTAATTTTAAATTCTCTTCAATTCCTAAAATCTTTATTTTGTGCTTTTTTATAGTTTCTAGCTCCATGGCTAGAAAATTAGAAATATACCTAAGGACTACCTGATATGCTATGAGGTTTTTCCCTTTAGAGATGTCTCCTTCTGCGAAACTTTTTGCAAAATGATGTAAAACGGTAGCCTTAACCTTTCCTTGCATGCTTTGTATCATACTAGCGTCTAGAAATTGATTGAGGTATGGCTTGTATAAATCTTCTAGGCTATCATGAACAATGGTACCAAAGGTATTACTCGCTACGGTCTCTTCTACTTCCATTACATCGTTTATTCCTAATAAGTTTCTTTTATAGAAGTCTATGGGGTTTCGTATATAATTGCTTAATGAGGTAGGGGAGAATCCACTGTTAGCATGTTTTTTAATTAAATCCATTAGTGGCACATCCTTATTTATGGATTGTAAGGTTTTAGGAGAGGTAGGTATCTTTGGGGCAGCAATAATTTCCGTTATTTGAGGAATTTTGTTTTCATCCGTAAGTAGCTGTGTTAGCAATCTACTCTTTTCCCCTCCTTCCAATACATCGGGTTCTGTATTGTATACTAGGTATATATTTTTTGCTCTCTGTAATAGTCGGTAAAAGTGATAGGTATAAACGGCATCCTTTTCTTTGTATGTGGGTAGTTGGTATACCTTTTTTAAGTCGAATGGAATAAAAGAGTTATTAGATTTCCCCGATGGGAGGATGCCTTCATTAACAGAGGTCAGTATGATGGTCTCAAAATCTAAAACCCTGCTTTCTAACATTCCCATTATCTGTAGCCCTTCTAGAGGCTCTCCTTGGAAGTCAAGCGTTTCTGTTCTAAGTAACTCTGTATACAGACTTTCCATAGATCTTAAGTCGTTTATAAACGCATGTTCAGCAAGCATTTCCTGAAGTTGGTTGAAGAGCGAATAAAACTTATATAGATATTCAAGCCCCAAATGGTCTTTAGATCTAGAAAACTTGTTTTTTAGTTTAAGGATTATCTCTTGGCTGTTATTTAAAAATTGAGAACCGTCGGATTGTCTTTCATAAAACAATAAATCTATTAGCTCAATAATATCAGGGGCAGCAGATCTAAGGTTGCTTGGATTTACAAAGGCCCAATTGTTCTTCTTAATTGTTTCTGCCAGTATACTAGCATGGTTTGTTTTGTTGTTGGTAAATAGTATTTGAATATAGGGGTGTGATAGAAAATCTAATACCTGCTGAAAGTACCATCCTTCCCCATCTCTTTTTAGGTATAGCTCTAAATACTGAGTGAATAGGCTTGCTAATGGCGTACTAGTTAATGGATAGCCCATGGTAATATTTACTGTATCTATTTCTTGGGGGATAGAGTTTAGGAGCGGGTTTAAAAGATTTTCGTCTCCAAGGACTATGGCAGCGTTTTTTAGGATATCCGGATTTTCTTGTTGTAGTTCTAATAGGAGGTTCCCCACATATTTGGTTTGTGAAACATTTTTTGGGACTCCTATGATGTTTATGTTTTTATTGTCCGAGTAATAGTTCGTAATGCCTTTTAGTGGTTTATTCTTTAAGGAAGGCCAAGACTTTAGGTGTTGTCTTATAAAATAGCCTGCATCATGGACTGGATCATTTAAAAAATAAGGATCGCTGTCCCAAAAGATTTCCGCATTACCTTTAGATAGTATTTCCTGAATAATAAAGGATTCGGCCGTATTTAGAGCGTTAAAACCAATAAAAACATGGGTCTTACTACTGTTGTTATTAAGGTATTGAGACAAATGCTCACAGGCGGTACGGTATATAAGTCCCTGATGGCCTATATTGTTACTCTTTAGTAATTGATTGAAAGTTGTATATAAAGGGTGTAATTGGTTCCAAAATTCGATATAGTTAGAAATAATTTCGCTTTTATCTTTTTGAAGCGACCAGTGGTTTATTTCCTGTACATCGGCTAAATAGGAGAATATATCTTTAGGGTTTATTAAATAGCGATCAATTTCATTAAAATCCTGTAGTAGAATTTGGCCCCATTTTGCAAAAGTGGAAAAGTTATCCTTTTCCTTTACCTCAAGAGTTAAGTAGGCTTTGTATAGTGTAAATAGCTGTTCGGTGCTACTAGCAGTTTCCAATTCGGAAATATGCTCTACAAAGTTTTCTATGCTATAAATTTTTGGGGCAAAACAAGTTTTGTTAGCTGTCTTTGCTATAGCAGTTCTTAATACTGTCCCTGCTCTTTTACTAGGAAGGACTAATACAATATTGTCTAGGGAAGGGTAGGTGTTTAAAAGATGGTCTACTATCTGTTGAAGAAAACTTTTCACTAGTGTTGATTTTGACAATTAATCTATAGGCTAAATATAGGGTATAGATTGGATTTAAGCACGTAGATGATGGCTTAAATGTGTAGGGAATAGAATATCACTTAAGTTTATTCTTGGCATAGGTTTAAACAAAAAAAGCTCCGCAATTGCGGAGCTTTTAATATACTTTTAGAAGTAACTAGTAATTATTTTACTAAGTTGATTTCAACTCTTCTGTTTTGTTCTCTTCCTTTAGCTGTATTGTTAGTAGCTATTGGCTTATCCTCACCGTAACCTACAGCAGATAATCTGAACTCTTCAATTCCTTTGTCTACTAAGAACTGCTTAACAGAAAGTGCTCTAGACTCAGAAAGTTTCTGGTTTAATGAGTTGCTACCTGTACTGTCAGTATGTCCTTCTACTGTAAACTTAGCAGTTGGGTACTCATTAAGAATTTTAATAATATCTACCATAGTTGAAGTAGAAGAAGCTTTGATAGAAGATTTACCAGTATCAAATAAGATAGTTCTAGCAAACTCGTTTAACTGCTTCTGAACCTCTTCAGTAACCTCAGGACAACCTTGGTTAGCTACAGTTCCAGCAACTTCAGGACACTTATCGTCTTTATCTAATACACCGTCTCCGTCAGTATCAGGCCATGGGCATCCTTTGTTTTCAGCAGGACCAGCCTCATTAGGACACTCATCATCCTTATCGGCAACACCGTCACCATCAGCATCAGGACATCCGTTTAAAGCAGCAGGGCCAGCTTCGTTAGGACAAGCATCATCTTTATCAGCAATACCATCTCCGTCAGTATCAGGACATCCGTTCATTTCTTTAGAGCCAGCAGCGTTAGGACACTCGTCATCCTTGTCTGGAATACCGTCTCCGTCAGAATCTGGACAACCGTTAAATTCAGCTAAACCAGGAATTTCTGGACAAGCATCGTCTTTGTCATATACACCATCACCATCAGTATCTACACCACCAAATTTAATGGCAAGACCAGCTAAATGCTGAAAATGAGTGATTGCTGCAGGGCTGCTAGGAGTAGCATAATCTTCAAATACATGCTTATAAGCAGTTTGTAAAGTTAAACCAATGTTATCGGTAAACCAGATATTAAGTCCAACGCCACCATTAATAGTACCAGCTCCAATTTCATCCATCCAAGTGTAACCACCACCGATTTCAACAAAAGGATCGATAACAGTGTTATTTAAGAAAGCATATTTAATTGTACCATCTAAAGCGTAATGAGAAAGGTCGTCTACCTTCATATCACCCCATTTGTCAATGCGGTTTAATGAACCTCTTGCTCCGATAGAAAAACCACTACCTACGTACTTAGATACTCCAACATAGGAGATAGATGGCAATACATTCCAGTGCTCAGATACATTGAAGAACTCCTTTCCGAAGCTGCTAACATCTCCGGTTGGGAAGACGTCAATAGCATTTGCCCCGAAACTTACTTGCCAAGGATTATTTTCGTCTTGCGCTTGTATGTTGTTGAAGCCTACCAGAAGTAAAGCAGCAACCAATAATTTGCTAAGATGTTTCATGTTCAATATTTTAAGTTAAGTGTTTATTAGCTGCAAATGTAAGTTGTTAATAACTATTAACAAAATCATTTAATTAGTTTTTTTGACTCAAAAAGTTTGGAAAAGGCCTCATTTAAATTACGTTCAGGCTTTTTCCAACCTCCGTAAATGCTTTAATTGCGTGGTCTAAATGAGCTCTTTCATGTGCTGCAGAAAGTTGTACTCTAATCCTAGCTTTACCTTTTGGTACAACAGGGAAAAAGAAACCAATTACATAAATTCCCTTTTCAAGGAGCATTTCTGCCATTTTCTGAGATAATTTGGCATCGTAGAGCATAACTGGGACAATAGCAGAGTCTCCGTCGATAATATCAAAGCCTGCTTTTTTCATTCCCTCTTTAAAATACTTGGTGTTTTCGTCTAGTTTTTCCTTTAGACTATTATCCCTTTCTAATATTTCAAATACCTTTAGAGAGGCGCCAACAATTGCAGGGGCTAAGGAGTTAGAAAATAAATAGGGTCTTGAACGTTGTCTAAGGATTTCAATAATCTCTTTTTTGCCGGTTGTATATCCGCCCATTGCTCCCCCCATGGCTTTTCCTAAAGTTCCTGTAATGATATCTACTTTGTCCATTACATTCTTTTCCTCTAGAGTTCCAATGCCTGTTTCACCAATAAAACCGGTAGCGTGGCATTCGTCTATCATCACCATGGCATCGTATTTATCTGCCAAAGCACAAATCTCATCTAAGGGGGCTACTAGTCCATCCATAGAGAATACGCCATCGGTTACAATTATCTTAAACCTAGCATCGTCTGCATTGGCTTGTTTTAATTGAGCCTCTAAATCTGCCATATCATTATTGGCATATCGGTATCTTTTTGCCTTACATAGCCTTACCCCATCAATAATGGAGGCGTGGTTTAGTGAGTCCGATATAATAGCATCTTCAGGACCTAATAAAGGTTCAAAAACCCCACCATTGGCATCAAAAGCAGCAGCATATAATATGGTATCCTCAGTTCCGTAGAATTCTGCTATCTTTTTCTCCAATTGTTTGTGGATATCTTGGGTGCCACAGATAAAGCGTACAGAAGACATACCAAATCCATGGGAGTCTAAAGTATCTTTTGCTGCTTGTATTACCTCTGGGTGAGATGATAATCCCAAATAGTTATTTGCGCAGAAATTGATTACCTCTTGTCCAGTATCAATTTTAATTACCGCCCCTTGAGGTGTGGTGATAATTCTTTCCTCTTTGTAAAGGCCCGCTTCTTTAATAGCGACCAATTCTTCCTGTAAATGTGATTTAATTTTTCCGTACATGTCTTTTGTTAAATAATAAAGTCTAATATAATATCGTCGTTGATATAAACAATTATTTTGTCTTTTATTTTATATCCCATCTTTTCCAAGGCCTCTGAATAGGCATAAAGTTGTTGGTGATATGCGTTATTTTTCTTTCCAGTTTTATAATCAATTATTGTAGCCTCATTGTTGTTTATTACAATTCTATCTGGTCTTAGTATCTTTCCGTCCACCGTAAGTATATCCTGTTCGTTCATAATAACTACATCAGGACTATAATATTCAGATAATTTGGAGTGCTCTACAATTGCGGAGATATTTTCTCTTACCTCATTATAATCTACCTGTGGAAGGTCCCCGTTTTTAACAGCGCTTTTAATCGCATTTTCAATATCTTCCTTAGTTTTAATTTGGCCTAAAATCAAATGGACTAAATTCCCTTTGCTAATAGCTGTTTCCCTTTCAGTATCCCAAAGCGCTCCAGATTTTGTTAAGATGCGGAATTCGGGTCGGTCTTTATGACTATAAAGGTATGGAATGTTTTCTTGTGTGTCATTTTGATTTAAAGTGCTATTAGCAATTTCTAACGCTCCAAACTGGTATTGAAGTTGACTTTCTTGCCATAACCCCTTCTCTATTAGATAGTGAATAAATAATCCCGAATAATATTTCGTTTTGTGTTCTCCTTTCTGGGTGAGGTCCTTCTTAGAAATAATATATAGGGCTTTTTCTGCTCTAGTTAATGCCACGTATAAAAGATTAAAGGCATCTAGCTCTAGCTTGTGCTGCTCTTCATTATATATAGACTCAGCCATCTCGCCATAGGTAATTACTTCTTGATTTTTATTGATTAATAGCTCTGTAAAACCATTAAACGATTCTTCTGGAACTGGAATCCATAATTTGGGGTTTATTTCTTCGTATATATTAGTGTTGGCAAAGGGATATATAACAATAGGGAATTCTAGGCCTTTGGACTTGTGGATTGTCATTATCTGCACAGCATCCACATTTTCTGGTGCTGTAATACTTAAAGAACTTTTCTTCTTTTCCCAATGGGCTAGAAATACTTGACTATTGGCACCTTCTTTTTGTTCTACTTCCTGTACTACATCTAATAAATAAGTAATATAAGCATCCGAAGTTTCTGCCAAATCGAACTTTCTAATGGCATTTTCCAAGCCGTCATAAACGGAAGATTGCTTCAACGTTTCTATGTTAAATCCATACTGTTCTGCTAATAGGGTAGCGACCTCTTGTAAGTGGGCATGAATATATTGATGTAAGTTCTCTTTACCGCTAAAAAGAAAGGATATAATGTTAAAACTAACTTCTAAATCTGTGGGTTGTAGGCTGTATCGAAGCAGATCAATTAAAAACCGAACCTTAGGATTGCTGTTCAGTAATAGGGTTTCAGATGAAATTATAGGGATGTTGTGTTGCATAAGGAAATCTGCCAAAAGAATTCCTTCTTTTTTCTTCCTAGTAAGGATACAGATATCTTTTAGAGAGTAATTTTTCTCTAAGACCTGCTCTAAAGTGTTTAAAACTGTTTTGCAGTACAACTCTCCTTCGTCTACATCCGCATCGGGATCTATAAAAGACAATTGAACCATGCCTCCCTTTTTGCTGTTGTACGCTTGTTGGTTGCCTTTTATAAATAATTCATTATAAGTGCTGTTTTCTAAAAACGGACTAGTAACAGTGAAGAAATTATTATTAAATTTGATGACTTCTTCATGACTTCTATAGTTGGCAGGAAGGTTTGTGGTTGTGGGTGGAAATACAAATGGATTTTCTTTTGTATTAATTAGATTTAAAAACTGCTCTGCTCTTCCTCCTCTCCAACGGTATATGGCTTGTTTAGCATCACCTACTAGCATTACGGAACCAATTTTTCCCAAGTCATCCTCACTTTCCAAGGCGTTGCCAATTAATGGGGTAAGGTTGTTCCATTGCATTTGAGAGGTATCCTGAAACTCATCAATAAAATAATGTCGGTATTTTTCCCCAATCCTTTCGTAAATAAACGGTGCCGGTTGATCTTTTATCTCGTTAGAAATAAGACTGTTAAAGGAGGAGATAGGTAATAGATCTCGTTCTGTTTCTAAAGATTTTATCTCTTGTTGTATAGCATTTAATACGGTTAAAGGAACTAGGTTGTTGTAGGCGTTCCGCATTAGAGATAGCGCAGTATTATTTTCTTTAATACGCTGAAAATAGTGGTTAAACTGAGAATGGAGTCCGTCTAAAATATCTTTTATGCCCTGTGGGCAACTCTTGGTATATAAAGGATCTGAATCGAACTTTTGTTTCCAACCGGCTTTAAAATCTATCTTTAAATCCCCGGATGCTATTTTATGAATGAATTTCGGAAAGTAGCTGGACTTAAAGTTGTTGAATTCTAAGCCATTCTCTTCTATTATATCTAGGACGTTTTGGGCGTCTTCTTTAATTTCTGCCTCTAATATTTTAACGTTTTGAATTAAGGTGGATTTTAAAACAAGGAAGTCATCGAGCTTTTTCTCTTCAAATTTTTTAAGATGAGGATGATGATTTTCGTTAAAGAGTAGCTTTCCAACATTGTGCAGGTCAATTGCGATATCCCAGCTTTTATCTTCGTCAATTTTTTCTAGTGCAAAGTCTATTAAAACTTTCGTTAAGGCTGCATCGCTACCCGCCTTATTTAGTAATTTGGCAATTGCCTCATCTAATAGAAGGTCGGTGTCTAATACCACCTCAAAATTTTGTGGCAACTTAAGATCCTTGGCAAAAGTTCTAATGAGGCGATGGGTAAATTTATCAATTGTAGAAACGTCAAAAAAAGCATAGTTGTGCAAAATTTCTTTAAGGGTTTGCTTAGCTCTTTTTTGTAAGATATGAATTTCAACTCCTAGCTCTTTAGAAATATCTAATAGCATTGGGGGAGTATCAGAATTTGCGCTTATTTTACCAAAAGCAAAAAGACTTCCTAAGATTCGTTGCTTCATTTCATTTACTGCCTTATTGGTAAATGTAATGGCGAGAATATTTCTATAACTCTTATTAAAATCGGAGGAAAGGATAATTTTCAGGTATTCTTTAGCAAGGGTATAAGTCTTACCTGAACCTGCAGATGCGTTGTATATATTGTAAGGAGCCTCTTGCACGTCGTTTTAGCTGCAAATTAAGCAATATTCAATAGTTCTTAACAAATATTTAGCTGAAAATCTAACTTAAATTGTTAATTTTGGGAAACAACATTATTTAACTTAAAAAAACATAATAATTATGGCTTTTGAACTACCGAAGTTACCCTATGCGTATGACGCATTGGAACCTCATATTGATGCTAGGACCATGGAAATACACCATACCAAGCACCATAATGGGTATACTACCAATTTAAACAATGCTATTGAGGGAACCGATATGGCAAACAAATCCATTGAGGATTTGTTGAAAAATATGGATATGTCCAACGCCGCAGTTAGAAATAATGGAGGAGGTTTTTATAACCATTCCTTGTTTTGGGATATTATGTCTCCAGACGGAGGCGGTGAGCCTACTGGCGAATTAGCTGATGCGATTAAATCTAGTTTTGGTTCTTTTGAATCCTTTAAGGATGCTTTTTCTAAAGCTGCAGGAACTAGATTTGGTTCTGGTTGGGCTTGGCTTTGTGTACATAAAGGTGGGAAGTTAGAAATTTGCTCTACTCCTAACCAAGATAACCCATTAATGCCAGATACAGGTTGCGGTGGATTCCCAATCTTAGGCTTAGATGTATGGGAGCACGCTTACTACTTAAATTACCAAAACAGAAGGCCAGATTATATTAATGCCTTTTTTAACGTGGTAAATTGGGAGAAAGTAGCTGCTGCTTACGCAAGCAACAAGTAATTTAATCTTTTGCCACCGTTAACAGCGTGTTGGTAAAATATTTAAGTCCCGTCTTAATCATAGAATTAGGACGGGATTTTTTTATTCTGGCGAGATGGTAGAAAATAGAAAAGGGCAGAGAAATCTCCACCCTTTTCATCCCAAATCTTACCATAAACTTAACCTACTTATGCTATGGCGAGACTAAAATAATGGTAATGGGAGATATAAAAAAGTTTTTTTATGAAATTTTCAATCATATATCCTATGTAAACAGATAAATGATTGCATAGATGGCAATTATTTTTGTTAAAATACTGATTTTCAATAATCAAAGGTTGTAAGTTTTTTATCCTGCTAAGTTTGGTTAATACAGCAGGAGTTTTGGTAGTCTAATTGAAGCTAACGTAAAGTAATGGGGTTTGGAGGAAGTAGAGGAGATATTAAAAGAGGGTATAAATCTCTTGTTTAAAAATAAAAAGGCAGAGTTTTAAACTCTGCCTTTTTCCCCAAATCTTACCATGAACTTAACCTACTTATGCTATGGTATAACAAACATATGTATAGCATTGGAAGGGAGAAAAGGTTTTGGTTGAACGTCTCTTAAATAGGTTGAAATACATGTTTGTGGCCAATTTCCTTAAAATAAAGCGGCTTGGATTTTGAGATAGAGGGGGCTGAATTTTAAACAATAAAAAAGGCGGGGAAATCCCCGCCTTTTTTGCCCCAAATCTTACCATGAACTTAAACCTACTTATGCTATGGTGATACTAAAGTAGTAGTGCTCAGTTCGATTTTAATTATAATTGCGTTGAAAAGTGTTAATTATCGATGAAATACACTTTTTTGTTAATTTATAATAAGTAAATGTTAATATGCTCTTTCGTTCTTGCCTTCATAAAAGTTTATAAAAGCCCTATTTACCACCCTGTTACCCCCTGGGGTAGGATAATCTCCCGTGAAATACCAGTCTCCTAAATTCTTAGGACATGCTTGGTGAAGGTTATCGATGGTTTGATAGATTATTTGGACTTCTGCTTTAATATCGGTCGGACTCAATAGCTCTCCAATTTTATCAGAAATTTCATCATCAGTAAATGGAGCGTAAAACTCTTTTACATAGTTTATTACGTCGGTATCTTTGTTGTGTACCTGCTTAAGACATTTTTGGTAAATCTCTTCCACAAGATGCATCGTATTTTGCTCTTCATGTAAGGTTAAAGCAGCCCTAAATGCGATGAAATCTTCTAGCTTAGCCATGTCTATCCCGTAGCAATCTGGGTAGCGGATCTGTGGAGCAGAAGACACCACTACAATTTTCTTGGGCGATAAACGGTCTAATATACCGAGTATACTCTTTTTAAGAGTTGTTCCTCTTACAATACTATCGTCTATAATAACTAGGTTGTCTCCCTTTTTTACAGAACCATAAGAGATGTCGTATACGTGTGCAACTAAATCATCTCTACTACTATCCTGAGTTATAAACGTTCTTAACTTGGCGTCTTTTATGGCTACTTTTTCTATTCTTGG
The DNA here is from genome assembly GCF_000424985.1 of Arenibacter latericius DSM 15913. Taxonomy (GTDB): domain Bacteria; phylum Bacteroidota; class Bacteroidia; order Flavobacteriales; family Flavobacteriaceae; genus Arenibacter; species Arenibacter latericius. Next base: position 19,851 of record NZ_AUKX01000002.1, read on the forward strand.
ACGTACTTCTAAAATAGAATGTAATTCTTCTGCAGTAATTCTTCTACCAATGGAAAGAATTTGCTCTTCTTTCTTTTTATTTAGGTAATTCTGTGCTGCAATTACCATCCCAAAGAAAGAGGTTTCGGCAGTGTTAGGGATATAGGAAAAGACGGTATTTCTTATATCTTCATCAATAGACTTTAAGATTAAAGGGAAAAGGAGTTTTCCTAGTTCTTTTCTTTCCTGATATATTTCCTTGTCGCTTCCTCTAGAAAAATAAATACGCTCAAAAGAACATGCCTTTCTTTCTGTAGGTTCTATGATTTTTTTGATTTTGACAGTGCCATTTTTTTTGATGATAATGGCATGACCTGGATCTAGTTCTTTTACATCATCAAAGTCTACATTGAAAACGGTCTGAATGGCGGGTCTTTCAGAAGCCACTACTGCAATTTCATCGTCCATGTAATAATAAGCAGGTCTTATTCCTGCTGGATCTCTAAGAACAAAAGAGTCTCCGTGACCTAATAATCCGGCCATTGTAAAACCTCCATCGAAGTTTTTTCCTGCCCTTTTTAAGATTTTGGCTACGTTTAATCTTTCTGCAATAAGTGGGGAAGCTTCTCTTTTGTTGTAGCCTTCCTTTTTTACCTCTTTGTATAGTTTTGCTACTGCATCATCTAAAAAGTGACCTATTTTTTCCATTACCGTAACGGTATCGGCCTTTTCTTTAGGATGTTGACCAATTTGGATGAGGTTGTCAAAAAGTTCATTAACATTGGTCATGTTAAAGTTTCCGGCAACAATTAGGTTTCGGTGCATCCAGTTGTTTTGTCTTAGAAAAGGATGTACATTTTCTATACTGTTTTTACCAAAGGTACCGTAACGCACGTGTCCTAATAAAACTTCACCTATATAGGGAATATGTCTTTTTTGTTTGGCAACATCATCGGCATATTCCGGATGTTCCTTAAAGCTTGTATTTATCCTATCGTTGATCTGGGAAAATATATCCTGAATTGGTTGCTTATCTATGGATCTAACTCGACTCATATATCTTTCGCCTACCTCCATATCTAACTTAATACTGGCAAAACCAGCCCCGTCCTGTCCGCGGTTATGCTGTTTTTCCATCATTAGGTACATCTTGTTTACTCCGTAAAATGCAGTACCGTACTTTTCTTTGTAATACTCTAATGGCTTTAGCAACCTTATTAGGGAAACTCCACATTCGTGTTTAATGGCGTCGCTCATTTTCTTCTAGAATTAAAAATGCCTTGATAGTTCAAGGCATATTATTATTGTAATTCAATATCAAATTGGGTTAATTCCCTAAATTGAATCAACCTATTATTAACTTCTTTTTTGTCTAAATTTTTCATGCGTTCGGTTCCAAATTTCTCTACGCAAAATGAGGCGAGATTAGAACCGTGTATTACAGCGCGTTTAAGGTTGCCAAAACTAGCATTCTTAGACTGTGTTAAATAGCCAGAAAATCCACCAGCAAAAGTGTCTCCTGCTCCAGTAGGGTCAAACACTTCCTTCAACGGAAGGGCAGGAGCAAAGAATACTTTGGATTCGTGGAATAGTAAGGCCCCGTGTTCCCCTTTCTTAATTACGATGAATTTGGGTCCCATTTGCTGGATTTTCTCAGCCGCTTTTACCAAAGAATATTCATTGGTAAGTTGTCTGGCCTCCTCATCGTTTATGGTAATTACATCTATATGCTTAATTACTTCCATTAGTTCGTCTAATGCATTGTCCATCCAAAAATTCATGGTATCCAATACTATTAGCTTTGGTCGTTCTTGCATTTGATTAATTACACTCAACTGAGTGCTGGGATGTAAATTTCCCAACATTACTACATCAGCATCCTTAAAGTTATCAGGAACTTTGGGTTCAAAATCTGCTAGAACATTTAATTCTGTGGATAAGGTGTCTCTAGAATTTAAATCGTTGTGATATTTACCGCTCCAAAAGAAGGTTTTGCCTCCTTTTACCACTTGTAATCCGGTGATATCAATATTCTTACTGGTTAATAAATCTAGATATTCTTGTGGAAAATCTTCACCTACTACTGAAACTATGGCCGATTCTAAATCAAATTGAGAAGCGGCTAAGCCTATAAAGGTTGCTGCTCCACCAAGAATTTTGTCAGTTTTCCCAAAAGGGGTTTCAATAGCATCAAAGGCAACGGTGCCTACAATTAATAGTTTACCCATTAAGTTTTAAAATTTGTGCAAAGATATGATTTTGAACTGCCAATCCCATACCTATAGAATTCAAATTTTATAAAAAAAACACTGTTATTTTATTTCCGACCAAAATCTGCAGGTATTTCCCCCCAGGCCTTGGTTTCCCATTTTACGATGACTGTGTTGTAAGAATTGGTTTTTAACCAGTTTTCTGCCCGTCTAACAAGGTCGAATACTTCTTTGTTTTTTGTAGATTCTTCTAGTTTTGAATTGCACTTTTTTTTGCGAACCCAACTCATTGCTGTTTTGGAGTCTGTGTAGATAATCCTATTGCTGTTGTGTTGTTTTAAAAAAGCCAATCCGTGTACTAGGGCTAAGAATTCGCCAATATTGTTGGTTCCTTGTTTAAAGGGGCCTTGTTTAAAGAGTTCTTTTTTGGTCTTGGTGTCTACCCCGCGGTATTCCATAATTCCAGGGTTGCCACTAGATGCGGCATCTACGGATATAGAATTGTAATTGGGGCTTCCTATCTTAAGAAATTGTTCTTTAGAAAGAGATGAGGTAGTGGCTTGTTTGCCTTTGTGGTCTTCATAATTTCCATCAAAGGCTTTTTTGGCTGTCTCAAAAGTAGGGAACGATTTATATTGTGCTCCTTTGTAATTGGTGATAGCGGCCTTGCATTCTTTCCAACTTTGGTAGATTCCTGGCTTATGGCCTTTCCAAACGGTATAGAACTTATTGTTTTTGGCCATTATTGCTCCATTACAATTTTGTGAATCACCTTTGGGAAATGTTTGTACTCCAATTGATGTACTTTATTTGCTATGGTTTCCGGGGTGTCCGTTGCCTCTAGAGTTACTTTTTCCTGTGCAATTATGGCGCCTTCATCATAATTTTCATTTACATAATGAATGGTAATGCCGGTTTCGGTTTCATTATTGTCTTTTACCGATTTGTGAACATGCATGCCATACATTCCCTTGCCACCGTATTTCGGGAGCAAAGCAGGATGGATATTTACAATTTTGTTGGGAAAGTTTTGAATGAGGTTTTCTGGAATCTTCCATAAAAAACCTGCTAGTACAATTAGATCTGGATTAAAAGATTTAAGGATCTCTAATACACAGTCCGATTGGTAAAAGGAAGTTCTGTTAAAATATAGTGCACTAACTTTTAGTCTATTGCAACGATCAAATACCTTTGCTTCCTTGTTGTTGGAAAGTACGCATTTAACATTAACCTCATTGCTATCTTGAAAATAATTGATTATATTTTCAACATTGGAGCCAGAACCGGAAGCGAATAGTACAATTCTTTTCATGTGATGATTTGGGGTTGTAATAGGAAAATAATTTTAGGCTAAAATAGCACTCTTGTGTTTAAATTTATTAATTTGGGTCACATTTTAACCACAAATGGTGTTATTAATCTAAAGTTTTTTATTTTTGCCAATCAATTTAAATTTTTAAAAACGATATTATTATGTCAGACATTGCATCAAGAGTAAAAGCTATCATCGTAGATAAGTTAGGTGTTGACGAGAACGAAGTGGTAACCGAAGCTAGCTTTACCAACGACTTAGGCGCGGATTCATTGGATACTGTTGAGTTGATAATGGAATTCGAAAAGGAATTTGACATTCAGATTCCAGACGATCAAGCGGAAAACATTGCTACAGTTGGTCAAGCTATAAGTTATATAGAAGAAGCCAAGTAATTTTATGATTTCTTGAACAAGTTTCAAAATTATCCATGTGGTAACGACGCTGCATGGATAATTTTTTTTAATTTACGCACTACTTATTTAGGTTAAACAAAAATTTGTTTCAATGCAATTAAAGCGAGTTGTGGTTACTGGTCTAGGTGCTTTAACGCCCATAGGCAATAATATAGAAGAGTATTGGGAAGGTCTTAAGAGCGGCAAAAGCGGCTCTGCACCTGTTACCTATTACGATACGGAGAAATTTAAAGTAAAATTCGCCTGTGAGTTAAAGGGGTATAATACTGAAGATTACTTTGATAGAAAAGAAGGACGTAAACTAGATAGGTTTGCTCAATATGCTCTTATCGCCTCTGATGAGGCCATAAAAGATTCTGGTCTTGATCTAGATAAAATAGATAAATTTAGAACTGGAGTTATCTGGGGAGCAGGAATCGGCGGCTTGGAAACTTTTCAAAATGAAGTTTTAAATTTTGCTGAAGGTGATGGAACCCCAAGGTTCAACCCTTTCTTTATTCCAAAAATGATTGCAGATATAGCTCCTGGGAACATTTCCATAAAGCATGGATTTATGGGACCTAACTATACTACGGTTTCTGCCTGTGCTTCTGCTGCTAATGCAATTATAGATGCATTAAACACTATCCGTTTAGGGTATTGTGATGTGGTAGTAACTGGAGGTAGTGAAGCTGCTGTGACCATCGCAGGAATGGGTGGTTTTGGAGCAATGCATGCACTTTCTACAAGAAATGACGAACCTGAAACGGCTTCTAGACCATTTGATGCTACAAGGGATGGGTTTGTTTTAGGAGAAGGAGCTGGTGCTTTAATATTAGAAGAATACGAGCACGCCAAAGCAAGGGGTGCAAAGATATACGCCGAAGTTGCTGGTGGTGGATTGTCTAGTGATGCTTATCACATGACTGCTCCACATCCCGAGGGAACCGGAGTGGTACGTGTTATGGAGAACTGCTTAAAAGATGCTGGGATGAAGCCAGAAGATGTAGATGCCATTAATACACATGGTACCTCTACTCCTTTAGGTGATGTAGCGGAATTAAAAGCAATCTCAAAGGTTTTTGGAGAGCATGCTCCAAATATCAATATCAACTCTACAAAATCTATGACGGGGCATTTATTGGGTGCCGCTGGTGCAGTGGAAGCTATTGCCTCTATATTGGCTATGGAACACGGCTTGGTGCCACCAACAATAAATCATACCACGGTAGATGAGAATATAGATCCGAAACTAAACCTGACGCTTAACAAAGCACAGGAACGAGAAGTGAATGTTGCATTGAGCAATACTTTTGGTTTTGGAGGACATAATGCATGTATTATTTTCAAAAAAATTAGTTAAGTCATCAGGTTATGAACTTTCCTACCAATTTATTTTATTCCCATTCCAAACAGGATGGGGATTTTTTTTTGGGAATGAGGAAAATATTGGGTTTTAAGCCCAAAAAAATAGAGATTTTTAAAAAAGCCTTTGTTCATCGCTCTGTCAATAAGAAAGATAAAGACGGAAACCCCATTAATTACGAACGCCTAGAATTTTTAGGTGACGCCATGTTGGGGACTATAATATCTAAGCATCTGTATTTAAAAGTTCCCGATGGTGATGAGGGTTACCTAACTAAAATGAGGTCTAAAATTGTGAGTAGAGAACACCTCAATGAGTTGGGGAAAGACCTGCGACTTATAGATTTTGTGGAAAGTAAAATCCCTAAATCTCGTTTTGGAGACAATATTCACGGTAATGTTTTTGAAGCCTTGGTAGGAGCTATTTACCTAGATAGAGGTTATAAATATTGTGAAAAGTTTATATCTGAAATGGTTATAGCGCCTTATGTTGATATAGAGCAGTTAGAAGGGAAGGTAATTAGCTACAAAAGTTTGGTGATCGAGTGGTGCCAAAAGCAAAAAAAATCTTTTAACTTTGATGTTTATGAGGATACAGGCAATGATGCTGTAAAGCATTTTGCTGTAAAATTAACCATAGATGATAAAGTGGTGGCTAAGGCTAGGGCTACTTCCAAGAAGAAAGCTGAGGAGAGAGCGGCGAAAAGAGCATACTTTGCATTGCAGGATAAAATAAAGAAATCTTAACGGAAAATATAGTGAACTCCAACGTTTTCGTAGTGCTAAGGTGGTTTTATAGGACCCGTAGACTAGGCTTGTTTCTATATTAACCCTATATTTACGACTTATCACGGAAAGTATGGCGGCGATATACAAAATTTCGGAAGATAGCTATGATGAGCAATTTACCTTAATCGCTTTACACTCTAGTAGAGAGGATCATTCACTTGTATACGCGCTAAATTCTTGTTTGAAAATAAAATTAAAAAGAGCGGTAAAGGATTTAGAAATATCTCCCAATGGAGCGTTTCCTTTTTTTGATTGGAGGGACCAGATTAACGATCGTTATTATACCCTTATTAGTAATAATAGCGTAGTAACAGAGGAATTAAACGTAGGAAACCTGTTCCAAGACCTTCCCTCATTTACTGCTTATAGTCTAATTCCTGAATATAAGGATGTGGATTATTTTTTAAAGGTAGAACATGATGAATGGGACGTGGAAAAGGAGATTCTTAAATCCATACTTACTATACCAAAGGTAATTACTGCTTATAGTGTGGATGCAAACAAACTTAAATCAAGAAATAATTTAATATATTAATATAATGCCAGCATTAAAAAAGACAAAAATAGTAGCCACCTTAGGGCCAGCTACTAGTAAGAAGAGTGTTCTAAGGGACATGATAGGAGCAGGAGTAGATGTCTTTAGGATAAATTTTTCACATGCCAACTACGATGATGTTAAGGAGCGTATAGCAATGATTCGCGAATTAAATGAAGAGTTGGGGGTCAATACTTCAATACTTGCAGATTTGCAAGGTCCAAAACTAAGGGTAGGAGTAATGGCAAAGGAAGTAATCGTTTCTCCAGGAGACGAAATTACTTTTGTTACGGGAGAACCTTTTGAAGGTGATTCTGAAAGAGTGTATATGAACTATGCTCAATTCCCAAAAGACGTTAACGAAGGTGAGCGTATTCTTTTGGATGATGGAAAGTTAATGTTCGAAGTAGTTTCTACTAATAAAAAAGATGAGGTAAAAGCTAAGGTAATTCAAGGTGGACCTCTTAAATCTAAGAAAGGGGTTAACTTACCTAATACCAATATATCTTTACCGGCTCTTACAGAAAAGGATGTGAATGATGCTATTTTTGCTATTTCCCAGAATGTTGATTGGATAGCCCTTTCTTTTGTAAGATTTAGTCAGGATTTAATTGATCTTCAGAACATTATAAAAGAACATTCAGAATATAAGATTCCTATTATCGCTAAAATAGAGAAGCCAGAGGCAGTAGAGAACATCGATAAGATTGTTGCCTATTGTGATGGATTGATGGTTGCTCGTGGAGATTTAGGAGTAGAAGTTCCTGCTCAAGAAGTACCACTTATTCAAAAACAGCTAGTATTGCGTGCTAAAAAGGCAAGAATTCCTGTAATTATTGCTACCCAGATGATGGAAACAATGATTACTAGCCTTACTCCAACTAGAGCAGAGGTGAATGACGTGGCTAACTCTGTTATGGACGGTGCAGATGCAGTAATGCTTTCTGGTGAGACTTCAGTAGGGAATTACCCAGTACAGGTTATAGACAGAATGGCAAGTATTCTTAAGAGTGTAGAGAATTCTGATCTTATTAAAGTTCCGCATGAGCATCCACACATCAGAACTAATAGATATATTACTAAATCTATCTGTTTTCATGCGGCCAATATGGCAAATGAAATAAAAGCTAAAGCTATTTCTACATTAACAAATAGTGGATATACTGCTTTTCAAATTTCTGCTTGGAGACCTAAAGCACATATTTTGGTGTTTACCTCAAACAAAAGAATCCTAACACAGCTTAACCTGCTATGGGGTGTAAGGGCATTTTATTACGATAAATATGTGTCCACAGACGAGACCATAGAGGATGTAAATAAAATTGCTTATGAAAAAGGATTTTTGGAAAAAGGAGATATGTTAGTCAGTCTAGCTGCCATGCCAATTAAGGCGAAAGGAATGGTTAATACACTAAGAGTTTCTGAAATGGGAAGCGATAATCTTAAAGCATAATTATATTAAACTTTATAGTTAAACCTGTTAGATTTAAAAATCTAACAGGTTTTTTTATGTCGATTATAGATCGAATTTTAGTTGTATAGAAACAGAGTTTTCAGTTTCTGGAGTGCTTTTTCCCGTATTTAGGTTAGATAAGGAAATACCTAGCAACCGAACAGAGTTTTCCAATTTTTCCTGATATAGCAATTCCTTGGCTAATTCTAAGATTAAATCCTTATCTGCAATAAAATATGGAATAGTTTTACTCCGCGTCTGGAGTGTAAAATCGCTATATTTAATTTTTAGGGTGATGGTCTTTCCAGCAATATTAGACTTTTTAAGACGTCGTTCCAATTCGTTGGCAATGTGTTTTAATCGCTCTAACATAAACACTTCGCTGCTAAGATTTTCATGGAAAGTACGTTCTGCACCTACCGATTTTGGAATTCTATTTGGTTTTACTGGACTTAGGTGTATGCCCCTTACCACATGATAATAGTATTCGCCACTCTTTCCAAAATGGGTTGTTAGGAACTCTAATGATTTTTGTTTTAAGTCTAGTCCAGTAAATACGCCTAGCTGATACATTTTGTCAGCCGTAACTTTTCCTACCCCATGAAATTTTCGGATTTCTAGTTCTTCTAAAAAAGAAAGTACCTCCTCCGGATTCACGGTTTTCTGACCATTTGGTTTGTTGTAGTCACTAGCTACCTTTGCAATAAATTTATTTATTGAGATTCCTGCTGATGCGGTTAGTCCTACCTCCTCATAAATTTTATTCCTTATTTCAGTTGCAATTAAAGAAGCAGAAGGATTTCCTTTTTTGTTGATGGTAACATCTAAATAGGCCTCATCTAAAGATAGGGGCTCTACTAAATCTGTATACTCTAAAAATATGTTGCGAATAAGTAGTGATATTTCCTTGTAACGGTCAAACCTAGGAGGTACAAAAATAAGGTCGGGACAGTTTCTTTTTGCCATGTAGCCACTCATGGCACTGCGCACGCCAAACTTCCTAGCCTCATAGCTTGCTGCAGCTACTACTCCTCTCTTTTCAGCTCCCCCAACAGCAATAGGCTTCCCTTTTAGGGTAGGATCATCCATTTGTTCTACAGAGGCATAAAAAGCATCCATATCTACATGTATTATTTTTCGTAGGGGAAAATCCAATTTCATACTGTAAATTTATAACAACTATAGGGGAGAACATATAATTATTGACTAAACTCGCATTGATTGAAAATAGGACTATGAAAGCAGAAATAAAAACCGCGATTATATTAGGAGCCACAGGATTAACTGGGGGGCTATTATTAAAGAAATTATTAGCAGATAATCGTTATGGTAAGATTAAGTTGTTTTCTAGATCTTCAGTAGGATTTACCCATCCAAAATTGGAGGAGCATCTTGGTGATTTGCGGAACTTAGCACAATATAAAAAGGAGTTTTATGCTGATGAGGTATTTTGTTGTATAGGTACTACAAAAGCTAAAACGCCAGATCCTGAAATGTATAGGGCAATAGATGTTGGTATTCCTGTTTCGGCAGCTAAACTCTGCAAGTCTAACAATATAAACACCTACATCGTTATTTCAGCTTTGGGGGCAAATCCAAAGAGTAGTACTCGTTATAACCGATTGAAAGGAGAAATGGAGAATACGGTATTGGAGTATGCTATACCTAAAACTCATTTCTTACGCCCCTCTTTAATTGTAGGGAAGAGATCAGAAAAAAGATTGGCAGAAGGGATAGCCAGTCAATTAATGAAAATATTGAATTTTGTGCTTGTAGGACCATTGGATAAATATAAGTCTATTAAACCTGATGCCATTGTTTCTGCTATGGTCTACTTGGCAAATAATCAGTATAATGAAGTTTATATCGAATCAGATCAGATAAGAAAGTTAGCTGAAGAATAGGGAAGCATAAGAAAGAACATTTCATCAATAAATAAATAGTGTGATAGAGATAGAACGTAAGTTTTTAGTGAATTCAGAGGCGTTTAAGGAGGGTTCGGTTAATTCTTATAGAATTACCCAGGGTTTTCTTAATACGGATCCTAGGCGAACGGTAAGGGTGAGAATCAAGGGGGATTCTGGATTCTTAACGGTTAAAGGAAAGGGAAGCGATAAGGGAACTACCCGTTTTGAATGGGAAACTAGTATTCCAGTAGAAGAGGCAGAGGCCTTAATGAAATTGGCAGAACCAGGAGTTATAGAGAAAATGAGATACGAGGTCCCAGTTGGCGAGCACTTATTTGAAGTGGATGAATTTTTTGGAGATAATACGGGATTGCTAGTGGCTGAAGTGGAATTAAATTCCGAGGATGAAGCCTATGAAACACCTGTATGGTTAGGGGAAGAAGTTACTGGTAACAACAAATACTACAACTCACAACTTAGTAAGCATCCTTTTAAAACATGGTAACAATGAGATATTTGGGCTATATTTTTCTTTTTCTATTAGTGATTTCTTGTAAAGAGACTGGAGAAAGGTCAGAAATGGTTAATACATCTATAGAAAAGAACACAGTTTCCGTAATGGAGAAGAAAAAGCGATTAGAGGAGCGGGGCTTTCAAACATTTGACTATGTGGATGAAGCAACTAAGGATACCATATTAATGCAGCAATATTTTATGGCCTTTTTAAAAAGAGGGAGTAATAAGTCTCTCTCTGAGGCGGAATTAGACAGTCTGCAAGCCTTGCATTTAGCACATCTTGGAAGAATGTATGAAATGGGGTATGCTGATATTTCTGGCCCTTTTGGGGATAATGGAGAAATAAGGGGAATTACGATTTATAATGTACCAACCCAAGAAATGGCAGATAGCCTTGCTAACTTAGATCCAATGGTTAAAGCAGGAAGACTTACTATTGAAATTCATCCGTGGTGGGCCGCTAAGGGATTCCATTTACGTTAGTCCTCATTTACTAAACCGCGAAAAGAATGGCTACATAATGGCAGATAGCAGCTGCTAATACAAAAAAATGCCATACAGCATGGTTGTAGGGATATTTTCTCCACAGATAAAAGATAACCCCCACAAGATAAAGGGCGCCTCCAATAAGAATCATGGTCATTATGTTAGAAGGAATAGTTTCAAAAAAAGTGCGTCCACCAACGAGCATAATGCAGCCCATTGCAATGTAAACGAGTGTAGAAATGATGTTCCACTTGCCCGTAAAAAAGATCTTAAAAACGATTCCAAATGCAGTTAAACCCCACAACACACTCAATAATGTAATACCAAACGTATTATTCATATAAATTAATAAGAATGGGGTATAGGTGCCGGATATGAGAAAGTAAATACTAATGTGATCTAGGATTTGAAATATAGGTTTTACCTGGGCATGTTGAAACCCGTGATAGAGTGTAGAAAATGTAAAAAGTTGTAAAAAGCAAAATCCATATATGGCTGCGCCAATAACTCCTACCGTATTATTGCTTTTTATGGCAAAAGCAATTAGAATAGGTATGCTAACTATTCCAAAAATAATTCCAAAGCCGTGAATGATGCTATTTACCAGTTCTAGCTTTATTTTTATATCGGGATTCTTTGCCTGCATGTTACTGAATTGAAATTTACTGATTGCACTTTATAACGCATACTAAGATACCGAAAATGGTGTATAGTGTACCTTCTTATGGCAGTGTTGTTAAATTAGGACATATAATTAAAAGTCAAAAAAAAAGAATGTAAAAGCTACCTTAAGTAAGTCTAATTAACCATCAAAATATTATGGAGATCTAAGAAGGTCTATCCTGGGTAATATATTAGAAGAATTGACCTAAGTGCTGGTGACACTTTTTTAACGGAAAGCACCTTCAGGGAATTTAACTTTATCTGGGGCTTCGTTCAGTATAGGCAGGGCGTATTTCAATATACGGTTCCTGCGAGCGGTGGCGTCTTTTGGTTCTACTGGATAGGATACTACTGCTTCCATCCACGCATATTTAGTTACTCTAAAATAGACTGAGGGTTCCCATGGTGTATGACTTTGGTTTATTAGCTGTGGATAGGTTTTTTTAAAATCTTTGGACGCCGCTTCCAGTAAACAGTCTTCTACAAATTGCAGGTCGCTCGTATAGGCTACCTGAACTGCAGTTTCATTCCATATAAAAGGAACTTCGGGGCCAGAGTAATTAATAATTTCCTCTCTTAATATCAGGCTATTTGGAAATCTAATTACTCTTCCGCTTTTACGATCGTTGCCAAGATAATCACCACTACACTCCAAGATAGAGGTGTCTAAATAACTTATCTCTACTACATCGCCACGGAACCCTTTTATCTGTATGCGATCTCCTACCAAATAGGATCTGCGAAAAATTAGATATACCCAGGCGATAAAAGAAGTGATAGGGGCTTGCAAGGCAAAACCGATAACCAAAGAAAATAATCCAAAGCTGACAACTGCTGCATAGAGGTTTTGGAATAGAAAGGAAGCCACTACTATAAGGCTGAATACCATTGCCAGGAAGCGGACAATTCGCAAGAGGTTATATCGATCCCCTTCAGAATTGGTCTGGGTGTCTATAATCTTCGAAATAATCTTACTTATCAGATAGATTATAGCAATTAAGAATAAACTTATAGTTAGTTTTTTCACAAAAGGAATGTACTGTTCCCAGGGATCAAAAACACTTAAGTTTAATAAATAATATATGGCAATGAGCAAAATCGCTATCACGCCATACATCGTAATTCCGCTTTTCTTTTTCATAGTATTGAAGGCCTAAACAAGCTAACTACGCTGCCTTATTTTATTGCCATCCTCCACCAAGTGCCTCGTAAAGAGTAACTATAGCATTTAACTGACCAAATTGAGAATCTATAAGGTTCAGTTGAGAATTAAGTACATTTTGCCTTGCGGTCAATACTTCTAAAAAATTGGATAGTCCGTTGTTTAGTAATTCTTCTGAATAAGATTCGGCCAGCATGTGGGATGCGAGTTCTTTTTTACGCACTTCAATTTTCTTGTTTTCCGCTTGATAGTCGTATAGAGCATCCGAAACTTCTTTTCCTGCTATTAATAACACCTTTTTATAACGTAATAAGGCTTGCTCTTGCTGTGCTTGTGAAACCTCATATTGCGTCTTAATCTTTCTGCCATTTAAAATTGGCTGTGCCAATGATCCTGCCAAATTTGAGAATAGAGAGCTAGCATTGAATAAATTATCCAATTCTAAGCTTTGAAATCCACCAGCAGCGGTAAGTCGCAAAGCAGGGTAGAAATGACTTCTAGCTACATTAGTAAGTTCAAAGGCATTGATTAAACTGTACTCGGCTTCCAAAACATCAGGTCTGTTAACCAATAAATCTGCAGGTACGCCAGTGGTTAATTCTGTTTGAAGTTCTTGTTCTTCTAAGGTGCCTCTTTGTACGCTTCGTGCCGATTCTCCCAAAAGAATAGAAAATGTATTTTCTAGTAGTTTTATATTCTTTTCAATGTCTACCAATATAATTTCTGTGGAATACAATTGCGCTTCGGTCTGTTTAACCGCTACTTCTGTAACCTGTCCGGCATCCTTAAGTGCCTGTGTAGTAGTAAGGCTACTTTTCCTAGCTTCTATTGTTTCCTTAATAATATCTTTCTGCTTATCAAGGGCCAATAATCTGTAATAGGTGCTACTAATGGCAGCTATAAGGTTGGTTTTTACCGCTTGGTGTGCCGCAACAGATTGTAAGTAATTAGCTTGGGATGCTCTGTCTGCACTTCTAATTTTCCCCCATATATCGGCTTCCCAAGATAAGGAGCCTGATAACTCGAATTGTTCGGTAGCAGACCCGCTATTCATAGCCATGGCACCATTTTCTGAAAAGGTAGAGCGGCCATAGCTTGCCATAGCATCTATAGTAGGGTAGTACCCTGCTTTTCCTTGCTTTAAATAGGCCTGTGCAGCATTAATGTTCTGCAGTGCCACCCTAATATCTAGATTGTTGTCTAGTCCTCTTTGGATATAATCGGTTAAAATAGGATCGGTAAACAATTCTCTCCAAGATAATTGGGCAATAGAATTGCTGTCTGTCTTAATATTATCCGTGCGGAAAAGTGCCTCGCTTTCAATTGAAGGTCTAACATATTCCTTGGCAGAAAAACAGGATTGCATTAATACCGGAACTATAGTTAACAGGATTATTCTGTACAAAGTGTTATGTCGCATAATATAAATTACTATTATTCTTCTATGGTTTCTACTGTGGGATCCCCGGTAACCTTCTCTTGCAGCCACTGGAAGAGAATAAATAATACTGGGATAATAAAAATTCCGATTACCGTACCTACTAACATTCCTCCAACAGCACCGGTTCCAATAGCATTGTTTCCTGCAGCTCCTACACCTTTTGCAACTACCAATGGCATTAGTCCAAGGATAAATGCAAAGGAAGTCATTAAAATAGGCCTTAATCGGGCTCTTGCGCCGTCTATAGCAGCTTCGGTAATGGTGAGGCCGTGCTGTCTACGTTGAATAGCAAACTCCACAATAAGAATAGCATTTTTCGCTAACAGACCAATAAGCATAATTAAAGCGATCTGGAAATAAATATTGTTTTCCAAGCCTAAAAATTTAGTAGTTAAGTAGGCGCCCGCTACTCCAACTGGCAGTGAGAGTAGAACTGCAAATGGTAGTAAATAGCTTTCGTATTGTGCCGATAAAAAGAAGTATACAAATATGATACTCAGTAAAAATATAATGCCCGATTGTCCACCAGAAGAAATTTCTTCCCTAGTTATCCCCGAAAAGGCAATCTCGTAATTTCGTGGCAAATGTTGTTCTGCAACTTCTGTAACGGCATTAATTGCATCCCCCGAACTAAATCCTGGAGCTGCTGATCCGTTTACTGTAACAGAATTAAACAGGTTAAATCTATTTACTGTTTGTGGCCCGTAAACCCTACTAAGGGTTACAAATTGTGATATTGGAGCCATTTCTCCGTCGTTGTTCCTAACAAACATACTGTGCAGACTGTTTTCGTCCTTACGGTCTTCTGGTTTAGCCTGTACCATTACTCTAAACTGTTTTCCGAAGCGACTGAAGTCGGCGGTGTATAAACCTCCAATATAGCCTTGTAGGGTTCTAAGAATGCTGCTAACCTCTACGCCAGCTTCTTTTGCCTTTGGGATATCGATATCCATTTGCAATTGTGGGAAATTGGTACTAAAAGAATTGGATGCATAGCCAATTTCTGGTCGTTGTGTAAGGGCGGCGGCAAATCCGTTCGCTATGGTATCTAACGTCTTTAGACTCCCCGCTGCGCGGTCTAAGATTTGTACCTCAAATCCATCTGAAGCACCAAATCCTGGGATACTTGGAGGTGCAAAGAATATAATATTCGCATCTGTAATATGTCCGGTCTTAGCAAATAATTGCTGTACAATGGCTTCTGATGAGGTTTCATCTGTTGTTCGCTTATCAAAATCTTCTAAAAGGATAAAGCCCATTCCATAGGAGCTACCTGCTCCGGAAAAGAAATTTCGTCCCCCTTGTAAAGAGGCAGATCTTACCCCCTCTATAGATTCAATAGCTTTATAAATGTCTTCGGTAATACTAAAAGTACGATCCAATGACGCACCTTGTGGAAGCTCTAAGTTCATAAAAATTACTCCCCTATCCTCAGAAGGAACAAATCCTGTTGGGGTAGTATTATTTGCCCAGAATATGCCAAATATAGAAACCAATAGGATAATTACCGTTACCCAACTATTCTTTACTAAGAATCTTAATGACTTAACATATTTGTTGGTGGTAGCTTCAAAACCTGCATTAAATGCGGTATAGAATCTCTTTACTATTGTCTTTTTCTTTTCGCCTTCCTTTTTAGTGGGTTTAAGAAAAATGGCACATAAGGCCGGACTTAATGTAAGTGCGTTAACCGCAGAAATCAAAATAGCAATTAACAGGGTAACCCCAAACTGTTCGTAAAATACCCCAGACGGACCTTGGATAAAGGTAATCGGGATAAACACTGCAGCCATTACTAATGTAATAGATACAATAGCGCCACTAATTTCGTTCATAGCACTCAAAGAGGCCTTTTTTGCAGAAGTGTACCCTTCTTCTAATTTGGCATGGACTGCCTCTACTACCACAATGGCATCATCCACTACAATACCGATAGCCAAAAGAAGCGCAAAAAGCGTTAAAAGGTTTAAGGAGTAACCCAGTAGGTTAAGGAAGAAAAAGGTTCCTATTATAGATACTGGTACTGCTATTGCAGGAATTAAGGTGGACTTAAAATCTTGAAGGAATAAGAACACTACTAAGAAAACCAATAAAAAGGCCTCTATAAGGGTTACTTGTACCTTGGTCATCGATGCCGTTAGGAATTTATTGGTATCGAAGTTTATAACATAATCAACCCCTGATGGAAATCCTTCCTTTAGGTCGTCTAACTTTGTATAGATTTCTTCAATAATTTCCTGTGCATTGGAGCCTGGAGTTTGGAAAATTCCAAAGCCAACTCCTGGATAGCCTCTAGCACGACCAATAGAAGTGTAGGAAAACGCATCTAATTCTACTTTAGCAACGTCACTTAGCTTTAGAAATTGACCGTTACCCAAAGATTTAATAATAATGTTCTGATATTCTTCAGCGGTCTTATATCGTCCTTTGTATTTAATAACATATTCAAAGGCTTCTCCAGAATTTTGGCCAAGAGATCCAGCAGCAGCTTCTAAACTTTGCTCTCCAATGGCTTGGGTTACATCGGTTACCGTTAAATTATATGCGGTGAGCTTAACAGGATCTAACCACACACGCATGGCATAATCTTTTCCTCCAAAAACATTCACGTCTCCTACCCCTTTAATACGCTGTAGTTCTGGTTTTACGTTAATATTAAGGTAGTTCTGAATAAAAGTCTCATCATAATCTGGATTGGTAGAGTATAAGGAGGCGTACATAAGCGCAGAGCTTTGACGCTTTTGGGTTATAACTCCAGAGCGGATAACCTCTGCAGGTAATAAGGCATTAGCTCTTGCTACTCTGTTTTGAACGTTTACAGCGGCGATATCGGGATCTACACCTTGTTCAAAATAAACTGTAATACTAGCGCTACCTGTGTTACTTGCAGTTGAAGTAATATAGGTCATATCCTCTACCCCATTAATCTGTTCCTCTATGGGGACAATAACACTCTCTAGGATGGTTTCGGCATTAGCTCCAGGGTAATTGGCAGATACTTGCACGGTAGGTGGTGCAATATCTGGGTATTGGGTAACGGGAAGGGTGAGTAATCCCAATCCACCCAGGAGTAATAAGATAATCGATATAACGGTGGAAAGTACAGGCCTTTCTATGAATGTTTTTAGCATACTGACTTATTTAAAAACAGGATTGTAAGAATTTATAATGCTGTCCATACTGGTAGGTTCTGGAATAATTTGTTGCCCCGACCTAACTTTACCAAGTCCCTTGGCCAATATTTGGGTGCCCTCTTCTAGTCCTTCTATAACAGAGATACCATTAATTGCAGCTTTTAATGTTACCGCCCTTGGCACCAATGAATCGCCTTGTACTAGGTATACAAATTTCTTTCCTTGTTGCTCAAAAGTAGACAAGGTAGGAATCACTAAAACATCGTTTAGTTTGTTGGGGAGAATGATGCTACCACTGCTTCCGTTTCTTAAAAGACCTTGTGGGTTGGGAAATGTTGCTCTAAAAGTAACGGTTCCGGTTTTGGTATTGATTTCCCCACTTATAGTTTCTATTTTTCCTTTGTGTTCATATATGGAACCATCTGCAAGGATTAATTGTACCTCTGATATATTTTTTGCTTTTTCTTCCATGGTACTTCCCTCAATATCCCTTAGGAAGCTTATAAGGTCCTTTTCGTTCATGGAGAAAAATGCATAAACGTGCTCTATACTAGATACAGTAGTTAAAGGCATAGCATCTTGTGCGCTCACTAAATTTCCTTTTCTAAAAGGTATAGATCCCACAACGCCATCTACAGGGCTTTTTATTTGGGCGTAGCCAATATTAGCGGCTATACTTTGATAGTTACTTTTTGCTTGCTCTAAATTGGCTTTGGCCGTTTCTATTTGTACACTGCTTATAATATTTTTTTCAACTAGTGGGCGTAGTTTATTTAACTCTACCTGAGCAGAATTAATTCTTGCCTGTGCTGCAGCTGCATCCTGGGTTAAGGATTGAGTTTCTAAAGTAAACATTAATTGTCCCTTTTTTACCTCCTGGCCCTCGTCTACCAACACTTCTTGGATATATCCAGCAACTTTTGCACGAACCTTACTATTAACTATTCCTTCTATACTAGCTGGATATTTCGTGAAGTTGTCTACCGTTCTTCTCTCTACCTTAATAGTGGGGTAGGGTGCTGCCGATGGAGCCTGGCTAGTTTGTTCCTTTTCTCCACAACCAACTAATAGGGTGATGCTAAGGATTATAGGTGCGATTAGTAATTTTTTCATTTGGAATTGGAGTTAATGGTAATTTTTAAATTTTCTTTGAGTTCATTCAAGTTTTCAATAAAATAATCTGCAAGTTCTGCATACGTCTTAGTATAGTGTAAACCAGGCGTATCCTTCTGATTGCTGCAGTTATTTTTAAGCGTATCTTTTTTAAAATTGTAAACTTTTAGATGCATTTCTTTCTCACTTTCCCATTGCTCAATTTTCTTTTCTAGCTGTTCAAAAATATCATTGGGAGATATTTTAAAATAACGTTTGCGTTCTCCGGGTTTTGTAAAGTAAACAATTCGCCCGGTGGCTTGCAAGAGTTGTAAGTTGGTGGAAATGGAGCTTTTACTAGCATAAAGACCTTCAACAAAATCATCAAATGAAATACCTTCTTCTTCAGTAAGAATTAACATAGCGAAGATTCTTGCAGCAAGAGGAGGTAATATTTTGTTGTTTTCAAAATATACTCCAAGCTCTTCAATTAACTGATTTTTATCTAGGTCGGTTGCCAAATCTGTAAAATCAAATGTAAGTTTACAAACTTAGTATTGGTTCTGAATAAAGCGAACCTAGTAGGTGTTAATCTTAAGTTAAAAATGCAAGGGGGTAGCTGACTATTTGGCTATCACCCCTTCTGTCTCCATTACAGGTAAGAGAGTAAGGTTGCTTTCCTGTATTGAGTTTTTTTCAAATACAAATCTTTTTTCATAGAGTTTGTTGTCTGCAAAATAGGTGACAAAAAATTCATTGTTAAAAGAAAGGACCTCTTCTTGTAGTAACTCTATTTTCCTATAAGACTTTGCAGAGACTTCCCCTAGGCCATGTCTCATGGTGGAAGTTTTTTGGTCTCCTTTGTAGCCAGTGGATACAGCTATTACACCTTCAATAGGAGTGTCCCGATCATTTATGATATAGGCATTCCATGTTTTTTCTAAGAATTCGTCGTTCCATTCATGGATAACACCTAGGTATACATTCTTTGAAACAGGTATTTCTATGTCCTTTTTCATTTTAAAATGCGGTTATAATTAGTTTGTTCCTAGAAAAGCGTATTGAATTAAAGGGCGCTTTTAAATTGCTCCAAGAATCTTAAATCGTTCTCACTCAAGAGTCGTATATCGGATATTTGATGCAGTAATAAAGCAATACGGTCTATACCCATTCCAAAGGCAAAACCAGAATATTCATTAGCATCTATCCCACAATTGGTAAGGACATTAGGGTCTACCATACCACATCCCATAATTTCTAACCAACCTGTACCTTTGGTCATCTTATAATCTGCTTCGGAATTCAATCCCCAATATACATCAACTTCGGCACTCGGTTCTGTAAAAGGGAAGTAGGAGGGACGTAATCGAATTTCAGATTTACCAAAAAGTTCAGTTGTAAAAAACTGTAAAGTCTGCTTTAAATCTGCAAAAGAAACGTCTTTGTCTATATATAGTCCCTCTATCTGATGGAAGAAACAGTGAGATCTTGCCGATATGGCTTCATTTCTATATACTCTTCCAGGAGATATGGTTCTAATAGGTGGCTTATTGTTCTCCATATATCTTACCTGAACAGAGGAAGTATGGGTACGCAACAAAATATCTGGATCTGTTTGGATAAAAAAGGTATCCTGCATATCCCTTGCTGGATGGTATTCGGGAAGGTTTAAGGCAGTAAAGTTATGCCAATCGTCTTCTATTTCAGGACCTTCTGATACATTAAATCCAATTCTGGAAAATATATCAATAATCTGATTCTTAACAATTGATATAGGGTGTCTAGATCCCAATTCTAAGGGCTCTCCAGGGCGAGTAAGGTCGCCATAGATGCCATGGGCCAACTTTTCGTTTTCCAGTGCTTGCTTTAAGGTGTTTACTTTTTCAGTAACAACGGCCTTGAGTTGGTTTACTGTTTGCCCAAACTCTTTCTTCTGTTCGTTAGGAACGTTTTTAAAATCTGAGAAGAAATGATTGAACAACCCCTTTTTTCCCAAGTATTTTATTCTAAATGCTTCAATGGCATCCTTATCGGAGGAAGTGAATTTTTCTACTTCCGAAATATGTTCCTTTATCTGATCTATCATTGCAATGGTATGGCTTGGATTCTCATCAAAAAATTGAACCGCAAATTTAAAACTTTTATGGCAAGCCACGAATAGATTTTATCTAAATCTATATTGTTGATGTCTTCTCTGCTTTGTAAGGGCTATAGTAACGATGTTTTTAAAGTCGCCAATACATAAGGTAATACCTTCCCAATGCTATTGGTAAACGCTATTTGCCGACCTTTTCAGTGATAATGCTGCTTTATAGTAAAGAGTTAAAGGTCTTTATAATCTAAGCGATAGATTTCCATGATATTATTAAGAATACCTTTGAAATCTATTTTTAAGTCTATCAACTTTCCAGTCTTAATATCGAACACCCATCCGTGTACAATGAGGTTTCTTTCTCTATATGCTCGTTGGACAGCTGCTGTTTTTATGAGGTTAATACATTGCTCCTGTACGTTTAATTCTACTAGGCGATTGTACTTTTGCTCCTCATCTTCAATAGCATTTAATTCAGTCCTATGTTGTCTGTACACATCCCTAATATTCCGTAACCATGGGTTTAAAATACCAAGGTCTTCGGATTGCATAGCGGCTTTAACTCCTCCACAAGAATAATGTCCACAGACTACAATATTATTAACCTTAAGGTGATCTACGGCATAGTTTACTACAGACATAACGTTGAGGTCTATACTAATCACCATATTGGCAATATTACGGTGAACAAAGACTTCTCCAGGGCCTAGACCCATTAATTCTTCGGTGGTAACCCTGCTGTCTGAACAACCAATGTATAGGATATCTGGTTTTTGACCCCTATCCAAATCTTTAAAGAAATCTGGATTTTTGTCCAGTTTATCTGCTATCCATTTTTCATTGTTTTTGAAGACATCGTTTAGGCTATCCATCTTTTCTGTTTTTTAATTTAGGAAATTATCCGGTTAGAAATGGTTCCATATAGGAATCGGTATTCCTAATTTTAATTAATCGAGGGCAAGATAATTATTAATTGAAAGGGAAATATAGGTTTGCACTGCTTTTTTTTAGCAAACGAATAGAAAACGGACTATTAGCGCAAGGTGGTAAAAAGGAATGCTTTTCCTAGTAACCGCGGTTAATAGCGTCTAGATCCGGTTCCTTAAGATATTAATATTCTAGAAATCTTTTAGTTCGCGTATCTCATTGGATAAAAGCCAGCCGGTTTTCCCATCTGCAAGTTCAATTTTTTTCCAGTCTTGCATCTCTTCAACTACTTGCACTTTGGTACCTGCATGTAAATTAAAGATTGCCTGACTCCTATTATTAGGTTCAGGCTTAATAGGGGCTTGTTCCACATATATTATAGCAGGTCTTTCAGAGTTATATCTATTATACTGAACATAGGATAAGGTAGAAGCAGTAAGTGATAGAATTAAGAATATAAGACTGAAGATAAAAGCAATTCGCTTTTGTGTAGAATATCTAAAGTAGTAGAAGGCTATGTAAAGACCTACAAATAAAAACATGAATACTATGGCTGTATATGCCCATTGATCAAAAGTAAGGTAGCCTGTAACCTTATTGTAGAATTTAGATATCGTTGTTTTGGGTAAGGGTTCAATAGCATCTAGGGTCATGTTTTTTGCAAAAGACAAGTTGTTTAAAATGTCTTGGTCCGAAGGGTTTAACAACAGTGCCTTTTCATAATAATAGATGCTTGGAGCAATATCATTAAGTTTATAGTAGGTGTTACCTAAATTAAAGTACAAGGCCGCGGAATGCGCTCCGTTTTCTAGGATTTTAAGGTAATTGTCCCTAGCCTCCTCATATTCCCCATCATTATAAAAAGTGGTGGCCTTTTCAAATAGCTCTTGGTTTTGGGAGTGTCCCAAAGTACCAATCATAAAGAAAAGAACTGCTAATACACGTACCATGACTTAAATTTGTTTGTCTAATTGTGAAATAACCTCGCTAGCTTTATCGTAATCTTGTTGCATCTGCACCTCTGAGAATGGGCTATATCTAGCCATTTCACAGCTTTCTAACAGCCCAATAAAACCGTTCTTTGTGTTATCATCAACATTTTTTTCTTGTAGTAGGGTGGCAATCTTATCCTTACTAAACTCAGAAGTTTCAATCTTCAGTTTTGCTTTTAGGTAGTTATGTAGCGCTTTTTCTAGTGCAACATAAAAAGAGTCTTTTGAACCTAGTGCTTTTTTAGAGGCTGAAAGATATTTTCTTGCCAATCTATTTGCTCTTTTAATTCTATTGCCTTCCACGTCACTTGCTATGGCTTCACGTTTTTTGCCAATAACAATTGCCACAGGAATTAGAATGATGGGGAGTAACCACCACAGGTAAAATGCCGTAGAACCAAAAAAGTAATTCGTTCCTATTGTAGTTAAATTAGGGGTTAATTTGTTAAAAACAAACTGGTCTGAAGACGCAACCACGAGCTGTTTGTTACTACCTCTATTATTGCTACTGGGTTCTGTTGTGCTTATTGCGCCACTTATAGGACCTTCTAATACGTTTATCATTGCCTCTTCTGAATTGAGGGTATGGTATTTTTCCGTTTTTGGATTAAAATAGCTAAACGTTAAACTAGGGATAGGATACTTTCCTCTATAGGTGGGTACTACAGTATAACTGTTTTCTACCTTTCCTTCCATCCCAGAAATAGTAGTTCTTATGTTTTCTTTATACTCTGGATCATAAACCTCTAGAGAGCTAGGAAGATGTAGTTTTGGGATTTCAAACAGTTTTAAATTTCCTTTCCCGTTAATACTTACTACCGCTTGTAAGGATTCGGAAGCATTCAGGTGGGTCTTGCTTGGAGTTACAAAAAAGTCGAACTGCCCTACGGCTCCACTAAAGCCTGCTGGTTTACCTTCTGTAGGAAGAGGTTTTACACTTAATGTTCTTTTACCTGCTGAAACTGTTTTGTTGGCTTGCGCCATAACTCTACCACCAAAAAAATCGCGTTTATTGGTAGGTACTTGTAGGCTAACATCTAGAGAGAGAGGTTCTAGATCTAATTCCCCTGTTCTTTGCGGATATAGTACTACTCTCTTTAGGATTACCGATCTATATGGCTTTCCTTTATAAGTAGTATTCTCAATAGAATATTTGGTTACTGGAATATCTTGACTCCAAAAATTATTATATTTTGGATTGTCTAGTGCTCTAAAGTTAGTTACATCTATATTAGGACTAGCATAAAGTTTATAAACCACTGATACGGCCTCATTTAAATAAGGGTTGCTTTTAGATATCTCTGCAACTAAATGTAAGCTTTCGTCCGCTACGTCATCTACTGTTTTTTCACCGTCTGGTCGGTCTACTGCTGCTGTAACTTCTACCTCCTTAGGTAGGGATTTATAAGTAGTACCATTAATATCTATTGTGGCCTGATTTATAGTAAACTTTCCTCTTGCTGTTGGGGCGAGAGTATAGCTATAGGTTTTAGAAAAGCTTCTAACTCCATTCACCCAAGACGAGCTTATGGACTGCGAAGGTCCCATAAGTACTCTAAACCCTTTAAAATCTGGCGGAGTAAAATTATCACCATCCCTGTTCATAGTAAAGTCTACCCGGATTCTTTCGTTAATACCCAGTTTATCTTTACTGAGTACCATTTCAAAAGTTACCGATTCATCATCCTTTTGGGCATTAAGTGTAATGGCCATGAACAATGCTACTACTAGCGGTATGTATCTTTTTAATATCATGGTTATTACCAATCTTTTTCGTTCTTAACTTTTGGTCCTTTTACCTTTTGGCCATCTATCTTCTCTTGAACTTTCTTTTCTTCATTTTGCATAGCCTCCAATAAACTTCTCACCTGCTGTGGTGATAATTGATTAGGCCTTGGCGGTTGTTGTTCTTCTTGATCTCCGTCTTGGGGCTGCTGGTCTTTTTTATCGCCTTCCCCTTCATTCTCGTCCTCCTTTTCTTGATCTCCTTGATCGTCTTGGTCTCCTTCGTCCTGATCTTGATCTTTGTTTTCTTGCTGGTTGTCCTTATTCTCCTGGTCTTGTTCTCCCTCTTGCTTGTCCTGGTTTTGATCTTGTTGGTCTTGCTGGTCCTCTTGGTCCTGGTTGTCTTTATCAGGGTTATTTTTTTGGTCTTCCTGCTGCTTTTTTAGCATCTCTTTGGCCAAGGCAAAATTATACCTAGTCTCCTCATCGGTAGGTTCATTTCTCAATGCTTCTTTATAAGCTTCTACCGCTTTTTCATATTCTTTGTTCTTCATAAACACATTCCCCATATTATGAAATGCCTTATGTTTTTCTGATTTGCTAGTTGCATTCTCAGCAGACTGCTTGTACCTGCCAAAGGCTTCGCTATAGGTTTCGTTTTCGTAATAGGCATTTCCTAAATTATAAGGGGCGATGCTATTATCGGCATTTTCGGAGATTGCTTTTCTGTATTTTGCTTCAGCATTCACAAAATCCTTTTCCTCTAAATTCTTATTACCTTCCCAAGTATAGGCTGTTGATCTCTTTATAGCCTTTTGTGTTTCTTTATCTATTTCTTGGGCATGGCCAAGATAGCCGAACAATAATATGATGCATACAATCCTTTTCATTTTTCTAGATTTATTGCTCATTCTCATTAAACAAGTTCAATTTTTTTAGCCATTTTGTTTTTCTGTCCAATACAAAGATGTCTAAAAATAGAAATAAAAGCGCCGCACCCAAAAACCATTGGAATTGATCCTTAAACTCTGCAAATTGTTTGGCCTCAAATTCCGTTTTATCTATTCTATTTAACTGGTCTCTTATAAAGGAAACAGCTTGTTCCGTATTTTCCCCACTGATGTATTCACCATTTCCATCGTTAGCAATATCACGCAAGGTTTGTTCATTCATTCTAGTAATGACTACTTCTCCTTCCCGGTCTCTTAAAAAGCTCTCTACAACTCCATTTCTTTTTAAAGGAATGGGTCCCCCTTTTGCAGTTCCTACCCCAACCGTGAAAATTCTAATATTTTCTTTGGTGGCCTCATCCACACTTCGGGTAATATCCCCTTCGGAATGGTCTTCCCCATCTGATATTATAAAAAGCACCCTATTGGTTTCTCCGTCATCATAATAATTAGTTGCCAAGTTAACGGCTTGGTCAATAGCAGTCCCTTGTGAGGAAAGCATATCGGTATTCATATTTTGCAAGAACATTTTTGCCGCCCCATAATCTGTAGTCAATGGCAATTGGGGGAATGCTTGCCCTGCGTAAGCAATAATCCCGATACGGTCGCTTGCTAGCTGGTTAATGATTTCAGAAACCAATCGCTTTGCTTTATCTAGTCTATTGGGAGCAATATCTTCTGCCAACATACTTTTAGAGACATCCACCGCGAATACTATGTCTAGTCCTTCCCTTTTTACCGTTTCTAGCTTAGTGCCCATTTTTGGATTTACTAGAGCAAGAGTCATAAAGGTAATTCCTAATAGGAGGAGTATCAGTTTTAAGGTAGCCTTAAAAGTAGATCTCTCTGGGGTTAATCGTTTTAGTAGGGTTGGGTCCGAAAATTTTCTTTGCGCCCTTTTTTTCCAGATTTGAAATAATACAAAAAGCACGATCATCACCGGGATGATGAATAACAGGTAAAAATATGTTTTTTCGTCTAATTGAATCATTATGCTTTCTTCATTTGTAACGGCTTGGTAACTTAGCCTTTTATTCTTACAGCGCTATATAAAACTTCTGAATAGGGTAATTCTAGTGAGCCATTCTATCAGTAATAATGCCCCTGCCAAATAGACCCAAGGTCTAAATTTTTCCTCGTATTTATAATACTTAAATTCCTCTATATCGGTTTTTTCTAATTTGTTTATTTCGTCGTAAATCGCTTCTAACTTTTTATTATCCGTGGCTCTAAAATATTTCCCGCCAGTTGTTGTTGCAATAGATTTTAATAACTCTTCATCTATTTCCACTGCTTCCATGGCATATCTAAAGGATCCGTCTGCGTTATAGGCTACGGGAGATAAGGCATTACCGTTAGTTCCAATAGCAATAGTATATGTTTTTATGCCAAATTCTACGGCAAGGTCGGCAGCGGTTTGCGGCTCAATAAAGCCAGAATTATTAACCCCGTCCGTTAGTAAGATAATAACCTTGCTTAATGCTTTACTGTCTTTAAGTCGGTTTACTGCAGTTGCAAGACCTAATCCAATTGCAGTTCCATCATCTACTTGTCCGTAAGTAATTTCCTTCAAGGCATTTTGTACTATAGCCTTATCACTAGTAATAGGGGTTTTTGTATAGCTTTCTCCTGCATATACTACTAACCCAATTCGGTCATTAGGTCTTTTGTCTATAAACTCTGCTGCTACTTTTTTAAGCGCTACTAGCCTGTTGGGTTTAAGATCTTGAGCCAACATACTAGAAGAAACATCTATAGACATTACAATATCTATACCTTGCGTTGTTTTTGTTCTGGTAGAGATGTCTTCGGTTTGTGGTCTGGCCATGGCTACTATTATAGCGGCTAACGCGAGCAAGCGTAGTGCAAATAACAGCGGTTTTAATTTTGGCAATATGCTATTGGTAGAAAATCCCTTTATGCTCGATATCTTTAGTGAAGCGGTTTCTTCCTTCCTTTTAAAGAAATACCATAGCATGGCCACTGGCAGCAATAAAAAGAGCCAGAAAAACTGTGGATTCGCAAATGAAATATTCTCTAACATTTATAAGGTCGTTTTTACTTCAACTGAATTTAAAATTCTATCTACAATTTTATCAGCATAGGGGTCATCTGCAAGCCAACTAAGAATAAGGTTTTGCTGAAAACCTTTGCCTCCAAAAAAGAGAACCACATAATTCCCTTCAACCAATTCTTCCGATTCTGGCACCGCAAATTTTCCGCTTCCATAGAGTTTTACACCTTTTACCCCTGTAAGCGTAGTGAACTCTTCTTGTTTGGTGGTAATGTTCCTAGCGCCTTGGTTTTCGAAATTTTGTAATATTTGTTCCGAAGATTTTGCGTAGTCTGGTTCCTCTGGCTGTGAAAGTAAGATAGAGGTGGTGGCTACGGTAAATAATCCTGTTTTGCTTCTATAAGCAAATGCCTGCATTTCTTTAATAGAGGCTTGCGATTCTGGTGGTAACTTTATCGTCTGGCGCAATAGTACCTCTGGGGTTTGCACACTAACAGGTGGGTAACCATAGTCGCTTTGCACCCAATTGCCTTCTAATAATTTTTTTGTGGGATGCCCAAGCACGGTATCCTTAACATAATCAAACCCGTAATAACCTACGGCAGCTGCTCCAGTAAATAAAAGCAAGAGCACAGCGGCCAAGGAAGTGAGAACTATTCTTTTTCTGTAATTCTTCTTCTGAAGCTCTTCTTGGTATTCTTCCTGCTGCATTAACTCTTCTTCCGTAGGTTCTGGAATAGCTTCTTTTGTTTTTATAACTATTTGCTCTACAGATTTTCTATCTGCTTCTGCTACAGAGGTCTCTGGTTTAGATTTTGCGAACTTTACCAAGTCGGAAGTTTGCAATACTTTTTTAAACTGCTGAATGGTTTCGTGTTCCAGTTTTAGTTTCCCGGCATCTTTCATCATTTCCAGTTTATCTATTAACTGGTCAGTGGTGCTTTCAAGAGCAGATACCTGTACTTCTTCCTCTAAGTAGGAGCGCACAATATCTGTTAGTTCGGAATAGTACGACTTATAATCGTCTTGTATTAGGTATTTGGATTTTTCTAACTGTTTTAACCCAAGGATGGCCCTATCAAATGGAGGTAAGAGAGCTACTTTCTCTTCTTCGCTTAGCGGTTTTTTTCTAAATACAAACCAATATAATAATGCTCCTAAAACAAGGAGGATACCCAGGATCCAAAAAATTAAACCCCATGGAATAGACCTGCTTTTCTCTATATTAATAATGGGTTTTATATCATACATTTTTTGGGCAGTAGTATCTACAGCTACATTTGCCACATTAATTAGTAGTGAATCTGTGAAAAAATGCTTCCCATTAATTTCAATCATCTGTGAAGGCAGGGTGTAGGTGCCTGAATCAAATTGGGTAAGGGCGTATGTTTTTTGAAGGGTTAACCGATCATTTTTCTTTACCGAATCGGTCTTTAGTGCTTCTACAGTTTCTAAGGGTGAAAAAGTCTGTCCGTCTGGAAATACAACACGAGATAAGGTATCGGTTTCTACCGTAACCTTAAATTTTATCTGCTCCCCAATCTTAATGGAGGTAGTATCTACAGTCGACTTAACAGTAGGTGTAGACTGGGAAAACCCTGGAGATGCTGCCATAAATAGGCATATAGCCAAGGTGCGCAGCAAATGCGAAGCAAATTTCTTAATAATAAATAGCACAGAATTCTTCATTTAAATCAACCTCGTCGCTTAAAATAGCCTAATAATTTTTTTACATAACTTTCGTCTACCCTACAACTCAATACTCCGCAACCCGATTTCGTAAAAGAGTCTTGGAAATAGGCAACCCGTTCATGATGATATTTTTCATAAGCTCTTCGTACTTGTTTAGATTGGGTGTTTACTAACTGTAATGCCCCTGTCTCGGCGTCCTGCATTTGTACCATCCCTATATTGGGAATATGTTCTTCTCTTTCATCAAAAACCCTTATACCAGTTACATCGTGTTTTTTTCCTGTAATTCGTAAGGTTTGTAAGTAATCGTCCGCAATAAAATCGGAAAGCACAAAAACAATGGCCTTCTTCTTCATTACGTTGGTAAGAAACTTTAGTGCTGCTCCCACATCGGTTTTAGTGCTTTTTGGAGTAAACTCTAACAGCTCCCTTATTATTCGTAGGGCATGACTTCTTCCTTTCTTAGGTGGAATATACAACTCCACTTCATCGGTAAATAGAAGTAGTCCTACTTTATCGTTGTTTTGTAACGCGGAAAATGCCAAGGTGGCAGAAATTTCCGTGATTACTTCTTTTTTAAATTGATTGTTGGTACCAAAGAGCTGGGATCCACTAACGTCTATCATTAGCATCATAGTAAGCTCCCTTTCCTCTTCAAAAACCTTAACGTAAGGCTCGTTATATCGTGCAGTTACATTCCAATCTATAGACCTAACATCATCCCCGTACTGGTATTGACGCACCTCACTGAAGGTCATCCCTCTTCCTTTAAAAGTAGAATGGTATTCCCCACCAAAAATATGGTCAGAAAGACGTCTAGTCTTTATTTCAATCTTACGTACTTTTTTTAGTAATTCCTTGGTATCCATTTTTCAGTTTACATTGATAAATATTCAACCATAGCCGGGCTTTTGCTCATGGGCTGATCACTGTAGACGGATTAAGGCACTTCAATTTCGTTTATGATCTTATTTATAATTTCTTCTGAAGTAATGTTTTCTGCCTCTGCTTCATAGGTTATTCCCACTCTGTGACGTAATACATCTAAGACAACTGCCCTAACATCTTCTGGTACTACGTAGCCTCTTCTCTTTATAAATGCGTAGCATTTGGCAGCTGTGGCCAAATTGATACTACCCCTTGGAGAAGCACCAAAACTTATTAATGGTTTTAAATCTTCTAAGTTGTATTTTTCTGGGTAACGGGTGGCAAAAATGATATCGAGAATATATTTTTCAATTTTCTCATCCATATACACTTCTCTAACCGCCTTTTGCGCTCTAATTATTTGGTCTATACTTACCACTCGCTTTACCTCGTCATAGGTGCCGCGTAGGTTCTGACGAACTATTAGTTGTTCTTCATGAAGCTTAGGGTAGTCTATCACTGTTTTTAACATAAAACGATCCACTTGAGCCTCGGGTAGTGGGTAGGTTCCTTCTTGTTCTATGGGGTTTTGGGTGGCCATTACTAAAAACGGCTTGTCCAAAATAAATGTTTCATCACCTATGGTAACCTGCTTTTCCTGCATAGCCTCTAAAAGTGCAGATTGTACTTTCGCTGGGGCACGGTTAATCTCATCTGCCAAAACAAAATTGGCGAAGATTGGACCTTTCTTAATAGAAAAGTCGTTTACCTTCATATTGTAAATCATGGTCCCTACCACATCAGCGGGTAAGAGATCTGGTGTAAACTGAATTCTGCTAAAGCTACCGTGTACTGCTTTGGCTAAGGTGTTTATTGCTAAGGTTTTTGCTAATCCAGGCACCCCTTCTAAAAGGATATGTCCCTGTCCCAAAAGACCTATTAACAAGCGCTCTACCATGTGCTTTTGACCTACAATTACCTTGTCCATTTCTAAAATAAGCAGGTCGATGAAAGCACTCTCCTGTGCAATTTTTTCGTTTACAGCGCTGATATCCACCGAAGTATTTTGTTCCATATAGCCCTTTGTTTTATTTTATGTTAAGTTGTAAGTTTCAAAAGTGGATGCAAAATGAAAATTTATTTAGTTATCCGCTGTTAATGTATGGTTAAAAATTTTGCAAACACCTAAGATTTATGAAGTAATTAAGGGATTTATTCATATTTTCACAAACATATGTAAAAAAAATGCATCGATTCAAAATAGGGTGCTGCATATAGCATTGTAGAATAATTTAGTTGTGAATTGCTTGTTTATAGTTCTTGAGAAGAAAGTGCAATAAAGGTTATTTTTTGGGTCTACGCTGCTTCGGATCTTAAGTGATTTTTATTGAAATACTCCGAGGTGCATTTCATTGTTTAGGCTTATGTGTTAAAAATCTAATATACCAGAATTATTATGCTATTATCAAACAAAAAACTTACGGCATTTATTACCGGAGCAACTAGTGGAATAGGGTTGGAAACGGCTAAGTTGTTTGCTGTAAATAAAATTGATCTTGTTCTGTGTGGGAGAAGACAATCAGTCCTAAATTCTTTAAAAAAGCAGCTTTCTAGATATGTTAGAGTTCATACTCTTAATTTTGATGTGCGAGATAAAGATGCTGTTTTTGAGGCGATAAGTTCGCTGCCACAGGACTTTTCTGATATCGACATTCTTATTAATAATGCGGGGAATGCACATGGGTTAGATAAGTTTAATGATGGGGATATTGATGATTGGGATGCTATGTTAGATATAAATGTTAAAGGGCTGCTTTATGTTTCCAAAGCTATAATTCCGATAATGGTAAAGAAAAGAGCCGGACATATAATTAATATAGGTTCTATTGCAGCTAAGGAGGTGTATCCTATGGGGAACGTTTATTGCGCTAGTAAACATGCCGTGGATGCCATTAATAAAGGGATGAGGATAGATCTTAATCAACACAATATACGTGTTGGGGCTGTTCACCCTGGTTTGGTAGAGACGGGTTTTAGCAATGTTCGTTTTAAAGGAGATAAGGAAAGAGCTGCAAAGACGTATAAAGGTTACCAGCCGTTACGGCCTGAAGATATTGCAGATGTGATTCACTTTATGGTTACACGGCCTTACCATGTTAACATTGCAGATTTATTGATTTTCCCTACAGCCCAGGCCGGTGCTACAATTGTGAATAAAGAGTCATGATTAATAAGCGTCTTCTTGTAAAAAACCTCTTGGCTCATAATGATGAAAATAGCTTTTATGATAAAAAGCGTTTTATAGATATTAGCCATAAAGAAGGCAAGGCTAAATTTTTAAAGCATGTCTGTGCTTTGGCCAATAGTAACCCAAATAACAATTCATTTATAGTCATAGGGGTAGAAGATGAAGACAACACGATTCTTGGTGTCGATTTTTTTGATGATAGTAGAATTCAAAACTTAGTAAATGCCTATCTAGATAATGCGCCACGAATCACTTATGAGAATATCCCTTTCCCACATCTTCCTTTAGGTAAGGTCGTTGGTCTTGTAACTATAAGGTCTAATGGAGAAGTATGTGCCTTGCGGAAGAATATCTGGAAATATTATGGTGGAATGGTGTTTTTTAGGGAAGGTAGTATAAGCTTGCCTAAATCCTACGGGATAGAATTGAAAGATATGAATGCTGAGGCTGTTTCTCGTATAGAACAGCATGCTAAAAACAATATTGAGCTTACCTTAGATGGGGTGGTCGATTTTTTAAATGAAAGACATAAAGACCTTACTAGTCATTATAAGGTTTTTAAAGAGCAATTTGTAGTGTGCTGGGCAGGAATACAGAAAAAAGTAAATGGAGAGACTTATTATTCACGGGTAGATATTGAGTTGATAAATGAACAGGTTAAGTTGTTTTATTCTGAGTTTGATGAAATTACTATTAGTTATGATGAAGATTCCTTTAGAACTATAGAATACGTGCAATTGGGATTAAATGAGCAGCAAAAATACTATCCATTAGAGAAAATGGTTATTACTTTTTTTGAAAATGGGACCTATACCATTCTAAGCGACTTAATTTTTGAGCCTCCCCGGTATGATAAAAAAGCCTTGTATCATATTTATAATGCCAACCTATCCTTATTAAAAAAGATAGAAGCGGGCATTGCTTTAACGCGTAATGAGAAAAAGGACTTGTCTTATTTATCTGATACGTTTCTAATATGTTATGTTAATGGGTTTGATGAGGCAAAGGAAATTATGGAAGAGGCTAAGCCTATGATTAAGAAATATGACCTTCCCACTTATCAGTCTATAAAAGAATCACTCCGTGTTATTAGAAAAATGAATTACAGTTAAAATAGTCTTTTATAACGCTTCCAATTGATTTTTATCTGGCAAGGATTCAATAGCACCGTAATTGGTTGTGGTTATTGCTCCTGCCTTATTGGCAAGGAATACCATTTCCTCTAGTTGCGCATACGATAATTCCTGAAGTTTTGTTGGGTTTTCAATTTTAGAAATTTGTTGTAATAAACAGCCTATAAAGGCGTCTCCCGCCCCGGTAGTGTCAACCGGTTTCACAGTTGTGCTAGGGATTGTTTTTTGGTGGGTAGTGGTGCTAAGAAATGTACCGTCTTTACCTAATGTAATGGTGATAATTTCTACCCCTAAATGGTGTAAAAAAGCACAGGCATCTTTGAGGTCCTGTTTCCCTGAAATTAATTGAGCCTCTTCTAGGCTAAATTTTGCTAAATGCGATTTTTTAATAAACGGCAGGCATTTCTCTACAAAAGTGTTTTCTGCGCCCTTCCAAAGATCGGTCCTGAAGTTAGGGTCAAAAGAAATAAAAGCATTACTTAAAATAGCATCTTGTAAATAGTTGGAGTATGTTTTTTCTAATTCTCCTCCTAAAAATGAGGTGGCAGCACCAAAATGGACAATCTGATTTTTAAAATGTTCCTTTAGGTCAGGGTTGTAGCTTAACTCTCTATCTGCACCACGACTAAAAACAAAATCGCGCTCTCCATCTGAAGCTAATGATACAAATGCTAGTGTGGTAAAAGTTGTAGAGCGTTGCGCTAGGGAAGTGTTTACATTCCCCTGTTGTAGAGTGTTTAAGAGAAAGGTTCCAAAGGGATCTTGTCCAACGCAGCCCACAAAATAGCTGGTGCCTTCTAGTTTAGCGATAGCGGCGGCAACATTAGCGGGAGCTCCCCCTGCTTTTTTGGAGAAATCGGTAGCCTTACTTAGGCTGTTCCCTTGTTTTTTGGCAACAAAATCGATTAATAATTCCCCAATACAGTAAACATGCTTCATTGTCTTTTTTTTGATTAAGTTATCAAAAAAAAGCCATCAACTATGCTTTTGTTTTTATAAAAGAGCATAGTTGATGGCAGTGAGTTATGGATTATCCACATTTTGATGATCCACAATCTTTACAGGTAAGGCATCCTTCCTGATAGATTATATTGGTGGAGTTACATCCGTCGCACTTTTGGCCTTTAACCTCTGTACCGTCTTCTACGTAGCGTTTTAGGGCTCTAGCTACACCGTTCTTCCAGGTGTTAATAGATTCGCTGTCTAGTTGTAGGCTATTGATTAAATCTACTACCTTTTCTATGGGCATGCCATGGCGTAAGGTGCTCGAAATTAATTTAGCATAATTCCAATACTCCGGGTTAAATTTATGGCTTAATCCCTCGATAGTAGTTTTGTATCCTCGTTTGTTTTTGTATTGGAAATCGTATCGTGAAGAGCCATCTTCATTTCTGCTCTTTAGGATTACTCCTCTACTTACCCAACGGGGAATTAAAATTCCATCCTCATCATCGGATATTCCGGTAAAGATTTCATATGGCTTTCCGTCGATTAACCCAATAAATGCAATCCATTTTTCTTTGTTGTTCTGAAGTCTTACTACATCAGCCTCCAAAACCAATGGACGTTTTACTGGGAACGGGTTAAGAGACTCTTCGTTCTCTTCAGTTTTTGGTTCGTTAGAAATTAATACTCCAGATCTAGATCCGTCACGATAAACAGTTACCCCTTTACAACCTGCCTTCCACGCTTCTAAATACAATTTGCCAACCAATTCTTCAGTGGCATCATTTGGTAGGTTTATGGTTACACTAATGGAGTGGTCTACCCATTTTTGTACGGCACCTTGTAAGCGTACTTTACTTAACCAATCTACATCATTTGATGTGGCCTTATAGTAAGGGGATTGTTTTACAATATCATTTAATTCTTCCTGGCTATAATTCTTTTCAGTGTCTATTCCGTTAACATTCATCCATTGTTTAAACCTATGGTGAAATACGGTATATTCTTCCCAAGAGTCACCAATCTCATCTACAAAGTCTACACGAACTTCCTTGTCGTTAGGGTTTACTTTACGTCTACGTTTGTAAACCGGTAAGAATACAGGTTCTATACCAGAAGTGGTCTGGGTCATTAGGCTAGTAGTCCCGGTTGGAGCAATGGTCAATAGTGCTATATTTCTACGGCCGTACTCTAACATTTCGTAGTACAACTTTTCATCTGCTTGCTTTAATCGAAGAATAAAAGGATTCTTCTTTTCGCGTTCCGCATCAAATATTCCAAATGCCCCTCTTTCTTTTGCAGTGTGCACAGAAGCCCTATAAGCTTCAATAGCAATAGTTTTGTGTACTTCAATGGAGAAATTGTTGGCTTCTTCACTACCATAACGAAGGCCTAATGCTGCTAGCATATCTCCTTCTGCAGTAATCCCAATTCCGGTTCTTCTACCTTCTTCGGCTTTTTGTTTTATTTTTTCCCAAAGTCTAAGTTCTACAGCTTTAGTCTCTTCTAATTCTGGATCTGACTTAATCTTATCTAGAATAACATCAATTTTCTCTAGTTCTAGATCAATGATGTCGTCCATAATGCGTTGAGCAGCAGCAATATGTTGCTTAAATAACTCGAAGTTAAATTTAGCCTTGTCGGTAAATGGCTGCTCTACATAAGAGAAAAGATTTATGGCTAAAAGACGACAAGAATCATATGGGCATAAAGGAATCTCGCCACATGGGTTAGTAGATACAGTTTGGTAACCAAGGTCTGCATAGCAATCTGGAACGGATTCATTTATAATAGTATCCCAAAATAAAATACCAGGTTCTGCAGACTGCCAAGCGTTATGAACAATCTTGCTCCACAATTTTTTGGCATCTATATTTTTGGTTGTTTTAGGGTTGTCGCTGTGGATAGGAAATTTTTGGGTGTATGGATCTCCTGTTTCCACTGATTTCATAAAATCATTATCCATTCTAACGGATACATTGGCTCCTGTAACTTTTCCCTGCTCCATTTTGGCATCTATAAAATCCTCGGCATCGGGGTGGTTTATAGATACAGAAAGCATTAGCGCCCCTCTTCTTCCGTCTTGAGCTACCTCTCTAGTAGTGTTGGAATAACGCTCCATAAATGGCACTAGTCCGGTAGAAGTTAGTGCAGAGTTTTTTACCGCAGATCCTTTAGGGCGTATATGGGAAAGGTCGTGCCCTACCCCTCCACGTCTTTTCATTAATTGTACCTGCTCTTGATCTATTTTTAGAATGCCACCATAGGAATCGGATACACCTTCGTTACCAATAACAAAGCAATTGGAAAGCGAGGCGATTTGGAATGGGTTTCCAATACCCGCCATAGGGCTTCCTTGAGGTACAATATATTTAAAGTCTTTAATTAGATCAAATACTTGATCTTCACTTAATGGATTAGGGTATTTTTTTTCTACCCTTGCAATTTCCCCAGCAATACGACGGTGCATGTCATTTGGGGTAAGTTCATAAATGTTGCCGTCCGAATCTTTTAGGGCGTATTTGTTTACCCATACCCTTGCGGCCAGGTCGTCTCCTTTAAAGTACTTAAGGGAGGCATCAAATGCTTCTTCCTGTGTATAGGTCTTTTTGATGTCTTGGGCTAATTTTGTTGGCATAGAATAAAAATATTACGTTAACGGGGTTGTGTCTAAGAAAGTGTAAAAGTATTGAATTTTTCGTCATAAACAACAAAGTGTGATTTTGTAAAGTTTACAAGAAAAACAAGTTAAATAACTGATAGTAAGGTAATTGTGATTTTATCAACATTGAAAAGTTAACAAATAAAATTAATTATAATAGTTTTGTTGAATTGCTAAATACTTGTATATTATACGAATTTTTCTTCTAAATTTAGAGCTTAAATGCTAGTGTTATAAAGGATTACGGGTGAATTTTGCTTACCTTTTATTCGACTTTTTAGCTGCGTTTGTAGATTTTTATGCTAGCTTAAATTTAATTGCTTTGAAAATTATTCACAATGTTTTTAAATGCGTCAAAGAATAACTTTAGACCTACTTTAGGAGGTAGATTTATACTTCTCTTAAGCTTCCAAGTAATGAATTTCTGGTTTTAGTATCTTTTGTTCTTGTTTTGATAGTGTTAATTACGATTTTTGCATCATGAGAACATTGGTTATTGGTGATATCCATGCCGGACTAAGGGCATTGGAGCAATTAATGGATAGAGCTAAGGTAGGTCCTAAGGATCATCTTATCTTTTTAGGAGATTATGTAGATGGGTGGAGTGAGGCCGTAGAAACTGTTGATTTTCTATTAGACCTACAAGATAGGCAACAGTGTACCTTTATTAGGGGGAACCATGATACACTTTGTAGTGATTGGTTAAAAACAGGGGGGCATAATGAATTGTGGTTGCGTCATGGGGGGAGTGCTACCCTAGAATCTTATGAAAAGGTAACCGATAGGGTGAGGGAAACTCATCTAGAATTTTATAATAATTTAAAAGATTATTATATTGACAGTGATAATCGCTTGTTTATTCATGCGGGTTTTACTAATTTAAAGGGGGTAGAGCAGGAATATGATTCCAAAGCGTTTTACTGGGATAGGACGCTATGGGAAATGGCATTGGCAATAAATCCCTCATTAGGCTTTGAGGATAACATTTTTCCTAAAAGATTAACTCATTATAAGGAGATATTTATTGGTCATACTCCTGTAACAAGAATAGGAAGTACAGCCCCAATAAAGGCAGTTAATATTTGGAATGTAGATACCGGTGCGGCTTTTAAAGGTCCGCTTACTATGATGGATATTGATTCCAAGGAATATTGGCAGTCTGATCCAGTACATTTGTTGTACCCTACGGAAAGCGGTAGGAATTAAAATTAACTGTTAATTAATAAAATTTCGAGATTAATAAGGATATTTACATAAAATAAGATTGAACGATGTCTACTACTGATAAGAAAAAGAATATAAGAATAGAAGTAATGCGAGCGATTGAGAGCAAGGTAGAGGGGTTTATAGACTCTTATCTTATTCCGATCGAGGAAATTTGGCAGCCAACAGATTTTTTGCCCGACTCTCAAAGTGAGGGGTTTTTAGACCATGTTACTCAGATTAGAGAGGAAGCTAAGGAACTAGGTTATGACCTATGGGTTACCTTGGTTGCAGATACTATTACAGAAGAAGCTTTGCCTACCTACGAATCTTGGTTAATGGACGTAGAAGGGATAGATCAGCACGGAGAGAATAAGAACGGTTGGTCTAAATGGGTGCGTCATTGGACGGCAGAAGAAAATAGACATGGTGATGTTTTAAATAAGTACCTCTATTTGTCTGGGCGAGTTAATATGAGGGAGATGGAGATAACTACGCAATACTTACTTGCAGATGGATTTGATATTGGTACAGATAGAGATCCGTATAAAAACTTTGTATATACCTCTTTTCAGGAATTGGCTACCAATATATCCCATAAGAGAGTAGGGCAAATGTGTAGAAAGGGAGGGAATTCGCTTCTTGGAAAAATGTGTAACATTATTGCAGGTGATGAGATGCGTCACCATTTGGCATATAGGGAATTTGTGAAGTTGATTTTTGAGCACGATCCTAGTCAGATGATGTTAGCTTTTTCCGATATGATGAAGAAAAAGATTGTTATGCCAGCACACTTTCTAAGGGAGTCTGGCGGTAGTATTGGTACTGCTTTTGAAAGCTTTTCTAATTGCGCGCAGCGATTAGGGGTTTATACCGCGCAAGATTATATAGATATCCTTAAGAAATTGAATAGCTATTGGGATTTAGAAAATATAAGAGCATTAGATGACGATGCTGAAAGAGCTCGAGACTATTTAATGAAGTTGCCTAGCCGTTTAGAGCGAATTGCTAGTAGGATGAAATTCCCTGAAGATCAATATACATTTAAGTGGGTTGAGGCTAATGGGAGAATGAGGTAGTCCTATCTTTTCTTAAGTAGATACAAAATAAAGGCAATCATTTGTTTCGGTATATTATGCCAAACAATAGATTGCTTTTTTTTTATGGATATATATAATTCTGATGTTTAAACGTGGTTCCTTCCCAAACGTAATTATTCCTTTATATGGTAAGTACTCTCTTTAACTTCTAAATGAGAGTTGGGTTTGCCCATACTTATGTTATAATCGGACTTGAGGAAAGGTTACTTGCTTCAAAATCTACCAATTACACAAATTTTAAGACCATCTATATATATTCCTACAAAAATGTCAATATAAATATGAATATTAGCATATACATAATTACATATAAGACCTTATTGTTTCCGAACTAGTTTCGGTAATTAAAATAGGTTTCATAAAAGTTAGTTTGAGTTAGTTTGGTTAAACCCGCAGCTATTGCAAATTTGCCTATTCGGGGGGAGGGGAGATTTTTAATGGCTTCGGGTTTTTTCCTGACTTATTCTGAAATTTTACTGTTATAGACTTATGTCTAAAAATAGAAAAGCCGTTCTTTCCAATATGGATATAGAACGGCTTTATTGATTTTATTAAAACTATGTACTATAAATCAAATTTAATTCCTTGGGCCAAAGGAAGTTTAGTAGTGTAATTAATGGTATTAGTCTGTCTTCTCATATATATCTTCCAAGCGTCAGAACCAGATTCGCGTCCGCCACCAGTTTCTTTTTCACCTCCAAAAGCGCCACCTATTTCAGCTCCAGAAGTACCAATATTTACATTGGCAATTCCGCAGTCGCTACCGTAGGCAGATAAAAAGTGTTCCGCTTCCCTAAGGTTGTTGGTCATTATTGCTGAGGATAAGCCCTGTACCACTCCATTCTGTATGGCAATAGCATTCTCTATATCTCCAGAGTATTTTAGGAGATAAAGCACTGGTCCAAACGTTTCGTGTTGTACAATATCATAGCTGTTTTCTGCTTCAGCAATGGCAGGTTTTACATAGCATCCACTTTCGTAACCTTCTCCTTTTAAAACACCGCCTTCTACAATTATTTTTCCACCTTCTTCCACTACCTTTTTAAGGGCTTGTTCATAATTTTTTACTGAATCTGTGTCAATTAATGGTCCCACATGGTTGTTTTCATCTAATGGGTTTCCAATGCGCAATTGCTTGTAAGCGGTAGTTATGGCTTCTTTAACTTTATCATAAATAGATTCGTGGATGATTAATCTTCGGGTAGAAGTACATCGCTGACCTGCAGTCCCTACCGCTCCAAAAACGGCTCCTATTACCGTCATTTTAATATCGGCATCGGGGGTTACAATAATAGCGTTGTTTCCTCCTAATTCAAGTAAAGACTTCCCTAATCTTGCTGCTACAGCTTGGGCAACAATTTTTCCCATACGTATAGATCCTGTAGCAGATACTAATGGGATACGACCATCATGGGTCATAAATTCGCCTACCTTGTAATCGCCATTAATTAAACAGGAGATTCCTTCTGGTAAGTTATTTTCCTTAAAAACAGCTGCAGCTATATTCTGACAAGCAATACCGCAAAGAGGTGTTTTTTCACTTGGTTTCCATATACAAACATCTCCGCATACCCATGCTAAGGCCGTGTTCCATGCCCAAACAGCAACCGGAAAGTTAAAGGCAGATATAATTCCTACGGGGCCTAAGGGGTGGTATTGTTCGTACATCCTATGTCCAGGTCGTTCAGAATGCATGGTGAGTCCATGAAGCTGTCTAGATAACCCTACTGCAAAATCACAGATATCAATCATCTCTTGCACTTCCCCAAGTCCTTCTTGGTAGCTTTTCCCCATCTCGTAGGAAACTAATTTTCCTAGAGGTTCTTTTAATTCTCTTAATTTGTTTCCAAATTGTCTAACAATCTCGCCTCGTTCCGGTGCAGGTTTCGTACGCCACTCCTTAAAGGTGGCGGTGGCCGTATCCATTACTTTTTCGTAATCTGCTTTGGTTGTGGTTTTAACTTTTGCTATTAAAGCACCGTCCACTGGGGAAAATGAATCAATAGTTTCTCCAGATGAAAAATTTATAGATCCAGTTGAAGTTCCTTCATTAATATCTTTGATTCCCAAGGCGGTGAGGGCATCTTGAATTCCAAATTCTTGTGCTATTTTCGACATTTATAACTTTTTAGGTGTTAATTGTGATATTTTTCGAATTTACAAATTTATTAGTGGATATACATAATGTGTAATCTTAAAGCAGTATCAAAAGCTATTTATTTGTCTTCATCCGAAATATATCTAGGGTCTATTGGCATTACAGTTCCGCAGTTATTACAGGTTCTCAGTTTTTTGGAGCTATAGAAAACTTTAAAGTGGGCTAGAAAATCTTTTTCAATATCATTTAAGGTGAAGTAAGCTTCATACAATTTGTTATTGCAATTATCGCAGAACCAAAGCAGGCCGTCATCTATTTCCATGTCCGCTCTTTTACGTTCTATAACTAGGCCTATGGACCCTTCATGTCTAACGGGAGAATGGGGAACCTTGGCTGGGTGAAGATACATGTCGCCAGGACCTAAATGCATGGTTTTCTTTTTACCGTCTTCTTGGATGTGCACTTCTATATTTCCTTCTAACTGATAAAAGAGCTCTTCGGTTTCATTATAATGATAGTCTTTCCGGGCATTTGGACCGGCTACTACCATCACAATATAATCTCCAGATTCAGTATATAGGTTTTTATTGCCAACTGGAGGTTTTAAGATTTCACGGTTTTCTGAAATCCATTGGACTAAATTAAATGGCCGTTTTATAGACATACTTTTTCCTGCTTTATTTATTAGAATAATGTAACGGGGGTAACGTAGGTGAAATTTTAACGGTATACCAACAATTACACCTGTCTAATCTCAAAAATAAGAAAAGTAGGGTCATTCTAGCCTTGCTTTCTGCAATTTTAGATATTGAATGAGAATTAAGAAGTGCTGTTTTTCTATTTATCTATAAAAGAGGTGTGTAAAATACAGCTTTCCTTCGCTGTTGCGTTTAGCACTAACTGCACTATGGGTAAATTCGCCCTCTATAGTTTTGCGATGGTCACTACTTGCTAACCATTGTTGGAAAGCTTCTAAGGCAGTTTCATAATCCTTAGCGACATTTTCCGATACCAAAGTAGCATTTGTTGCTGAGGAAATAGTGGAAGCACGCACCTTAAAGTTATCATGATTAGTAGTGCCTTTGGCAATCATATAATCAGTGTGTTTGTTGGCATGCTCATAGGCCAGGTCGCTAAAACTTAACTCATTAAGATCTAATGAGGCTCTGTGCTCATTAACGAGTAGCAGTATTTGCTCTTCTACTTTTACCGCGTTTGTTGCTGTTTCATTAAAGGTGGGTTCTATAGTCTCGGTACTACAAGAACTCATTGCAAACGCGAACAAAAGCATTAATACATAATGCGTTTTCATATAGTGTTCTATTTACAAGCAGGTAAGCGGGAAAAATGGGGTATTCTTGTGTTCTAAATTAGGTTGGCTTCTCGTGACCAACGTTATAATGTTACAAAAAATAGTTGAAATACAATATATTGTTGTTTTAAAATTGCATTATGGCGAATAATTAAACCTTTGGTGGGATTTTCACCTAATTGCATCCGCTATTTTGGATTAAAAAAAACATTTTGCCTAGTTTATAAAACACTTTCCATTAGGTAAATATTATATCTTTAATGTGCTATAGGTGAGAAAGGAAAGGTAAACCCGGAATTCCTTATATATTTACAAGGCCAAATACATACTCCTATGAAATTACTTTTACGTGTCCTTCTACCACTCATTATTGTAGGTTGTAATCAAGAGCGGAAAGTCGAGAGTTTAACTTTAGATAATATTAATCTTTATCAAGATTATATTGCTGAAATTACTCACGGAATAATCTCTACTAAATCAGATGTAAGGGTTGTGTTTAAAACTC
This sequence comes from Arenibacter latericius DSM 15913, assembly GCF_000424985.1. Lineage (GTDB taxonomy): Bacteria > Bacteroidota > Bacteroidia > Flavobacteriales > Flavobacteriaceae > Arenibacter > Arenibacter latericius. The sequence continues at coordinate 62,755 of NZ_AUKX01000002.1, forward strand.
CCGTAGATGATTGGGAAAGCGGACAGGAGTTGAATGCGGACCTGATGAAAGTATCCCCTAAAATACAAGGAAAAGTAATTGTCTTAGATACCCGTACTCTCGCTTTTATTCCGGAAAAATCTTTTAAGCAGGATACCAACTATCATTTTACGTTAAACTTAAAGGAGTTGGTGTCAGAAATACCTAAAGACTTGCAAAACTTTACTTTTGGGGTAAAGACCATAAAGCAGCAGTTTAATGTATATACTCAGGCAATCCAGTCTTATTCCAAAGAATATCAATATTTAGAAGGGCAGTTAATTACTTCCGATCAATTATCATTAAAAGAAGCAAAAACACTTATTACAGCATCGCAGAAAGGTAAAAACATACCTTTAAAATTTGATTCCGCAGTAAAGGAGGGTTACCAATTTCCGTTTAAAATAGATAGTATTTCCCGTTTTGAAGAAGATACGGACTTGGAAATAGTTTGGGATGGTAGCGGTTTGGGAATTGAAAGTTCCGGTAAAAATTCTGTAATGATTCCGGGGAAAAATAATTTTAGTGTTTTAGATGCGATTGTTGAAACGGACGGTAGCCAAGTGTTGCTAATCAATTTTTCCGATCCCTTAAAAAAAGGTCAGAATTTAAAAGGATTGGTGGTTTTGGAGGGCGATGAGAGTCCTAAATATGCTATTGAAGGAAATGTACTAAAAGTATATCCTTCCGTAGAAGCAAAAGGCTCTATGAAGCTTTCTGTTTTTGAAGGTATACAAAGTGTGGAGGGGTACCGATTAAAATCTAATTTCACCCAAAGTATAGCCTTTGAGCAAGTAAAACCTCAAGTGAGACTTCTTTCTAGCGGTACTATTTTACCCTCTTCCAATAATCTAAAAATAAATTTTGAAACGGTAAATTTAAAGTCGGTTCACGTTTCTGTACTTCGAATCTTTGAAGATAATGTGCTGCAATTCCTTCAGCAAAATAATATTAATGAGAGTTATGACCTAAAAGCTGTTGCGCGACCCATTGCAACTAAAACTATTGATTTAGGTAACAGTATTGCAGTCCGCAGTGGGAAATGGACCGCACATGCTCTGGATCTAAAAACATTAATTAGACCAGAAGTTGGAGCAATATATAGGGTAGAATTAAGTATAAAACCATCGTATAGCCTTTACGAATGTAATGAAACCAATTTTGGCGTTATGGAATCGGATGATTTGGACTCCAAAGAGGAAGTAGATTCCAGATCTTGGGATGGGGTAGAAGATTATTATAGTGATTATTACTATAATTACGATTGGAACCAACGAGATAACCCTTGCCATACTTCCTACTATTATGATAAAACTATTGGGACAAATGTTTTGGCTTCGGACATTGGGGTCACTATAAAACGAGGTACCAATAAAAGTTACTTTATTGCGGTTAATAATATTGTAAACACCGCACCTATAGCGGGAGCCAAGGTTACCTTTTTTAATTACCAACAGCAACCATTGGGACAGGTAATTACAGAGGAGGATGGAACATCTAGGTATAACTCTGAACACCTAGCCTTTTTTGCTGTGGTAGAGAGCCAAGGTCAAAAAACATATGTTAAACTAAACGATGGAAATGTACTTTCGGTAAGTAAGTTTAAAGTAGATGGAGAAGTCATCCAGAAAGGGATAAAAGGATTTATTTTCGGGGAAAGAGGAGTTTGGCGCCCCGGCGATAATATCTACCTATCGTTTATGCTGAATGATAACGATAATAAACTTCCTTCCCAACATCCTGTGAAATTAGAACTTATAGATCCCTATAATAAATTGGTGCACCGTGAGTTAAGCACCCAGGGGTTAAATAATTTTTATAGTTTTCAGTATAAGACCGATGAAAATGCACCTACAGGTAATTGGTTGGCAAAAATTAGCGTAGGCGGAGCTACGTTTACAAAAACAATAAAAGTAGAGACTATCAAGCCTAATAGACTTAAGATTAAAACAGCGTTTGGTAAAGAGCTCCTTAGTAGTACTTCCCCTATTAGCGGAAATATGCAAGTGGCCTGGTTGCATGGGGCAGTGGCTAAAAATCTAAAAGCCGATATTACTGCGAAATTTAAAGTACAAAATACCACTTTTAAAGCGTTCCCTAATTATGTTTTTGATGATCCTACGCGCGCTTTTACGATGGAAGACCAACTAGTCTTTAATAACAAAATAGATGGAGAAGGACGTGCTACCTTTACAATGGATCCAAAATTTAGTAGTCCTGCTCCAGGGATGCTGAGTGCTGTTTTTGTGACTAAAGTCTATGAAAATGGCGGTGATTTTAGTACGGATGTGTTTGCTAAAACGTACTCACCCTATTCTACCTACGTGGGATTAAATATACCCGAAGGTGATAAGACTAGTGGAATGCTTCTGACTGATGTACCTCATAATTTTGGTGTGGTAACGGTAGATGAAAATGGTAGTCCTAAGGCTACGGAGAATTTAAAAGTATCTATTTACAAGATAAATTGGAGATGGTGGTGGGAGACCTCTCAAGAGAACCTTTCTAATTTTAATAGCGACCAGTATAAAGAAAAAATATTCGAGAAGACTATAAATACTGACTCCAAGGGACGAGGGTCTTTTTCTTTTGAATTAAAGTATCCTGATTGGGGTAGGTATTTGGTAAGGGTAGAAGACCCTAAAGGGCAGCATTCTACTGCATCTACGGTTTATGTAGATTGGCCTAGCTGGGAAGGGAAGTCAAGAAAGAGCGATCCCTCTGCAGCTACCATGTTAGTATTCTCTACAGATAAAGAGAAATATAATGTTGGTGAAATGGCCACAATTACTTTCCCTAGCGCTAAAGGGGGAAGGGCATTGGTTACTATGGAGAACGGAGTTGAGGTTTTAGATGCCCATTGGGTGACAACTACGCAAGGGGAAACTAAATTCCAACTTCCGATTACAGAACTACATGCTCCTAATGTGTTTATCAATATTAGCTTACTGCAGCCACATGCTTCTACCTTAAACGATAACCCTATAAGACTATATGGAATTGTACCTATATCAGTAGAAAATCCGTCAACAAAACTAGAGCCTTCCATTGCTATGCCTAAAGTATTAAGGCCAGAAGAGAAGGTTACCGTAAAAGTGAAAGAAAAACAAGGCAAGGCGATGACCTACAGTATTGCTATGGTAGATGAGGGGCTGTTAGATTTAACAAGGTTTGCCACTCCAGATCCTTGGAAAACCTTCTATGCAAAAGAAGCGTTAGGTGTTAAAAGTTGGGATGTGTACGATGATGTTATTGGAGCGTTTGGAGGTAGAATAGATCAGGTATTTGCTATTGGAGGTGATGGGGAATTAGCAGGAGCAAAAAATAAAAAAGCAAATCGTTTTGAGCCTATGGTGGTGTTTATGGGGCCATTCTCTCTGAAAGCAGGGGAAACCAAAGCCCACGAAATTAATATACCAAAATATGTAGGTTCTGTGCGTACCATGGTGGTAGCGGGTAATGCTGAAAAAGCGGCCTATGGGATGGCGGAAGAAACTACTCCCGTACGTAAGCCTTTGATGGTTCTTGCTTCACTACCCCGAAAAATTACTCCTGGGGAAACGGTAACCTTGCCTGTTACGGTATTTGCTATGGAAAACAAGGTTAAGGAGGTGAATTTAAAGTTAAAGCCTAACCCTTCGATTAAGGTGTTGGGCAATGCAGTGCAAACGGTATCTTTTGACAAGCCAGATGAAAAGATGGCGTACTTTCAACTACAGGTGTCCGATTTTAATGGAATAGGTAAGGTGGTTGTAGAGGCTTCGGGGAATGGTGAGAAAGCTTCTTTTGAAATAGAGATAGATGTGGTGAACCCCAACCCGATCAGCATCCAAACGGAAAATCTTACATTAGCTCCTAATGAGTCGCGCTCCCTAGCATTAACCACTTTCGGAATAGAGGGAAGTAATACGGCACAGCTAGAATTCTCTACGCTTCCAGCCATGAATTTTAATGGGCGGATGGAGTATTTAATTAACTATCCTCATGGGTGTTTAGAGCAGATAACTTCTGGTGCTTTCCCTCAATTATTTCTTACTGATATTTTTGATCTTAATTCTAATAAGAAAAAAGAGATCCAACAGAATGTGGAAGACGTTATTAAAAGAGCAGCGACACATCAACTCCCGTCGGGTGGATTTTCTTATTGGCCGGGACAGCATCAGGCTGATGATTGGAGCACTTCTTTTGTTGGGCATTTTTTATTGGAAGCCGAAAAGAAAGGATATGTGTTGCCCATAGGATTTAAATCTAGTTGGATAAAATATCAACAGAATATGGCTAAAGCATGGCGAGGTGGATCTAATACCTCCGATCTAGCACAGGCTTATAGATTGTATACATTGGCATTTTCTGGAAATGCAGATATAGCCTCTATGAACCGACTTAGAGAGACTACTGCCTTATCTAATGAGGGGAAATTTAGATTGGCTGCTACTTACGGATTAATCGGACAAACCAAAGTGGCTAGAGAAATTTTGAGAACAGCTAATTATAATCAGCATGATAAAGATGGGTATTATAGGACTTATGGATCTATATATAGGAATAGAGCTATGGCTCTGGAGACCTATGTGCTATTGGGGGATAAAGTGAAATCCCAGGAGCTGGCTAAAATGCTTGCGAAACGATTGTCGGAAGATAGATGGATGAGTACACAGAGTACTGCTTACAGCTTATTGGCGATGGCCAAATTTGCAGAAATGATCGGTGGAAAAGGAATAAAAGCTTCAGTTCAGTTCAATCAAAAAGCAACTCAGATAGCATCAGAAAAAGCCCTGGAGAATATGGACTTGAAAATAAGTAAGGGTAATAACACGCTTGTTATAAAGAACGATGGAGATAATACTTTATTTGTAAGTATTATAAAAAGTGGGGTTTTACCTGTTGGGGAAGAGAAAGAAATCTCCCGAAATATGGTGGCCAAGGTAATCTATAAAGGTAGAGATGGTACTGTTATTAATCCTAGTAAGTTAAGTCAGGGTACAAACTTTGTAGCCGAAGTATCTTTGACCAATACTAAGCCTGAAGATCTTAAGAACATTGCTCTTTCCCAGATTTTCCCTAGTGGATGGGAAATTGTAAACACCCGATTTACAGATTTTGGTGATTTTGTAGAAAACGAAGTAACCTACACAGACCTTAGGGATGATCGTGCGCATTTTTATTTTGATATGAAGGCAAACGAAACAAAAACCCTTCGGATATTGTTGAATGCCTCGTATTTAGGAAATTATTATCTGCCGGGAATACAGGCAGAAGCCATGTATGATAATGATTATTTTGTACGTACAAAGGGGCAATGGATAGAAGTGACTCAATAATTATAATAACGTAATAGAAATTTTATGTTGTTTTTCACGCAACCAAATAAAAGTTTTTGCATTATAAGGGGTGATAACAAAAATTCTATCTATGAAATTAAGAAATGCATTAATGAGTTTTGGAGCCGTTGCACTTGCAATTGGCCTTAATAGTTGTAACCTCTCCGACGACGCGGAATTTGAATGTGCTGAGGATTTTACAGGAACTCTTATGGAAAACGAAAATGTGATGTTGGGCACATGGGAGTTAACTGGGATTGTAGCAGATAAGGAAGTGGATATTACGGAGGATAGTGAGAACAATCCTAAGAAGGATATTTACGTACAATATTCAGATTGTAAAAAGGATGTAGACTTTGTTTTTACAGAGGATAGAGCTTATACCAATTCGGAGGGTCAGAATGCGACCGATTGTAGTAATAAAGCAAAATTTACTGGGACCTGGAAATTAAAAGAAACTGTTTTAAGCATGGTAAGTAACTGTTTTGTGCAAACTTTGCCTTTGGAGTTTAACGATAATAAGACCGCTTTTTCTTATGAAGGTAATTACACTATTACAGATGTACACGGTATAAAAATTCAAACAAATGTTACCTTTACTTATACTAAAGTAGCAAACGATTTACAACCAGAATAGTAGGCGTTGGAATTTATAGGAAAAATGGGTCAGATTTTATTGTCTGGCCCATTTTTTATAAATAATAACTAGTTTCTGAAGCTGTTATTGCGGAAATCTATAGCTTAAAAAGACAGAAAACTATCTTCATGTTCTTTATCATCATCATTAAAAGATTGGGTCTCTTTTAATACTCTGCTAAAAACAAATGCGCCAATTTCTTTTACTGGGGTGTACAGTTTAGATTCTTCCATAAAATCAGATTTTATAACACCAAGCTGATTATTTCCCTTTTCAAAAAAAACTAAAAAAGCACCTAATATTACCGCAACTTTTAAAGTGCCAAATACAGCGCCTGCCAATTTATTTAAGAGCCCTAACATGGCAAAGTCGGCTATTTTTGTCAATATTTTTCCAATGAGAATTACAAGGATAACGATAAGAATAAAAGTAAGTGCGAAAGCTATAGTGTTCATGTGCTGCTCATCCCAATCCATATTTTTAGAGAGGTATTCTCCAGTAATATAAGAAAAATGAATTGCTCCATACAGGCCTGCAATTACGGCTATTAGGGAAGCTAATTCCACAAATAGGCCATTTCTAATGCCCTTGTAAAGGCCATAAACTAATAGCAGCCCTAATATAATGTCTAAAATTCCCATTCTTAATTTCGCTTTTTACAAATATAGAACTTTGATTTGTACCTTTGATAATTCTGTGAAATCCACATTGCGAATTGAAGAACAGAATAAAGATCTGGAATAGGAAATAGTATTATGTCAAGAGATACAGAGTTAAAAGAAAGATGGAAGGTTTTGGTAGAGAAACTTTCTGCGCAATTTGCGGATAATGATCCGTTAGAATTAGACGCAATAATATATTTGGTAGGACTTCAAGAATTAGGTCAAATCCATAGGAAATATAAAAAAGACGAAAAGCTAAACCTAATGCATATAGCCATTTGTAGGCTTTTGGAACCTTATGGTTATTATGAGTTCGATTATTTTGATGAAGATGGTTGGCCGCATTATACCATAAAAGAAGAGCTACCTGCCTTAAGAGCTGGGGAGCAATCCGTTTTAATGAAAGAAGCATTAGTGGGTTATTTTTTAGAAAAGGAATATATTTCATAAAGGAACAAGACTCAAAATACTGCTCTGTTTTGGAGCGTATTGCTTGGTTTGGGATGGTGTTATAGTATGCTTAACTTTAGGAAGCATAATAGGCAAAGGCCTAATGGGGATATAATACTTAAATGGATAGAAACGATATACTATCAAGTGGTGGAGGTAGGGCCTTTTCGGTAAAGAAAAGAAAACATTTTATAGTACTATCCTTAACGATACTCATTTTTATCGGCTATTATTTTTGTTTGCCAAACAAGCTGTTTAATGTTCCTACAGCAACAGTGGTAGAGACTGCTTCTGGAGAACTTTTAGGGGCACGTATTGCGGACGATGGCCAGTGGCGATTCCCGGCAGTAGATAGTGTTCCCTATAAATTTGAGGTGAGTATTTTAAATTTTGAGGATGCCTATTTTTATAACCACCCTGGCTTTAATCCTGTTTCTATGGCTAAAGCTTTTGCCGCTAATTGGAGATCCGGAAAAACGGTAAGGGGTGGAAGTACTATTACTCAGCAGTTGGTACGCTTATCTCGCCACCAGCAAAATAGAACCTATTGGGAGAAAGTTAAAGAATTGGTTCTTGCCACTAGGGTAGAATTGCGCTATTCCAAAAAAGAAATATTAAAGCAGTATGCAAGTCACGCTCCTTTTGGTGGCAATGTAGTGGGCTTGGAAATGGCAGCATGGCGTTATTTTGGATTGCAGCCACATCAATTGTCATGGGCAGAAGCTGCTACATTGGCTGTTTTACCTAATGCTCCCAGTCTTATTTATCCTGGGAAGAATCAGCAAAAATTATTAGAAAAAAGGAATAGATTACTTTATAAACTTCATAAGAATCAATATCTAGATAGTCTTACCTATCAGTTGTCCCTACTAGAAAAATTGCCCACAAAACCTTATAATTTACCAAATAAGGCTCCTCATTTGTTGCAGTTTTTAGCAAAGAGCAATAAGGGTGAGCGCATTACCACTACTTTAGATCCCTATTTACAATCTAATGTAAATGCAATAGTAAATAATCACCATAAGATTCTTAGACAGAATCAGGTTCACAACGCTGCGGTCTTTGTAATGGAGGTTAATAGCAGAAAGGTGCTGTCTTATGTAGGTAATACTTCGGCAGGGTCAGATCATGAGGAAGATGTAGATATGGTACACGCCAATCGTAGTACGGGAAGTGTTATTAAACCACTCTTATATACTGCTATGTTAGATGCGGGGGAATTATTGCCCCGAATGCTAGTGCCAGACATTCCTACTCGTATTGCAGGTTACTCTCCTGAAAATTTCGATTTAACTTATAGTGGAGCGGTAAGAGCAGACAGGGCTTTGGCAAGGTCCTTAAATATTCCGTCTGTACGGTTGTTGCAAGATTATGGGTTGCATAAGTTTAGAGATCAATTAGACCTTTTTAAGTTAAGGGGGCTTAATAAACCCGCAGATCATTATGGGCTGACGCTTATTCTTGGCGGGGCCGAAAGCAATCTTTGGGACCTCTGTAAAACATATGCTTCTTTAGCTTCTACCGTTAACCATTTTAATAAAACTTCTAGTGAATATTATACTGGAGAATTTACAGAACCAATAGTCCGTGAGGGCTTGTACCCCAATTTTGGTGAGCTAACCACAGAAAAAACCATATTTGATGCCGCAAGTATCTACCTCACTTTTGAGGCTATGAAAGAATTAAATAGGCCAGAGGGTAGTGAGTCGTGGGAGTTCTACGATTCTTCCAAGAAAATTGCTTGGAAAACAGGGACTAGCTTTGGAAATAAGGACGCTTGGGCTATTGGAGTAACTAAAGACTATGTGGTAGGTGTGTGGGTAGGTAATGCAGATGGGGAAGGAAGACCTAATATGATGGGATTAAATACGGCCGCCCCTATCTTATTTGATGTGTTTGATGTTCTCCCTAACTCCTCTTGGTTTCCTATTCCTGAAGATGAGTTCACTACAATTGATGTTTGTGCAGATAGTGGTTTTTTGGCATCCAACATTTGTCCAGCCACGAGCATTCGTATTCCTAACAAAAAGCAGTATGTAAAGGTTTGTGAGTATCATACCCTAGTACATTTGGATCAAAAAGGTGCGTTTAGAGTAAATTCTTCTTGTGAAAAAATCACCGAAATCCGTACAGAGCCTTGGTTTGTATTACCTCCATTAATGGGGTATTACTACCAAAGGAGTAATCCTACCTATGCTATGTTACCTCCCTTTAAATCTAATTGTAAGCAAGCCGGCACCCCAGAGATGGCTTTTATTTATCCCAAAGATGGAAGTAGAATTACCCTTACCAAAAATTTTACTGGAAAAACAGGGGAATTGGTCTTTAAAGTGGCGCATACTAAACCTGATGCGAAGGTATATTGGTATTTTAATGAAACTTTTTTAGGAGAAACTGTTAATTTCCATGAAATAGGGTATATCCCAAAAAAAGGAATGCACCGTATTACCGCAGTAGATAATTTGGGAAATGAAATTATGGTTAACATTTCTGTAGAGTAGCATTTCTCTTTTGATACTGGAGTGAAAACTCATATCTTTATTAACTAAGTTTTCAATAAATTAATTAGATGTCTTGTTAATCTCCTAAAAATAGATTTGATGAAAAGTAATGTGCCATTTTCCAATTTGGATAGACAAAAAACCGTTAACAAACTAAAAGAAGAATCGTTTGACCTCGTTGTTATTGGAGGTGGAATTACTGGAGGTGGAATTGCGCTAGACGCTGCTGCTAGAGGATTAAAAGTAGCTTTAATAGAAAAGAACGATTTTGCTTCGGGAACCAGTAGCAAATCTACCAAGCTAATACATGGGGGATTGCGTTACCTTAAGCAGTTCGATTTTTGGTTGGTTAAGGAAGTAGGTTCAGAACGTGCAATTGTGCACAAGCTAGCGCCTCACTTGGTATTGCCAGAAAAAATGTTGCTGCCCCTAATAGAAAACGGGTCCTATGGAAAATGGCTTACATCAATTGGGTTAAAAGTATACGATATTCTAGCTCAGGTGACTGGAGATGATAAACGGCAAATGCTGAAGAAGAAAGAAGCATTAAAATTAGAGCCGCTCTTACCTAAAAAGATTCTTAATGGTGCTGGTTATTATGCAGAATACCGTACTGATGATGCCCGGTTAACATTAGAGACAATAAAAACAAGTCTACAGTTTGGAGCTACAGCTATAAACTATGCCGAAGTTTCACAGTTTATTTATAACGATGATAAAGTAGCAGGAGTTAAGGTTTTAGATCATATTTCCAATAGTGAGTTTATAATAAAGTCTAAATATGTGATTAGTGCAGCGGGACCATGGGTAGATGAACTGAGGTCGCTTAACAACTCCAAAAAAGGCAAACGATTGCATCTTACAAAAGGAGTTCATTTGGTTTTTCCCTATGATAAGTTACCTATAAAACAATCTGTTTATTTTGATATCCCTGATGGTAGAATGATGTTTGCCATACCTAGGGGGAAAATTACTTATGTAGGTACCACAGATACCAACTATACTGAAGATAAGGATAGAGTGAGGGTTGATATGACTGATGCGCTTTACCTAATTTCCGCAGTGAATAATATGTTTCCAAAAATTAATTTGAAGCTAGAGGATGTAATTTCCTCATGGGCAGGTTTAAGACCGCTGATTCATGAAGAAGGGAAATCAGCTTCAGAACTCTCTCGAAAGGATGAAATTTTCACTTCAGATTCCGGGTTGATTAGTATTGCAGGTGGTAAACTTACTGGATACAGGAAAATGGCCGAAAGAGTAGTGGATAAGGTGGCTAAAAAGATAGAAGAAGAGTATGGTGGTGAATTAAAAGACTGTGCTACAGATAAAATTCCGCTTTGTGGAAACGATTTTAAGAAGTACAAGCACGTTAAAAAGTATATTTCAGAAGTACACGAAAGATTGGCTTCAGACGGATTTTCGAAATATGACGCCTGGTATTTGGTGACTAATTATGGCAAACAAACCGAATCTATACTGGCTGAATATGCCAAGCAAAAAGATCAGGATCATGCTATAGGTATGGCTAAGGCTGAGCTGAAATTTGCAATTGAACATGAAATGGTGATAACTCCAATGGATTTCTTTATAAGAAGAACGGGGCGTTTGTACTTTGATATAGAAAGTGTAAAAAAGTTAATGGAACCTATTTTAGAAGAGTTTCAAAGAGCTTACAAGCTAGATAAAGATACCATCGATACCTATAGGAAAACCCTAGAAATGGAAATAGAGGAACACTCCAACTTTTCCCTAGCTAGGGAGTAAAATATTAATCTCCCTAACTATAAGCGTAATAATATATAGTTAGGGAGGTATTTAATCCAATTTATCGGTCAATTCTTTAAAGACACGTTTTGGGTTCTTCTCTTCGTATAACACTTCGTAAACCGCATTTAAAATGGGGGTTTTCGATTCTTTTTTTCTTTTTGATATAATTAAATAGGCGCTTTTTGTGGCGTAGTAGCCCTCGGCAACCATTTTCATTTCCATCATAGCGCTTTTTACAGTGTAACCTTTGCCTATCATATTGCCAAACATACGGTTACGGCTAAAAATAGAATATCCAGTAACTAGCAGATCACCCAAATAAGCCGAGTTGTTGATGTTGCGTTTCATTTTGTGTACCTGTTTAATAAAGCGCTTCATTTCTCTAATAGCATTGCTCATTAGGACACTCTGGAAATTGTCCCCATATCCAAGCCCGTGTGCAATTCCTGCTGCTATTGCATAAACATTTTTTAACATTGCGGCATATTCCGTACCTATAATATCATCCGATATTTTGGTCTTAATATAATCGCTGCTTAAATGTTTGGCTACCAATTCTGCCTTTTCAGTATCTGCACAGGCAATGGTTAAATAAGAAAGTCGCTCTAAGGCTACTTCCTCGGCATGGCAAGGCCCAGTAATTACCCCTATATTTTCGAAAGGAACCTGATAGTGTTCATTAAAATGCTCTCCCACTATTAAACCAGACTCCGGAACAATTCCCTTAATAGCAGAAAAAATAATTTTATCCTTTAGAGGGACAGTCAATTGCTTTAATTCTGAATCTAAGAAAGCTGAAGGAATTGCAAAAATAAGGACGTCTGCATTAGCTATTGCAACATTCATATCATCAGTTAGTTTTAACTGATCCGTTTTAAACTCTACTGAACTTAGGTATTTAGGGTTGTGCCTATGACTCTGTATATGTTCTATAGCATCCGTATTGCGCATATACCATTGCACTACGTCGGCATTTTCAGTTAACATTTTTACAATGGCCGTAGCCCAACTTCCCCCACCTAAAACGGCGAAACTCTTATCGTTTTTCATCAGCATAAAGGTATTAATTTTTTTACTTCCCCTTCTAATGGACCAGTATTAGGATGACCAATATAACAAACCGGACTCCTGCTATACCTCCTCCTTTCTAGCAGTACGGTAATCTTATGATGTCCTATATAAAAAGAAAGGACGGGGCTACTAAAGCAATAGTGGTCCCTGTTATTTTATTGGTCGGCAATGTAGTACGGTTTTCTGGAGTTTCAAAATTCAATTATGATGTGCTGACTTCTAATTGGAAGGGATATAATTCTGTCGTTAATAAAAATCTAAAAGTATTTAACATGTTGTTAATCAACATGTTGAAAAATTCGGCATGATGATTGTTTTAAGATTTTTGAATAACCGATAAAAAGGAAGCATATGAAAACTATAAAACTACTATCCATCATGTTTTTAATGGGAGCTTTGGTAACTAGCTGTTATACCGAAGTTATTGTGGAGGACGACTATATACAAGAAGCCGGACCTAATTTAAGGGAGTTAGTACATTCTTATGAATTGTGGTATGTAGACATAAATGCTACCTTGGGAAATGGTGAAGTGCCTTTTCTACAGCGAGCTTTTACGGTTTCTTTTAGAGGAGGGGAACTATATGCTAACAATAACTTAGCCGGATTTGGTAAAACTGGGAATGGTTATGGAATACCAGTAGGGTTCTTTAATACTGCTAATGGAAGGCTCAATATAGATCATGATGTAGATGGTTTATGGGGTTTAGAGGTGTTTGTAGTGAGTAATAATACTATTGAGCTATACGATAGTCAAAGTGATACTTCTTACTTTTTAAAGGGTTACCAAAGAAATAACTTTAATTATGACAAGGTATTCTACGATAACTTACAATATTTTCTTCAGGAATATGATCTATGGGAAAAGGTGAAAACAAGTAGTGAGGGGGAAATAAATGAGTTTGATGATGAAAATTACTTGCAATTTTTTGAGGATTCAAAAGGTAGTGGTTTTCGATCTTCATTAGACCCTAATGGAATTGCTTTAAATAAGATAATTTGGGATTACCAAGGAGGTTATGAGGTTTACAACCTTGCTAATAACCACCTAGTTAAAGCGGTAACTTTGGATTATGATTTCATGGGGAGTGACTATTTTGAACTGTATGTTATTAATGACAGTACCGTAGAGCTATATCATACGGGTAGTGGAACTGTTTACACTTTTAAAGGCAGAGGGTTTACTACCTATTTAAAGTCTAGCGCATCACCAGTTAGTAAAAAAAGAGTGAAAACAGAAAATGCAACAATGAATGTATCTGTAAAAAGAAAAGGGTAGGTATAGGCTCTAATTCAGTGAACGTAATGCAGCTATAATATTGCTTTAAGATTAAATAAGATTTTAGATGGTTAATAGGTTAAAGCCGTCCCTGCGATGAAGTAGGGGCGGTTTTACGTTTTAGGTACTTTGTGGAGACTTCAATGCTCAGATGGTTGCCTCGAAATGTTGATGGGGTTTACCGTACTTATTTCAAGTATCTAAATATGATCTCCCAATTATTTTTCAGTGTCATAGTAGTTAATTTAATTAACAATCTGTACCTTAATTGTTTAAGAGAAAGGGGTGAGTGTATAGGAATTAATTCTATAAATCTTGGGTTCCTATTACATTTCTAGGCCTAATAAGTCACTATATAAATTGATTAAGAAGTTAAAAATTAGCTGTTATGAAAAAATCGAAAATAGAAATGGGTAATAAATATCATGAAGCAATTCCTGGCAATCCATCTACAGCTACTACAAGCAGTATAAAACTAAACGACAGGAAAAAAGAATCAAAATTGCGAGTGCTAAGTGAGGCCGATTGGCAATTTTGGGTACATAACGGGTATGTTATTATTAAAAATGCCATATCAAAGGCTCAAGTTCGGGAGACGGCCCAATTCTTATGGGAATTTGATGAGAAAGACCCTAATAATCCGGAAAGTTGGTATGCTCCTCCACGAGCTGAAATGAAAATGAAAGAGTTAACAGGCACGGGAATGGTAGAAGTGTATAATAATCAGGTGTTATGGAACAATAGGCAGCAGCAAAGAGTTTATGATGCTTTTGTAGATGTTTGGGGTACAGAGAAATTATGGGTAACCATTGATAGAGCTAACTTAAATTTTCCCAATAGGCCTGGTTATGAACAAAAGGGATTTATCCATTGGGATTATGATCCGGAGACTAAGCCACAAAATGTTCAGGGGGTTTTGGCGCTGTCCGATCAAACTGATGAAAATATGGGCGGTTTTCAATGCATCCCATGGTTATATCGTAATTACGAAACCTGGAAGACTACACAGCCCGATGATAGAGACCGCTTTCTACCAGATGTAAGCAATTTGCAAGATAAGATTGTAAAGGTAAAGCTAGAGGCTGGAGATCTGTTGATTTTTAATAGTTTATTGCCGCATGGGATTAGGCCTAATCGCAGTAAAAATAAGGTGCGAATTGCTCAGTATATCTCTATGATGCCAGCAGAGGAAGATAATAAACCACTTCGTGAATGGAGGATAAATTCTTGGCGAAATAGGGTGGCTCCTGAAGGATATGCCTTTCCTGGAGATCCAAGAAATTGGGAACAGCTAAAATATCCAAAAGCAGAATTAAGTGAGTTAGGAGCAAAACTATTGGGTTTAAAACTGTGGTAGTTGCGTGGTAAACTGAATTTTAGTGTTTTAATACACTTAAAAATAAGGAAAAGCAGTACTTTTGCACCCTTAAATAAAAAACGTGAAAAAGTATTTAAATCTCTTTGACTTTAAGCAAAAAGTAAATTACAAAACTGAAATTTTAGCTGGACTCACGGTGGCTATGACAATGATACCAGAGTCGCTCTCATTCGCTATATTGGCAGGTTTATCTCCTTTAACGGGACTTTATGCTGCCTTCTTAATGGGGATTGTGACAGCTATTTTTGGAGGTAGACCTGGTATGGTTTCGGGTGGTGCCGGTGCTACAGTGGTTGTACTAATTGCGCTAGCAGCTACACACGGAGTAGAATATCTTTTTGCTGCGGTGGCCCTAGCTGGACTGCTACAATTATTAGTAGGACTCTTTAAGTTAGGGAAGTTTGTTCGACTTATTCCGCAACCAGTAATGTTTGGTTTCTTAAATGGACTTGCCGTGATTATATTTATGGCACAGGTAGCCCAATTTAAGACTATGGAAGGTGGCGCTGAGGTATGGATGGAAGGCTCAGCACTATATATAATGGCCGGTTTAACCTTATTAACTATCGCAATTGTAGCCTTGTGGCCAAAAGTTACTAAAGCAGTTCCACCTTCATTAGTAGCTATATTAGTGGTATTTGGGATTGTTTTCTTCCTCGATATAGATACTAAAAAAGTATTAGATATTGCTACTGTAAGTGGTTCGTTACCTTCGTTCCATATCCCAAATGTTCCTTTTACCCTAGAGACGTTAACGATTATTATGCCATATGCAATGGTTATGGCGGGAGTGGGGCTTATAGAATCTCTATTGACCCTAAATATGGTAGATGAAATTACTAATACTAGAGGTAAATCTAATAGGGAAGCCGCTGCACAAGGTATAGCGAATATTACCAACGGATTCTTTGGTGGTATGGGAGGTTGTGCTATGGTGGCACAAACACTAGTAAATGTTGGTTCTGGAGCAAGAGCGCGACTCTCTGCTATTATTGGAGCAATGACAATTTTGTTCATCATTTTAGTAGGTGGACCCGTAATAGAACAAATTCCAATGGCCGCATTAGTAGGAGTGATGATGGTGGTGGCTATAGGAACCTTTGAGTGGGTTAGCTTTAAAGTAATTAATAAGATGCCTAAGCACGATATTTTTGTGTTAATCTTAGTAGCTGTAGTTACAGTAGTGTTCCACAATTTGGCTGTAGCGGTATTGATCGGAGTTATTATTTCTTCTTTGGTGTTTGCATGGGAAAGTGCTAAACGTATTAGAGCAAGGAAAAGTGTAGACGAAAACGGGGTGAAACATTATGAAATTTACGGTCCGCTTTTCTTTGGTTCTACTGCAACATTTATTGAAAAATTCGATGTAGAAAACGATCCTGAAGAAGTGGTCATCGATTTTAAAGAGAGTAAGGTCGTAGATATGTCGGCCATAGATGCCCTAAATAAAATTACTGCCAAATATCAAAAACAAGGGAAAACATTACGTCTAAGACACCTAAGTCAAGATTGTCTAAGGTTATTGACAAATGCCGAAAGTGTTATAGAAGTAAATATAATTGAAGATCCTACTTATAGAGTAATGCTTAATAAATAGTATTAAGTATAAAGTAGTGAGTACAAAGTATTGAGTATTGAGTCCCTCCCTCGGGCAAGCCCGAGAACACGAACTTTAGCTAACTTAAGTTTTGGATAGTTTTATGGTAAAACTACTTCATTGGCGAAGCGAAACTTCTTATCCGCAGAGGACCGCGATGTAAGTGTAACGATTTGCATTTGCAGCAAGGGGACAGCTGGCGCGCTGGACAATCCCGATGCCTCGGGACCGAAATCAGGAACGAAGGAACGTAGCGACGCGGAGTTTCGTCCAAGGTTTTTCGACCTCGTTGTCGAAAAAAATCATTAGAGAAGGCGCCTGTGATTTATCACGGGGGTTAATCAAATCTTCAAATCTACAGCACCATAAGATTGAGCGTACAAAATATAATGGGTAAAGGATAGTTTGCAGTAATTACCTTCTTTGAGCAGTCTAGTTTAGAAACGAAAAAATCGCTGACGGGAAGCTTAGGCAACCAATCAGCGATTTAATTTTATAGGAAATTATCAGTCTTATAAAGTTCTGAAAAATTCAGCCACTGCTCTTGCGTCTTCTTCAGATAAATTCTGATTTAGCATAATGGCATTGTTGTATTCTTTTAGTAATGCCTTAGCAATAGGATCCTCTTTAAGCATTCCATCAGGATTCATAATCATATTCATTACCCATTCTGGACTTCTTCTTTCATATACCCCTTTAATTGCTGGGCCTATCATTCTTTGATCTACCATATGGCAAGCTACACATAAAGTGTTAAATGTTTTTTCACCTTTTGCAGCCATTTCGGTGTCTATTTCATCCGCAAAAGTTACAGACTTTATAGGACCAACACCTTTGTTGTCTAAGTCTACAGGTACGCCTTCACTTTTGGTAGTTGCTTTAACTTCCTTCTTTGTGCGGTTCATTTCAAACCCAGACTTCTTCTCTTCTTTCTTTTCACCACAGCTCATTAACAATCCCACTATGGCAAAAGGGATTAATAGTTTTTTCATCTTTTTTTTTTAATTAATCCACTAAGATATGAAATAGATTTTTTTATTATAGCGCTTCGATAAAATTTAGTGTTCTTTTTTCAGTATAGGTAATATTGTTACGATCATAAAACCCTACATGTCCCCCGTAATTTGGAGATTCAAAATACAGATTATCGGTTTCCTGAGCTTCTTTATAGGGGAAGCATGCCGTTCCTAAAAAAGAATCGTTTTTTGCGTTAATGATTAAGGTGGGTAGGTTTATAGCCTTTAAAAACTGTAAAGAACTGCATTGCTCGTAATAATCTAAGGCATTTTTAAAACCATGTGCCCTACTAGTATATAAATCATCAAAGTCTTTTAAGGTTTTAATTTGGGCAATATCATGGTCACTGATCTTTTCTGGGAAAAGCAACTTCTTCTCTTGTAATTTTTCTACCAGTCGTTTTTTAAACCGATTAGCGTATAAACGATTTTTTGACTTTAATAATTGCTCTAAAGAGCTGTGAAGGTGGCAGGGTACAGAAATGGCGACAGCACCTTTTATTTCTTTGGGTATCTCGCGGTCTTCGCCTAAATATTTCAAAGCCAAATTGCCTCCAAGACTAAACCCTTTTATGAATATCTGATTGTATTTATCCTTTTGTAGAATATGGTTTACTACACTATCTAAGTCTTCCGTTGCTCCGGAATGGTAAGATTTAAACAATAAATTTGCTGTCCCGCTACAACCCCTAAAATTTACAGCGCAAACATCTATCCCGCTTGCATTAAGATAGTTCGCGGCTCCTGTGATATAGGGGCGCTGTGCATTTCCTTCTAGCCCATGTAATAATATGGCGACCTTGCTGCTTGACTTATTTGCATAACTCCAATCTAAATCCATAAAATCCCCATCTGGGAGAAATATACGTTCCCTTTTTTGAACGGGTCCCTTTACCTTTCTTATTATTCCAGAATAAATGGTAGAGAAATGACCATTTTTAAAGGGAAGTGGGGGGTTATAAAGAGAGGATATTATGGGCATGGATCAATCTTATTTTGGATAGATTTCTAAAAGTTTTATTTGTTCCTCAATAGCTGTTTTAAATTCTGATTTTAAAGTTCCTATCAGTTCGGAAACGGAGGGCACATTGTCTATACTAGTTACCCCTTGCCCAGCAGACCAGATGGTTTTCCAAGCTTTAGCTTCGGTGTTTAACTCTTTTCCAAAATCTATTTTAGTGTCTTTTTTAAGATCCGCTTCAGTGATTCCTGCAGCTTTTAAACTGGCTCCTAGGAAATTGGCATGTACCCCAGAAATAGCTGCAGTATACACCACGTCATCTGTACCTGCATCGATAATCATTTTTCTATACTCCTCAGTGGCTTTACTTTCCTTGGTATTTATAAATCGTGTTCCCATATATGCTAAGTCTGCCCCCATTTGAAGGGCGGTGGCAATATCTCTTCCATTGCTTAGGCAACCCGAGAGCAAAATGGTCTTGTTAAAGAATTTTTTTATTTCTGCTACAAGGGGAATTGGATTAATAGTTCCGGCATGTCCGCCAGCTCCTGCAGATACTAGAATCAATCCATCTACCCCTGCTTCTGCCGCTTTCTCTGCATGTCGCTTCTTAATAATATCGTGAAACACCAAACCTCCGTAACTATGAACAGCATCGACTACCTGAGAAACAGCTCCCAAAGAAGTAATGATTAAAGGGACTTGATGTTTAATGCATATTTTTAAATCGGCCTCTAGTCTAGGATTTGTAGGATGTACAATAAGGTTAACACCAAAAGGGGCTGCTTTCTTTCCCGTCTCCTCCTCAAAGGCATTTAGTGCTGATTTAATCGCTATCACCCATTCTTCAAAACCTGCTGTCGTACGTTGGTTAAGCGCAGGGAAAGTCCCTACAATTCCATTTTTACAACATTCAATAACTAGTTGAGGACCCGATATTAAAAACATGGGGGCCGCTACCGCTGGTAAGGATAGATCTTTTATAAAAGTTGCTTTGTTGCTCATTTGGATTTATGTTTTACGATGAGGAATTATTGCCAATATATGAGATTTATAGGTTTAAAAGGGATATTCTCCAAAATCTGACTACTTTTGATAAATATTATGCATGCATAGCATATTCAAATGTACTAAATATAATAAGGATGTATATAAAAGATTTCGAAATTCGTTGGAGTGATGTGGATGCAAACGGTCATATGGCCAATTCTGCCTATTTAAACTTTATGAGTCATACGAGAATGGCTTTTTTATTGGAATTGGGTTTTAACCAGCAGACCATGGCCTCACATAATATTGGGCCCGTTGTATTCCACGAGCATGTCTATTATTTTAAAGAAGCCTTCTTAGGAAAGCCGGTAAAAGTTTCCCTAGAATTAATGGGACTAAGTGAAGACGGAATGTTTTTTGAATTCCACCATAACTTTTATGATTCAAAGGGGAGGAATTTTGCCCATTGTCAGGTTATGGGAGCGTGGATAGATTTAACAACTAGGAGTCTTACCGGATTAGGTGAAGAGTTTTTAGAGATGTTTAATAAGGTTCCTAAAGGAGATGGGTTTAAAGCCCTTACTAGGGAAGATACCCGAAAATTTGCGGTACGCCCTAAAGATTTGAAGTAGTTTTTCTACTTGCTAAATATACTCCCATCAATACAAATATAATGGCAACTATCTTAACAATGGTAAGGTGATCTTTTCCCATGACTATTGCGAATATAATCCCTATTAATGGTTGTAGGTACATAAAAACGCCAACGGTAGAAGCTTTTAATTGGGTAAGTGCAAATACATTGAATAAATAGGTTAAAAAGGTTGTTCCTATGATAACAAAGGCTATTGCTCCAAGAATATCTATAGGTAACTCTTGCCATTTAATTAGTAAGAATTCGGGATATGTGATGGGGAGGGTGATAAGGAATCCAATGGAGAACAACCATTTCATCAAGGTAAATGGATGATACTTTTTTAGTAATTTTTTTACAAGAATAAGATACAAGCCATAGGTGGTGGCATTTACTATAAAAAGGGCATTGCCTAAAGGGATATTACTGGCATCACTTCTAATTTCGGTGCCAAATAGAATAAGACCTAAAGCGCCTATTAAGCCAATAAACACTCCAGCTCCCCTTTGTAAGGAAATTTTTTCTTTAATTATTAGAGCGGAAAGTAGTACCACTAAGATTGGGGTAATTGTAATTAGAATAGCGCTATTGATTGGGGTAGATAGTGACAACCCCTTAAAAAAAGTAAGCATATTTATGCCCATACCAAGCACGGCGCATACCAATACCCTTCCCCAATCTTTCTTTTTTAACCTTTCCTTGGGGCCAAAGAACGAAATACCCCAAAACAATAAGGTGGCTCCAATAAGCCGTAGGAAAATAAATCCATAAGGGGGTACATAATGAGGCATTGCCCCTTTAGCAATAGTGTGGTTAATACCATATATGGTGGCAGCGCCAAAAGCGGCTAATATTGCGAGGTTCCGTTTACTCACGAATTTATTTTCTCCTTGGCAGCAGCAACTTCAGATTTGCTATTCCCTACAAAAATATTATCGTCTATTATAATTACGGGACGTTTTAAAAAGGTGTAATGTTCTAAGATTAAATCTTTGTAGTCAGTCTCCGAAAGGGTTTGCTCCTTTAAATTACGCTCCTTATAGAGTCGCGCACGCTTACTAAACAAGCTTTCATAGCTCCCCGCCAGTTGAGCCATTTGTGATAATTGGTCAGGGGTGATGGCATCGGTTTTTATATCCTGTAGTTCAAATTCTTTTCCAGGTTCCAATTCTTTTAATATCCGTTTACAAGTATCACAAGTGCTGAGGTGGTAGATCTTTTTCATTTTTTGGTATCCTTATTATTAATAAAAATTAGACGTACAAAGAAACCTATTTTCATTGAAATGTACTATTTTTAGTGGCAATTGTAAATAGATACGATCGTAAAATGGAAGCTTTAGAAAACGCATTTAACATTAGTTTACAGAATAGAAAGATACTTTATAAATTCTTAAAGGATACTCCAAGGGATTTGTTGTTGAAGATTCCTAATGGGTACCGTAATAATATATGGTGGAATATTGCTCATGTAGTGGTGACTCAACAATTATTGATCTATAAACTAGGAAGACAGCCCATGAGGGTAGATTCCGCCTTAGTAGAAAAGTTTCAAAAGGGAACAGTGCCAGATGGTACGGCTTCAGAGGAAGAGATTATAGAAATTACGGAGTTATTGCATGCTACCGTAGAATGGGCGCAAGAAGATTATGAGAACGGAATATTTACCAACTACCAAGAATATACTACAAGTGCTAATGTAACACTGAAAAGGGTGGAAGATGCTATTTTATTCAATGTATTCCACGAGGGAATTCACCTAGGAACCATCCTATCCCTTCAAAAGGCAGTAAGACTGACTTAGGAATCCAGCTTCTGCTTTAAATATGTTTTTATCTTTTGATAAGGTAATACAAGAGTAATGGGGCCATCTGCATAAGAGGATACCTCATACTGTTCGTAGATTAATTTAAGACCTTCCTGGGTATATCCTATGTTGTAGGGGAGGTAAAACTGATCGCCTTCAAACATAAAACCAGTGTAGTTGATATTTTTGTTTTCTGGAATGTCTTCTAGTTGTCTAAATTGTTTTTCTGCAAAATCTGTAAACTCTTGAAGGTCCTTGAATAAATCTTCATTCTCCAACTCTATGGCCTTCTTTTTATCAAAATTTAAAAATCTGGTGGAAGAAAATCCATGAGCCCCTCCAGTAAAGGAATAAGAGTTTAGTTGTATTGTTAGGACGTTTTCATCCTCATAAGTGATCTCTCCTTCTATTGTGGCTTCCCATCCTACTGGTTCGTCAGGATATAGTTCTTTTAGTTCTAAATAGCCATTATTGAAAGATAAAATGGCCTCCTCTATAGTGGTTGCCTCTATTTCATCGTCATAAATCAGCATGGAAATAACTTCTTCTCTAAGAGCCGTATTTATGGTGGTGCTCAAGGTGTCCTTTTGTAGCGCTTTAGGGATGCTAATATAAACTTCGGGACAACCATCACAGTTATCTGAAGTGAATTCCTGAGGCTCAAATGCAAGTCGCTCCTCATCTTTACAGCTCCATACCAAACTCAAAACCAAGATACAAAAGAATATATTTTTCATATTAGAATGCAGTTTTAGAAAGCTGCAAAGCTACAACAAGATTGTAATCTCGGAAAGATAAAGGTACATTTGTATATATAATATTTCGCTATGAGCAAAAATAACCTAAGATTTAATAGTAAAACCATACATGGAGGGCAGTTTCCAGATAAAGCCTATGGAGCTGTAATGCCGCCAATTTATCAGACTTCTACCTATGCACAGACCACACCAGGGGGGCATAAGGGTTATGAATATTCTAGAAGTGCTAACCCTACTAGAACGGCTTTGGAGAATGCTTTAGCTAGTATAGAAAATGGAAGTTATGGACTTGCATTTGGTAGTGGCCTCGCTGCTATAGATGCAGTTATGAAACTATTGAAACCGGGGGATGAGGTAATTTCTACTAATGACCTTTACGGAGGTAGTTACCGTATATTTAAACGGATATTTGAGCAATATGGTATTGTATTTCATTTTGTAGGGATGCAAGATGTGGGTGCTATTGAAGCGCATATAAATAAACAGACAAAACTAATCTGGGTAGAGACGCCTACTAACCCAATGATGAATATTATAGATATTAGGGGTGTTGCTGCATTGGCAAATAAGAATGATATTATGCTTGCTGTAGACAATACTTTTGCTACACCTTATTTACAGTTGCCCTTAGATCTAGGGGCCGATATAGTAATGCATTCCGCTACAAAATACTTAGGAGGTCATAGTGACGTGGTGCTGGGGGCGTTGGTAGTGAAGGACAAGGAATTGGCAGATAAGCTTTATTTTATACAAAATGCTAGCGGGGCAGTTTGTGGGCCCATGGATAGCTTTCTAGTGTTAAGAGGGATAAAGACCCTGCACGTGCGGATGCAAAGACATTGTGAAAATGGAAGGGCAGTAGCAGAGTACTTGTATACCCACCCGGAAATAGAGAAAGTGTACTGGCCAGGGTTAAAAGACCATCCCAATCATCAATTAGCAAAAGCTCAGATGAAGGATTTTGGTGGGATGATCTCATTTGTTCCTAAAGGGGCCGACTATGCTACTGCGATAAAAATTGTGGAGAAGTTAAAGGTCTTTACTTTGGCAGAATCTTTGGGTGGAGTTGAGAGTTTGGCGGGACACCCTGCGAGCATGACCCATGCTAGTATCCCTAAGGAAGAACGAGAAAAAAGTGGGGTAGTAGATTCATTGATAAGACTTAGTGTAGGAATAGAGGATGTGGACGATTTAATTGAAGATTTAGAGCAGGCGATTCAGCAATGATTTCTACGAAAATCAATAAAATTGATTGAGAAATAGCATAAAAGCCATATTTTTGTCATCAAAATCAATATTAACTTAAGAATAATAAACTGACAATATTTTTTATGGAAGAAAGAATTAAAGCATTCATGGACGAGGTAAAGGCCCGTAACGGTCATCAACCAGAGTTCATTCAGGCAGTTCAAGAAGTAGCAGAAACCATTATACCTTTTATTTTCCAGCCTGGAAACGAAGGTTATGGTGGAAAAAACCTGCTTCTAAGAATAGTAGAGCCGGAGCGCTTAATTTATTTTAGGGTGCCGTGGGTAGATGATAAGGGAGAGATAAATGTAAATAGAGGGTACAGAGTGCAAATGAACTCTGCCTTAGGACCTTATAAAGGGGGGTTAAGGTTTCATCCAACTGTAAACGCGAGTGTTTTAAAATTCCTTGCATTTGAGCAGGTATTCAAAAATAGTTTAACTACTCTTCCTTTAGGAGGTGGTAAAGGGGGTGCAGATTTTGACCCCAAAGGAAAGTCCGACGGAGAAGTTATGCGCTTCTGTCAATCTTTTATGACGGAACTTTGCAGACATATAGGTCCAGATACCGATGTGCCAGCAGGGGATATAGGAGTAGGGGCTAGAGAAGTAGGCTACTTATTTGGAATGTATAAGAAAATAAGAAACGAATTTACCGGGGTGATGACTGGGAAAGGTCTTTCTTATGGAGGGTCTAAAATTAGACCAGAGTCTACTGGTTATGGGACAGTATATTTTGTTCAAAGTATGCTAAATGAAGGAGACGAGAAAATTAAAGGAAAAACCTTTGTTATCTCTGGATCTGGGAACGTTGCGCAATACGCTGCGGAAAAAGCATTGGAATTGGGAGGTAAAGTACTTACCCTTTCAGATTCTGGTGGATATATTTATGACAAAGATGGTATAGATACCGAGAAGCTTGCCTTTGTGATGGATTTGAAAAACAATAAAAGAGGAAGAATCTCGGAATATGTAGAGCAATATCCATCAGCAGTTTATAAGGAAGGGGAAACACCTTGGAAAGTAAAATGTGATATTGCCTTGCCATGTGCTACTCAAAATGAGCTTAATGAGGAAGATGCTAAGATTCTTTTGAAAAATGGTTGTATCTGTGTAGCGGAAGGCGCTAATATGCCATCTACTCCAGAGGCTGTAGATCGTTTTCTAGAGGCTAAAATCTTGTTCGGACCTGGTAAAGCAGCTAACGCTGGGGGGGTATCAACTTCTGGATTAGAAATGTCACAAAACTCATTGCGATTAAGTTGGACTCGTGAAGAAGTAGACAGAAGATTACAAGTAATTATGAGTGATATTCACGCTGCTTGTTTAGAATATGGACGTGAAGAGGACGGATATTGTAACTATGTAAAAGGAGCTAATATTGCTGGATTTATGAAGGTTGCCGATGCAATGAATGCTCAAGGGGTGATATAGCACTTAAAAATCAAAAAGGGTCAATACAAATAGGGACCGGAACGGCGAATTAGAGCATTTCCGGTCCTTTTTTATGCGTTCATCAACAGCTATAATGTGTTTGTAATGTCCGCAGTGCAGGAAATAATAAGTTTATTTGGGAGGACTATTGGTTCCAGAAAATAAAGAGACCATGCAGGTTACTACAAAGGCAATTGTTCTTAGGGCTATAAAATATGGGGAGACTAGCTTAATTGTTAAGATGTATACCCTATCTAGTGGGATAAGGTCTTATATGTTAAAAGGTATTCTCGCTGCTAAAAAGGGAAAAATGAAAGCTGCCTATTTTCAGCCCTTAGCACAGTTAGAAATTGTTGCGGTGCATAAAGATAAAGGCGCCTTGGAGCACCTAAAAGAGGTAAGGGTAAGTTACCACTGCCAAAGCCTTCATACCCATATTGCAAAAAATGCAATCACCTTCTTCTTAGCTGAGATGATTGCAAATAGTATTCATGAAGAAGAACCTAATAAAGAACTTTTTCAATTTATAGAGGCCTCACTACAATGGTTAGATGCTCACGATAATTATGCCAATTTTCATCTACTATTTCTTTTGACCCTAAGTAGGTTTTTAGGTTTTTATCCTGAGGAGAAAAATAAAGATTTCCCATATTTTGATCTTTTAGAAGGGGAGTTTGTAAAAGAACCTACTCTTAACTCTTTCCTAGAAGGAAGGGAACTATTTTATTTTAAAAGCATTTTAGGCATAAGTTTTGATGCCATTGAGGGAGTTAGAATTGGTAAAAATGACCGAAAAAACCTACTAAATAACCTAGTTCTCTTTTATGAACTACAGTTACAGGGGTTTAGGAAACCAAAATCGTTGGCAGTGTTAAATGAAGTTTTTAGTTGATATGCAAAAGACCATTTTCATAGTAATTCTTTTGCTTTTTTATGGAGCTAGGGGTCAAGAAGTTATTGTATTAGATGAGGAGGATCACCAGCCTCTGGCTAATGTAATTGTTTACAATCTTGATAAATCGAAAACTGCCTTATCCGATTTTGATGGGGTATGTGATCTTTCTCAGTTTGATGATAACGAACGGATTACTTTTAGACATATTGGGTATCAGCTAGTAAGAGCTACAAAGGAAAATGTAGTAAGAAAAGGAAAGCTTTATATGACCCATAACGCTGAGCAATTGGATGAGGTGATTATGTCTATTTCTAAATGGGAGCAACAACGGAAAGATATTCCTCAAAAAATAGCGGTTATTAATGCTCCAAGTATTGCTTTTACAACACCGCAAACTTCTGCAGATTTGCTTAATAATAGCGGAAAGGTGTTTGTTCAGAAAAGTCAGTTGGGGGGAGGGAGTCCAATGATACGTGGATTTGCAACAAATAGACTGCTGATTTCTATAGATGGAGTGCGAATGAACAACGCTATATTTAGGAGTGGGAATATCCAAAATATAATCTCTTTAGACCCTTTTATAGTAAGGAGTACCGAAGTTATTTTTGGTCCTGGATCCGTAATTTACGGTTCAGATGCTATTGGAGGAGTAATGAATTTTTATACTAAAAAGCCACAATTTTCTGGAAAGGACAGTCTGTATGTTTCAGGGAATGGAAACTATAGATACGCCTCGGCAAATAAGGAGAATAGCCTTCATGTTGATTTTAATCTAGGTAAGAAAAAATGGGCCTTTTTATCTAGTCTAACCTATAATAGTTTCGATGATCTTAGAATGGGGTCTTACGGACCAAAATCATACCTAAGGGATAAATATGTAGTTGCTAATAACGGAGAGGATATTATACAACAAAACAAAAATTCTAAGGTGCAGCGTCCTACTGGTTATAATCAATTGAATCTAATGCAAAAAGTTGCCTATAAGCCTAATAATAACTGGAATATTGATTTAGGATTGTTTTATTCTGAAACTTCAGATTTTGCAAGGTATGACCGACTCATTAGACCTTCCAAAGATGGAATGGGGCTACGCGCTGCGGAATGGTATTACGGGCCACAGAAGTGGTTTATGGGGAATCTTCAATTCTATCAAAATGGCATTCGTAAGTTCTATGATGGTTTAAAGATAACTGCAGCATATCAAAATTTTAAGGAGAGTAGGAATGACCGTAAATTTCAGGATGTATATCGCTATACCACCCAAGAGAATGTAGATGCTCTTAGTGTAAACGTAGATTTTGAAAACAAAAGAATGGGCAGCCTTCGGCTATATTATGGGAGCGAGTATGTCTATAATAAAATTGGTTCCGAAGGGAGTAAGTTTAATCTTTTGGAGAATAGCATTATGCCATCTGCTTCCAGGTACCCTAATGGATCTAGTTGGCAGACTTTAGCTGCTTATGTAAGTGGAGAGCTAAAAGCGAAGCCTAACTTAACCCTTTCTTCGGGCCTACGGTATAGTCACGTTTGGATAGAGGCTGGTTTTGATAATACCTTTTATAGCTTTCCTTTTCAAAATGCAGATTTAAGTACCGGAGCCTTAACGGGGAGTGTTGGTTTTAGCTGGTTTCCTAGAACAGATTTACAGCTTACCCTTAATGGGTCTACAGGATTTAGAGCCCCTAATATAGATGATATAGGTAAAATATTTGATTCCGAGCCTGGGGCTGTAGTGGTGCCTAATGCGGATCTAGAGCCAGAATATGCCTATAATATTGAAATGGGGATTCAAAAGAATTTTAAAGGGCGAACAACTTTTAAGGGAGCTGCATTTTATACCTATTTAGTTGATGCATTGGTGCGTCGCGATTACCAATTTAATGGCAAAAGTGAAATTGAATATAACGGGGAAATGAGTAGGGTTCAAGCTGTGCAGAATGCTGCTATGGCTTATGTCTATGGATTTGAGTTTGGTGCCGACGTGTATTTAACAGAAAACCTGTCTATGGCCTCCAACCTAACAGTAACTAAGGGAGAGGAAGAAGAGGATGATGGATCGCATTCCCCAGGAAGGCATGTAGCCCCTGTTTTTGGAGATTTCCATATGGTTTGGAAAAATTATAAATTAAAGACCGATCTATTTGTAAATTACAATGGTGAAATTTCTCATGAGAATATGGCCATTTCTGAAAAGAAGAAAAATTATATCTATGCTCAAGACGCTAATGGTAATTCTTACTCTCCGTCTTGGTATACTTTAAACCTTCGCTCACAGTATCAGATTACCCCATCTTTAAAAGTATTGCTACACTTAGAGAATATAACGGATCAGCGATACCGCTCTTATTCATCAGGAATTGTAGCCCCTGGAATTAATCTGATACTGGGCGCAGGTTATACGTTTTAAGAATTAAAACGTCTTGTGATTAACAATCTAGAGTTTAATCTTCGATATCTTCTTTTATTTCCTTGGCTTTGTCGGCCACTTTGTTAGCTGTGTTTTTAGTGTCTTCGCCAACTTCTTTTGCTGCTTCCTCAATGCTTTTCGCAGTTTTATCGGCTTTGTCCATTGCTTCTTCTCCAGCTTCTTTAATTTCTTCGCCTAATTCTTCAGCTGCATTAATAACATCATTGCCGGCTTCTTCTAAATCGCCTTTAGCTTCTTTTAGTGCTTTGTTGGTTTCTTCTGTGGCAGATTTTGCTTTCTCTTGAGTCTCTCTACAAGAGGTAAATGAAACACCTAAGGCTGCCATTAAAATAAAACTCAGTACAATTCTTTTCATGATTTTTGGTTTTTGTGTTTTAATTGTTTGTTGTTTAATGTACGTAAAAACTATTACTATGGATTATATGAAGTTGGTTTGGGTGCCTAATATTAAAGACGAAAAGCAAGAAAATGAATCTATTTGTCTCATATATAGCACGCTATAATGTTAATATAAAAATACTTAACGAATAAAATAATTAGAAGGGGAATTGAATCCGTGAGTTTAGTGCTTTATTAGTTGGTATGAGAGGCCTTATATATGCTTTTTCATTAAAGCTTAGTATCGGTAGTAGAAAAATGTGGTATAAAATTAAAAATTTATAATGCTGTTTTTTAGTGAATTAAATGCGATTTCCTCAGTTTTAACATTTGTGCGGTAGGGTAAATTAGGGTTGTGGTGTTTTATAGACAAATACGCAAACTAATTTATTCTGAAGATTATGAAAAATTATTTTAAGAATGCAGGATTGATATTGATAGCTATGACAGCCATGATATCATGTGATAAAAGTGACGATTCATCTATGGAGGGCGAATCCTATAACACTACTTTTGAAGTTACAGATGCCCCCATAGATAACGCCGATGTAAAGGCAGTTTTTGTGACCATTGCTAATGTTTCGGTAGATGGAAAACCTTTGGAAGGTTTTAGCGCTACTACAGTAAATTTGGCAGCCTTGGTAGATGGTAAAACAAAAGTTTTGGGGAATATGGACTTACAGGCAAGGTCCTATTCTAACATTGTATTCGAATTAGATTTTGAAAAAGATGTAAATGGTAATGCTCCTGGATGCTATGTGGAAAAGGCAAACGGGGAAAAGGATAAGCTAGTAGCTTCTTCTAATAAAATTAATATTACCGATACTTTTGAGGTGCTTGCCCAATCTAGAAATGTAGTGGTTATTGATTTTGACCTTAGAAAAACAATCAAGGAAGAAAAAAGCACCTTCTCTAGCGACTTCAATTTTGTGACTATGGCTGAGTTATCAGCGGGTATAAGAACTGTAAATGCAGATCTTACAGGAAAAATATCTGGAACGGTAAACGATTCTAAGAATACGTCTGATAAGATTATTGTATACGCCTATAAGAAAGGAAGTTTTAATGCCGAAGTGGAAACCCAAGGCAAGGGTGAAAGCGAAGTTACTTTTGCAAATGCAGTAACTAGTGCTGAGGTAAAAGGTATAGGTAGATCTTATAGCTTAGATTTTTTAAAGAAAGGAGAATACGAATTAATCTTTGCTTCGTATAAAGAAAATCAAGAAAATGAACTGCGCTTTAATTCCTTATTGGAAGTAGAGTCGGCTACAGGAATAAATCTTGGAGCTATTAATGTTGACTCTTTAATAAAAATTAGTGCCAACGTTACAGTAACAGGGTCTATGTAATACTTATCACTATCCATTAATTGTTTTAAAGAGGTTGCCCTAAAGGCGACCTCTTTTTTGTTTCCTTATTTTACTAGTGGTATAAATTAAATAATGAAACATATAGCTTTTGCAATTAAATACGAGATAGAATAGCGGATCAATTGATAAAAGATTTTTTTACCGGGGGTAAGATGGGTAGTAATTTGTTCAGATTTAGTAATTTTGCAAACTTAAATTGAAGCAATAGAAGCTGTTATTATGAAGTTTGCAGAATATAAGGGATTAGATTTACCGAAAGTCGCAGAGGAGGTTTTAAACTTCTGGAAGGAGAATACTATTTTTGAAAAGAGTATTACTTCTAGAGAGGGCAAAGAAAGTTTTGTCTTTTATGAAGGACCCCCATCTGCAAATGGTTTGCCAGGGATACACCACGTTATGGCACGTACCATAAAGGATATATTTCCAAGGTATAAAACTATGAAAGGTTTCCAAGTAAAGCGTAAAGCTGGTTGGGATACCCACGGTTTGCCTATAGAATTAGGTGTGGAAAAGGAATTAGGGATCACCAAGGAAGATATAGGTAATAAAATCTCTGTTGAGGATTATAATGCAGCTTGTAAAAAAGCGGTAATGCGCTATACGGATGTTTGGAATTCCATGACCGAAAAAGTGGGATACTGGGTAGATATGGAAGATCCTTATGTTACCTATAAATCCAAGTATATGGAGTCTGTATGGTGGTTACTTAAACAGATCTATGACAAAGGTCTTATTTATAAAGGATATACCATTCAACCTTATTCTCCTAAGGCGGGAACCGGATTAAGTTCGCACGAGCTCAATCAGCCTGGGACGTATCAAGATGTAACGGATACTACGGTGGTAGCCCAGTTTAAGGTGATAAAAGAAACCTTAAATGGTGTTTTTGACGGGTTGGATAGTGAAATCTTCTTTTTAGCATGGACAACCACGCCTTGGACTTTACCTTCTAATACGGCACTGACTGTTGGTCCGAAAATTGACTATGTTGCTGTAAAAACTTTTAATCAATACACCTTTGAGCCTATTGTAGTTGTTGTTGCTAAGCCTTTGTTAGCTAAACAATTTAGTGGTAAATATTTTGCTGCAGAAAGCGAAGAGGATTTTGCGAACTACACTTCAAAAGACAAGAAAATTCCTTACCAAGTGGTGGGAGAGGCTAAAGGGGCCGATTTAGTGGGGATAAGATATGAGCAGTTGTTAGACTATGCACAGCCCTATCAGAATCCAGAAAATGCATTTAGGATAATCTCTGGGGATTTTGTTACCACTGAGGATGGTACTGGAATAGTGCATACGGCACCTACCTTTGGAGCAGACGATGCCTTGGTTGCCAAGCAAGCAGTTCCAGAAATACCGCCAATGTTGGTCTTGGATGAGAATAATAATCCAGTACCTCTCGTAGATCTACAAGGGAAATTTAGACCAGAACTACAGGAGTTGGCCGGGAAGTATGTGAAAAATGAATATTATGAGGATGGTGAAGCTCCAGAAAGGTCGGTAGACGTTGAAATAGCCATTAAACTAAAAGAAGACAATAGAGCTTTTAAAGTAGAGAAGTACGTGCATAGCTACCCTAACTGCTGGCGTACAGATAAGCCTATACTATATTACCCATTAGATTCTTGGTTTATAAAGATTACGGAAGTTAAGGGAAGAATGTTCAATCTAAATCAGACTATTAACTGGAAGCCTAAGGCTACCGGAGAAGGAAGGTTTGGAAATTGGTTGGCTAATGCCAACGATTGGAACCTTTCTCGTTCCCGTTATTGGGGAATTCCCCTGCCTATATGGCGAACAGAAGATGGTAGTGAGCAGTTGATGGTTGGTTCGGTGGCCGAGCTTAAGGAGGAGATGAAGAAAGCGGTAGAAGCAGGAGTTTTAGAAGAAGATATCTTTAAGGATTTTGTAGTCGGAGATATGTCCGATGATAACTATGAGAAAATAGATTTACATAAGAATATTGTAGACCAGATAACCTTGGTTTCACCTTCTGGGAAACCTATGAAACGAGAGGCTGATCTTATCGATGTGTGGTTCGATAGTGGCTCTATGCCTTATGCCCAATGGCACTACCCCTTTGAGAATAAAGATTTAATAGATGGGGGAAAAACTTTCCCTGCCGATTTTATTGCAGAGGGAGTAGATCAGACAAGAGGATGGTTCTATACGTTACATGCTATAGCTACTATGGTGTTCGATTCTGTTGCCTACAAAAATGTAGTTTCTAACGGATTGGTGTTAGATAAAGAAGGGAAGAAAATGTCTAAGCGACTTGGTAATGCTGTGGATCCTTTTAAGACTATGGAAGAATTTGGTCCAGATGCCACTCGTTGGTATATGATTTCCAATGCAAATCCATGGGACAATTTAAAGTTTGATGTCGATGGGATTGCGGAAGTTAAGCGTAAGTTTTTCGGTACCTTGTACAATACGTACTCTTTCTTTGCTCTGTATACCAATATAGATAAATTTGAATATGCTGAGGCTGATATTTCATTAAAGGATAGGCCTGAGATTGACCAGTGGATTTTGTCCGAATTGCATTCATTGATAAAAACCGTGGATGAGGCTTATGGCGATTATGAGCCTACAAGAGCTACAAGGGCTATATCTGAATACGTGCAGGAAAACCTAAGTAACTGGTATGTTCGCTTAAGTAGAAGACGTTTCTGGAAGGGAGATTATCAGCAAGATAAGATTTCTGCATACCAAACGCTTTATACTTGTTTGGAAACTATTGCAAAATTGTCTGCACCAGTGGCGCCATTCTATATGGATCAACTTTACAAAGACTTAACGAATACCACAAGAAAAGAACCGTTTGAAAGTGTACATTTGGCTGAGTTTCCAAAGTATAACCCAGAGATGGTGAATAAGGAATTGGAGAGTAAAATGGCAAAGGCACAAATTATTTCCTCTTTAGTGTTGTCTATTAGGCAGAAAGAGAAAATAAAGGTACGTCAGCCGTTACAGAAGATAATGATTCCTGTATTAGACCAAAAGCAAAGGACGGAAATAGAAGCGGTGGCAGATTTGATAAAATCTGAGGTTAATGTTAAGGAAATTGAGTTGTTAGATGATGCTTCTGGAGTTTTAGTGAAGAAAATAAAACCCAATTTTAAGACCTTAGGTCCTAAATATGGGAAGGATATGAAGCTAATTGCTGCTGAAGTAGCTAAACTAGACCAGGAGGACATCTTGAAAATTGAGCAAGAGGGCGAAATTTTACTAAATATTGATAATAAAAGCATTACTTTACGGCTTGGTGATGTGGAAATTACCTCACAAGATATAGAGGGTTGGTTGGTAGCAAGTTCGGGCGCTATAACAGTTGCATTGGATGTGTCTATCAATGAGGACTTAAGAAAAGAAGGTATTGCTAGGGAACTAGTCAATAGGATACAAAACCTGAGAAAAGAATCTGGTTTTGAGGTAACTGATAAAATTAATATCAGTATATTGAAAAACGGTTTTGTGCAAGAGGCGGTAGAAAGTAATATAAACTATATTAAAACGGAGACGCTAGCTGCAGAACTAAATTTTGAGGAGAAGTTGGATAATGGTATTGAGGTAGCTTTTGATGACGTTAATACCAGATTGTTTATTGTAAAACATTAAAATTATGGCCGAAGATTTAAAAGTTAGGTATTCTGATAAAGAATTAAGTGAATTTAAAGCTCTAATTGAAGAGAAAATTGAGAAAGCAAAAAGTCACCTAGAGCTACTTAAAAGCTCGTATATGAATGATGGGAATAATGGTACAGATGATACCTCTCCTACATTTAAAGCGTTTGAGGAAGGCTCGGAGACTATGAGTAAAGAGGCTAATACTCAATTGGCGATTAGACAGGAGAAATTTATTAGGGATTTAAAGAACGCATTATTGCGAATTGAAAATAAAACCTACGGAGTGTGTCGTGTTACAGGGAAATTAATAAATAAGGAGCGACTAAAGTTAGTCCCGCATGCAACCCTGAGTATCGAGGCAAAGAATATGCAAACAAAGTAATTAAGAAAAAAACGCCTGAAAGGGCGTTTTTTTATATCAATAGTACTACTTTCTTTATAATTGTTTTGCCTGTACTGCAAAATTATTCCTTATCTCTGCAGCAGAAATTATCTCCATAAGAAAAACCGGAAAATATGTCTATTTTTGCCGCATCTATTTTTTAAGTAATGAGTTTAAAAAAATCACTTTTCATTGTCATTCTGATCCTTTTAATTGATCAGATAAGTAAAATATATATCAAAACGAATTTTGTTCTAGGGGAGTCAGTAGATGTCTTTAACTGGTTCAAGATATTATTTATTGAGAATGAAGGCGCAGCATGGGGTACCAAGTTAAGTGATATACTTCCAATTTCAGATGAGGCAGGAAAACTTATTCTAACTATTTTTAGGCTGTTTGCAATTGTTGGTATCGGTTATTGGTTGTGGGATAATATAAAAAAACATGCTTCTAAAACGTTAATTGTAGCAGTATCTCTCATATTTGCTGGAGCTTTGGGAAATATTATAGATTCTGTCTTCTATGGAGTGGTTTTTAATGATAGTTATTCTCAAGTGGCTACCATGTTTGCAGCAGAGCCTTATGGGAGCATTTTTCATGGGAAGGTAGTAGATATGCTTTATTTTCCAATGATTGATACTGTATGGCCAGAATGGGTGCCTATGGTAGGAGGAAATACCTTTCGTTTTTTTGAGCCAGTGTTTAATATAGCTGATATGGCTATAAGCACTGGAGTGGGGATTTTAATCGTCTTTAATAAAAAGGCCTTCGGAGAACCATCTAATGATGCTAAAACGAATAAATCCGATCAGGAGTAACACAATAATCCATAGGCACGTCGTGTGGCTCGCTATCGGAAATTAAAGTCTCGGCAGCAAAGAAGGATAAACCAATTTTAATAACGTCAGGTCTACACTCCTGTAATAAGGTGTCGTAAAATCCTTTTCCATAGCCTACTCTATTGCCTTTTAGGTCAAAAGCTAGTAAAGGCATGAATACTACATCCAATTTTTTTGGTGGCACCTCAATTCCATCAACAGGCTCGGGAATGTTCCAATGATTTTTCTTTATTATAGTATTGTCGGTAAGTAGATAATTGATAAGATTTTTATCATCTACCATTTTCGGAAGTACAACATTTTTATCCTTTCCTTGCAATATAGATAGCACCATGCTGGTGTCTACTTCTTTTTTTTCTGATATGGAAAGGAATAAATGGTAATAAGAATACTCCCAAATAGGAGCTTTTAGGAGCTGATTAGCTATAGCTAAGCTAAATGCATCAAGTTGCTGATTACTAAGATTTTTACGACGCTCGTTATATTGTAATCGCAAATCCTTCTTCAGCATAATATAAAATTGTGAATAGGCTATCTAAATTTTTAAGGGGAAGTAGTCTGTATTTTATAATTGAGAGAACTAATCTTTTGAGGAGACTCTTAAATTATAATATAACTTTAAAACACCCATTAAAAACAAGTAGGTTACTAAGGTGATAATGTAGCTGTCCATTTTCTAATTGGCTTAAGATTAGTCAAATATAGGAAAAAAGAGTTAGGTTTATCCATAAAGAGCACAATTTAATCGATGAAATGCACCTTTTTTAACATTTGATTCTGAATTAAGTACATTATGCTTTAGGTGTTTTAAACAATTTAAGAGGGGTAAACTGCTGTAAATAAGCAATATAGTGATTTTTTCAATATTAGAAGTTGTTTTCAGTTGATTTTAGGTGTTTTGCCGATAGATTTATCATTTTAGCGATTTTTTTTGGAATATAAAGAGTAAAGTAAGGTTGTTTTTACTCATTCTAAAGGATGGTTATGTTTGTTATTTCAATACGACAAATGAATTTTATAGGTCATTAAAAATCTGTAAATTCTATGTGCTCTAAGAAAATCGCAGTAATTTTCGTTTATAATTAAGAAAGGAGAAACCTTAAAAATAATGCCTCATATTCCACTTGAAGTTCAGTTGAAATCGTTGCCGGATAATCCGGGAGTATATCAATTTTATGATGCCGAAGAGAAGATTCTCTATGTAGGGAAAGCAAAAAACCTTAAAAAAAGGGTGAGTTCTTATTTTAATAAAAACCACGAGTACGGTAAAACGCGAGTGCTAGTAAAAAAAATAAAGACCATTCGGCATATAGTGGTGCCTACCGAATCTGATGCCTTGCTTTTAGAGAACAACTTAATTAAAAAATATAGGCCTCGATACAACGTTCTATTAAAGGACGATAAAACCTATCCTTGGATTTGTATTAAAAATGAAAGGTTTCCAAGAGTATTTTCTACCAGAAGGTTAATTAAAGATGGGTCGGAATATTTTGGTCCCTATACTAGTATGAAAACGGTCCATACCTTATTAGATCTTATAAAAAGCGTATACCCCTTGCGTACCTGTAATTATGATCTCTCTCCCGAGAAAATAGCAGCTGATAGGTATAAGGTGTGTTTAGAATATCACTTAGGGAATTGTAAAGGGCCTTGTGAAGGTTTGCAAACAGAAGAGGATTATAGGCGGCAGATAGCGGATATCAGGGAGATTGTAAAAGGGAATTTTAAATCGTCACTCCATTATTTTAAGAATCAGATGAAGCAATTAGCTGAGGAGATGAGGTTTGAGGAAGCTCAGAAGATAAAAGAGAAAATAGAGGTGTTAGAGAATTATCAGGTAAAATCTACCATTGTAAATCCTAATATCAATAATGTAGACGTTTTTAGTATTGTCTCTGATGAGGCATATGCTTACGTTAATTTTCTTCAACTTTCCCATGGATCAATCATAAGGTCTCATACCATGGAGATTAAGAAGAAATTGGATGAAACAGATGAAGAGCTATTGCAGTTGGCTGTGGTAGAGATTAGGAATCGTTTTAATTCGCAGTCTAGAGAGGTGTATCTTCCTTATAAGGTAGAGTTAGAGGATCATTTGAAAATTGTTGTACCTAAATTGGGAGACAAGAAGAAAATATTGGAGCTGTCTGAGCGAAACGCTAAGTTTTTTAGACAAGAGCGTTTTAAACAAATAAAAATAATTGATCCAGATAGACATGTTAAACGATTGATGGCGCAAATGAAGACCGATTTAAGGCTTTCGCAAGAGCCCAGGCATATAGAGTGTTTCGATAACTCTAATATTCAAGGTACTCATCCAGTAGCAGCTTGTGTGGTTTTCAGAGATGGTAAACCGTCTAAAAAGGAATACAGGCACTATAATATTAAAACTGTTACAGGGCCAGATGATTTTGCCTCTATGGAGGAGGTGGTCTATAGGCGATATAAGCGACTAATGGAAGAAGAGCAGTCCCTACCGCAACTCATAATAATAGATGGAGGGAAAGGTCAACTTTCCTCTGCCCTAAAAAGTCTAGATGCATTAGGTCTTAGGGGGAAAATAGCTATCGTGGGAATTGCCAAAAGGTTAGAAGAAATATTTTTTCCAGAAGATCCAATTCCGCTTTATTTAGATAAGAAGTCCGAATCCCTAAAGACTATTCAGCATCTTAGGAATGAGGCACATAGATTCGGAATTACCTTCCATAGGAACAAAAGGAGTAAAGCCGCTATTAAATCAGAATTAGAATCGATAAAAGGTATCGGTAAAAAAACCGAAGAAGAGCTGTTAAAGAAATTTAAGTCGGTTAAAAGGATAAAAGAAGCATCTTTGGACCAATTGGCAGCAGTTATTGGGGAATCTAAGGCGAAAATAATTTATGAATCCTTTCATTAAACTCGTACTTTAGTAATATGTCGAAACTCCTAATCCTTATTGTCTTATTCTTTTCTCACATGGTGCTATGGGGGCAGGACGTTAATGATTCTAAAGACTTAAAAGTTGGTCTTGTTCTTAGTGGAGGAGGAGCTAAAGGGCTTGCTCATATTGGGGCATTAAAGGTGATAGAGGAAGCTGGGGTGAAAATAGACTATATAGGGGGTACTAGTATGGGGGCTATTGTAGGGGCGCTTTACGCATCAGGGTATTCGGCTTCTGAGCTAGATTCTATTTTTAAAAGCACTAATTTTATGGCGCTTATCCAAGATAATGTACCAAGAAGCTCCAAAACCTTTTACGAGAAGGAAGATTCTGAAAGATATGCGGTTACCCTTCCCTTTAGTAGGTTTAAAATAGCAATTCCGCAAGCTATTTCTGGGGGTCAAAGTATTTACAACGAGTTGGTTAGGTTGCTGTATCATGTGAAAGATATAAATGATTTTAGTAAGTTAAAAATCCCTTTTATATGCATGGCGACGGATGTGGAAACTGGGGAAGAAGTGCGTTTAGATCGTGGATATTTGCCTCAGGCCATTCTGGCTAGTGGTACTTTCCCTTCGTTATTTAGACCGGTAGAGATAGATGGGAAGGTGTTAATAGATGGCGGGGTAGTTAATAATTACCCTATAAAGGAAGTGAAAAAAATGGGAGCCGATATTATTATCGGAGTTGATGTGCAACATGGTTTATCTGATAGGGAGTCTTTAGCATCTGCAACCGAAATTCTATTGCAGATTAATAACTATAGAACGGTGAAGGATATGCAAAAGAAGTCGGAACTGACGGATATTTATATTTCACCAGATATAAAAGATTACTCGGTGATTGATTTTGCTTATGGTAAAGCAATAATAGACAAGGGAGAGGAAGCTGCGCGTCTAAAATTTGATGATTTACTTCAGATTGCAAAGGGCCCCGTATTGGAGGGGCGGCATGGGATAGTGCCCGCTAAACTTAAAGATACCATTCGCGTGAATGAAGTTATGATTCAGGGGAATCATAACTATTCTAGGGCCTATATTATGGGTAAGTTGCGGTTTAATGAAGATGACGACATCACCTTTGCGAAACTACAACGGGGGATTAATAACCTATCGGCTACCGGAAACTTTATGTCTATTAAATATGAGTTGCGAAGTAACGGAGGTGGGGATGGACTTCTGCTTAATGTAAAAGAAAACCCAAATAAAATGTTCATTAGATTGGGACTGCATTATGATGAACTTTATAAAAGTGCCGGAATTCTAAATTTAACGCGGAAGAATTTTTTGATGGATGATGACGTGGCTTCTTTCGATTTTATTATCGGAGATAATCTTAGGTATAGATTAGAATATTATGTGGATAAGGGATTCTACTGGAGTTTTGGGATGAACTCCCAATTTGATCATTTTAATAAGGAGGTAGATTTTGACCTTATAAAATCTAATTATGAGGTTGATGCTAGCTCTAATATTCAAAAAATAAATCTAAGTGCTACCGATTTTACCAATCAGGTGTATATGCAAACGGTGCTAAAGGAGGAGTTTGCATTTATTTTAGGTCTTGAGCATAAGTTGCTGAAATATAGTACTAAAACACTTAGTCTTTCGGCACCTACAAATGCGCCTAACCTTCCCTCTAATGGTCGAACTTATTTTGAGAACAGTAACTTTTATAGCGCCTATGGAAAACTGACCTATGATACCTACGATGATATTTTCTTTCCTACCAAAGGGCTTTATTTTGATGGCGATTTTCATTTCTATTTATTTTCGTCCGACTTTAATAATAACTTTAAAGAGTTTAGCGTAGGAAAGGCTAGGATGGGCGGTGCATTTTCGCTGTTTAATAAGGTGTATTTAAACTTGGAGACCGAAGGTGGTTTTAAATGGGGGGTTTCTCCTGTTGCTTCAATGGATTTTATATTGGGAGGGTATGGTACCCAATTGGTAAATAATGCCATCCCTTTTCTAGGGTATGATTTTTTAAGCCTTGTAGGAAATAGTTATGTTAAGGCAATGGTTAAGGTAGATTATGAGTTTTTGCCAAAAAACCATATTTTACTAGCTGCAAATGTTGCTAATGTTGGAGACGACCTATTTAGAACAGCAGATTGGTTTGTGCCTCCCGAATATACGGGATATGGAATTGGCTATGGTTTAGAATCGTTTATTGGTCCTATTCAAGTATATTACTCATTTACTCCAGAGCAAAGGGAAAACCACCTCTTTTTTAGTGTGGGGTATTGGTTTTAAGAAGTTTATAAGATTTAAATTATATGAATTAACATATTAGGACCGTGTTTATTCCGATATTTGTTAGAGAGGGTCTAAATAAATGCCAATGTTGGACTATAGGGTTGATATAACTGCTCATCTTAGGGCAATGTGGTAAAGGATATCAGGATTTTTTTTGGTAACCCGATTTTTAGAAGGAGTATGTATTCTAATCCTCTAAAGATGTATTTTTTAATGGATACAATTCAACTTAAAAACAGTAACATGGCTACAGATAAAACTTCTTTAAACTTGCCTAAAGAGAACCTAGAGGCAGAAGATTTCTTGCCAATCTTGGGAACAGATTATATTGAATTATATGTTGGGAATGCTAAGCAGGCGGCGTATTACTATATGTCTGCTTGGGGTTTTCAACCATTGGCCTATTCTGGCTTAGAAACAGGCCTTAAAGACAAGGTTTCCTACGTGTTGCAGCAAGATAAAATTAGATTAGTGTTAACCTCTCCCTTAAAATCTGGAGGGGAAATAAACAAACATATTGAGGCGCATGGCGATGGGGTAAAAGTAATTGCCTTGTGGGTAGACGATGCTAGAAAAAGTTATTCGGAGACCGTAAGTCGGGGTGCAAAAAGTTACATGGAGCCTAAGGTTTTAAAAGATGACGAGGGAGAGGTGGTGCTGTCTGGAATACACACCTATGGAGAAACGGTACATATTTTTGTAGAACGCAAAGCGTATAAAGGGGTTTTTATGCCGGGGTATAGAAGTTGGGATCCTTATTACAAAGCTTCGGATGTAGGTCTAAAATATATAGATCATATTGTGGGAAATGTGGGGTGGAATGAAATGAATAAATGGTGTAAATTTTATGCCGAGGTAATGGGTTTTGCACAATTAGTATCTTTTGATGACAAGGATATTTCTACGGAGTATACGGCTCTTATGAGTAAGGTGATGAGTAATGGAAATGGGCGTATTAAATTTCCAATTAATGAACCTGCATCGGGGAGGAAAAAATCGCAAATAGAAGAGTTTATAGATTTTTATAATGGGTCTGGTGTACAGCATATGGCGCTTTCTACAGATAATATCATAGAAACCGTTAGTTCTTTAAAAGCTAGGGGGGTAGAGTTTCTTACTATTCCATCTAGTTATTACGAGGATGTTTTGAGTAGGGTGGGAGAAATTGATGAAGATTTAGCGCCCTTAAAAAAATTAGGGATACTTATAGATAGAGATGACGAAGGCTACTTGTTACAAATATTTACTAAGCCAATTTTAGATAGGCCAACAATGTTTATAGAAATTATACAGCGAAAAGGGGCAAAATCGTTTGGGAAAGGAAACTTTAAGGCGTTATTCCAGGCAATAGAAAGGGAGCAGGAGTCGCGTGGCACCCTTTAGGAAGCGTGATTTTCTTAACTGTTTCCCAATTTTATATTTCAAAATATTAAATAATGTTAAGGTAAGCGTTAAAGTAAGTTAAATCCTATTTCAGAAAGTATTCTTGTTTTAAATTTGTACTCGCAAGGGGTGGTTCCCTTGCAACTTTAAGTATTGGTTTTTCATAATTTAAAGTTTGGTTGGTTATTTAGGAAAGCCCAGTTTTACGACTGGGCTTTTTTTATGGACAATACTTTGGAATAATTCTTGTTTAGGTTAGTAGCGAATAAAGCCACAGTTCAAAGGTTTTTATTAAATTTACAACATTAAGCAAATATGAAAAAGATAAGTATTTTCCTAGTTTTAATAATGAGTTTTTCTCTAAACTCCCAAAGCCATCCCACTAAAGAATGGGATACCGATCCTGTTTCAGATTCAGAAGAGGAAAAGGTGTCTGCATTTAAGCCAGGGGAATGGTTAAAGTTTCGTATCCACTACGGTTTTTTAAATGCAAGTTACGCCACATTACATGTTACCTCTAAAAATTTAAATGGAATTCCTGTTTACCACGTTGTTGGTAATGGGAAAACCACAGGCTTTGCTAGTATCTTTTTTAAGGTAGATGATACTTATGAGAGTTATTTTGATAAACGAGATGGTAGGCCTTATAAATTTATTCGAAAAATAAATGAAGGTGGGTATACCAAGGATGTTGAGGTTAATTTTGATTATGACTCCGAAACTGCTGTATTGAAAGATAAAAAGAACGATAAAAAGTTTAATTTTACTATTCAAGAGGATATCCAAGATTTAGTTTCTGCATTTTATTATATTCGCAACACTTACAAATTTGAGGATTTGGTAGTTGGCCAAAGTATTAAGCTTGATGTGCTTTATGATGATGATGGAGTGTTTAATTTTAAGCTAAAATATTTAGGTAAAGAGGTTCTGAAAACCAAATACGGTAAGGTTGAAAGCCTAAAGTTTAGACCCTATGTGCAATCCGGAAGAGTCTTTAAGGAGCAGGAGAGCTTAACATTATGGGTTTCCAATGACGAAAATAAGATTCCGTTACGTATACAGGCAGATTTAAGAGTTGGTGCCATTAAGGCCGACTTAGATGGGTATAACGGACTTAAACATCAATTTAAAATAATAATGGATTAGAATGGATAAAGATCATATAGATTCCCAGATTTCCAAATTAGAAGAAAAATACAAGGACTCCGGGCAAGATCTTAGTTCTTATTTAGACGGGCTGCTCTATCAGCGGTACTTAACTTATTGGGATTATATTAATTTGGATACCCTGCTTAGTATTCAAGTGC
This sequence comes from Arenibacter latericius DSM 15913, assembly GCF_000424985.1. Classification (GTDB taxonomy): domain Bacteria; phylum Bacteroidota; class Bacteroidia; order Flavobacteriales; family Flavobacteriaceae; genus Arenibacter; species Arenibacter latericius. The sequence continues at coordinate 106,074 of NZ_AUKX01000002.1, forward strand.
CTAGAACGCATTTTCCCGATGAGGAGATATTTATAATGTACCATCAGATTACCGAGCTATATTTTAAGCTTATACTGCACGAACAAAAACAACTGGTGGATGATAAATCTCAAGATGTTGATTTTTTCATAGAAAAGGCGAACCGAATAAATAGCTATTACAAAGTACTGATCTCCTCTTTTAGCGTAATGATAAAAGGTATGCAGCGGGAGCAATTTATGCAGTATAGAATGGCCTTATTGCCGGCTAGTGGATTCCAGTCTGCTCAGTACAGAATGATAGAGCTCTACGCTACCTCTATGGAGAATTTAGTTCATTATTCCGAACGCGATAATTTTTCTTCTGATGATACTATTGAGGAATTGTATGAGCAAATCTATTGGAAAAAAGGTGCTACCGATAAAACTACAGGAGAAAAGACACTCACTCTAAAGCAATTTGAATACCGTTATACTCCTAGATTGATTAGGATAGCTAAGCAAGTGCAAAACAATACCATTTATAATAAATACCAACAACTTCCGCAAGAGGCCAAGAATAATAAAACATTAATTGATGCGTTAAAAGCATTGGATATGAATGCGAATGTGAACTGGCCATTAATGCATATGGGGTCGGCTTATCGATATCTTACCAAAGATGATACCCAAATAGAAGCTACTGGAGGGACTAATTGGAAGCAATATTTACCTCCTAGTTTCCAAAAAGTGATATTTTTTCCAGAATTATATACAAAACAAGAGTTAAATAATTGGGGAAAACAATGGGTAGACCATATCTTTAACCCCGAAAAAGTAAATAGTAACGATGAGTAAGTATTGGGTCCTAGTTTTTAGTTTAGTCTTTGTTGTTTCCTGTAAAGAAAGCAAGAAGGAAAGGGATGATGTGGCAGAATTGGTTACCATAGAGAAGCCTGTGGTAATGGAAGAATTTGGCTTTAATTTGAATGAATTTGAGGTGCTTAGGGATACCGTAAGGAAAGGAGATATTTTTGGTGAGATAATGCTAAAAAATAAAGTATCCTACCCTAAGATAGCTGCTATTACTGAAAATTATAAAGATACTTTTGATGTTCGTAAATTTAATATAGGGAAGCCGTATTTAATTTTAAAATCAAAAGACACCGTCAATACTGCTCAAGTTTTTATCTACCAAGACGATCCTATTAATTACACTGTAGTAGATTTGCGAGATAGCGTAGTGGCTTATAAGAGAAAGCAAAAGGTAAAATATGTAGAGCGTGAAGCCTCTGGCGTTATAGAAACCTCCTTGTCTGAAGCTATTTTGGCACAAGGAATAGATTATAACATTACTAATAGGTTATCTGAAATTTACGCATGGAATATCGATTTTTTTAGATTGCAAAAAGGGGATAAGTTTAAAGTTATTTATAAAGAGAAATACATTAACGACTCTATTTATGCTGGTGCAGGAAAAATAGAATCTGCTTATTTTGAGCATAATGGCGAACCGTTTTACGCTTTTAATTTTGTTACAGATTCTGTAAGGAATATCAGTGAGTATTATGATCAGGAAGCAAAGAATCTTAGAAGAGCATTTTTACGTTCTCCGGTAGAGTTTAGTAGAATATCTTCTCGCTATAATCTTAATAGAAGAATTGCATATTACGGGTATAAAGTACGGCCTCATAAAGGAACGGATTACGCTGCTGCGATTGGAACGCCTATTAGAGCAACGGCAAGTGGAACTGTGGTAGAGTCTACTAGAAGAGGCGGGAATGGTAAATACGTGAAAATAAAACACAACGGTACTTATAGCACGCAGTACCTGCACATGAGAGTGCAACATGTGAAGAAAGGTCAGTATGTAAAACAGGGGGATATAATTGGTGAGATCGGGATGACCGGAAATACCAGTGGTCCGCACGTATGCTACCGTTTTTGGAAAAATGGGGTGCAGGTAGATCCCTTACGAGAAAAGTTGCCTACGGCAGATCCTATTGCTGATAGTTTAAAAACACAATACTTAGAGTATATAGCTCCATTAAAAAATAAGTTAGACTGTATAGAATTCATAGAGCTTCCAGAGGAAGATCTACTTACTTTAAATAATTAATATGGCCATAAAGCATAGCAATCCTACTAATACCAACGCTTGGAAAGCATTATCATCTCATTTTAAGGAGAGTTCAAATAAAACAATAAGAGAATATTTTTCCTCAAACCCAGATAGAGCCAAGGAATTTTCTATCACATGGAATGATTTTACATTGGACTATTCTAAAAACAAAGTTTCTGGAGAAACTATGGAATTGCTTTTGCAATTAGCCAAGGAAATGGGGCTGCAAAATGCTATTAGTGATCAGTTTAATGGGAAACATATTAATGAAACTGAAAATAGAGCGGTTTTACACACAGCTTTAAGAGCAAAAGAGTCTGATGTTATAAAGGTAGATGGGGTAAATATTGTCCCAGAAGTGTATGCTGTTAGAAAGAGAATGCAGCAATTTTCCGATTCTATAATTTCGGGCGGTGCAAAAGGGTATACTGGAAAAGCCTTTACCGATGTTGTAAATATTGGAATTGGTGGATCTGACCTAGGACCAGAAATGGTAGTAAAAGCCCTTAAATTCTATGGTAACCATCTTAAGATGCATTTTGTTAGCAATGTAGATGGGGATCATGTGCATGAAACTTTAAAAGAATTAGATCCAGAAACTACCTTGTTTGTTGTGGTTTCTAAGACTTTTACTACTCAGGAAACACTTTCTAACGCAACTACTATAAAAAATTGGTTCTTAAAATCTGCAAAGCAAGAAGATGTGGCCAAACATTTTGCTGCGGTATCTACGAATACTGAAAAAATTGCCGAATTTGGAATAGCATCGGAAAATGTTTTTCCAATGTGGAATTGGGTGGGAGGCCGTTTCTCTCTATGGAGTGCGGTAGGTCTATCTATATGTCTAGCCGTAGGTTATGATCATTTTAGTGCTCTTTTGGAGGGGGCTAATGAAATGGATACGCATTTTAAAGAGGCAGATTTTGATCAGAATATACCTGTTGTACTGGCATTGATTAGTGTTTGGTATAATAATTTTTATGGAGCCGAGACAGAGGCTGTTATACCTTACTCTCAATATCTATCTCGTTTTTCAGCCTATCTTCAACAAGGAGTTATGGAGAGTAACGGGAAAAGTGTAGATAGGAATGGGAATCCGGTAGATTATCAAACAGGTACAATTATTTGGGGGGAGCCAGGAACTAATTCGCAACATGCCTTTTTTCAATTAATCCATCAGGGAACTAAATTAATTCCTACTGATTTTATTGGATTTAAAGAATCCCTATACGGAGACGACGATCATCATAATAAATTAATGGCAAACTTTTTTGCCCAAACCAAGGCTCTTATGAGAGGTAAGACGGCCGAGGAGGTAAAAGAAGAGCTTAAAAATCAAAATAACGGAGAGGCTGCTGTACAATCTATTGTACCTTTTAAAGTATTTGAAGGTAATAAGCCAACCAATACCTTGCTTATTAATAAGTTGACTCCAAAATCTCTTGGTGCTCTTATAGCGTTATATGAACATAAAATATATGTGCAAGGGATAATTTGGAACATTTATAGTTACGATCAGTGGGGAGTAGAATTAGGTAAGCAACTAGCCACTGCGGTTTTAAATGATATAAATGGTCAGTCTGTTGCGGATCATGATGGTTCTACGTTAAATCTTTTAGCTTTGTTTAAAAATTAGTCCGAAAGTTTTGCGTTTTTCGCTAATCGTCAGCAACTTATTCTTTGCTGTATTTCTTACTTGAGTTTTTTTGTTAATTTTGCGCCAACTAATTTAACATTGAATTAATATTCTGTTGCAAAAAAATAAACATGTTTGCAGCGTTAATTAAAAACTCTTTAACTCAAGAAGGATGAGAAAAATTTACTTGGTTTTTGCTTTAGTATTAAGCACGGCGGTCGGATTTGCACAGGGTGTAATTACCGGTTCTGTGGTAGACGGTGATTTAGGCGGACCTTTGCCAGGGGCAAATGTTATGGTTCAAGGCACCACTACTGGTGTTGCTGCTGATTTTGACGGGAAGTTTAGTATAGAAGTTCCGCAAAATTCTGGTACGCTAGTGATTTCCTATATCGGATTTGTTAGTAAGAAGATCAAATTTACTAAGACAGGTAATATTGGTGCTATTACTTTATTGCCCGATGCAGCGGAGCTAGAGGGTGTAGTAATTATTGGTACAGGGGTAATTGATTTGGCTAAAGATAGGCAAACTCCAATCGCTGTATCTACTATTAAGGCTGCTGATATAGCGCTTAAAGGTGGGAATTTAGAATTTCCAGAATTATTAAAATCTACTCCATCTGTTTATACATCTAGGAGTGGAGGTGGATTTGGAGATTCTCGAATCCAAGTTCGTGGTTTTGACCAATCTAACACGGCGTTCTTATTAAACGGACAGCCAATTAACGGAATGGAAGATGGTAAAATGTACTGGTCTAACTGGCAAGGGGTAACGGATGTTGCTAATGCGGTTCAGGTACAAAGAGGATTAGGTTCTTCTAAATTAGCTATTTCTTCCGTTGGAGGTACTGTAAACATCGTTACCAAAACAGTAGACTCTAAAGAAGGAGGTTTTGTACAAACTATGGTAGGTAATGATAACTACCTAAAGACTTCTGCTTACTATTCTACTGGATTAAGTGAAAAAGGATGGGCGTTTTCTACCCTTTTAGGTCACTGGCAAGGAGATGGTTATAACGATTTTATGTCTGGAAATGGTCAGACTTACTTCTTCTCTGTAGGATATGTTCCTAATGAAAATCACACCTTTAACTTTTTAATTACAGGTGCTCCTCAAATTCACGATCAGAGAAACAGATATACTATTGCTACCCTTTTAGAAAAAGGAAAAAGGTATAATGATCAGTGGGGTTATTTAAATGGTGAGTTCATGAATACTTCAGGAAACTACTACCATAAGCCAATAGCTAACTTAAGCTGGGACTGGAAAATGAACGATAGATCAGAATTGTCTACTGTGCTTTATGCGTCATACGGTAGAGGAGGATCTATTGGATTAAGAAATTACAGCTCACAAGGAGATGATAATTTTGACTTAACTGGTCAATACAGATATAATAGGTCATTACCATTAAACTCTAACGGTTTAATTGTAGGGGAAAGAAGAGCTAATGGCCGTCAGGCAGATATTTTAAGATCTAGTGTTAATGAGCATAGATGGTTTGGTATTGTAACTAACTTTAATCACCAAATCAACGATGTATTAAGTTTTAACGTAGGTTTCGACGGAAGATCTTATCACGGAGAGCATTTTAGAAGAGTAGTAGACTTCTTAGGTCTTGATGGATGGGATGATGATACCAATAACGAACAATTGGGATCAGACTACGTAATTACAAAGTCGTATAGTCCTAATCCTTGGAAAGCAACTTTCCACAGTACACCAAGAGATCAAAGACTTGGTTATGATAACCCAGAAGATATTCGTTACCTAGGTGGTTTCACTCAGTTAGAGTACGCAGGTGAAAAACTATCTGCTTTTGTACAAGGTGCAGTATCAACTCAGTCTAACCAAAGATTTGATTACTTTAATTATGCTGAAGGAAACGAAGCTTCTGAAAAAGTAACCAACACAGGATTTAATGTGAAGACTGGTGCCAATTATAACTTTAATGCACAACATAATATTTTTGTTAATGCTGGTCATTATTCACGTCAGCCTTACCAAGATAATATGTTCCTGAACTTTAGAAACGATATAAACCCATTATTAACCAATGAGAAAATCACTGGTTTCGAAGCTGGATACGGGTTTAGAAGTAGTGTTTTTGCTGCTAACGTAAATGCTTACCACACTACATGGGATGACAGAGTAGTTAGTGGTAGTTTAAGTTCTGGAGAAGGATTTTATCAGTTTGAAGGCGTAAAACAGGTGCATAGTGGTGTTGAAGTAGATTTCACTTTAAGACCAACCGATAACTTGCAGTTTAGAGGATATACTTCTATTGGTAACTGGGAGTATGACGGAGATGCTAGTCAGACTGTTTATGATGATAACCAAAATGTGGTAGCAGAAGGGGATCCTTTATATCTAAATGGAGTAAAAGTAGGTGATGCAGCTCAGTTCACTTATGGTTTTGGTGGTAAATATGAATTTGTAAAAGGGATTAGTATTGATGCAGATTTTAACCAATACGATAATCTTTATGCAGGATTCTTACCAACTGATAACGAATTTAAAACTCCTGATAACAGAGGTTCAGTGAAATTACCATCTTATGGGTTATTAGATGCTGGATTAACCTTCGATTGGAAAGTTAACCAAACGTATGATCTAGTATTTAGAGTGAACATGAACAACGTTTTAGATGAGGAATATATTTCTGAATCCTTGAACAACAAACATGCAGAGGCTGGAGATGTAACTTATAAAGGAGTTAACGTTGCTAACCAAGCCTATTTTGGTTTTGGTAGAACTTGGAACGCTAGTATCCGTTTGAAGTTTTAATTATAACTTCTAAAATAATTATTAAACCCTGCCATTGGCAGGGTTTTTTTATGCATAAAATTCAGTACATTTATGGCTTAAACTTATATCTATGTACGAAGTATTATTAAACTCACATTCTTATTTGGCCTACGTGGTTTTGGCCGTACTTTTTTTAGCGGTTGCTAATGCAATTTTAGGGTGGACAGGGAAAAAGGACTTTACCTTGACCAAAGATTTTAGAATTAGTTTGTTTGCTATGATTCTAGCTCATCTACAGCTTTTAGTAGGGCTAATTCTTTTCTTTGTTTCTCCTAAAGGATTAAATGCCATTCAAACATTAGGTATGGGAGGTTTAAGTTCTGCCGCTCGTTTAGTTGCTGTTGAACATCCTTTTATAAATATTATTGCACTTGTTTTTATTACCATTGGATGGTCTAAGCATAAAAAAATATTAGAAGCCAAAGGGAAATTTAAAACAATTACCATTTTCTACGGTTTAGGATTGCTGTTATTTTTAAGTAGAATACCGTGGACACAATGGCTTAACTAATACGAAAGTATATTTGAAATACAATTCTAATTTAACCACCAATATTTTTACCATGAAAAACTTATTTACAATATTATTTTCCCTAACAGCCGCATCTATGATGGCCCAAGAAATATCTCTTTTTAATGGGAAAGACCTTAGCGGTTGGACCATTCATGGCACTGAAAAGTGGTATGTAGAAGATGGGTTGTTAGTATGTGAGAGCGGTCCTGACAAAGGATACGGATATCTAGCCACAGATAAACATTATAAGGATTTTGACCTTACACTAGAGTTTAAGCAGGAAGCAGATGGTAATAGCGGGGTGTTTATAAGATCTACCGTAGATGGAACTACTGTAAGCGGTTGGCAGGTAGAAGTAGCCCCTCCAGGACACAATACCGGAGGTGTGTACGAATCCTATGGTAGAGGTTGGTTAATTAAGCCAGATCCATCTAAGGACAGTGTTCTGAAGGAAGGTGAATGGAACACAATGAAGATTAGACTTTCTGGAGGTACCCTAATCTCTTGGTTAAACGGTACAGAAATGGTTAGGATTACCGACGACAAGATAGCAGAAGGCGAAGGATCAATAGCGCTTCAGATACATGACGGTGGGGGAATTAGAGTGAAATGGAGAAACATTAAACTTTCCATACCACAATAAAAAAACTAGGGCAAGGGCCTTATTAGGAATATGTATACTGGGAAATGATCACTATAGCCTCCAACGTAATTGCCATTGGCATAGGTGCGCAAGGGATAACCCTTATACTTCCCTTTTTTATCTATTAAATAAGAAGGATTAAATATACCCGCCTTCCAATATTTATACCCTGGAGTAGGGGCTAAATATAGGTTGGCGGTAAAGTATATTTGGTCAAATAAATTCCATCGGTCTCTATAGGCCAGTGAGCCTATTCCTTTCTTATGGAGGTTTTCCATAGGATTGTATAATTCCGTTGGCTCTAGGATTTCTTCCTTAGTCTTTATCTTTAATATTTTCTTTAAGCTGTAGTCGGTAGGGTCATCATTTAAATCGCCCATACTTATAATCTTGGCATCAGGAGATTGTTTAATAATAGAGTCTATTATTCTTTTGTTTAACTTGGCTGCTGCTATTCGGTTAGGTCTACTTCTGGCCTCTCCGCCACTCCTAGAGGGCCAGTGATTAACAATAAAATAAATTGATTCGCCATCTAGTAGTCCGCCTACTACCAGTTGGTCTCTGGTGTAGTCCCTATATTCATCTTGTTTAGTTAGGAGTAGCCTATGACTGCGAAAAGAAGTAGGTAGAAATGCCGTCTTTCGAAATAATAGTGCCACATCTATTCCGCGTTCGTCTGGAGAATCAAAATGGATGATATCATATTCTAATCCCCGTAGGGTTGGATGCGATATTAAATCTATCAATACCGATCTATTCTCAATTTCACTCAAACCAATGATATCTGGCGCGTTGTTAGTAACATCCCTTCCAATCTGAGATAATACCTTGGAGATATGGTTCAGTTTGGCTTGATAACGCTCTTTAGTCCATTGGTTTTTTCCTAAAGGGGTGTAATCGTCATCAAAGATGAGAGTGTCCTTATGAGTGTCGAATAGATTCTCTACATTATAAAAAGAGACCGTCCTTATTTGGTAGCTTTTTGCCTCTTGACAATACATCCTTATGGTCATGGAAACGAATAGCAGTATAGTGAAGGTTTTGGTCATTTCTTAATGATAATCAGTGTAATTTAACTAAAAAGTCAATAAATCTTAATTTTAACCATATTTTATTTGTAAAATAGCAATAAATTAACTCTTGTTTTAATAAAAACTAACCTTACTACATGGTTAAGCCTCTAGTTTTATCGCTATTTATTTTTGCTAGTCTTCAAGCTAGGGCACAACAAAAAATGGAGGTATATGGGGTTGTTTTAGATTATTATAATCATGAAGTTGTTTCGGGTGTGCAATTAGAATTACCCAGAAATCAGGTAGCCAACCCTGACCCTATAAGTGGGAAATTTGTTTTTACGGTAAGTCCTAACGTAGAATATATTTTAACCATTCAGGCTCAAGACTATATTTCCAAACGTATTCCTTTTATAGTAACAGATCAAGCGATAGACCTGGGAACTATATTTTTAGAAAGAGATATCACCTATGAGAAGTCTAATAACCTTATTACCCTAACAGATTCTGACCTTCTGGAGGATGAAATGAGTTCTATAACCTCCGGAATGTTACAAGCTAGTAAGGATGTTTTTCTTAACCGCGCTGCATTCGATTTTGGACAGGCGTTTTTTAGGGTCAGGGGATATGGGTCAGAAAATGGACAGGTGTTACTCAATGGTATCCCTATGAATAAAATGATAAACGGTAGGCCGCAATGGAATAATTGGGGTGGCTTAAATGATGTAACCCGGAATCAGGAATATACTCATGGACTTCAGCTGTCTGACCATACTTTTGGTGGTATTTTGGGAAGTACTAATATAAACACAAGGCCCTCTGGTTTTAGAAAGGGAACCCGTATTTCTAGCTCCGCCTCCAACAGAACCTATGCTGGGCGACTAATGGCCACCTATTCTTCTGGTAGGGGGCAAAATGGATTAAGTTATAGTGTATCTGCATCTAGACGTTGGGCCAAGGAAGGATATATAGACGGCACTCTTTATGATGCTTATTCCTTATTTGGAGCTGTAGAATATACGGTGGACCAAAATAATAGCTTGTTGTTTACAGGAATGATGACGCCAAACCGGAGAGGGAGATCTTCTGCAATTACAGAGGAGGTTTTTAATTTAAAGGGAGCAAAATATAATCCTTATTGGGGGATTCAAGACGATGAGATACGGAATGCTAGAGAGAGAAAGGTGGCAGAACCCATACTTATGCTAAATCATTTCTATAGCGCTGGTAAATGGGATGTTAATACCGGAATCTCTTATCAATTTGGTACTGATGCCAGAAGTAGGTTGGGGTATTACAATGCTCCCAATCCAGATCCGACTTATTATCGTTATTTACCAAGTTTTTATATAAATAGCCCTATAGGTGCCAATTTTGTGAGTGCTAATATGGCAAAAGATGGATTTTTAAAAAATCCACAGTTAAATTGGAATCGGTTGTATAAAGCAAATACGACCCCTACTATGGAGGGGAAATCTTCCTATTTACTATATGATGATACGTTAAAGGAAGTTCAGTTGAGTATTAATAGTGTTGCTAATTTCCGGATAAGTCCTTCTATGAAAATGGATTTTGGTGGTACTTTCCGCGATGTGGAATCTGATAATTATGCTCAAATAAAGGATTTATTAGGAGGTGATTTCCATGAAGATGTAAATCGTTTTTCCAATACATTAAACGATGTAGAGGGTAATGTATTGAAAGCTGAAGGCGATAAATTTAATTACTGGTATAAGATAAATTCCCAAGTTTTAAGTCTTTTCTCTCAGTTCAGTATAACAAGAAATAAATGGGAGGGATTTTTAGCAGGAAATTATTCTACTACCTCCTACCAAAGGGAGGGATTATATAGAAACGAACGTTATAATGAGAATTCTATGGGCAAAGGGGAGAAGGCAGAATTCTCCAATTTTGGTGCTAAGGGAGGGTATACTTATAAATTTAACGGTAGGCATTGGATATCCCTTTCTGGAGCTTACATAATGAAGGCACCTGTTTATCAGAATGTATTTATAAATCCTAGAGAGAACAATGATATAGTTCCTAACCTACAGTCCGAAAAGATAAATACTGTAGATATTAATTATTATCTGCGAATGCTAAAGTTAACTGGAAGGGTTACCGGATTTTATTCGCGTTTTCAAAACACCACAGACATTAATTTTTTCTATGTAGATGCAGGGGTGGGGAGCGATTTTGTACAAGAGGTAGTTAGTGACTTGGACAAATTGCATATGGGTGCGGAATTGGGGTTGGAATATCAAGTATCGTCCTCGGTAAACTTAACGGCTGTTGCTGCGGTAGGTAAATATCTTTATGCTAGCGATCCCATGGTTACCATAAACTTTGATACATCTGGAGCAGAGGATGAGATTATTGACCCATTAGGAATAAGTAATTTGGGAGTTTCCAAAATAAAGGGGCTTAAACTATCACAGGGACCACAACTGGCGTATGCCCTAGGAGTAGAATATAGAGACCCAAAATATTGGTGGATAGGCGCTACAACAAATTATTTAGGGAATAAATATGCAGGAATTTCGACCATCACAAGAACGGCAAGTTTTTATATCGATCCTGATACCGGGAGTCAATTTCCGAATGCTACAGAAGATAATGTGCAGAAATTGTTAAGGCAACAAGAATTGGACGATATCTATTTGTTAAATATTGTAGGAGGTAAATCTTGGTTGAAGGGAGGTAAGTATATCGGTGTTTTTGTAAGTGTGAATAATATTTTTGATTTGTCTTATCGGACCGGTGGGTATGAGCAAAGCAGAAATGGAAATTTTGGTCAGTTGCTCCAAGATAGTCTAAGTGGAAGTCCGTCGTTTGCCCCAAAATACTGGTATGGGTATGGGCGAACCTATTTTATCAATCTAGCCGTTAGCTTTTAGTGCTTATTGACGAAAAGTACACCTTATAATTATAAATCGAACTAAAGCAAATGTCCAACCAATCAATGAGCAATATGAACTCTTTAAAACATAAGGCACAGATTATAGTTTTTAGGAGTGCTGTGTTTGGGCTACTTATAATTATTGGATGCGTAAAAGATGTTGATTATAAGACTCCAGAAACTATCTGTTCTACTAATTTACTTGCAAATGCTAGTTATAAAGAAGTAAAGGATCTTTATATAGATCGTACCATACAGATACAACAAGATCTAGTTATTGAGGGGTATGTAATTTCATCCGATAAGAGCGGAAATTTTTTTGGAGTACTTTATTTTCAGGATAGCCCAACAGATCCATCACATGGTTTTCAAATAGAATTAGATGTTCGCGATACTCACTTGTTTTATCCTGTAGGCAGTAAAATTTTGATCGCCTTAAAAGGACTTTATTTGGGTAAAAGTAAAGGGGTGTATAAACTGGGAGGTCAGTTCACCTCTTTTGGCAATGTTTCTGTGGGAAGATTGCCTGCTTCGGTGGTAGATCAACATCTTTTTCTTAGCTGTGAGGAAGCTGTAACCATAGTGCCTCAAACTATTGATGTAGGAGACTTAAAAGAAAGCTATACCAGTACTTTAGTGCGTCTAGAAGGTCTAGAAATAAGAGAGGATCAAGTGGGACTGCCTTTCGCAAATGCCAAGGAAGCCACCAAAAGAAGTTTGGTAGATTGCTTAGATCAAGAATTGATATTGTTAAATAGCGGGTACGCAGATTTCCAGGCAGATAAATTACCTAATTTAAATGGGAGTATCAGTGGGGTATTAGTGAAAGAGAATAACACTTATTTATTAGCAGTACGAGAATTAGAGGATATTAACTTCACCGAGGAACGTTGTGCTGATGTGGTAAATGAATTTACGTCGACCAGAATATTTATTTCTGAGCTTGCCGATCCAAACAATAATCCGGAGGGACGTTTTGTAGAACTTTATAATGCCGATAGCCAACCGTTAATTTTAAATGGGTGGCGTTTGCTCCGATATACCAATGCTAATTTGGAAGTAAGCTCTACCATAGATCTCTCAGAATTTACGGTAGGAGGAGAAAGTACTTTAGTTATATCCCCTAATGCTGCCTCTTTTGAAGCTATTTATGGCTTTCCTCCAGATTTAGGGGTTGGTAAAAACAGTCCGGCAGATTCCAATGGAGATGATAATTTTCAATTAGTAGATCCCTTTGGAACAGTAATAGATAGTTTTGGAGTGATAGGGGAAGATGGTTCGGGTACCAATCATGAGTTTGAGGATGGAAAAGCAATTCGAAATCCTAATATTGTGCAAGCAAATCCTGAGTTTACTTTTGGTGAGTGGACTATTTATAACGATAGTGGAGAGAATGGAACTATAAATTTGCCACAGGATGCGCCTGAGGATTTTAGTCCTGGTATACGTTAGGAGTTTAGCTAGATTTGTAATCGGTCAAAAGTTGTATTAAATCATTAGATTCAACTGGTTTTACTATATAATTATTGACGATTTCATAGCTTTTTGCTCTTATTATATCTTCTGGATTCACCGAAGAACTGATGACAAAAATTGTAACATTGTCAGTATTGGCATTAGGTATTTTCATAAAATCCTCTAGGAATTCCCAACCATCCATTACGGGCATATTAAGGTCAAGAAAAATTACCGAAGGAATTTTTTCTCCAGCCTCAACCATGGCCTTCACCCCGTTAATAGCATCTTGCCCATTATTATATACAACAACCGTTTTAGAGAAATCTACCTTTTTCATAGTTCTCTTAATGCCATATACGGAAATTGGGTCGTCATCTATAATGCAGCTATTTTCAATCTTGCTCATACCGTCCATTCATTATATCTATTTAGTAGGTTTGTGGGGACCGTAAGGTAATTTTAAATGAAGTGCCTTCGCCTACTGTGCTTTCTGCAGTGATCGTTCCGCCCATGGCCTCTATTTGGTTTTTAGAGATAAACAGGCCAATGCCTTTAGAATCGTTATGCTTATGGAAAGTTTTGTACATGCCAAAGAGCTTTTTTCCATGTCTTTTTAAATCGATGCCCAATCCATTATCGGAAAATTCTATGATTATATGGTCATCATTCTGTAAGGTAGTTATATTAATCTTAGGTTGGCGATCAGGACTACTATATTTTATGCTATTGGTAAATAAATTTAATAATACACTGTCTATATATGCAGGAATAGCCAGTACCTCAATATCTTCTTTTACGTTAATCTCACAAAGCACATTCTTTTCCTTTAAAAGAACATTTATGTTGTTTCTTACGCTGGTTATGGCTTTTAATAAATTTATTTTATGAAGATTTTTCTTGGCGCCCAGGCTTATTTGTACCACTTCATTTAAATGACTCACAGTTTCATTTAGCCCTTCTGTAGCGGCTATTAACATATTTTCAATATTCTTCCTTTCCGCTTCATCCTCCTCCTCTGTAATGTATTGGGTTAGCATGGTTAAGTTAGAGGAATGGGAGCGTAGGTTGTGGGATACTATATGAGCAAAATTTGTTAAGCTATTGTTTTGATTTTTAGTGATGTTAAGTAGTTCGGTAGTTTTTTTGTCTGCTTCAATTCTTTCCGTAATATCTAATATTTGTGATATAAAATGGGATATGTCATTAGAAGGGGTTCTTACTGCGGTTACAGTTAGAATAACATGTACTATTTTACCGTTCTTGTGTATGTACCGTTTTTCTATCTGATAACTATTTTTTTTACCAGCTATAACTTCTTCCATATGTGCTAAGTCTTCATCTAAATCCTCGGGTAAGGTTATATCTTGAAAACTTAGTTTTAGTAATTCTTCTGGAGTATAACCAAGACTGTTAGATAGACTCTGATTTACTTCTAGCCAGGAGCCATCAGTTGATACTAAGGCCATTCCTACAGCAGAAGATTCAAAAGAGCCCCTGAAAGATTGTTGATTACTATCTAGTTTTAGTTGAGTGTTTATTAATTCTGTAATATCCCAATTGGTACCGACTAATTTTAAATTGTTTCCAGCGTCATCTTTATAAAGGGCGGCAAAGGCTTTAATATATCTTATGTTGCCATTTGGGTGAACCACTCTAAATTGTGTCTTATATGGATAGGACTCCTCTAGTGTTAATTTAAGTTCTTGTTGACATCTGCTAAGATCATCAGGGTGAATAAAATTTTCCCAAGTCTCATAGTGATTGTTAAAATCACTTTTTTTTATTCCATAAAGGGAAAACATCTGATCATTCCAATCTAAGGTGTTTTGTTGACAATTTAATTCCCAAATACCAACATTTGCAGCTGTAGTAGCTATGCGTAGTTTTTCTGTATTTTTTTCATCCTTCAGGGTTAATTTTTTAGTCTCGTCTATATCCTGAAAGAGACCATAAAGTCTTACACATTTGCCATTGATAAATTCTGGTGTTCCTTGGGCTCTAACCCAAATCTCCTTCCCTTTTGCGGTAATTATCTTCAACTCTGTGTCCCAAGGCTCTTCTTTATTAATGGCTAAATCTACAAGAGAGGTTATTTTATCTCGACTTTCTCCTTCTTTATAAAAATTGATACTTGTTTCTAGAGATGGGGAATAATCTTCTGGAACTTCATGGATTTCTTTAGTAATTCTAGACCAGTAAACGGATCCGGTGATTAAATCTAGTTCCCAGCCTCCCAATCTTGTAATGTTTTCTGCTGCTTTTAAGAGCTTACTTGTTTGTTTAAGTTTGGTAATGTTGCTAACCGTTATTATTAGGCCATTAGGATTACCCTCTTCATTGGTGTTCTGATTTATGCGCCATTGGTACCAATAACCCTTTCCAGAGGCATCTATGTGTTGTAGTTCTACTATAGATAGTTCTGGTTTTTCAAGGCAGCTTTCTAGGGTCTCAAGAAATATTTTTGGAGAATTAGGAACAACATCAAAAAATGATTTCCCAGTGATGTCTTTTTGTTTAATTCGTAACTCATCGAACCATAAGTCAGAAAATTTTGTGAAGACTAAATTTTCATCTAGTATAGCAATAGCAACTGGGGTCGCTTTAATTGACATGCTGTGGATGGGTTTTTTCAACAACCATATTTTTGCTAGGGTTAACTCTTAAAAGATACTAATTTTATTGCTATGGGGTATTGATTTTTACTAAATATTGTATGAAAAATGTAGAGTTAACTGATGTGATTTTAACAGAAAGTAATAGATAAATGGGTGGTAGGAGTGCTAACTTATTAAAATAGAGGTTAAAGCAAATATCAGTATTTTATACACTAAGTGAACTTTGTATGGGTTGACACTTAGGTTAATACGCATTCAATGTTTTTACTCATGGGTTTAAAAATCCATAGATGATATAAATTGAATTACCTTTATAACCGTTCCTGCTCTCTTATATTTTGTGACTATGTTATAAATATAGGTGGTTACATCTGGCTATCAAAACATTTTATTTAACTGAAAGAGGTAGCGGTAAGAACAAAACTTAAAAACAATGCACTTTTGTTTGAAAATGGAACTTTTAATAAACGCCGAGAGTTTTGAGGTATTTTGTCTGGGAATAATGCTAAATGTTGGCCTATAGTAAAAAAGTAATATATGAATAGTGAGCTAAAAGTTGCCTTGATTCAGTGTAACCTGGTTTGGGAAAATCCTCAGGCTAATAGGGATGAATTAGAAAGGAGAATCCATTCCATTTCTTCAGAGGTAGATATAATAATTCTTCCAGAGATGTTTACTACAGGTTTTACTATGACCCCAGGAAATATAGCAAAGGAAGAGGGGGAGAAAACCGTAGAATGGATGTATGCTATGGCAGAAAAGAAAAATGCTGCTTTGGTAGGTAGTATTGTCTTTGAAGAAGAGGGGTGTTACTATAACCGACTTTGGTTTGTAGCCCCTAATAATAAAATTTCTAGCTACAATAAGCGTCATACCTTTACCCTAGCAGGGGAAGATAAAGTTTATACCGCTGGTAAAAATAGAGTGTTGGTTAACTTTAGAGGGTTTACAATCTGCCCTTTAATTTGTTATGATCTTCGATTTCCGGTTTTTGCAAGGAACACTGTGGACTACGATGTACTAATCTATATAGCCAATTGGCCCGAAAAAAGAATTGTTGCATGGGATGCACTACTAAAGGCAAGGGCTATAGAGAACATGGCTTATGTAATAGGAGTTAATAGAACGGGAACCGATAATCTAGGAAATAATTATACGGGTCATTCTGCAGTGTATGATGTGTTGGGTGGTTCTCTAGCTTTTTCCAAAGCAAATACAGTTTTATATGCTACTTTAAATAAGGAGCATATAAAAACTGAGAGGGAAAAATTAAGATTTTTGGGTGATAGAGATCAATTTACTTTAGAAGAGTAAAAGTTTGTTCTAACTCCCAGTTAGCACGCACTTCTAATACCGTTGGGTAATAACTTACTTTCTCTGGTTGTCTGCCTTCAAGATAATTTCCAGTGTCCCATTTTTTGTTTCCATTACTATCGTGGATTACCCGGATAAGATATTTTGCAGGTGGAATATGTTTAAAATTGAATATCCTTGGTTCCTCTGCAAATTGCTCCATTTTTGTAACTCCCTTTTCATCGGTTAATTGTACAATTAATGGGAAGGATGTGTGGCCATCCAAAGTAAGGCTTAGATTGCCGAAATCTGCATAACTTTTAGTGGATAGTTTATAAGATAACGTATCGTTTTGCTTACCAAAAAAATCGGTTATCATTCCTGGCAGGAGGTCCAAAGTATAGTTTTCGTTTGGCTCTACTTCAAAATCAAAATCAATCTTATTGTTTAAAGTGTCTAAAGCAACCGAATGTTTAACAGCAGTAGAATCACTTCGCCATAAAGAGATTTTAGTACTGTCTAAGGTAGATATTGGCGTGTTGGCTCCTATAAAAAACGGATTACCAAACTCTAAGGAGCCTCGTTGGTTTGGTTGTAATACCAAAGTATCTGCAGCAAGTTTTCTTGTTTTAACTGTGAAGGTGTCCCTTATTTTTTCTACATCGTTGCTAACGGTAAATATTAGGGAATCTGCAGTGAAGGGAGTAATCCAATAATTAAGGCTGTCCTTATTGCGCTCTTTAATAATTTTTGTTTTAACGCTATCTGGTAGTTTTGTTAAGGTCTCTATTTTAATATTCTCTCCAGTTCCTTGGTAGCCAAAAATAATTTTATTTCTGGCAGCGAAATTAGGAACAGATACACTATAATCCGGAATCTCCTTAAACAGTGTTAAGAGATAAATAGAGTCTGTAGGTAGGGAAATAGTGTCCTTTAAGAAAGCTATTTTATCTGTTTTCTGATTAAATAGATTGTTCTTAGCCTCGTCTTTTAGAGCGAACATGGCATATTTTCCTTCTTTTAGGTTTTTTAGATGGAATATGGTAGTGCTGTCTAAGGTGTTGGTGATATAGTTTGGCGGTTGTTTGTAAATGGTAGAGTCGGTATAAGTGCTATCCAATTCGTATAGCATAACACTGATAAAATTATCTGCTTTTTTATTAAAGCCATCTACAACAACGCCAGATACGGTTAAAGAGTCTATATAATCTCCAGTGGAAAATACATAGGTTAAATAGCTGTTTGGGTTGCCTTCATTATTATCAACAATACTTTGACCAAAATTAAAAGTATAAGTGGTGTTCTCTTTAAGAGTATCCTTTAAAATAATTTCCACATATTTTCTAGGTGAGCCTAATGGCGTTATTAAAGGAGTGTACTTTAAGGGAGGCGAAACTATTAATTGTTTGTCTAGTTCGTTTAGCTTGATGTATTCGTCAAAATAGAGGCGTATTTTATCTCCTTTAAAATTAGTGGTCATATTAGCTGGCTCTGCCTTTATCAGCTTAGGTGGGGTAATGTCTTTATCTCCTCCGCTAGGTGCGCCACGACGTGCGCATTGGAGAAATGCAGATACCGATAAAGCTAGAAATAAAAAACCTAATATGCGTTGAATCATATGATATGTAAAAGTGCCACAAAGAAACAACTAATTTGTAGAAATGTAAAATTAAGGTACAATGGCCATCGATGCAATATATAATTTAATGCCAGGAGTATTAGAAAGGGCGGTTGCACAAGCTTCCATAGTAGCACCAGTGGTTATTACATCGTCTAATAGCAATACATTTTTATCTTTTAAAAGCTCATTGTTGGTTAACATATAAAGCGCTTTTTTGTTTTGCCATCGGAGCAACCTCGTTTTTTTAGTCTGCGTCCTTGTATTCGCTGTCTTTGTAAGAATATCTTCCGAAAATTTTGCATTAAGATGTGTTGCTACAGATTTGGCGAATAAAGTTACTTGATTATACCCCCTTCTTCTTCGTTTTTTGGGATGTATAGGAACTGGAATTACATAGTCTATATTTTTTAGATAGTTGTTGTTCTTTAAAATATGACCATACCACTGGCCTAAGAAGTATCCAATTTGTTCCTGGTTTTTGTATTTAAGATAATGGATTAAATTTTTTACTATCCCTTTATCCGTGTAAAATAGGAGCGCGCTAGCTTTTACAATTAAAATTCTGCCATAAAATATACGGTCAACAGGGTTTTCTACGTTAAAGTTATACTCGGTAAGTGGAAGCTGATTCCGACAAACAGTGCAAACATGCTCTTCTCCTCTAATTAACAAGGTGTTGCATCCAAAACATAACCTTGGTAGTAAGACGGAGGTAATATCATGGAGTATATTTGAAAGCTTATGAAACATACACCCAAATTACTATTAACCTACTTAATACGCATTACTTTAGATGGATAATCATGATAAAAAATTAAACTATAAGATAATTGTTGCAGTTTTGGTGGCTGGTATTATAGGGCTGCTTATAGCTTTTTATTATAGTTATGCTCAGAACAAAAGTGATATAAGTTATCTGCGTCAAGAAAGGGAATTGTTGGTTAGAGATATCACCCTGGTAAAAGCAGATGTAGACCGACTCTCTGCTCTTAATGAGGTGAACGAGATAGAGTTGGAAGATTCTAAGTATCGTGTGCAGCAGTTGTTAGACTCTGTGGGTAAGTTAAATTTTTCTATAGAAAAACTAAGGGAGTATGGAACGGAGCTAAAAGGATTAGAAGCTAAAAACGATAGTCTTAGGCTTAGGAATAATTTTCTTAAGTACAATGTAATGGTGATGGAGACTAAGTACGAAGAATCTATAAAGTTAGTAGAAAAATTAAAGGGGAGGAGTAGTTCCTTGGCAGAAAAAGAGGCGCTTTTAAAGAAAAAGAACCAAGAGCTTAGTCTAGAGTTAAAAACAAAGAACTACCTTAAATTAGTGAATTCTGAAGGTAGTGGGTTTCGCCTACGTGGAGGAAAGTATGTTAGAACAAACAAAGCTAATACTGTTTCTAGACTAAGAGGATGTGTTACTATAATTGGAAATCCCAATGCCAAAAGTGAGGAGCGAGTAATATACTATCAATTCCTTGGGCCAAATATGGAAGTTATAGGGGATAATGCTAATACTATTGTGGTAAACGGAAATGTTTATAGTAAGAGGGTGCAGCTTGTTTTTATGGGGGAGAAATTTAACGTTTGTGATGCTGTTGCTATTCCAGAAGGCTCGTTGCAATCTGGTACCTATACGCTAAATGTGTTTGAAGATGAGAAATTACTAGCGTCTTCGGAATTTCATTTGAAATAAATTACCCAATTATAGGGTAATATCCTATTTTTGTCTCATGGCAAAACAAGAAGACGATTTTAGAAAGGTTATTTCACATGCTAAGGAATACGGGTATGTATTTCAGTCTAGTGAAATCTACGATGGGCTTAGTGCAGTCTATGACTATGCCCAGAACGGAGCAGAGTTAAAAAAGAATATTAAGGAGTATTGGTGGAAAGCCATGGTCCAGATGAATGATAATATTGTGGGACTAGATTCTGCAATCTTTATGCACCCAACAGTGTGGAAAGCTTCTGGACACGTAGATGCTTTTAACGACCCCTTAATAGATAATAAAGATTCCAAAAAAAGATACCGCGCAGACGTTCTAGTAGAAGAGCATGCGGCGAAAATAGAGGCGAAAATTGAAAAAGAAGTGGCCAAGGCGCAAAAGCGTTTTGGAGATGCATTTGATAAGGATCAATTTTTGGCAACTAGTCCTAGGGTTGTAAAATATCAAGAAGAAATTGATACTATTTTAAAAAGACTAGGGTCTTCTTTGGAAAAAGAAGATTTGGCAGATGTGAAATCACTTATTGAAGAATTAGGAATTGCTTGCCCATTATCCGGATCTAAGAACTGGACAGATGTAAAGCAATTTAACCTAATGTTTGCAACCAAATTAGGTGCTTCTGCAGAAAGTGCAACGGATCTATACCTTAGGCCCGAAACAGCGCAGGGAATTTTCACTAACTTTTTAAATGTTCAGAAAACTAGTAGGATGAAAATTCCTTTTGGGATTGCTCAAATAGGAAAGGCATTTAGGAATGAGATTGTAGCAAGACAGTTTATTTTCCGTCAGCGCGAATTTGAGCAGATGGAATTACAGTTTTTTATTAAGCCTGGAACACAGCTAGATTGGTATGAAACTTGGAAAGAGAAAAGAATGAAATGGCATTTGTCTCTAGGGATGGGTCAGGACAACTACAGATTCCATGACCATGAGCAATTGTCGCATTATGCAGATGCTGCTACTGATATTCAGTTTAAGTTTCCTTTTGGATTTAAAGAATTGGAAGGGATACACTCTCGTACCGATTTTGACTTGTCTAATCATGAGAAGTTTTCGGGAAAGAAATTGCAGTATTTTGATCCAGAATTAAATAAGAGTTATGTGCCTTACGTGTTGGAAACTTCTATTGGTGTAGATAGGATGTTTTTAGCCGTATTCGCCAATTCCTTAGTAGAGGAGGAATTAGAAAATGGATCAACTAGAACTGTATTAAAATTACCGGCGGTATTAGCTCCTAATAAGGCGGCAGTTTTCCCATTGGTGAGAAAAGATGGCCTTCCAGAATTAGCTAAGGAGATATTAGAAGACCTTAAATGGGATTTTAATGTGATTTATGACGATAAGGATGCCGTGGGGCGTCGTTATAGAAGGCAAGATGCTAATGGTACTCCTTTCTGTATAACTGTGGATCATCAGTCTTTAGAAGATCAAACAGTTACCATACGCCATAGAGATACTATGGAGCAGCAACGCGTTGCTATTGCCGACGTTAAAAGAATTATCCACGAAGAAGTGGATATGAAAAGCTGGTTGAAGAGGATAGAATAAGGGAAAACAACACCCTGCATTTTAATAAATAAAAAAGCCCCCATTGGAATTTAATTCTAATGGGGGTTTTTGTTTTTATCTGTGGTTAAAGAACTTTGAAGGCTCCTCTTTGTATCAATGTATTATACACATTAATCCATATATAGCTGTTTGTGGATCGTTATTAAAGGCCGAATCAAATTTTCCCTATAAGGAATATCTTATCTGTAAGCTTCCGTAAAAATTTCTGCCATCTCCAGGATAGTAATATCGTGGCTCCGAGCCACCAAATCCTGTGGTGTTTATGAGTACAGATCTTGCGTAATTGGTATCGAAGATATTGTTTAGGCCTAATGAAACATCCATATATACTCTTTTAGCTAATTGGTTTCTATAGCCAATTTTACTATTGAATATATTGAAGGATTCACTGGAGAGTGAGTTTGCATCCGTCAGTGGAATTTCACCAACATATTGGTGGGTAGTATTCCAATAAAGTCGCTGAGATAAATTGGCTTGTATCCCAGAATTAAGTCGGTGTGCTGGAACTCCCGTTAAAGGATTTCCAGAATAATCATTGCCTTCGTCAATAAAGGATACAAATTGGTGTTTGCTATAGGTATAGCTTATAAATGGAGATAATGTTAAGTCCGTGCCTATTTTCCAATTATACTCCATTTCTAATTCAACGCCTTGGTGTTTTGTTTTTCCTGCATTTTTCCCAACATATTGGTCTTCTCCTACTCGCTGTGCTACCAATAGGTTTTTAACATCCATTCTATAAAGCGCTAAATTAACCTTCATTTTTTCATCTAGTAGATGCCATTGGGTTCCAACTTCGTAATTTATGCCTGTTTCCTGAGAAATATCGGGATTAATCACTCCGTCTGGGGTTAAGGTTTCCTCTAAGCTAGGATTAGAAAATCCTCTACTTATATTAGCATACACCTTGGTATCGTCTGAAATAACATAGTTTAAGTTTAAACTAGGCAGTAAAATAGGTTTAAAATCCCTTTTTGCGCTCATGTTTTCACTCCCCTCATTAAACTGATCCCTAAAATCGTAATGGGTTTTATTAATGCTCATGCCTATTTGTGCCGAAAACGCCTCTGTTAAAGGGAATAGAAGGTTGCCAAAGGCATTAAACTGTCGTCTAAACTCCTTGTTATTAGCAAAGAGATCTCCCTTTTTACTTCCTTGACCATTATTGTCTTTATACAGGTTTTCAAACTCACTCCAATTATATTCATCCTTGTATAGTTCAGCGCCAAAACTATAAGCGACCTTGGTTTGGCTTAAGTCAAATTTTCCAGTGAATTTTGTCCTAAACCCAAATCCGTGAGTGTATTCGTCCAATATACCAAAAGGTCTTGGCTCGTAATGATCTAGGTAGTTGTAAAAAATACTAGTCGAATTTTTTAACTTTTCAGAAAAAGAATGATTTAAAGTAAGTCCTACTAAACTATAGTTATTAGCTTCGTGCCCTTTAGCTGCTTTCCAGGTAAAGGCAGCTTGTTTTGGGTTTTCTTTAAAGTCGGTTAAACCTAAGGAGCTAGGAATCTGAGCAGTATAATCTACATGATTTACAAGTAGTCCAATAACTGTTTTAGGGCTTAATTGGTAGTTTAAATCCAAGAGAACTCCATCTTGTTCAAAGTGATTGTTTTCCCTATAGCCGTCTCTTTCCATATGTCCATAATGCAAGCTAAGGGAAAGTTTGTCTTCCTGCAATGTAAATAATAGGTTGTTCTTTAGTAGGTTATAAGATCCTACTGTTAGATTATTTCTAAAATAGGAAGACCCTATGGCGGGTTGTTTGGAGTTTAGTAAGATGGCTCCGCCCAAATTGGCACCAAAGTTAGTTCCTTTAGGGCCTTTAATAATATCTATATGGCTAAGGTTTTCTAAATCGAAGGATTCTATTGTTGAAAATCCCGACCCATTGGTAATAGGGATGTTGTTGTAATACAATCGTAATTTATCTGTGCCATATAACGTTCTAGCGCCTATTCCCCTTACGGTGATTCTGTTGGTATTTAGAGCGCCCGACAATATATATACTCCTGAAACTTGATTAATAGAAGTCACTAAATCAATGGGGCTGTAATTTTTAAATACTTTACTACCAATTATTTGTGTTGGAACAATTCCGTTATCGGCAGATGATTTTAGTGCTTCTAGTAGAATTACTTCATCTAATTCCGTTATACTATCCTTCGAGACGGGGTCTTGGGCTACAGAAAAGTTGAAAGTTAAAAGCGAAATAAGAAATATGAGAGGGGATTTCATGGGTTCAATTTTTAAAAAAGCAAACTTAAGGAATATTCTACGATTTCAATTTAAATGCAGTGATTAGGACAATGTTTATAGGCTATTGAAATTTGTGTATAGAATCTATCTCTTTTGCTTTTTTCTGTTAGGGAAACATTGTCTATTTTTAGCCCTATTTTTTAGGGTTTTTTCTAGAAAAGAGAAAGGAATTACGCACTTAACTTTTGGAGGTTTAATAAATGTTGAGTGAAAACTAAATTTTAGAGATGAAAATTGTTTCATATAATGTAAATGGAATTCGGGCGGCCCTTAAAAAGGGCTTTTTGGAGTGGTTGCTAAGTGTAAATCCAGATGTTATCTGTTTACAGGAGATTAAGGCCAATAAAGAGCAATTAGATCTATCCATATTTGAAGCTGCAGGATACCCTTACCACTTTTGGTATAGTGCACAGAAAAAAGGATATAGTGGTGTGGCTATCCTCTCTAAAAGAAAGCCCAATCATGTGGAGTTTGGTACTGGAATTGAGTACATGGATTTTGAAGGTCGAAATATTAGGGCTGATTTTGATGGTGTTTCCGTAATGAGCCTATATCTGCCCTCTGGAACCAATATTGCTAGATTAGATCATAAATTGCAGTATATGGCAGATTTCCAAGAGTATGTAGATGAGTTGAAGCAATCTAAGCCCAATCTAATTATCTGTGGAGATTACAATATATGTCATAAGGCTATTGATATCCATGATCCGGTTAGAAATAAAAATGTTTCTGGTTTTTTACCTGTAGAAAGGGAATGGCTAGAACAATTTTTAAATAGGGGATTTATAGATAGCTTTAGGCACTTTAATAAAGAGCCAGATAACTACACTTGGTGGAGTTATAGGGCCAATTCTAGAGCCAATAATAAAGGGTGGAGATTAGATTACGGTCTGGTAAGTGCACCTTTGGAAGACCGCTTAAAGCGATCTGTAATTTTATCTCAAGCGGTGCATAGTGATCACTGTCCTATTTTGGTGGAATTGGAGCAATAAACGCTTTTTCTGATTTTTTATTTAATTTTTTAAACTACAACATTTCAAATCAATAAAATGATCTATACTAATCTTCCTCACACGGATATTGAAGTCAGTAAAATATGTCTTGGGACAATGACTTGGGGAAATCAGAATACGGAAGCAGAAGGCCATGAGCAAATGGACTATGCTTTAGAACAAGGAGTAAATTTCTTTGATACGGCTGAATTATATCCAATTCCGGCTGCTGCAGAACGTTATGCGCATACCGAAAAAATTATAGGGACTTGGTTTAAAAAGAACCGAAATAGGGATAAGGTGATTTTAGCCTCTAAAATTGCAGGAAGGTCTCCAGCTACTAGTTTTATAAGAACTACCGGTTTTAATAGAGATTCTATCACCGAGGCTGTTGAAGGAAGTCTTAAGCGTTTGCAAACAGATTATATAGATTTGTATCAATTGCATTGGCCAGACCGAGCTACTAATTACTTTGGGAAGAGAGGGTATGTGCCAGAGGCTACAGATTTTTGGGAGGATAATTTCCATCAAATTTTGGAAACCCTACGCGATTTAATCAGGGAAGGAAAGATTAGACATTTTGGAGTGTCTAATGAGACTCCATGGGGTGCAATGCGTTATCTAGAAGAGAGTAAGGTGCATGTTACCTTGCCTAGAATAAGCACTATCCAAAATCCATATAGTCTTCTAAATAGAACCTATGAAGTAGGAATGGCAGAAATATCTCATCGGGAAAACTTGGGGCTGTTGGCCTATTCGCCTTTAGGTTTTGGAGTGTTGAGTGGAAAATATCTAGGAGGTAAAAAGCCAGAAAATGGTAGGGTTACAATTTTTCCTAATTATAATAGATATAGTGGGGAAACCGCAGTGAAAGCTACTGAGTTATACCATAAATTGGCAGAAGAAACTAACCTGTCCCTAGCGCAAATGTCGCTAGCCTATGTAAATTCTAGGCCTTTTGTAACCAGTAATATTATTGGAGCTACTAATTTGGAGCAATTAAAAGAAAATATAGAAAGTATAGATGTGGTTCTAAGTGATGAGGTGTTTAGTGGTATAGAAGCCATTCACAATGCTATTCCTAACCCTGCTCCGTAAATTATAAAAGCATGTATTTTTTAAAAATCGGATTTTGGCAGTTGACACTTATTCTATTGGTTGTTCTAATAATTCTAGTGCTAACACGGATATTTAATTCAAAAAACTAAGAAAATACTTGATTGGCAAGGTCTTCGATTTTGCCAATCAATACCACTCGTATTTTTGTTTTTTGAAGAGTTATTTTGTTGTTTTTAGAAGCGTAAATTGTGGTGAAGCCTAATTTTTCTGCCTCTAAAATTCGTTGATCTATTCGTTGTACAGGGCGTATTTCTCCAGCTAACCCTACTTCTGCAGCAAAACAAATTCCCTTTTCTATGGAGATGTCTTCATTGCTAGAAAGGATTGCTGCAACAACAGCTAGGTCTATAGCGGGATCATCAACAGATATCCCTCCGGTAATGTTTAAGAACACGTCTTTTGCACCCAATTTAAAGCCAGCTCGTTTTTCTAATACGGCTAAGAGCATATTTAAGCGCTTAGCATTGTAACCAGTAGTAGAACGTTGTGGGGTTCCGTAGACCGCTGTACTGACCAAAGCTTGTATTTCTATCATTAAAGGACGCATGCCTTCTATGGTAGATGCAATTGCCGTGCCACTTAATCCTTCATCGTTTTTGGAAATTAAAATTTCAGATGGATTGTTCACTTCACGGAGTCCGCTTCCATGCATTTCATAAATACCCAGCTCTGCTGTAGAGCCAAATCTATTTTTAAGGGAACGTAGTATCCGATAAACATAATTCCTATCTCCTTCAAATTGGAGTACAGTATCTACCATATGCTCCAAAATCTTAGGTCCCGCAATGGTGCCATCCTTGGTGATGTGGCCAATTAAAATTACGGGGGTATTGGTCTCTTTAGCAAACTTAATAAGTTCTGCCGTACACTCCCGGATTTGTGAGATGCTTCCGGCGGCAGATTCTATATAATCGGTATGCAGGGTCTGTATAGAATCTATAACCACAATATCTGGTTCCGTGGCTTCTATCTGCTTAAAAATATTTTGAGTTTTGGTCTCAGTCAATATAAAGCAGGTTTCATTATCGGAATTAATCCGATCTGCACGCATTTTAATTTGTTTCTGGCTTTCTTCTCCCGATACGTAGAGTGTTTTGTAGGGGAGTCTAAGTGCAATCTGTAGTATTAGGGTGCTTTTACCAACTCCCGGTTCCCCGCCTAAAAGAATAAGGGACCCAGGGACTATTCCGCCACCTAATACACGGTTAAACTCTTGGTTAAACGAATCTAATCGGAGTTCTTTCTCTGTGTTTATTTCGTTTATCCGTAATGGTTTTGCTACTCTTTTAGAACTAGGAGAGTCGCTCTTCCATGCCACTTTCACCTCCTTTTGAACAACTTCCTCTACAAGGGTGTTCCATTCTTTGCAGGCGCTACATTGACCCGCCCATTTGGCAAACTGTGTTCCGCAATTTTGACAAAAAAATGTTGTTTTGGTCTTAGCCATTTTCCTCTTTATGGTTTGCGCTAAGGTACTAAAAGGATTCAGAAAAAATGTTTGGGTTTTATAAAGAGATGACCCGCTTAAGTAATTATAAAGTGCTTTTGTTTATGGGTATGAGCATTCTTATCCTTCTTTCTAGGATAATAAAAAAAACGGATTTTTCAAATAAAGGATAAAAATGCTCTTTGCTTCGACTTTATAATCAGTCTAATGTATTTATTCTGACAGGTATAGGTTAGGCTCTAACTGAATCAATGAAAATGATTAATACCCGAAATCTGCTTTTAGCGCTCTAATTTTCTCTAGTGCCATATCTTTGGTGAGAAAATCAATCTCAGACATAGCAAAAGACTTTTCAAAAGTCCGAAGTGCTTTTTTGGGTTCTCCTAATTGCTCGTAATACTCGGCTTCAAAATAAAATCCTAACATGGTTTCTGGATACTCCTTTTTACAAAGGGCAGATAAAGGTTTTAACGACTCAAAGTCTCCTTTTTTTCTAGAGGCGGCATAGATGGCCATAATATCGTTTAAGCTAGTGGTATTGTTAAATCCAAATAGCTCTGAGATATAGTTCTGTTTGTCTTCTAAATATTTAAACACAGGCTCGTTTGAGGTAAGTATCTTTTCTCTGTATTCTTTTGGGCTGATGGGTTTAAACATTCCGAATATATTATCGAATGCTTTCCCAATACCATAGGTAGCAACTGAAATATGATCTGCATTAGGATATTCATCAAAGAAATAATATAGATTTTCGGAGTCTATTTCTTGTAAGGACTTATTAAGAGCTAGGATGTCGCTGGCATTTTCTTCCTGCTCTCCCTCTAGTATCAATTGGTAGAAAATCTTTTTGTTCATTGCTGCTAGTCGGTCTGGAATCCTAGTGGTCATTTCTGGAGCCAATGTGGGCGATATGCTTACGTAGGCATTGAAGAGGGATTCTTCTTTATAGAGATAGAAGTTTCCAAAGTTGGCCGTAATATCATACCCAACAAACATTTTAAAAGGTGTTGTGTTGTATTTACTTTCTATATAGGGGATAAGTTCCATTCCTAAGAATTCGAAAAAGAGTTTTCCTCTTTCTGAAGGTAATCCGTCGTAAGGTTCAAAAGCGCAGTCTTGATAGCGTAAATTGTAGTTAGATTGGTTAACTCCTATAACAATGGCTTCTGGCATGCCGTGGAACTTGCTATAAAATTTAGCGTTAGCTACTACTTGATCAAAAAGATATTCGGCATCTAATACCAGGATTAAAGTATATTTTTCCTTCTTGTCATAAGTTTCTGGTATATAGTACGATACGTCCCTTTTTTCTTGAAGTTTAATAGATTCGAATACCTCTAGAGTAGCTTGTGCGTTGGTTCCCATGCCAAGCAAGAGCGCAATCAAGGTTAAAATGCGTAACATAGTTTGTTTTTGGTTTGGTGGTTATCTATTTCTATTCCATAACGGTAAAATTAGAAAAGATATTGCCCCGAAAACAACAATCATTAAAGTTTGTGAGATCCACATAATCCATCCAAACGCGTCGCCAGAAACGGAACTAATTCCAAAAATTGCCAATGCACTACTTACGGCAATAGGGTAGATTCCAATTCCGCCATTGGTGGCAGACATAGCAAAAGCACCTGCGACAAAGGCAACTAACAGTTGACTTAAAGTGAGGTCTACTGTTTCTACAACGGTAAATTTTATTACCCAAAACATTGCAACATATGCCGTCCATATAAAAAGGGTGTGGAAAACAAATGCCCATTTTTTTTGCATCTTAAATATGCTTAAGATGCCTCCTAGGAGCCCTCTAAGGATTCTTTTTATTTTTAAGACCCAAGGGTGCTTAGATTTTTTAATAAATAAGTATAATAAGGGGAAAGCGATAGCTCCACAGATGAGTATGGTTATAAGTAAAGTGATGTTTAGGCCTCTTTCTTTTAAAAAGGCCCAGATAATATCGGTTTGTAAAAAAAACGCAAGTCCAACCACCAAAAGAAGCATTATTAAATCTATCACTCTTTCGGTTACTATAGTTCCAAATCCTTTTTCAAAAGGAACGTTCTCATAGGTAGTTAATGCAGTAGCTCTTAACAGTTCCCCGGATCTCGGGATTCCTAGATTGGTGAAATAGGCGGTGAGAATAATTAGAATGTTGTTAATCAAACTTGGTTTGTAGCCTAGAGGCTGTAAGAGGTAATTCCACCTAATTGCCCTGGAGATATGGGTCATTATTCCTAATAAAATGGAAACGCCCACCCAAAAAAGGTCGGCGTTTTTAATGTAGTATAGAATTTGCCTCCGCTCCTCCACTGTGGTGGAGAAATAAGAGTACCAAATTAAGAATATTCCCAAGGCAATTGGGAGTATTGATTTTAAGGCTTTCTTAGTGGAGGGTTTCAATGTTAGGTTAAAAGATTGGTCTCTTCGTTAGGGAAAACCAAAGAAGGGTTAAAGGTTTTTGCAACTTCATATTCCATTTGTGCGTAGGTGATTAGTATTAAAACGTCTCCTACAGCCACTTTTCTAGCTGCTGCTCCATTAAGGGTTATTTCACCACTACCTCTTGTTCCTGGAATGGCGTATGTTTCTAGACGCTCTCCATTATTGTTGTTAACAATTTGCACCTTTTCTCCTCTAATGATATTAGCGGCATCCATTAGGTCTTCATCAATGGTAATGCTACCTATATAATTTAGGTCGGCTCCAGTTACTTTTACCCGGTGTATTTTAGATTTTACTACTTCTATTAGCATAGGACAAAGTTAATCAAATTAGGTTTTATATTAAGATTTTCAGGATAATCGTCTCAAAAGCATTGGTTTACCCATTCTGTCTTTTATAGGGCTATGTTGTCTATAAGTCTTACATCTCCTGCGTATACTGCTACAAATGCTCGGTATTTAGTGCTTTTGTCTATTGTGTCTACAGCTTGCAACTTAGCTTCGTCAACAATTTTAATGTATTCTAAATCTAAGCTAGGGTGTTTACTAAATTCTTCTTTAGCCCAATGTATTACATACCCTACACTTTTTGTGCCAATTTTTTCTTTTGCAGATTTTAGAGTTTTATAGATGAAGGCAGCTTCTTTTCTGAGGCTCTCAGACAGTCTTTCGTTTCTAGAGCTCATGGCGAGTCCGCTTGGTTCCCTAACAATTGGGCAACCAATTATGGTTACGGGTAAATTTTTAATTTCTACTAACTTTCTAATGATTTGAAGTTGCTGAAAGTCCTTTTCCCCAAAATAAGCCCGCGTAGGGTTGGTAAGGGTAAGCAATTTTTCAACGATTGTGCCTACTCCATTAAAGTGCCCTTCTCTAAACTCCCCTTCCATTACATTTTCTAAACCTTCAAAATCATAAGATTGGGAGCTTATATTTCCTGAATAAATTTCATTTGCATTCGGGGCAAAAATAATAAGATTGTCTGAAACCGATTTTAAAAGTGAAATATCCTCATTTAAGGTATTTGGATATTTGGCAAGGTCCTCTTTATTATCGAACTGAGTAGGGTTTACAAAAATGCTTACAATGGTAAAGTCATTCTCTTTTACCGCTTGCTCTATTAGGGAGAGATGCCCTAAGTGTAGGGCGCCCATGGTAGGAACTAGGCCTATAGTTTTGGATTTATCCAAAGATTCTAAAAGTGAATTTAGTTCCTTAATTGTGTTTATTAACTGCATCCGAATTGCTTAAAAGTTAGCAAACTTACTATAATTACTGCTAATCTGCATAATTTTTGTAATTTTGCAGCTGCGTTTGCACCAGAAATAAAATATTGTTTGTATGAATGGTAAAAAGATATTGTTTGTATCTTCTGAGTTAGTACCCTATCTGCCGGAGAATGAAGTTTCCTTAATGTCCTATGAAACACCTAGAATGGTTAACAGTAATGGCGGCCAGATTAGGATATTTATGCCCAGGTTTGGAAACATTAATGAGAGAAGACATCAATTACATGAAGTTATAAGACTATCGGGGATGAACTTAGTGATCAATGATATGGATATGCCATTGATTATAAAAGTGGCTTCTATCCCTAGAGAACGTATTCAGGTTTATTTTATAGATAATGATGAATACTTTAAAAGAAAGGCTACGTTTACTGATGAAGACGGGAAATCTTTTCCTGATAATGACGAAAGAGCAATTTTCTTTGCAAAAGGGGTAGTAGAAACAGTTAAGAAATTAAATTGGTCTCCAGATATTATTCATGTGCATGGATGGATGGCATCTTTGTTGCCATTGTATCTTAAGAAGTTCTATGCAGATGAGCCGTTGTTTGGTGAAAGTAAAATTGTAATGTCTGTTTACGGTGAGGGCTTTGAAGGGTCGCTAGATGCTAGTCTGGTAGATAAAATAGCTTTTGACGGTATTGAAGAAGAGAGTGTTAAAGGCCTAAAAGATCCTACGTATAATAATTTGTTAAAAGTTGCAGTGGATAATTCTGATGCTATTATATTAGCTGCAGATGATCTTCCAAAAGATTTGGCAGACCATATATCCAACCTTAATAAACCTGTATTGCCGTATGTTGCTTTGCATGAGTTTGAAGAAGCGTACATGAACTTTTATAACACCGAAGTATTAAAATAATCTAAATGAATTTAAGGAAAGGATTAACCTTATCAGCGGTATTGGGTCTGCTGCTTTCAGCAACTTTTATATCGTGTGAAGAGGATATTACCACGCTAGGTAGCGGAGTGGTAGGCGATGAACCGTTTACTGCTAACAAAGCGGTATTCGATGTTTTTGCATATAACAAAAAGGTAGGAGCGGTAAGGACTAATAGAATTCCTGTTTATCAGATAGGTAATTATAATGACCCAATTTATGGGGCAACTGAAGCAACTATCACTACCCAAGTACAGCTTTCATCTGCCAATCCGGTTTTTGGAAAGTACTCGGCTCAAGTAGAAGCAAATGCCGATACTGATGGTAGTAACCTTACTGTTAAGGAGAATGAAACAGTGAAAGAGGTGTATCTATATATTCCTTATTTGGTAAGTCCTTATTCTGAAAGGGATGGAGAAGAGGCAAAAGATAGTCTTGCAGATGGTACTCCTCCTAATAGGCAACCAAGAGTATTTGATTTAGATAGTATTTTTGGGAATAGAGACGTGCCTTTTAGGTTTAAGGTAGAGCGATCCACTTATTTTTTAAGAGATTTAGACCCGAATAGTGGATTTGAGGAAGCACAGCCTTATTATTCTAATCAACAATTTTCACCAGATTTTGTTTCTGATGTATTGTTTGATGGGGAAGTCCAAATTTCCAATGAGGATAGTCTAGAGTTTGTAGAGGATGATCCCGCTACAGAAGATGTAGATGAGTCTGAAGAGGAGCCAAAAAGAACACCTCCGGGGATAAAGGTGCCTTTAGATAAAGCATTTTTTCAAGCAAATATCTTAGATAAGGAGGGTAGTCAGGAGTTATTCAGTCAGGCTAACTTCGTGGAGTTTTTCAGAGGAATCCACATGTCTATTCCAGATGATATATTGTTATTATTAGATCTTACTCAGGGATATATTACTATTACTTATGAGTATGATAGTGTTACCAGCTCATCAGACGATACTATAATAAAGGAGGAAAAGGATTTTCTATTGTCTCTAATCAGTAGGAATGCTCAAAGTGGTGGTGTCATTGGAAACGCTATAAATACTTTTAATAATGCTGCCTACCCATCTGAAATATTAGATGCTATGGATACTGGAAACAATGCTTCCAAGTTATACATTAAGGGAGGTGCAGGGAGTTATGCGCAGATTAAGCTTTTTGATGAGGTTGATGGCTCAGAGGTTATCAATCAAATAAAAGACAATAATTGGATAATTAATGAGGCTAACCTTGTGTTTTATGTGGATAGGAGTACACTAGATGCTGTTCCAAATGCAATTGAACCCTCTGTTTTATATCTCTATAAAGAAAATGGGAGTCCTGTATACAATCCGTTTTTGGAGAGTCAGGATGACATGGCTAGTGGTAATATTACCAACTATGATGGTAAACTCTATCAAGAGGATAATAAGGGCGATCGATATAAAATTAGGATTACCAATTTAATCAATGATATTGTTGTAAGAGACTCTGCGAATGCTGCACTTAATCTTACAGTTACTTCAGATATAAGGATGACTACAGCTAGGAAAGCGTTAATGGCGGATGATAGTGAAGAGAGGGTGCCGTTGATGTCTATTATAAATCCTTTTGGAACTGTATTGATTGGTAGTGAAAATGTGCCTAACGGACAAGAAAACAGAAAATTACAACTAGAAATATTTTATACTAAAGCTAATTAGGGCAAAAAAAGTACCACTTAGAGTATTTTTTTGGTTAATTATCGGAAAATCTAAAGGTTTACTGTAACAAGCGATTATATTTGTTACAGTGAACCTTTTTTATGTAAATAACTAAACCAAAAAAATATGTGTGGAATTGTAGGGTATATAGGGTATAGAGATGCATATCCGATTATAGTAAAAGGACTTCAACGTCTAGAGTATAGGGGTTATGATAGCGCAGGAATTGCACTCTTTGATGGAGAAGAAATTAATTTGTCGAAAACAAAGGGGAAGGTAGACGACCTTAAAAAGAAGGCTGAAGGCTCCATTTCTTTAAAAGGGAATTTAGGTATTGGCCATACTAGATGGGCAACACATGGGGCTCCAAATGATGTAAACTCTCACCCTCACTATTCTAATTCTGGCGATCTGGTTATAATCCATAATGGGATTATAGAAAACTATGATGCTATAAAAAAGGAGCTTATTAATAGGGGGTATGTCTTTTCATCTGATACTGATACCGAGGTACTGGTAAATCTTATTGAAGAAGTAAAGAGAAAGGAAAATGTAAAACTAGGTCATGCGGTTCAGATAGCCCTTAATCAGGTTGTTGGTGCATATGCTATTGCGGTAATAGATAAGCAGAAGCCAGATGAGATTGTGGTAGCTAAATTGGGAAGCCCTTTAGCGATTGGAATAGGAGAGAAGGAATTTTTCGTTGCCTCTGATGCCTCTCCTTTCATTGAATATACCAATAATGCGGTGTATTTGGAGGATGAAGAAATGGCTATTATCCGATTGGGAAAAGAAATAAAACTGCGAAAAATTAAGGACAACTCCATAGCTTATCCTTCTATACAAGAGTTACAGTTAAACTTAGAGGAGATAGAAAAAGGCGGGTTTGAGCATTTTATGTTGAAGGAGATTTATGAGCAACCCCGAGCTATTTTGGATACTTATAGAGGTAGGCTCCTAGCAAAGGAGGGGCTAATAAGAATGGCAGGTATTGATGAGAACCTGGAAAAATTCTTAAATGCCAATAGGATTATAATAGTAGCCTGTGGTACCTCATGGCACGCCGGCTTAGTGGCCGAATATATTTTTGAGGATTTGGCACGGATACCAGTGGAGGTAGAATATGCGTCTGAATTTAGGTATAGAAATCCCGTAGTTACGGAGAACGATGTCCTTATTGCTATTTCTCAATCGGGAGAAACTGCAGATACCTTGGCAGCAATTAAGCTTGCCAAAGAAAAAGGAGCGTTTGTTTTCGGTGTCTGTAATGTTGTAGGATCTTCTATTGCTAGGGAAACAGATGCAGGGGCTTATACTCATGCGGGTCCTGAAATTGGAGTGGCTTCTACAAAAGCTTTTACAACTCAGATTACCGTTTTAACACTGTTGGCTTTAAAATTGGCAAAGGCAAAAGGGGTCTTTAATAACACTCGCTTCCATGAATATTTAACAGAATTAGAGCAAATACCCGCGAAAGTAGAAGAGGTTTTGCTTACCAATCCCTTGGTAGAAATTATCGCTGATGTCTACAAAGACTCCCCCAATTGTCTTTATCTTGGGAGGGGTTATAACTTCCCTGTAGCATTGGAAGGGGCGCTTAAACTTAAAGAAATTAGCTATATTCATGCAGAAGGGTATCCTGCTGCCGAGATGAAGCATGGGCCAATAGCCTTGATAGATGAGCATATGCCAGTAGTGGTAATTGCTACAAGTAAAGGGCATTACGAGAAAATTGTTAGTAATATTCAAGAGATAAAGTCTAGGAAAGGAAAGATTATTGCAGTGGTAACAAAAGGTGATGTGCAGGTAAGGGAGTTGGCAGATCATGTGATTGAGGTTCCCGAAACTTTGGAGAATCTTACTCCCTTGTTAACTACTATCCCATTGCAATTATTGTCTTATCATATTGCGGTAATGAGAGGGTGTAATGTAGATCAGCCACGTAATTTGGCAAAATCTGTTACGGTAGAATAATAATTGTATTATAAATAGGTATTTAATCCATAGGGCATAGTGTAAAAAACCACAATGTTTTATGGATTTTTGTTTGTGCAATGATTCTTTTTGGAGATTAGTGATTTTAGCTGTCCTTTTTTTAAGAAATAATTACTATGCATGCATAATTTAATTGAAATTCTTAGAGTTGGTTTAAAAATATATGTATATTGGCTAAATACATATTGACGTATTTTAATGATAATTTAACCTAAAAACCTTATGAGAACTACCCTTCTATTATTCTTTTTACTGTTTGGAGTGTTCGCTTATTCCCAAACAAGTATAAGTGGAACAGTGGTGGACCAGAATAATGCTCCCGTGCCCGGGACTAACCTAGTAATTATAGGAAAGGCAATAGGCACGGTGACCGATTTTGATGGTAAATTTACTTTGAACACCAGTGAAGAGCCTCCGTTCACACTTAATGTTACTAGTATCGGTTTTGTGCCGACTACGGTAAGTATAACTCAAACTAATCAGACTGTAACCATAGTCTTAAACGAAGAGCAAACGCGTTTGGATGAGGTGGTTATTTCTGCCTCTAGAACTCCAGAGCGTATTTTTGAATCCCCCGTTACCGTAGAGCGGTTTGGATTAAAAGAAATAAAAAATACGGCTTCCGCTGATTTCTATGACGGATTAGAAAATTTAAAAGGTGTAGATATTAACACTAACAGTCTTACTTTTAAATCTATTAACACTAGGGGGTTTGCATCCTTTGCGAACACCCGTTTTATGCAGTTGGTAGACGGGATGGACAACTCCACTCCTGCGCTTAACTTCCCTATTGGTAACCTAGTGGGGATGGGTGAGACCGATGTGCAAAGTGTAGAATTACTTCCCGGAGCATCTTCTGCTCTATATGGTGCGAATGCCTTTAATGGTATTCTTTTTATGAGAAGTAAAAGTCCGTTCGACTATTCAGGAATAAGCGCCTATGCCAAAAGGGGGATTACCTCACAAGATGCTTCAGGGGACAATGCTTATACCGATTTTGGAATCCGTGCGGCGCTAAAGTTTAGTGAGAAATTCGCAGGGAAGGTTAATTTCTCTTCTTTGCGAGGTGTAGATTGGGCTGCTGTTGACTACTCTGGAAAACCTGGAACAGGGGCTACTAGAGCTAGTTTAGATTATGATGGTTATAATATATATGGTGATGAGGTGTCAACCAATATCCGGGCAGCTTCTGGAGGTCTTGGGATTATTCCAGACGTTGTAGTAAGTAGGACGGGTTATGAAGAGCGCGATTTAACCGATTATAAAGCCGAAAGTGTTAAGGCAGATTGGGGTCTTTATTATAGGCCATGGGGGAATGATTTTGAAATTGCCTATGTAGGTAAAATTGGTAAAGGAGCAACTATATACCAGGGAACCAACCGATATAACCTCAATAATTTTACACAGCAACAGCATAAGTTAGAGGTAAAGAACGATAACTTCTTTCTTAGGGGATATGTGGTTGCCGATAAAGCTGGAGATTCTTATGATATGGTTTTTACCGGTATCAACATCAACAGGGCATGGAAATCTGATGAACAATGGTTTAGTGACTATATAAATACGTATGCTGGCGCAACTTTAACTGGAGCTACAGATGAGGAGGCGCATGCTGCTGCGAGGGCGAAAGCAGAAACGGGAAGGTTAATCCCGGGAACACCGGAGTTTCAATCTACTTTTAATAAGGTTATTAAGGATCCAGATTTCAGTAAGGGTTCTCAATTTAGAGATGCTTCTAAATACTATCATGCAGATGCCAATTACAATTTTTCTCATTTATGGGATGCTGTAGATGTGCAAGTGGGAGGATCTTATAGAAAGTATGATCTAAACTCGTTTGGAACAATCTACACGGATTATGATGGAAGCATTAAATATTCCGAATTTGGTATTTATACTCAGTTGCAAAAGCAAATTGACTTAAGTGAAGCTGTTATTTTAAAATTGACAGGGTCTGCCCGTTATGACAAATCTGAGTATTTTGATGGATTCTTGTCTCCACGTATTTCAGCTGGCTTTACCATTAACCGTGATCACAATATTAGGGCTTCCGTACAGACAGGATTTAGGAATCCAACTACCCAAGATCTATTTATTGGATTGGATGCTGGTAGGGCAATCTTAGTGGGATCTGCTCCTGCTAACTTAGATAGGTATTCTAGAACGTATAACGTAAGTGCCTCTGGTCAATTATTGGGTCAGCCAGCAACGGTAACTCAGACTGGAGGAGCAGCCTATAATAACTCTTATCTAGCAGCTTCTGTTCAGGAGTTTGCAGCGACTGAAAATCCCGCTGTCTTAGAGATAGGAAATTCGGATTTGGTAACCCCAGAAAAAGTGAGTTCTGCTGAGATAGGGTATAGAGGGAAGCTGAAAAACACTGTTGTAGATATGAGTGTTTATTACAGCACTTATAAAGATTTTATCTCTGGAGAGAATGTTATAGCTCCGTTTTACGGTGAGGTTGGCGACAATGGGCTGTCTGTAGCTGCTATTGCAAATGGGGACTATAAAGTGTATCAAACCTATACCAATTCGGATGCTAACGTTAATTCTTATGGGGGGTCTATAGGGATTTCTACCAAGATTTTGGGGAATTTTGATTTAGGAGGTAGTTATACTTTTACCCAGCAAGATTTTGATCAAGAAGCTTTTCCAGATTTTAGGACCAACTTTAATACGCCCGAACATAAGGTGAAGGCTAATTTTGGAAATA
This sequence comes from Arenibacter latericius DSM 15913, assembly GCF_000424985.1. Classification (GTDB taxonomy): domain Bacteria; phylum Bacteroidota; class Bacteroidia; order Flavobacteriales; family Flavobacteriaceae; genus Arenibacter; species Arenibacter latericius. The sequence goes on from NZ_AUKX01000002.1 coordinate 144,773, forward strand.
CGGACCTTTTCAAGAATTTCGGATTTAATGTGGCGTGGAGATGGAATGACACCTATTATTGGCAGGCAACTTTTGGCGATGGTCAGATCCCTTCTTACCATACGTTGGATGCGCAGATTAACTTTAGTGTTCCTAGTATAAAGTCTACCTTTAAAGCAGGGGCGTCTAATGTTTTAGGTGATGAGTATTTTACAGCAATTGGTACAGGCCATATAGGGTCTATGTATTATGTGTCTTGGACAATTAATAACTAACAAATATGAATTCTACAATGAAAAATATAAAATATATACTATTGTCCGCCATCCTAATCGGGTTTACCGCTTGCAGTGATGACGACAGCAACGACGAGGTTATGGTGCCTGTCCCTGAGCTCACTACTGGGGAACTAGATTTATCTACTTATGTGGCCGTTGGTGCTAGCTTTACGGCGGGTTATTCTGATAATGCCTTATTTAAAGCAGCACAGGAAAAATCATTTCCAAAGATTCTATCAGAGCAATTTGGTCAAGGTGGAGGCGGGGATTTTACCCAACCATTAGCTAACGATAATTTTGGTGGCTTGGCGGTAGCAGGAAATAGAATTATTGATCCAAGGCTTGTCTTTGGAGGAGCAGGGCCTGTAGCTATAGAGTCTTTAATAGGTCCAATTACTGTAACTACGGATATTGCGATTAACAACCCAACAGGTCCATTCAATAATTTAGGGGTGCCAGGAGCAAAAAGCTTTCATTTTTTAGCTCCAGGCTATGGTAACCTTGCTAACTTCCCAGCTGCTGCGAATCCCTATTTTGTGAGGATGACCGGAACAACACCAAATGCTTCAGTATTGGAACTTGCAATGGCACAAAATCCTACCTTTTTTACACTTTCAGAAATTGGTGGTAATGATGTTTTGGGATATGCACTTTCTGGAGGGGAGAGCAATACTGATGCAGCTAGTTACAACCCTATTACGCCTACTTCGGTATTTGATGCATCCTTTGCTGCATTGGTAGATGGTCTTACCGCTAATGGTGCTAAAGGTGTGGTTACTAATGTGCCTTATATAACCTCATTGCCTCATTTTACAACTGTTCCACATAATCCTCTAGATCCTACAAATCCCGATTTCGGTCCGCAAATACCTTTATTAAATTCTATTTTTGGAGCTATAAACCAGATTTATGAGGGGGTAGGACAGCCTAACCGTAAAGTGGTATTTTCTGAAACCGCTGCTAGTGCAGTAGTTATTAGAGATGAGACCCTTGCTGATATTTCTGCTCAAATTACAGGAGCATTATTGGCTAGTCCAACTTTTCCTGCATTTATTGCACAGTTTGGGTTACCGGCGCAGGCTGCTCCGCTAGTTGCTAATTTATTGGGAACCACTTATGGACAAACTAGACAGGCTACGGCAGAAGACTTATTGGTGTTAAAAAGTAGTAGTATAATAGGTAAAGTAAATTCGGAGTCAGTAGCTTTTTTAATGGGGCAGGGGCTTTCACAGGAACTGGCAGGACAATTTTCTATAGAAGGAATAACATTACCATTGGTAGACAAATGGGTAGTCCTTCCTAGTGAACAAGAAGAGATAAAGGCAGCAACCGATGCTTATAATGCTACCATACAATCCGTAGCTGATGCTAAAGGGCTTGCTATGGTAGATTTCAAGGGTATTTTGCAAAAAGCAGCAACCCAAGGAATTTCAGAAGGTGATTTTATATTTACTACCGCATTGGTGCGTGGTGGACTAGTTGGGTTAGACGGCATTCATTTAACTTCTAGGGGTTATGCAGTCATGGCCAATAAATTTTTAGAAGCTATGGATGCAAAATATGGTTCTAATTTTATAGAGGCGCAAGTAAAAGCAGATGTGGGAGTGTACCCTACAAACTACAGTCCAATGTTACAATAGATTAGGAAAAACAATCGTTTAAAAACACCTTCTTTACGGAGGTGTTTTTTTATATGTAAAAAACGTTCTAATCCCCCTTCTTTGTTTAATTAAAAAAATATATCTTTGCAGCGCGAAAAAATGACATGGTAGTTTTTGATGGCCTAAACGTTTTTCGAATTAATAATTTACAACATTAAATACATAAGTAATGTCTAAAGTTACAGGTAAAGTTTCCCAAATCATCGGCCCGGTTGTGGATGTAGAATTTCAATCTGGAGCAGACCTTCCAAAAATATATGATTCTTTGGAAATCCAAAATGAAGATGGATCAATATTAGTATTGGAAGTGCAATCCCATGTTGGGGAAAGTACCGTACGGACAATTTCTATGGACTCTACGGATGGTTTAAGTAGAGGTGTTGAGGTTAAAGCAACAGGTAGTGCTATTCAAATGCCAATAGGTGACGAAGTTTACGGTCGTCTTTTCAATGTAATCGGTGATGCTATCGATGGTCTTGGAGATTTGCCTAAAGCGGGTGAAGATGGTCTTCCTATCCATAGGGATGCTCCTAAGTTTGAGGATCTTTCTACTTCTACCGAAGTATTATTTACTGGTATTAAAGTAATCGACCTTATTGAGCCTTATGCAAAAGGTGGTAAGATTGGTTTATTTGGAGGTGCTGGAGTTGGTAAGACGGTATTGATTCAGGAATTGATTAACAACATTGCAAAAGGACACGGTGGACTTTCTGTATTTGCAGGAGTAGGAGAGCGTACTCGTGAGGGGAACGACTTATTACGTGAGATGTTGGAGTCTGGAATTATAAGATACGGAGATGATTTCCTTCACTCTATGGAAGAAGGCGGATGGGATCTTACCAAAGTAGATAAAGAAGCAATGAAAGAGTCCAAAGCAACTTTCGTTTTTGGACAGATGAACGAACCTCCTGGAGCACGTGCACGTGTAGCTCTTTCTGGATTGACTATAGCGGAATATTTCCGTGACGGTGCTGGGGAAGCACAAGGGAAAGACGTTTTATTCTTCGTAGATAATATTTTCCGTTTCACCCAAGCAGGTTCAGAGGTATCAGCACTATTAGGTCGTATGCCATCTGCGGTAGGTTACCAACCAACTTTGGCAACAGAGATGGGGGCTATGCAGGAGCGTATTACATCAACAAAAAGAGGATCTATTACATCTGTACAGGCGGTTTACGTTCCTGCGGATGACTTAACGGATCCAGCACCAGCAACAACGTTTGCTCACTTAGATGCTACTACGGTATTGTCTCGTAAGATTGCAGAGTTAGGTATTTACCCAGCGGTAGATCCATTGGATTCTACTTCTAGGATCTTAACAGCAGATATCTTAGGTAATGATCACTACGCTTGTGCTCAGAGAGTAAAAGAGTTGTTGCAACGATATAAAGAATTACAAGACATTATTGCCATCTTAGGGATGGAAGAATTGTCTGAAGAAGATAAATTGGCAGTAGGTAGAGCAAGACGTGTTCAGCGTTTCTTATCACAGCCTTTCCACGTGGCAGAACAATTTACCGGTATCCCAGGGGTATTAGTTGATATTAAAGAAACCATAAAAGGGTTTAATATGATTATGGATGGTGAATTAGATCACCTACCAGAATCTGCCTTTAACCTAAAAGGAACTATTGAAGAGGCTATAGAAGCAGGAGAAAAAATGCTTGCCGAGGCGTAAACTAGTGGACAGTAGGCAGTTGGTAGACAACTTAATACTCAATACTCAATACTCAATACTATAAAATATGTATTTAGAAATTGTATCCCCAGAGGCTACGTTATTTACTGGAGAAGTTACAGCGGTAACAGTACCTGGTGTAAAAGGTGAGTTTCAAATGTTGAATAATCACGCACCTATTATTTCTCTTCTAGAAGAGGGTAATGTAAAGATTAAAGGTAATGTGACTGTTGATAAGAACTATGAAAGCAAGTTCACAAAGGATGCCAACGGTGATACCGTTCTGCATATTACCAGTGGTACCGTAGAAATGAAGAATAATAGAATAATTATTTTGGCAGATTAATTTTAATCCAATAATAATTATAGAACATAAAAAAGCCATGCAAACTGCATGGCTTTTTTATGTTTAATGATTTGCTACATCACGGGTATATAATTTTAGCTTAATTATTTAATATCCATTAGAGGGGGGGATAGTGCTGTATTATTAACGATTTTGGGGTATCTACCTATTTATCCTGGAGACTATAAACTCAATTTTTTGAGACGGTAAGGTAGGTATATCTTTATTTTGAGCAATTACCTGTTTATGTTTTAAAGAGTCAGCTACACTGATGCCTTTTAGTAGTAATAGGGTATATTTTCTGTTTTTACTGCTAAAAATTCCTTTTATTCCACATTGTAGTATTTGAAACAAATAAAATATGGCATACACTAACCAAGGAAGGTGTTTTTTAATAGTATAGAATTGTGAGATTTTTAATTCTTTACTAATTAGGAAAGATGGTGCAGTGCTTTTTCCTTGCAAATGTACATGCTGATATTGTGGTAAAAGATATACTTGCTTTTTTAGTTGCTTTTCTATCCTATACGATAAATCCTTTTCTTCGTAGTACAAAAACAAATTTGTGTCGAATCCGCCAACTGCATCAAAATCGGAAGCTTTTGTAACAAATAAAGAGCCTTGAAATGAGCCAACCCGCATAGCCTCAGTGTAATTTATTTTTCTATTGGGGTATTTTTTAGGAGCTAGCGTATTTAAAAAAGCATCTCCAAAAATTTCACTCCATAAATCTATTTTATAATGAAATGGCTTATGATGTTGGTTGTTTTCATCTATAGAGTTACACCCTACAATACTTACTTGTTCATTATCTTCTAAAAACCGTAACATTGGAGATAAGCAATCTTCAATAAAAATAACATCGCTATTTACAAATACATAATAGGGTGTGGTAGCGTGTTGAACGCCAAACATATTACCACCTCCAAATCCCAAATTAATTCTACTTCTTACAAGCTTTACCTTGGGATAAAGTAGGTTTATTTGATGATTAAGATGTTTATAATCGGATGCCTTACTAGCATTGTCAACAAGAATCACTTCAAATAATTCTTCGCTATAAAATGAACAGAATGACTCTAGACATTGCAGCGTTAAGTTGGCAGTATTGTAGTTGATAATGATAACAGAGGCTTTTGGCATATCCTAAATTTTTGGGCAAAAATAACAATCTTTACACAGTAGTAGCCGACTATATTTGGAAACTAAGTTTAAAAACTTTGATTTTTAGATTAGTAGAACTCTAGCTATAATACCATATATTTTGCCTTGCGCCCTTATGAAATAGCTTTTCTTTTATTTAGGACTCACTTATAATAGGATTTATTGGCGTTAAGAAACAGAGGGCGAAGATGGAGGTGAGATAATGGGAAGTTTAAGGATAATGGGAGTTATAAATAATGTAAGCAGTCGCAAATTTTAATGGATGCCTTTAGTACTCGTGTTATGGGTGTTTTTAAAGGGTCAATAAGAACTTGTAGCATTCTTTTTTAAGGATGGAGTGGAAGCTATATTAATGGTAAGCTTAATATATCCTTCACCCATTTCTTTGCGGTGTACTGATGGTAGAGGTCATTGTCTATTTTTTGATAGGGAGTACTTAGAAACTCCTCTTGAATATGTAGGTTCTGAATATCTATTACATGAATGTTGTTAGGATTGTAGAAAGGATATTTTTTTATGTCATTATTATTGGTAATCAATTTCTTTTCATTGCCAATCGCTTCAAAGACTCTAAAACTTAGGCCTTTTTGTTCTGGGCGTTGTATGTCTACAAAAGTGGTTACCTTTTTTAGGTGTATATCTATTTCCTGAATATCTATTTTGGAATGTATTACCTTAAATAAGGAGGTTTTAAGAGGTTTTTTTGAGAATAGGATAAATTGTGCGGGTATGCCATTTCGGTGGCAGTATTCTGCTAGTTTCTTCAATTTGGGGTATCTAACGTCCTTGGAGGATATATTAAATAGGCTAGGGGAACTTTCAGAGTTTCTAAACCGCTCCGAAGGAATAAAATTGGTGATAAATTTAAAATTATATTTTTCGCAGTCGGCGGGTTCGTAACTGAAAACTTCATCGAAGAAATGAGTGTATTGTTTTTGAATGGGCATTTTTTTTAGGCCATCAAATAAGTAAACAATATAATCATTAGTAATACTCTTTAGATGTTGGTGGGTATCTTTATTGAGGTATTGTGGATGGGTAATCAAAATCTTGTCGTAAGTTAAGGAAGCTGTGAATTCTTTAATAGTATTTTCTCTATGTTTCTTTTTAATGGAATTGCCATTGATTTTTCTAAGAAAGGAAATAGTGCGTTGACCAAAGCTTTTGTATTTAAACATTAGAGGAGACTTACCATAATAGAGGATATCCACATCATGCCCCAAGTCTTCCAACGCTAGTTTTGGGACATTCATATACCCCATAATATGGTTAGAGATAAGAAGTATTTTCATCTTAGTGGACTTGGTTATAGGGTGGTTTTGTAATGTTTGGTTTGTTGGTTAATGGGGCGGTAATAAGACTTGCCGGAGTAGGGAAGTTACGAAAACCTTATCTTTTTGACTAAATATCTCTAAACCAATATGCAGAAATACAGTTGGTTGTATTGTTTAGGGTTGCTGCTAAATAGGATCGAGGGATTACCTTCTTAATGCGTGCACCGCAGTAGTTTTTTTAAAAAAGATCAATGCATCATAACGCATAGGCACTATGGTAGGTACAAACTGCCTTTGGTCCCATTTTGGGTTATACACTACTCCTACCGCTCTATTCCCAGTTACTTTTAAGTTTTTTTCCTTGCGGTCTTCTTGGTCAAAAATTAAATACATTTTTTCCAGGCCAAGGGTATTTAATTGATATTCTATACTGTTGGGTACTGCGGGAGGAATAGTCATTTCCTGCATTTTAGCACCCCAACTGGATCCTGCAATAACTTTCCCCTCATAAGTGGTAAAACCGATTAAAAACACCTTCTCGTTTCCAAGGTCTGCGCGACTTAGTTGTCCTATGTTTTTCTCGCCAGATCTTCTCATATTAGTATATTCTGCATCCCCAATATGAGTATTATGAGCCCATATTATACCTTTTGAGTGTTCCCCGTATAGGGTTAGCAGCTCATTAACGGTTCCATGCATATGATGAACTCTTGAATTCCATGAAACATTGCCTGATGAAGCCACACTTTCTCTATAAAACTCTTCAGCATTATGAACAACTACTGCATTCTGAAGTAGATAAAAATAGGTGTCCTTGGAAAGCTCTGGAAAGTTTTCAGGATGATTTCTTATATACTCCACAACATTTTTAGTAGCCAAGGTGCATGCATTTTTTCCTGCTTCTACTGCACGGGCATACGTCCAACTATCTCCTTTGTGGGGCGCAAAGCAATTATATTGTTCTTTTACGTATTTATAAGCAATTTTATTGGTCTCTTTTAGGAGGTCTAATACTACTTTTTTGGAGTTCCACTCATCGTACACATCCATACCATAAAAGCCAACTTTTTTATCTTGTGGTAATTGGTCATTGTGTTTTCTGAGCCACTCTGCTAGTGCCACCACTTCTTCATTGGCCCACATCCAGGTAGGCCACCTATTAAGTTGTAATAAAACCTCTTTTGCTGAGTTGGCGGCACCGTCCAAGTTTTTTACATAACGATTAAGATGGTATAAGCTAGCAAAATCGCCTTCTACGGCAATAAAGCTAAACCCCTGTTCTGCTATTAACCTGCGACTAATTTTATCGCGCCACAGGTAATATTCGTGAGTACCATGGCTGGCCTCGCCTAATAAGACTAATTCCTTGTTGGCAGCAGCTAAAATTAGTTGGTCTAAACTGGCGTCTCCATCAAGGGAGATTGCTTTTTTTGCAAGCAGCTGCGCATTACACGATACAAAGCTAAAAAACAACAAGATTTTAAAAAGGAACTTCATTTCTAGTACATTCATAGGTAAATGAATGTAACCATTATTAAGGTGGTTGTCAAGTTATGAAGGTCGCGAAGGTGCAAGGTTTTGTTTGTGCCCGTGTACAGGCTAATCTTGGGGTCGTACAACACTCTTTCGGAGTTTTACCCCGACAGAAACCTTTACAATAGATATTTGAAAAGGCTTTACAGTAGTACCGGTATTGTCTAAAATAGGAAAAGAAAGCCTTTTTGTCATCTCATCTTGGGATTTAATTTTTTTAATCTTCTATAGCGTTTAATCAAGGTCTGTTAGGATGATTAGTACTCCATAAATTGAACCACATCTACCACTAAAAATTTATTGTTATTACATTATCATATCCATATTATGATAAATTTTAAGCGTAATTCTTACGTTTATTTTTAAAGAAATTAATTGATTTAGTCAGAATTTCAGGAGTTTGTTTACTTATTTATTTTAAGTATTGGCAGTTTAATATACTGTAAGTAAGGTGTTTATGATGTAATTTTCTTAATAATTAACAGGATTTTTACACTTTGTTAGAATATGGTGATGGATTGTAAATTTTAAGTTAATTTTAGTACATTTAGCAATTAATTAACTAATTAACCAATTCGACTAACTAAATTATTATGAAGAACAAACTTTCTTTTAAAAAGAAAAGTGTAATCTCAAATGTCTGGTGTTTGGGGTTATTTTTTCTCTTATGTGGTTTTTCGGTGACAACAGCTTTTGGTCAACAAATAACTGTAAGTGGAACCGTTACTGCTGCTTCGGATAAAATGCCATTGCCAGGTGTTTCTATTGTAGATGTTAACGAGCCTACTAATGGTGTTGTCACTGATTTTGATGGGAATTATCAAATAACTTTATCTAATAGTGATACAAGCTTAAGATTCAGTTATATTGGTTTCAAGGCTGTGGAAGTACCCGTAAACAGTCAACAGGAGCTAAATGTTGAGATGAATGAAGATGTCGCTAGTTTAGATGAGGTGGTTGTTGTGGGCTATGGAACACAAAAGAGAGCTACTGTAACTGGATCTGTTTCATCTGTAAAAGGAGAAGAACTAGTGAAGTCTCCATCAGTAAACCTTTCTAATACCTTATCTGGTAGGGTGGCAGGATTGTTTGTTCAACAATCTGGTGCAGAGCCAGGTTTTGACAATGCAGCTATAAGGATTAGAGGAACTAATACTTATAACAATACAGGTGCATTGGTTGTTGTAGATGGTATTCCAGATAGGGATGGTGGATTAAGTAGAATAAATCCCGCGGATATTGAAAACATTTCTGTCCTTAAGGATGCTTCGGCGGCTATATATGGTGCGAGAGCGGCGAATGGGGTAATTTTAATTACCACTAAGCGAGGTAAGAGTGGGAAACCTCAAATTACTTATTCTTCTAATCAAGGTTGGGCAAAGCCAACTATGACTCCAGAATTGGCAAATGCTCCACAATACGCCGAACTGAGAAATGAATTGGAAATATATAATCTTCCGGTAAATGAATGGGCGGGTGCTACTGCAGGGTTTAACTCTTCTGGTACATATACTAGACCAGATGGATCTACCAGAAACGCAATTTATTCCCCAGAGGATATTGCGCTTTTTGCTAATGGTGAAGATCCGTGGGGACACCCAAATACAGATTGGTTTGACGAAACTTTTAAAAGGGGAGCGTCCCAAGAGAAACACACTATGCAAATGACAGGTGGGAGTGATAATTTTAACTACTTCACATCTTTAGGATACTTAAAGCAGGATGCCTATTATAAGAATTCAGCTACTGGTTATGAACAATACGATATCAGAGTAAATTTAGATGCTAAAATTACCGAAGGCATTAAACTTAGCCTAGGAGTATTGGGAAGAGAAGAATACAGACATTATCCTACTGAAAGTGCAGGAGCTATTTTTAGAATGCTTACTCGTGGGCGGCCAACCGAACCTGCTTTTTGGCCTAACGGTCTGCCGGGTCCAGATATTGAAAATGGACAAAATCCAGTTGTTATTACAACTAGTGAAACAGGATATGATAGAGAAAAGCGTGATTACTTTCAATCTAATGCTACCTTGGATATTGAAGTTCCATGGGTGAAAGGCTTGGCCGTTCAAACAACCGCAGCCATTGATAAAAGTTTTGCAAATAGAAAGGTATGGAGAACCCCGTGGTACTTATATACTTGGGACGGTAATTCTTTGGGAGGCGATGGTCTACCAGATTTAGTGAAAGGTAAGAGAGGTCCAGCGGAGCCAAACTTAACGCAATATTCTAGTAACACGCTAAACATTTTGTTAAGTGCTAATGCTACTTATAAGCGAACTATAGGGGATCATAACTTCTTAGTTTTAGCAGGGGTTAGTAAGGAAACTACAGAATATGAAGGGTTTAATGCCTATAGAAGATTTTTTATTTCGCCGGTAATTGATGATCTTTTTGCTGGGGGAGATTTACAAAAAGATAATGGAGGTTCTTCTGATAAAGCATCTCGATTGAACTACTTTGGTCGTGTTTCTTATGATTTCAAAGAAAAATACCTAATGGAATTCTTGTGGAGATATGATGGTTCGTACTTGTTCCCTGAGGAAACAAGATATGGGTTCTTCCCTGGTTTTTCTGCAGGGTGGGTAGTTACTAAAGAGAATTTTATAGCTGATAACTTAAATAATGAGTCTTTTCTTAATTTCTTGAAATTAAGGGGGTCATGGGGGCAATTAGGTAATGATAAATTTAATGATGCAGATTTTCCTTCCAATCAATATTTAGCTACTTACGGTTTTGGAAGTTATGTTATAAATAATGCTGAGGTGACTACTATCAGTGAGTCTAAAGTTCCAAACCCAGCTATCACTTGGGAGGTTGCAACAAATATAAATGTTGGTTTAGATGCCAGATTTTTACAAAATAAATTCAATCTTGAATTTGATTGGTTTTTAAATAAAAGAACGGATATTTTAACTACTCCGTCAGCATCACTACCAGCACTTTCTGGAATTACGCCCCCAAGGCAAAATTTTGGAGAGGTAGAGAATAAAGGATTCGACTTTATATTAGGGTATAACGGTTATGCAGGTGATTTTTCTTATAGCATAAGTCTTAATGGGGGATATGCTAAGAATAAAATTATCTTTAATGATGAAGCGGAAGGTTCGCCAGAATGGCAACGCGCAACAGGAAGGTCAATTCGCTCAAACTTAGTTTATGGATATGATGGAGTTTTTGCTACCCAAGAAGAAATTGATGCAGAAACTTTGGATTATACCGCACTTGTTAATAATCTTAGACCTGGAGACATGAAAATATTGGATTACGATGGTGATGGTAAAATTACTCCAGATGACAGATTTAGGACTGATAAGAATTCTAACCCTACATTTCAGGGAGGTATTAACTTAACTGCAAATTATAAGAACTTCGATTTTAGTTTGCTTTTTCAAGGAGCTACAGGAGGTGAGGTATTTTTAAACTTTAACGAATCTGGGACTATAGGAAACTATCCATTAAGTATTTATAATAATAGATGGACAGTTAATAACCCTAGCAGTTCGCATCCGAGAATTACTAATCGTGCTGATCAGTACTATAGTAACGGGAATACGTATTGGAGACAAAACACCGATTATATGAGGTTAAAGAATATAGAACTGGGTTATAGCTTTCCGGAAGATATTATTGGTAAGATTGGTTTGGAACAATTTAGATTTTATATCAATGGATCAAATCTCTTTACTATTACAGATTCTTTGTTTGATCCCGAGGGGACTAGTGCAAATGGAAGAGATTACCCTAATTCAACAATTCTTAGCGCAGGATTTTCTGTAAGATTTTAAAATATATGAAAGCTAAAACTATGAAACAGAGAAAAATAATATACGCATTGGCAATATCGGCATTTGCTTTTCTGGCAAGTTGTAACGATGACTTTGTTAATATCACCCCATTAAGTGAAGTATCCGAGGAAAGTGTATGGACAGATGAAGGGTTGGCTGCAGCAGCAGTTACAGGGGTGTATAATGGACTAGGAGCCGGTGGATTTGATGAGCAAATGTTGGCTTCGCTTTCAGATGAAGCAATTTTCACCCATACAGGTCGTGGGATAAATACAGTAAACGAATCGCGTGCTAACTCTAATGATACGGGCTGGATAAATAATACTCATGAATGGAGTAATATGTATCGCTATATCAGAGCTGCAAATATTGCAATTAAAAATTTAAATGAAGGAGGCTTAGAGAACACTGAATTAAGAGAGCGTTTGCTAGGAGAAGCATTGTATCTTAGAGCATACTATTACCATCAATTAGTTCGTTTTTATGGTGGAGTGCCATTGTCTGATGAGCCTTTTACATTAGATTCTGATTTTAATATTCCAAGGAATACCTTTGAGGAGTCCGTTAACTTTATAGTGGCCGATTGTGATGCAGCCTTTGAATTGTTGGATGGGAAAAATATGGAATCCGGTAGAGCGAATGCTGCTACTGCACTAGCACTTAAATCACGTATTTTAGTGTATGCAGCAAGTGATTTATATGACAATTCTACGGCATCTGCTAATTCTTCCTTAATTGCAGGGTATTCTAATCCAGAATTGATTGGATATACTTCTGGCAGTCAACAAGAAAGATGGACAAGAGCTAGGAATGCTGCAAAAGCAGCATTGGATTACTCTAATGCAGGATATAAATTGGGTCTTTCTGCTCCGGTTTCGTTAGAAGAAGGGGAGCAAAACTATCTAAATATTTCATTGGCACGTAATGGAGGTGAAGCTGATATTATCTGGGAAAGACAGTATGTAGAATCAACCGGTCCTGGTAGGCAAATTGGACTTTTTAATGGGCCAAATGGTTATCATAACTGGGCTGGAAATACGCCAATTCAAAATTTAATTGATGCTTATGCTATGAGTGATGGGTCTGAATTTGATTGGGATGATCCAGATCATAGTAGTATGCCATATGAAAACAGGGAGCCTAGGTTCTATGCTTCAATCTTATATGATGGTGCAGACTGGAAACCGAGACCAGCTGATGCGGCAGATAGAGATCCAGCAAATCAAATACAAACTGGACAGTATGATATTATAGGAACTGATGGTAATGTAACTACCCATTTTGGTTTAGATACAAGACAAGGGCCTATTGAAGATTGGAATGGTACTAGAACTGGATATTATTTTAAGAAGTTTATAGAGCCAGATCCTGCATTCGTAGATCAAACTGATTTTCAAACTATTCCTTGGCCATTCTTTAGGCAAACTGAGTTAGTGTTGAATTATGTAGAAGCAGTTTTAGAAGCAGATGGGGATGAGGCTGAAGCAAAAGCATGGTTAGATAAAATACGTTTCCGGGTTGGATTGCCAGCGGTTACAGAGTCTGGCGAAGACCTAAAGGAATTATATAGAAACGAAAGGAGATTAGAGTTGGCCTTTGAGGAACATAGATACCATGATGCTAGGCGTTGGATGATTGCGCCTACTACATTAGGGGCTCCAGCAGGAATAATTCAAATTACAGGAACTTTAAAACCGGGTGCACAGGTTACTAAGTACAAATATGACCCTGATAATTACAATTATTCGTATGTTCCAGGGATTGTGGATCCTGGGTTTGAAAATAGATTATGGTTAGATAAATCTTATTTTAGACCTATAAATAATAACGAATTGAAATCTAATACTAGTTTGGTTCAAAACCCGGGCTATGAATAGAATAACCTAATATCGTAAAAAGACCCAATAGCTATAAAATGAAGTTGGGTCTTTTTTTATATCCATAAATTCAGCTAATTTACGTCATTGTAACTATCCATTAAGCTGCGTTAAATTAAACAGTAACGAATGGAGGTTTTATTAAGTTTTAATAAGGAGTGTTTAAACAGTTTTTAATGAAGAATTTTACAATACCTATCATATTATTTGCAATGCTCGTTAGCAGTTGTGGTGAAGAGTATAATTTGTCCGGTTTGAATTCCGAAGAGGAATCTATTTTTACCAAACTTAGTATGGCAGAGACCGGAATAGACTTTTCTAATGATCTCGATGAGGACATGAGATTCAATGGGTTGCAATATGAGTATTATTATAATGGTAGTGGCTTAGCTGTAGCTGACTTTAATAATGATGGGTTAAAGGACCTATTTTTTGTGTCTACCCTAAAGCAACACAAGCTATTTTTGAATAGAGGAGATCTTCAATTTGAAGATGTTTCTGATATGACGGGGATTTTGTATCGGCAGAAGTTTTCTGGTGGGATTACTATTGTAGATATAAATAATGACGGTTGGATGGATATTTATATTTCTAATTCCGGCAAATTTAACGATCCTGAGAAAAGAAAGAACGAGTTGTATATTAATATGGGTGCAGATAATAAAAGTGGCATTCCCACATTTACAGAGCAGAGCGTCAAATATGGCTTGGATCTCTCTGATTGTTCTACACAGGCTGTGTTCTTTGATTATGATAATGATGGTGACTTAGATTTATTTCTTTTAAACCATTCGCCAACTCCATACCCAACAGGGGTTTCTTTAGCAGAATTGATGACTATGGATGGTGGTGTGGCTAATGATAGATTACTAAGAAATGATAATAATTTCTTTACAGATGTTAGTAAAGAGGCTGGTATAGCTCAAAATCGGTTGGAGTACGGTTTAGGTGTGGCAGTTGGAGATGTAAATAATGATGGATGGCCAGACATTTACATTTCTAATGATTATTCTGGAAAGGATCATTTGTACATTAATAATGGTGATGGTACATTTTCTGATAGAATTCATGATGCTATGAACCATATCTCATTCTTTGCTATGGGTAATGATATTGCAGACATCAATAATGATGGTTGGTTAGATATTATGACTGTAGATATGATGGGTGATAATAGCTATGATCAGAAGACAAGTATGAGTGGTATGAATCCAAAAAGCTTTCATGAATCGGTAGATATTGGGTTGCATCATCAATACATGTATAATACGCTACAATTAAATTCTGGGTTTTTAGAGGATAATGTTCCCGTCTTTTCAGATATCGCGCAGTTAACTGGTACTTCAAGTACCGACTGGAGTTGGGGTCCCTTATTTTTTGATATGGATAATGATGGGCACAAAGACCTTTTTGTGTCCAATGGAATAAAACGTGATTTTAGAAATAACGATTTTGTAAATTATGTTAACAAGAAGCAGGATTCCATTTTCAAGGCCAAATCTTTCGACCCTAAAAAATATATTACCGATGTCTTGGATAAGATGCCAAGTAGAAAGAAAGAAAATTATTTTTATAGAAATAGAGGGAATCTGGATTTTGTCAATATGAATAGAGCATGGGGTGATGGTAGTGTTACAAGTTCTAATGGAGCAGTATATGCAGATTTGGATAATGATGGCGATTTAGAAATTATAGTGAATAATTCAGATGATAAGGCTTATATTCTTAAGAATAATTCTAGGGAGTTAGGGCTAGGTCGTTATATTGCTTTTAAACTAAATGGCCCTTCAAGTAATATAGATGGGATTGGGACAAGAGTTATTGTTACCACAGAAGAAGGAAGCCAAGTGCAAGAGCTGTATTTTACTAGAGGATTTATGTCTGCAATGGGCCGTCAGCTTCATTTTGGTTTGGGTGCAGCAAAAGAGGTTAAAGTAGAAGTTATATGGCCAGATAATAAACGACAGCTGATTAAGAATGTTAAGGCAGATCAATTGTTAACATTGAACTATAGTGATGCTAAGAAAGTTCCTTCTAGTACCGATTTACCGCTAAATATTTTCGAGTTGAGTGAAATAACGGGAATTGATTATCATCATGTTGAAAATGATTTTGATGATTTTGAAAGGGAGAGTTTGCTTCCTCATAAAATGTCTGACGAAGGACCGGCTATTGCAGTTGGTGATATAAATGGGGATGGTTTAGATGATATTCATATAGGAGGTGCACTTGGTAGCCCTGGGATTATTTATATACAGCAGAAAGATGGAAGCTTTATAGAAACTAATAAGGAGCTAATGATGAAGGATTCTGTGTATGAAGACGTGGCTTCTTTGTTCATAGATGTGGATGGAGATAATGATTTGGACTTATATGTGGTAAGCGGTGGAAACGAAAATGATGAAGGGTCTCCACTTTTATTGGATAGGATTTATATAAATAATGGGAGTGGGCAATTTCAATATGACCCCAATGCCCTACCTAAAATTGCTATTAGTGGTTCTATTGTTAAAGCGGTAGATTATGATAATGATGGAGATTTAGATCTCTTCATCGGTGGTAGACAGGTTCCAGGAGAGTATCCAAAGGCTCCTAAGAGCTATTTATTACAAAATAATAGCGAGAATGGTAAAGTTGTTTTCAGTGAGGTTAAAGATGTCTTTGGAGAAGTAAACCCAAATTTAGGAATGGTAACGGATGCATTATGGGTAGATCTGAATAAGGATGGTAATATGGATTTAGTGGTAACCGGAGAATGGATGCCTATACGTGTTTTTGAAAATGATGGTAAGGGTGCTTTCATAGAAAAAACTGAAGAATATGGATTTAATGAGACCAATGGGTGGTGGTATAGTTTAGCTGCTTACGATTTTGATAACGACGGCGACTTAGATATAGTTGCTGGGAACCTCGGATTAAACTATAAATATAAAGCAGAGAAAGACGCTCCTTTTGAAGTTTATGGAAGTGATTTTGATGAATCTGGCACTAATGATATTGTTTTAGGATTCTATGACGATGAGAAATTAGTTCCTGTAAGAGGGAGGCAATGTTCTTCTGAGCAGATGCCTTTCATTAAAAAGAAATTCCCAACATATGATTCGTTTGGTAAAGCAACAATCGATGATATTTTTGATGAAAATCAATTGGAAAATTCTACCCATTTAAAAGCGTACACTTTTGCTACTTCTTATTTTGAAAATAAGGGAGGTCATTTTGAAATACGTAAACTAGACAATCTAGCACAATTATCATCTGTTAATCAAATCTTAGTGGATGATTTCAATGGAAATGGGCATAAAGATTTAGTGATGGTGGGTAATTTATATGGGTCAGAAGTGGAGACACCAAGAAATGATGCCTCTTATGGAATGTATCTAGAAGGTGACGGTAAAGGAAATTTCAAAGCTATACCTACCTGGGAAAGTGGCTTAATGGTAAAGGGTGATGTAAAAAATGCTAGAACTATTATGGTAAATGGAAAGAGGCATATAATTTTAGCGAAGAATGATGATCGAGTGGAAGTGGTAGGTGTCAAATCATTAGCGAGAAATTAATTAATATTTATAATTATTGCTTGGACCACTTCATTTGACGATTTTTAAAGAAACTCATCTTGGGAATCACTAAGAATAAGTCCATGAATGGACCCGAAAAAGGATGGGGAATGTGTAATAGCTACGATTTCGTCTGACAGTTAAGAGTTTTTTTAGGCATTTTGACTCTTGGAATAATTTTGGTTTAGGGGCTCGTTTGGAGCCCCTTGACCATTCCAGTCGTCGGACAGGTTATTCCTGACAGGTTGATCTCCACCAGAGCCTGTTTCCGCTTTACCTGCCTCTAATAAAGGTACAATTTTATCGGATTGTAAATCCAACATTTTTTCATCAGCCAAATATTTGCTGTCCAGTAGGGTCTGCATCGGTGTTTTTCCAAAACAGTGCTTTCCTGTGTGGGTTCTTTCATTATTGTAATACTGCAACCAGCCATCCAGATCTACCTGTATTTCTTCAATGGAAGAATAGATTTTCTTTCTAAATGCTACTGCGTAAAACTCATCTTGGATGGTTCTGTGGAACCGCTCACAGATTCCGTTGGTCTGTGGGCTTTTAGCCTTGGTCCTTGTATGGTCGATATCTTCAATGGCCATGTAAAGTTGGTATTCATGGTGTTCTCTGTTGCCACAGTATTCGGTCCCTCTATCTGTTAATATCCTTAGTAGTCTCAGGTCCTGTTCTTCATAGAAAGGTAGTACCCGGTCATTTAGCATATCCGCAGCCACCAGTGCGTTTTTGCGGTCGTAGAGTTTAGCATGGGCCACCTTGCAATACGTATCAATAAAGGTTTGTTGGTAGATTCTTCCAACCCCTTTGATGGTTCCCACATAATAGGTGTCCTGGGCTCCCAGGTAGCCAGGATGGTGCGTTTCTATCTCCCCATGTGCTTTCTTCTCTTCCTTGGCCTTTTCTAGAGCAGTAAGCTGGGATTCTGTGAGGACCAATCCATCTTGCGCCATTCTGGCTTCCAAATATTTCAGCCTCTTTCTAAAAGTCTCCAGATCGTTGCGAAGCCAAACACATCGCACACCCGCTGGTGAAATGAAGATACCTTTCTTTTTAAGCTCGTTGGAAGCACGGAGTTGTCCATAGGCAGGAAATTCAAAAGCGATTTGCACTACAGCTTTTTCCACTTCTTCCTCAATTCGATTCTTGAGGTTTGGCTTCCTTCTATTGAGTTCTCGAAGTGCTAACTCACCTCCTTGGTCATAGAGCTCTTTGAAACGATAAAAGCTATCTCTGCTATAACCAAAAAGTTTACAAGCCTGGGATACGTTGCCCAATTGTTCTGCTAACTGTAATAAACCTACCTTAGATTTAATTACCTTTGTTTCTGTATTCATTCTGACAGTTTTAAGGATTAATATTTGTTGTTTTCACTCTTTAAATATAATTCTTAACTGTCAGATTTTATCGTGGTTACTTCACTTTAGTGAAAAGTTAATGCTTTTTTACTTGTTTTTTACCACAGTACTTCTTAACCTTCCACGGAGTTCCGTTTGATTTAACATATAAACCTAAGGATAGCCACCACCGGATTTTTGCTTGGTCTTTGTAATTAATGGATTTATCTTCTATGAACTGGATTCTTAAGCCCTTCTTTACACAGTACAATTTCAATGAATCGTGTAAGTCATAGTACGTGTTTTCATTCTTTAGCTCCCTGAATTTCTTCCATTGGTCAGGTATGTAGATCACAACGCAATCTATGTCAGTGCTCTTCAATGCCAACTTATCAATTTTGCTTTTCAGGTAATCATAAAATTGAATGGCGGAAAAACTGCTTACGTCATTATTGGGGATTGTAATCACAAATTCACTTTGAATAGTGTTAGGAATGATGAGATGCTTCTTAAAAACACTGTCAAATCCCGGGAATTCCTTCAAATACTCCTTTTCCCATATTGGACTGATTGTATTCAGTAGTGAATCTAAATGAGCTTTGATTTTTTCAAATCCAAAGTCAGGGGAAATAATAGCCAAGTTGACATTCGCAGTGCCATTGTTACTTTGGCCAAAGCTTTCTTCTAACGGGCCTAAAATTTTTAAGCCATTTATCGGGTGAATTGATTGCTTTGCCTCATCCTGATAATGAAAATAAATAGAAGGCTCATTAAGTCTCGTAAAGCCATTAAAGCAATAAAACTTATCGTTTACTTTTTTGGCTGCTGTTGAGTAATATTCTTCGAGCTTGATTTCAAAATCACCGTGCTTAAAATTCAAGTATTCATTTTTCTTCTTCAATTGGGTAAACCACCAGTGCATTTTTTGCCCATACTTGTTATTGTAGCGATTTGAAATAATAGTGTTTGAAAGATATTGAACAACATTTCTGGGAGGTTCACCACCTGCTGTTGTCTGTATATGAACTGTTGGGCAGAATAATAGATATAGCTCTTTATTGACGAACTCAATTTTAAACTCAAATGCCTCAAAAACAGCTATGTTTTGATGGATATTAAAATTGCGGTTTCGTTTTTTAATATCTGCAATTTCGCTATCACTCAGTGTATTTTCGGAGGAATAGAATTTTCTGATATTTCTGCCTTTTGCGTAAACGGACAATCCAAAATCATTGACCAAAGTTTTTTCAACCAACTCATATAGCATCCCTAAATAAAAGGAATCAGAATGATAATAGATATGCTCCGGTATGTCAGCAATTTTTAAGTCATCAGTTATATGGCTTGTTAGTGTTTCCTTAATTTCCTGCTCAACACCAAAAATCATCAGTGTGTCATTCTTGGTAAATGACGCAACTATGTTGGTACTACCAATTACTTGCCGTAATTTTTTCCATTTTCCTACCCCAGTTAAAGTGGTTTTCGTAGTAAAAGCGGTTTTAGGAAAGCTCTTTGCCTTTATTGCATTTAAAAGAATTGGCAAGGTTGCAGAGGGATTCTGACTTAATCTAAAAGCTTGTCTTTGTTCAAATCGTTCAGAAGCAATAGTATCAATTTGTGTATTTGCCAATTCACAGGTTCTATAAATCTCATGTAGAAAGTAGTCAAAGCTATCAATTTCTAAAAAGCCTGAACGTTTGTTTTGTTCTTGAGCTTTCTCAATTAATGCTTCTAACTCATTTGTCGGTTGTACTCCCTTTGGTATACACCAAATTAAACCTTTCGGAAAAGCATTGGGTTTCTCTAATGCTTTTTCCAATGTGGTCATTACTGATTTATCACTTCCCGAATACCCAACAACCAGCAAGCCTTTCTGGGTAGAAGCGTTTAATAATTTTGTATGTAAGCTTGCTTCTAACTCTTGAAGTTCTTCATCAGTATTTTGGAGCGGGTCATATCGGAAATCCCCATGAAGTTTTACAACTGTCGGAATATCCGAGTTGAATTGTTGAACGGAGCTTGCGTTATCAGGGGAAACAATTTGGCAACTTCTATAATTCAGGGCTGTAATTGCCTTTTCGATCAAGTCGTCAAAATTTGTAGTCCAGACCACATTGAATTTTTGTCGCTCTACCAGTGCTGATAAACAGAGAAAGCCAATGGACGGTTTTTTATCACGAACCAAATCTGTCAAAAACTCTTTTCTGACAAGTGAGTCGGGGTAGCATTCCTTGAAATAGTGTGAGTAGGGGTTTGCTATGTTGCTGTCGCCTCTTTGTTCAAAGTAATTTTGAATAATTTGTTTGTTAGCTTCAATTTTAAGGTCAGTAAACTTTTTGCCATTTATTATTTTCTTACTGCTAAGTATTTCTCTCTTAAAATGCCAAACTAAGTCACCTCCTGACGGGATACCAGAATTGACAGATGCGCCTGAACCTAAAAACAAATCGAATGATTGGTCTGAAAGTACCTTGAAACTTCTTATAAATGTATCTCTGTCTATTTTTCTCATAAATTGAAGGCTACAATTTCATTCTTTTTTGATTAGAGCAAATTTTCACCGCATGAAGCACAACGCCCGAGCTATGAGTAGTGTGGGAGCAAACTTGCGCTTAACTTCCGGCATTCACCTAGCAAAAGCTTTTTGTTTTGGTTTATCTTTTATTATCAGAGCAAAATCGAAAAGATTTTGCGACCACCTAAATATAGACAAAACTTTGATTTGAAGGCCAGGGCCCGCATTACTTATAGGTTTTGTTGCCAAATCGTTTTTCTTTTTGCGTCCGAGTAAAATCTAGCGTTCTACTTGCGTATTGAGTGCGTCTGAGTAAGAAAGCCTTGCGTACTACTCCGTACCCCTCCGAATCGAGCTAAAATCCATTTGCGTATGAGTGAGAAGTCACACCTCCATCCGAGTTTTGGCGCCCGGAACTATGAATCAAGGACAAGCTTGTCTACTTGCCTAAAATGTTTGGCAACGTTGTTGTAAGGTAACTTGTGATTATATATCTCACTTTTTATGCTTACTAATCTAGGAAAATTTTAGCAGATTAGGAATTTAGCGTTATGGATACAGGGTATTGATTGTCAATCAGAAAAGTAAACGTGATGTATGTTCCAAAAAAAGCTAGAGAAAGAAGGGGTGAAGAGGAGGTATGTGATGTTAATAACACCTAAAAAAAAGGAGCCATCCTGTATATAAAAACCATACATTACGGCTCCTCACTAAGCATTAACCGCCAACGTAGGTGCTCTTATTATTATTTTTAAGGTCTATGTGTTTTATAACTTTATAAACTATCATCCCAAGGACAATCACAAGACAAAAGGCAATAGAGATAAGGGGGTACTTATCCATTAAACTCATTACAGGCTCAATAATTTCAATAGCATTCATGATAATAAATCTGTTTTAATTTGGGCTTAACATTGCTTTGTTAGCTAATAGGTATACTTAAGATTGGATTAGTCGCCCCAGGTTGCTTTTAAAACTCCTAAATAACGTTAAGATTACCTTAAAATTTGTTAACGAGAAATTGTCCGCACCTCCTAGTCTTATTGGGATTAAGAAGTTTTTTTGGTAATGTGTTGGTTAACAATTTATTGGTGGTAGAGTGGAAGTAACTTGATACTTATACCGGTTTGCAAATACTATTTTTGTCAATAGGCATTTTCTAGTAAAAAAGCAGAAATTGGGATTCTACCACCTTTTCTTTCTGTTTTACAACAAAAATAGTGCGCTATAGGATGAAGATTTTAGTTTTGATAGGAATCAATATATACTTCTACCAACCAATATTTAAACCAACAAACATGAAAAATAGTATCGCAGTTTTCTTATTTTGCTTAATAGGAATGGGCCTTTATGGGCAGCGTGGAATGAAAATAGGAATTCATGGAGGCTTGCCTTTAAACGACTTTGAAGAAGAAGCGAGTATAATGTTGGGTTTAGATGCAGGCTATAGATTTGCTCTAGGTGAGGTGGTAGATTTTGGGGTGATGACAGGATATATACATGCTTTTCCAGAAAAATATCATCTGGATTATGGAGAAAACCTTCCTAGTATACAGTTTGTTCCTTTGGCCGGGTCTGTAAGAATATGGGCATCTAATTCTTTTTCTGTTGGAGGTGATATTGGTAAGGCTATTGGAATAAACGAGGGGAATAAAGGCGGATTCTATTATAGGCCGGCCATAGGATATTTAATGGGAGCCCAGACCGAAGTGAACATCTCCTATACGGGAATATCACTGGAAGAGAAGTCTTGGAATACCCTAAGCTTTGGTATTGTGTACACCATAGATTTTAAAAAGTATTAAATTCCTAGGATCCTTGTTTTAAACGTTACTATTCTATCTACAACCCAGTTGGTATTTTGTGGTAGTCTTTCTTTTATTTAAGGGGGTTATCTAATTTGTCCAATCATATACATTCTCCTCTTAGCAAGTTGGAAATAAACTATATAGGATACTATCTAGAACAAAATTGTGAGTTCGTTTTTTGATCTTCCAGGTACATTTTTTTTAAGCAATCTATTATCAATACATAAAAAAATAGCCTGATTCGCGAGAATCAGGCTATTTTTAGAGAACACTATAAACACTAAAAAAATTGCATAAACAATTATTGGTATAAATATATTATTAGAATGCTGTTTTTTAAAATTAATGTTGTGAAAGAGGTAATTTTTGTAGTTTCCCTTGTTAAATTTGTGGTTTGGGTAACATTTGGTTACATTTTGTAAAAATATTACGATATTTATTTTTTGAAACAAATTAGGCCATAATTAAACAATTGTGCGCTGCTTTAAATTTATAATACCTAAATAAATATATGCATCAATCGGAAAGATTAGAGGAGTTTAAAAAATCAGTTTACAACAAGTTCAATATTTATAATAGTCTGTTTCTAAATTTACCCTATCAAAATATTGAGAATGTAGGAATGCTGATTCCTTTATTGCTTAATCATGCGGATCAGGGGTTAAAATCCGGAAAGAATCCAGAAGAAATTTTGGATCTATTTTTTCGGGATTATGCCAAAATCGACTCCGAAAGGGACAGGATCGATTTTATGTTTCGCATCATTCAGTATGTAGAGCGGCAAGTAGTATTGTACGATAGTGTAGAGGATGCAGCGTTTCCTAAACTGCAAAAGCATAGTAATTCCCTGACAATCCGAGATTATTTTCAGTTGGTAGATAAGAATAAAAAATGGGAGAAAGTATCCGATAAACTATCTACTTTCAGTGCCCGTATTGTGCTTACTGCACACCCAACTCAGTTTTATACCCCGGCGGTATTAGATATTATTGGTAATCTTAGAAATTTAATCTTAGAAGATAAGGTTAATGAAATAGATTTGGTACTACAGCAACTAGGACTTACATCCTTAATAAATGCCAAAAAACCTACCCCTTTAGATGAGGCAAAAAATATTATCTATTTCCTTAGAGATGTTTATTATAAGGCTATTGGTGACCTGTACGCCTATATAAAGGATAATGTTGGAGATGTAGAGTTTAACAACCATAATATAATGAAGTTGGGCTTCTGGCCAGGTGGTGATAGGGATGGTAACCCTTATGTAACTTCTGGTATTACTAAGGATGTTGCAGATGAGCTACGAATAACTTTAATGAAATGCTATTACGGAGATTTAAAAAACCTGCAGCAGAAACTTACTTTTAGGGACTTACAAGACGAACTTAGCATTTTAAGGTCAGGATTGTATAAGACTATGTTTGATGCTGATAATTATCTTGGATATGAAGATATACTGGGCCCATTACAAAAGGTAAGAACTATCTTGGTTGATAAATACCACAGTCTTTACCTAAAGGATCTAGATCATATGATAGACAAAGTGAAAATCTTTAAGACTCACTTTGCAACTTTAGATATCAGACAAGACCATAGTGTTCACTATAAAGTAATAGAAGAAATCCTAAGGGTTAATGGATATATCCAAGAGAATTTAGAGGAATTAACCAAGGAAGAGTTGATAGATGTTCTTTTAACTAAGGATATAGACCTGCAAAACCAAACGCTTGAATTAGATATAGCGCAGGAAACCATTCAGAATATACTTCAATTAAGAAATATTCAAGAAAAGAATGGAGAGGAAGGCTGTAACCGATATATTATCAGTAATTCTGAAGATATCTTTTCTGTTCTCTTTGTATTTGGACTATTTAGATGGTGTGGTTGGGATGAGAAGAAGTTAACCTTCGATATTATTCCGCTTTTTGAGACCATGGTAGGGATGGAGAACTCTAGTGGTACCATGGAAGAATTATTTAATATCCCTATGTATAGAGCGCATTTAGAGAATAGGGAGTTAAAACAAACTATAATGCTAGGCTTCTCTGATGGTACCAAAGATGGTGGATATGTTAAAGCCAACTGGGAGATCTTTAAAACCAAAGAGCGATTGTCTACCATTTGTGATGAGCGTAATATTAAAGCCATATTTTTTGATGGTAGAGGAGGACCACCAGCTAGGGGAGGTGGAAAAACACACCGTTTTTACGCTGCGCAAACCAAAGACATTGCCAATAACGAGATTCAGCTTACGATACAGGGACAGACTATTACTAGTACCTATGGTACAAAGGAACAGTTTATCCATAACTCAGAGCAGTTGTTGACCGCTGGACTTTCTAATAACCTTTTTGGAAAGGAGAATGTTATCTCTTCGGATTCTAGAGAGCTTTTAGAACAGCTATCAGATCTTAGCTTTAAAAAGTACGATGCGCTAAAGAATCACGATAAGTTTATTCCTTATCTAGAGAATAAAAGTACGCTTAAGTACTACCAAAAAGCTAATATTGGTAGTAGGCCAGGGAAAAGAGGACATAAAAAGAAGTTAGAACTTTCAGATTTAAGGGCCATCTCTTTTGTAGGATCTTGGAGTCAGCTAAAACAAAACGTACCAGGTTATTTTGGAATCGGTACCGCTATTAAAACCCTAAAAGAGCAAGGGAGATTAGAAGACTTAAAACAATTATTCCAAGAAGTGCCTCTTTTTAAAGCCTTGATGATGAATAGTATGATGTCCTTGGCAAAATGCTATTTTGAACTGACGAGCTATATGAAAAATGATGAGGAATATGGCGAGTTTTGGACTATCCTCTATGAAGAATATTTGCTTTCTAAGGAAATGCTACTGCTTATTTCCGACTCAAAAATTCTGATGGAGAAAGAACCTATTTCTAGGGAGTCGGTTAAAATTAGGGAGAATATTGTATTGCCATTATTGGTAATTCAACAGTACGCCCTACAGAAAATGAGCAAGACCACAGAGTTTAATGACTTGTACGAAAAGATTGTAATAAGATCTTTATATGGAAATATTAATGCAAGTAGGAATTCTGCATAATAATTAGTTTAATTAGTTAACAAAGGTGTATTTACACCAAGGCTCCAGAACAATACTCTGGAGCCTTTTTTATTTCGCTACATTGGAGTAAATAAAAGAAGATTGTGGAAGTAAGTCTTATCGCGTTTATCAGCGTTCTAGGGAGAATCGGTATTTTTTTTGGTGTAGTATTACAACTAGAAACGCTATCAGTTTTACAATTTATAGTATTAAATAACTAGATGCAATAATGCAAAAAGTGTAGTACAACCCCTGTAGGTGGCAGATGATATAATATTGATTATCTTAAGGATCAATTTTGGTTAAAAATAAATATATTTATAATCTTAGGTATTATATACACGGCATGTATGAGTGGTTTACAACAGGAGTTTGAAGCTTGGATAAAAAACGAGTCCCCGTTTTTTAATTTAATGGGGCAAGATGTGCTTGATGGATTGTGGTATTGGGACCTTAATCAACCTAGTAATGGCGTTTTAAACGATAAGTTTTGGAACCTTCTTGGGTATGATTCTAGTTCCTTAGACCGGGAAACTGTGGATTGGCTCTCTTTAATAGACCAACAAAACCTTCAACTCATAATAGCGGCCTATAATAATCACCTTACTAACCCTAAACAACACCCTTTTAATGTAGAAGTAAGATGCAGGCATAGAAAAGGCTATCTATTGGCAATAAACTTAAAAGGGGCTATTTCTTATGATGAAATAGGTAATCCACATCGATTGATGGGTGTCGCAATTCAATTAGATAAAAACTTTGATGGTACTAAGCAATTCCCCTTTACAAAAGAACAATATATTGATGTTATTGAAGGGATAAAACTGGGTATTTGGAGTGGGAACATTAATACTGGTGAGGCATACTGTAATGATATATGGGCAGAGATGATAGGCTATACGGTGGCCGAGTTACAACCATTGACCACCGAAGTGTTCTATAGTCTTGTGCATCCCGAGGATAAGGAACAACTAGTTTTAAGTATAGATAACCTCATAAAAAATGAAGGGATATACGAAGTAGAGTTTCGAATGCGACATAAAAAAGGGCACTGGGTTTGGATTTTTTGTCGTGGGGAAATAACTGCTCATGACGATCAAGGCAATCCAGAAATTGTATCGGGAATGCATTATGATATAACCGACAAAAAGGTCAATGAGCAACTCCTACTAAAATACAAAGACCTGTTAGAGCGCTCTAATGAAGCCGCAAAAATTGGGCATTGGGAAATTGATCTTCAAAAAGAGAGTGTTTTTTGGAGTAAGGTGACTAAAGAAATTTATGACGTTTCCCGCGATTTTATTCCAGCCATAGAACTTGGCTTACAATTTATTGTTGAAGGAGAAAACAGGGATAGAATTGTAAGGCTTATGGAAAAAGCAGTGCAAAGTCCCATGGAATTTAAAGAGCAGATACAGATAAAATCTTCTAATGGAGTTGTTAAATGGATTCGGCTAATTGGTTTATCACAATTTAGGAATGGACAATGTACTAGGCTATATGGTCTTGTACAAGATGTGGATGATATAGAGAATGTACAGCTGCAAGTTAAATTAAGGGAGGAGGAGTTTAGGCAAACCTTTAATCACTCTGCCATGGGAATGGCTTTTATAAGCGTTACAAACCAACTGTTACAGGCAAATCCTGGCTTTTGTAAAATGTTTGGTTATACCGAGGCAGAACTCCAAAAATTAGACTTCCTAGAGGTTTCTCATTCTGAGGATTTTGAGTTAAATAAAGAGGCTATTAATGATGTCTTCACTGGTAAGCGTCCTTATTTTCGATATGATTATAGGTATTCTAAAAAGGATGGATCAATAATATGGACTAATTCGTTAATATCTGCAATACATAATGAAGAAGGGGAGATTATTCATTTTGTTTTACAGGTACTAGATATAACAAAACGTAAATTAAATGAATTGTCATTGCAGTATAAAGCAGATCTGATAAGGCGAATTAATGATGTGGCCAACATCGGTATTTGGGAGGTAGATATTGCTGCAGGTACTTCACATTGGAGTCCCATGATAATAGAAATGGCTGGAGTAGCAGAAGATTACACCCCCACTTTAGAAGATGTATATTCCTTTTTTAAGGAAGGGGAGCATCGTAAGACTATAAAAAGATCTATAGAACTGGCTATAGCGGAAGGAAAAGGCTTTAATCATGTGCTCCAAGTAAGGAGTACTACAGGGCGAGTATTTTGGTCTAGAACCATAGGAATTACCGATTTTGTAGATGGTGAGTGTAAGAGGTTTTATGGTTTTTTTCAGGATATAGATAAAGAAACAGTAGCCGCAAAAGAACTAGCAATTAAAGAAGAAGAGCTAAGGCTCACTTTTGAACATGCCCACACCGGAATGTGCATTTTAGATTTAGAAGGTAAATTGCAGAAGTCTAATATTAGTATGACCGCTATTTTGGGTTATTCTGAGGAAGAGATGCGCAATCTTACGTTTTTTGATATTACCCATCCAGAGGATATTGAAAAAACGGAAATACTTATGTCGGAATTGTTAGCAAGGAAAAGGGACTCCTACAAACTAGAGAAACGCTATATTCATAAGAATGGGGATGTTATTTGGGCTAATGTATCCCTATCTGCCGTTAAAAATGAAAAAGGTGAGTTTCTTCATTTTGTTTCTCAAGTAGAGGATATTAGCGATAAAAAACAACTCACGGATAATTTAACCGAACACAACAATAGGCTGGTTAATTTTGCCCATATTGTTTCGCATAACCTAAGATCACATACAAGCAACATTTCAATGCTACTAGATTTGGCACAGGATGATGACTCTGAGATAGTAGAAAATGAATATTTTAAAAACATAAGAACAGTGTCTGATAATATGAACGACACTATTTGTCATTTAAATGAGATCGTAGAAATAAACTCTAAAGTGAGTACGACCCTTACTTCACAAAATTTGTTAGAAAATGTTCGTAAGGCGGTTAAATCAGTAGAATCGTTGGCTAAACAGTCAGACACCACAATAGAGATTAATATTAATAAAGATCATAATGTAATTGCCGTTCATGCTTATTTGGAAAGTATTTTGCTTAACTTCTTAACCAATGCCATAAAATATAGATATCCAGGTCGTAAAAATCAAGTTGTATTTACCAGCGGGATTGAGGGAAATTATGTGTATTTAAGTGTTAAGGATAACGGTTTGGGGATTGATTTGAAACGTTATGGGACTAAATTATTTGGTATGTATAAAACCTTTCATAACCACCCCGATGCTCGTGGGATGGGATTATTTATAAGCAAGAATCAAGTAGAGGCAATGGGAGGTAAAATAGTTGTGGAAAGCGAAGTAAACAAGGGTACAAACTTTAAAACATATCTTAGGTATGAAAACAATTAAACAAGTTTGTATCATTGATGATGACCCAATTTTTGTTTTTGGAACAAAAAGAATGCTTACAAAAAATAATTTTTGTTCCAATATAGAGGTATATACAAATGGGGAAGATGCACTAGAAAGTATCTCACTTAGAGAAGAAAGCAATTTCCCTGATATTATATTCCTAGACCTTAATATGCCAGTAATGGATGGATGGGAATTTTTGGATGAATTCAGTAAACTTTCTAAGAAAAGTAAAGTGCTTTTATTCGTATTAAGCTCTTCTATAGATTCTCAGGAGGTGCAAAGAGCCAAAACCTATGATGTGGTCTATGATTTTATTGAAAAACCACTTACTAAGGATAAAATTGGTGTTTTGATTAATAAATTGGGAATAGAGGAGCTCTAAAAGAATGATCGTTTTTAGGACTCCTATCTGCCAATTTAAAAAGCTGCTATATGCATGAAAGTGTTTTATTGCCTAATTGCTATTCGCGCTTATCCAATTGGTATGTAGAAAGGTTCACTTCTAAAATTACAATTATTTTTATTTCTTTAAATTAGTCGGTTTGTATTCATAAACCAATTTTTCCTTTTTTAAACCCTAAGTATTTATCATGAGAGTTTTTTATTTATTACCTATTGTGCTCACCTTGTTTTTTGTGAGCTGCAAATCTGGCAAGAAAACGGATTTAGCCGCGTCAAAAGACCCTGTTCCTCCTAATATAGTAATTATCTATGCCGACGATTTAGGTTTTGGCGATGTTAGTAGTTACGGGTCCACGGAGTTGTTAACTCCTAATATGGATAGGATTGCCAAAGAGGGGATTAAATTCACTAATGGCTATGCAACATCCCCTACTTGTACTCCTAGTAGGTTTTCTTTGTTGGCTGGGACTTACCCATTTCGCCAAACTAAAGCCCAGGTTTTACCAGGAAATGCTCCTTTGTTATTCGATCTAGGGAAACAAACGCTACCATCCATGCTAAAAGGAGCCGGTTATACTACAGGGGTAGTAGGTAAATGGCATTTGGGTCTTGGTGGTGAGGAGCTAGATTGGAACGGGGAAATTAAACCAGGTCCTTTAGAAATAGGTTTTGATTATGCCTATATAATGGCTTCAACTAACGATAGGGTACCGTCTGTTTATGTAGAAAACCATAGGGTGGTAGGCTTAACGGCAGATGACCCATTAGAGGTGAGCTATAGAAAGAATTTTGAGGGAGAACCTACGGGAAAAGAAAATCCAGAACTTTTAAAAATGCATCCCAGTCATGGGCATGATATGAGTGTCCATAACGGAATTTCACGTATCGGATTTATGAAAGGTGGTAAGTCTGCCCTTTTTATAGATGAGGATATGAATGACGATTTTCTACGAGAATCTATAAAATATGTGACGGAGAACAAGGATAAACCATTTTTCTTATTCTATAGCCTGCACCAACCTCATGTGCCTAGGGTTCCACATCCTCGTTTTGTTGGAGCATCCGGACTTGGACCACGTGGAGATGTAATTGTGGAAGCAGATTGGTCCGTAGGGCAGTTTTTGGACAAGTTAGATGAACTTGGACTTGCAGAAAATACTATAGTGATTTTTACTAGTGATAATGGTCCTGTATTGGATGATGGGTACCATGATGATGCAGTAGTTAAAAATGGAGATCACACTCCAGCAGGTCCGCTTAGAGGAGGGAAATACAGCCTTTTTGATGCGGGTACTCATGTGCCTTTTATGGTGAGATGGAAAGGAACTATTGAGCCAGGAGTTTCTGATGCCCTAGTTTCTCAGATGGATTTTACCGCTTCTTTTGCTGCCCTTACCGGGCAAGAGAACACCACCCCAGACAGTAGGGATATCTTAGATGCATTCTTAGGAAAATCTGATAAAGGAAGAGAAAGTATCATTTTGGGGCAGAATAATATTTTTACATTCCGCCAAGGAGATTGGGTGCTTATACCCCCGCATAAAGGTGCTAAGCTAAATAGATATGTAAATATAGAGACGGGAAGAGATATGGAATACCAACTTTATAATTTAAAGGAAGATCCAGGACAACGGAATAATTTAGCTAAAAGTCACCCCGAAAAGCTAGAGCAGATGAAGTCCGACTTTGAAAAAGAGCGGGCTTAAAATCATAGAAAAATAAAACTTTCTTAATTGGGAAATATCATAAAAAATAAAGCGACCACTTCTGGTCGCTTTATTTTTTTTTATTCGGTTACTAGAACATCATCGGGTTCTTCTTTAGAGCCAGCTTTTTTGTTCTTCCATGCTATTTTCATCCTATAACTAATATTGAATAGTACAGGAACAATAATCAAGGTAAGGAAGGTAGCTACTATCAGACCAAATATAACGGTCCATGCCAATGGTCCCCAGAAAACTACGTTATCTCCACCTACATAAATATGCGGGTTAAATTCCGAAAACAGGGAGAAGAAGTCAATGTTTAAACCAATTGCCAACGGTATTAGCCCCAATACTGTAGTAATAGCTGTAAGGAGAACTGGTCGTAACCTAGCCTTACCACCCTGAATAATAGCTTCGGTAGCCTCAGTTTTGGTTAATAGGTCAGAATCATCCATCCCCAAACTTACTTTCTTTCTGTCTATCAATATTTGGGTGTAATCTAAAAGTACTACCCCGTTATTCACTACAATCCCTGCCAAGGAAATAATTCCCATCATCGTCATCATAATTACAAAGGACCATCCGGTAATCATTATCCCACCAAATACTCCAATAAAACTCAAGAAAATGGCGATCATGATGATGATAGGTTTAGAGATACCCCCAAACTGAAATATTAGTATCAATAAGATAAGTCCTAAACCGGTAAATAAAGCACCTACTAAGAAAAGCATCTGTTTATTTTGCTCTTCAATCTGTCCTGTATAATCAATTTTAATTCCATCAGGGAGACTTTTAAACTCTTCCATTTCTCTCTGAATTTCCGCTACAACTGCAGCAGCATCGGTAAATCCAGGTTGTAGTCCGGAGTAAATGGTTACTACTCGTTTGCCATCTCGATGTTTTATGGCGCTAAAGGAAGAGGTGTTTTTTTCGGTAGCTACCGCAGAGATAGGGATTTCTTTGATCTGGCCGGTAGACGGATCTCTAAAAATGATATTCTGATTAAATAGGGCACTTCTATTATAGCGTAAGTCTTTATTGAATCTTACGTTGATATCATAATCATCTCCTCCTTCTTTGTAAATACCAGCCTTTTCACCAAAAATAGACCTACGTAATTGGTTCCCTACCTGGGCAACAGACACGCCTAGTTCCCCTGCTTTCTTCCGATCTACAACAACTTCCATGGAGGGTTTACTCTTATTAACATCTATCTTTATCTCTTCTATCCCAGGGATATTTTTACTATTGATAAAGTTTCTAATATTTTCTGCAGTGTTAATAAGCTCGTCATAATCATCGCCCTCTAATTCTATATTAATAGCGTAGCCTGCTGGCGGTCCGTTGGCATCTTTTTCCACAGATATGGCTACACCCGGATAAACACCACTTAGGCCAGTCTGAACTTTTGCCCTTATATCTTCGGTGTCTATACCTCTACGATATTTAAATTCACTGAAGTTTACGGTCAACTTTCCTCTATGGGGCATTTCTGCTGTAGATCCTCCATCAGTCATAGGGTTACCCGCTCCTTCTCCCACTTGTGATACCGCAGAAGTCACCATAAAGTTTTCCCCATTGTGTAGGTATTCCTCATCATTTAGAATTTCATATACTCTTTTCTCAACCTCTAGCGTTAATTCATTGGTCTTTTCAATAGACGTTCCCTCTGGATATTCTATATATACATAAATTTCATTAGGTCTATTGTCTGGAAAGAACTCTACTTTGGTTCGTCCACTTTCTAGCGATTTTCCAAATAGCCAAAAAACGGCCACCAATAATAAGGCGGTCATCCCAAAATACCAATACACATTTTT
Organism: Arenibacter latericius DSM 15913; assembly: GCF_000424985.1. GTDB lineage: Bacteria > Bacteroidota > Bacteroidia > Flavobacteriales > Flavobacteriaceae > Arenibacter > Arenibacter latericius. The sequence continues at coordinate 177,949 of NZ_AUKX01000002.1, forward strand.
GCCTCTCAGAGCATGGATTAAGCGTTTCTCATACCAATTTTCAAAACGGGTCATTACATTCCTTTGGAATCTTAAGGCCCATCTTTTAAGTAAGTATTTATAGGCCCAGAACATAATTGCGGTTACTATCATAACAGTACCAAAACCACGCATGGCACCACCAAATAATAAAATTAATATTCCAAATCCGCCCAGAAATATACTAACGCGAATTAACTGTTTCACTGTGAGTTCTTTCTCGTCTGTATCCATAAATTGGGATACCAACATAGAGTTCATAAAGATGGCTACCACAAGAGAAGATCCCAAAACAACGGATAGGGTGATGGGGAAGAAAATCATAAACTGACCAAAAATTCCTGGCCATAGCCCTAAAGGAACAAACGCGGCTACCGTAGTTGCTGTAGATATGATGATAGGGAAAGCAATTTCTCCAATCCCTTTTTTAGCAGCTTCTATTCTAGGCATACCCTCATCCATTAATCTATATACATTTTCTACTACCACAATTCCATTGTCTACCAACATCCCTAATCCCATAATCATTCCAAAGAGAATCATGGTGTTTAGGGTGTATCCCAACATGGATAAGATCATAAACGACATAAACATGGACATAGGAATAGCAAATCCTACGAAAAGTGCATTTCTAAAGCCTAAAAAGAACATCAGTACGGTGACTACCAAGATAATCCCAAAAATAATGTTGTTCACTAGGTCATCTACCTGGTTTAGTGTTCTGGTAGAAGAATCATTAGCAATGGAAATATGAAGGTCTGCCGGAAAATAATTGGCTTGGGAATTTTTTACAATTTCCCGGATTTGGTCTGCAGCGGATATGGCATTACGGCCTGCACGTTTTTTAACATCTAGCATTACTACGCTCTCTCCAAACTCTCGAGCATAGGTGGTTTTCTCTTTTTCGTCAAAACGTATTTCGGCAATGTTTCTTAGATATACCGCGCCGTTTTCAGATTTCACCACAAAATCTTTCAACTCCAAAGGATCTTCCACTTCTCCTATTATTCTAATGGTACGGCGTTGACCACTAACTTGAAGGTTCCCAGCAGACATAGTCATGTTTCCACTACTTATAGTCTGTATTACATCATCAAAACTAACTTTAGCCGCCATCATTTTATAGATGTCCACCGCTATTTCTACCTCTTTTTCTTGTGCACCGCGGATATCAGCTTTCTTTATTTCGGGAAGATCTTCTATCTCATCTTGGAGGTATTCAGCAAATTCCTTTAATTTTTCTACAGGGTAATCTCCGGTAAAATTGATATTCATTATGGGTACTTCCTCAGAAAAGTTGAGGTCGAACACATTTGGTTCTACTTTGGCTCCATTAAAGGTGGGCCAATCCTCACTAGCTTTTTCTGAGTCCACTTCATCTTTTACCTTCTGCTTTGCGGCTTCTACAGTAATTTCCTCATCAAACTCAACGGTTATAATAGCATAGTCTTCTTGAGAAGTAGAGACTATTTCTACCACATTACTCACGCTTTTTAATCTATCCTCTAAGGGGTCAGTTATTAAACGTTCAATATCCTCAGCAGTGTTCCCGGGATAGGGGGTGCTTATATAAATCTTTGTCTCTATAATCTCTGGAAAGTCTTCCCTAGGCATAGCAAAATAGGCCGACATTCCGATCCATAGAAATATTCCGATCATTACATAAACTACAGATGGATTATCTATGGCCCACGAAGACAGTTTAAACTCTTTGTCTGTGTTCTTTTGTAATTTGCTCATGGACTCCTTAATTAATTATTTTAACTGTTTGGCCATCTTTTACGTTACGCGCCCCTTCTTCTATAATATGATCGCCTTTGGCAATTCCGGATAACACTTCTACCATCCCATCTTGTGTTTTACCGGTGCTAATGATGCTTCTTTTAACTACGGCCTCATTATCATCATTAAGCTCTTTAGCTATAAACGCATACTGCTCCCCCGCGGCATTTTCTGAAATTATACTAGCGGGTATAAGTACAGCATTGTCATTGGTGTAATCGTTTATTAGCACTCTTGCTGTTAGGTTGGGCTTAATCTGTCCCTTATTATTGGGTACCGGAATCTCTATCTTAAAGGATCGGTTACTTGGATTAATGAAATTACCAGTTTGCCTTACTTGGGTAGTAATACTATCTCCAAGGACAGGAAAATATACTTTTGCTTCCTTGCCTTTAACAACACTTCCTAAATAGGTCTCTGGAACTTCTACATCTACATACATTTCCGATAAGTTTACAATCCTAAATACTTCGGAGCCTGGACCTGGGGATACTACATTTCCTTGATTTTTTATGACGTCATCTATTATTCCTGAAAAGGGAGCTCTTATAGTAAACTTTCCAACTTGACTCTTAAGTTGGTCTACCGAATTTTTTGAAGCTTCATAATTGGTTTTAGCCTGTAAAAATTGAATTTCGGAGCCAATTTTTTGATCCCATAATCTTTTTTGACGTTCAAAAGTGGTCTTGGCTAATGCTGCTTGCGTTTCCAATTGCTGTAATTGGCTAGACATTCCACCATCGTTTATGGTAGCTAAAAGCTGCCCTTTAGTTACCTGCTGCCCTTCTTTTACATATACTTTTTCTAAAGTACCTTGCATTTCGGGATAGATTAACACATTTTGCTTAGTTTTTACATCTCCTTGTAGCGATAGAAAATGGTTGAATTTTACGGGGTTGGCTACAATAGTGGATACTAATGGTAGGTTTTTAGTGCCTTCAAGTGATCCAATAGCCGAATCTAATATTTGAATTTGCTGGTTAAATAAATGCTGTTGGTCAGATAGTTCCTTTCTCTTTAACCGAAGCTCTTTAAGATTGCTCTCGGAAATAAGGTCTTCTACCGATTTCTGTTTTTCGGATCCACAGGAGATTAGTAATATTCCTGCTGCCATTATATACGTTAAGTTTTTCATTAGAAGCTATTTATTGATGGATGATCGTGTTTATAATTTAGTATTTAGAACCACTTGTAGTTCGGTCTTTTTATTGATGACCTCTACCATAGATTGTAGGTATTCTTGTTGTGCATTGTAGAGTTGGGTTTGTGCCTGTCTTAGCTCAAAGCTAGTGGCAATCCCTTCCTCATACTTAATTTGATTTTTACTCTCTATGCGTTCTGCAAGCCCTAGGTTTTCTTTTGCAGTATTATATTCTTCTATGGAAAACAGGTAATCGCTTTTAGCCTTTTCATATTGTAAACGAAGATTTTGCTCTGTTTCCGAAAGTTGTGTCTTCGCTTGGTCTACGGCAATTTTTGCCCGTTGAGTTTTGGCACTTCTTCCCAATGAACTAAAAATAGGAATGTGAAGGTCTAAGCCAAATACGGAAGATTCAAACCATTCTACCTCATTGCTAAAAAAGTTAAAAGAATCACTATAAGCAGTGCTCCCATAATTTATAAAAGCATTAAGTGTTGGCAAGGCCATGCTTTTTTGCAATTTTAGTTCTAATTCCCTTTGTTTAAACAAATTGGTGGCAATTTTAAAATCTACATTGCCTTCCATTATAAATTCGGACTCCAATAGGTCTGGTCTTATTTGCTGCTGCGCCAGATCGTTAAGGTTTTCCGTTAATATAGTGGGTTCATTAATGTCTATTCCCAAAACTAAATTTAACATCTGCAGTGTAATATCCTGAAGGCGTAGGGAGTTCTTTAATTGGTTGTCTATAGAGGAAAGCGTAATTTGTAATTGTTCTACACTTTCTTCCTCTCCCAACCCATTTTCATATAACTTTTGGGTCTCTAAGAGATTTTTTTCCAAATTGGCTTTGTTCTTTCTAAATATGTCAACACTCTCCTTGGCTAATAAGACATTTCCATAGGCCTCTACTACTGCCTTACGAATTTCTAGATCGGTTTTTTCTTTGTTGTTCTTACTATATTGTATAAAGGTCTTTGCTGCTTGGACCCCTACAATATACGAACCGTCAAATATCTGTTGCCTTAAAGTGGCAGAGGCATTGGCGGTCTGTGGCTGACCGAAAACGATTGGAATAAATGTGCCTGGTTCCCCACCACCAAATTCTGCGGGAATTAGGGATACTTGTTGTTTAAGCTGATTTTGGTAACTAACATCACCACTTATTTGAGGCAATCCCGTAGCGATGGTTTCCCATTTTTGCTTCTGAGCGTCCGTTAGGTCACGCCCCGCATTTATAGCACTGTAATTATTTTCGAGGGCAAATTCAATTGCTTGTTCCAAGCTGAATTTATGGACTTGCTCTTGAGCGTTTACCCAGCTAACTAAGAGCATTAGAAATATGGTTAACCTATTTTTCATCGAATTCTGTTTACTGTTTTAGTAATTGGTTATATAAGGGTTTTTATTCTTTATTGGATTGGATAATTTTATTTAAATAATCTCTTCCTTTTGGGGTTACAATGCCTCGTAAATAATATTCCAAAAAATTGCTTTGTAAACTATCCATTGGAAAAAGGTCTTTAGGAAACATTTCAGGGTCCTGGATACTGGTCATCCCGGAGATGTAAATCCTAGACACAAAATCTATATTTATATCCTCCCGATAGACTCCCGATTTTAATCCCCTTTTTAAATTATTGATGATGCATTTCTGCATAAGGGTATTTTGTTTGGTTTTTAGATGTCCGGCTATTTTGGGATAGTATTTATGTAATTGGTACTGGGAGGCTGATTTTTCATCCTTTATATAGTAGATGACGTATTTTTTAATATCGTACAACTCCTCAATGGGATTTTTACCTAAGGCGCATATTGTATTTATACCCTCACTTATTTTATCGAATAGCTGACTGGTACACTCCTGTACCAGTTTAGTTTTGTTTTCGTAGTGAGTATAAATGGTTTTTTTAGAAATGCCAATTTCATTTGCCAGATCATCCATGGTAACACTTTTAACCCCTAGGTTTAAAAATAGTTCCGTAGCCTTATCTAATATTAACTCCTTCATATTGGCCGCAAAGATAGTTAGGAAACTATTAAAACCAATAAAGTTTCCTTGATTCTTTTCAATTTTGATTCAGGTGATATTATGAACCGTTTAATTCTTTATGCATACTGAAGGGTTTGATGTATTTTTGGAGAAAATTATGTTCCTATGCCCAAAATTGACCAATATCGATCTCATTTTTTAGCTTATTTAGAAAGTAAGAGTCTAGTAGAAGAGCCTAGAAATCTTTATGAGCCAATTTCATATATACTTCATCTTGGAGGAAAGCGATTACGGCCGGTACTCACCCTTATGGCAACAGATATTTTTGGGGTAGATTATAAAAAGGCAATGGATGCGGCATTGGCTATTGAGGTGTTTCATAATTTTTCTTTGGTGCATGATGATATTATGGATGGGGCACCCCTGCGTAGGGGTAAGCAAACCGTGCATGAGAAATGGGATGTAAATACGGGGATTTTATCGGGGGACGCTATGCTGATCTATTGCTACCAGCTTTTAGAGAGTTATCCTGATGCTGTTTTTAAAGAACTGATGCAACTGTTTAGTAAAACAGCAATGGAAGTTTGTGAAGGACAACAATACGATGTGGATTTTGAGACTAGGGACGATGTAAGTATTCCAGAATACTTATTGATGATTCAATATAAGACTGCTGTTTTGGTTGGCGCCGCTATGAAGATGGGAGCTATAATCGCAGATCAGCCCAAGTCGGTCCAAGATGCCATCTATGATTTTGGAAAGTATTTAGGAATCGCTTTTCAATTACAGGATGATTATTTAGATGCTTTTGGTGATCCCAAAACTTTTGGCAAGCAAGTAGGAGGGGATATTATGGTTAATAAAAAGACTTATTTGTATTTAAAGTCTTTGGAGTTGGGAAATTCCATACAAAAACAAGAGTTGGAGCATTTGTTTTCTATAAAGCCTGCAGATACCTTACATAAGGTTACTACTGTTAAAGAGTTGTATGAAGAAACTGGGGCAGTAGATGAGACCTTAAAAGAAATAGAAGGATATACCCAAAAGGCATTTGCTCTTTTGGATGAGCTCCCTATAGATCAGTCTAAAAAGGAAATGTTAGCCCAATTTGGCACCTCCCTAATGAAACGGGAGGTGTAAAATAGGCTGTTTATTACTTTTTCATATTAGCTAAGAATTCTATTACATCTCTAATTTCTCTCTTAGACATAAGGGTGCCCATTGCTGGCATTCCGGAGGCCATATTTTGCCGTTTGGCAACTCTTGATGTAGCAATAACTAAGGGCTCTGCATCGGAAGTTCTTAAGGTGATTTCATCCTTATTTTCCGATGTTAAGATTCCCGTTACTACCTGTCCTTCTTTTAAGGTGAGGGTAACAGTACCATAACCAGGAGCCAAACGCTCACTAGGCTGTATTAGGGATTCTAATAGTTGTTCTCTGCTTAAAATATTTCCAATATTGTCCATCGGGGGACCTACAGTGCCGCCTTGTCCATTTACGGAATGGCAGCGAACACATTGTCCTGCAGAATTATTGTTAAAATACTGGTATCCTGCCCATCTATTTCCTCCGGTAAGGGTTTCTTTGTAGGCTTCCAGGCCATCTCCTTTAGATCTTATCTGATCTAATTGCGCTATTAATTCTTCAGATTCGCTAGCTTCTACCGCTTCTATTAAATCTAGGATTACTCCGCTAGCTAGTGCATTGGCATTGGCTTGTTCAATTAAGGAAGTTAAGACCTTACTAGATTTATTGACTGGCATTTCCCCTAAAACACTTAACATCTTTTGTTGTTCCGCAAGCGATCCGCTATTAAAAATAGGAGTTACAATACTTGGAAGTTTTTCCTTATCAATATCCAGTTGATTAAGTAACCCCAAAGCCACGGTGCGCACATGCTGATTCTTATCGCGCATGCCATCTTCCATAACTTCTTCAATCTTATCGTATTTTAAATCTCCAAGCGCTACTAACATTGCGGCTCTTACCTCTGGGGAAGAATGCGTTTTCATAAGTTTTGCCATTTGAGATTGGTACCCGTCTAGCTTTAAGATGCCAATAGTTTTGGCCATGGCAGTAAGCATTTTGGGATTAGAATCTTTCATGAATTCAGGAATATGCTTCTCTAGTTTCTGGCGTACTACTTTTTCATCTCTCCATACTTCACCTCTGTACCTACCATCTACTCTGTCTAATACAGAAGGTGAAGCCCATGTGCCGATTGTTGTTAAGGCCTCGCTTCTTAGGGTAGCAGATACATTAGATCTTCTTGCGAAATTAATTAATAGATCTAACTCCTTATCACCACCTACCCTAAGGGCAGCGTTAATGCTTCTGCGCAATAGAGGTTCCGAGGTAAACCGTTCTTCTTGTAAGAGGGAGGCTAATGCTGGAAGCGCATTTTCTATGGACCAATCGTCGTTGATGGCCCTTGCAGCTTCGGCTACAAGATATTCGTCCTCATCCTTTAAGAATAGGGCCACCTTTTCGCTCTGCAGTCTTCGTAAGACCAAAACAGCGGCTAAACGCAAGCTAGGATGTTCGCTTTTAGCTAATTGAACTATGGGTTGTACTTGCCCAATCCTAGACAAAGCTAAAACAGCGGCATGTCTTAGGTAAACATCCTCGTCATTATTCGCTTTCAACATTTCCAATAAAGGATTAATCGCTTCGCTTTCCTGGATTCTACCAAGAGCTTGGGCAGCAAAGAATTGTACCCTAGCATTATTATGTTGCAGTAGGGGTATTAAATTTTTTCCTACCGCCTTATACTTTAAATCTCCAAGCACCTTAGCTGTTTGTGCTATAATTTCTGCATCCTTGTCTTGCAATAAAGGAACTAATAAGGCTGCTCGGCCTCTTTTATATCGTGCTAATTGACCTATTCCCCAAATACCATGGATGCGAGCTAATTGATTGTTATTTTCTTGTATAGCATCCTTAAGGCCTATTAAGCCATTCTTATCCTTGGCAACCAATTCGAATTGTGCTTTCTGCCTTATCCGCATATCTGGATAAGCTAACAACTGGGTGAGTTTTTCTATGCTTTGATTTTTATAATCCAAGGTCATTAAACGCTCAGTCTCTTTTCTTTCTGTCGCTAGGTCGTTTCTGTTTTTGCTTACATCTAATTTCCAAACCCTTCCGTAGTTTTTTGTGCCCCATCCGTTAATCCAGTCGGCAAGATACAGGGCTCCATCTGGTGCGAAGCGAATTCCTGTGGGAAGTATTCCGCTAAGAATATTTTGTTCGGTAATTAACTCAAAAGAGGCTCCTTTAGGTTTTAGGTTAAAACTCCAGATATTGGATCTACTTGGATTTCCAACAAATTCTACCAAGAAAAACTTATTTCTCCATTCTTTTCCTAATGCAGTTCCGGGGTTATAAGCCATTCCTGTTGGGCCATTGTGAAAGTTCATTATAGGAGGAATTATGTAGGCAGCCTGATCTTCCCAGCGAGGAACAAAGAGCTTTTCATCCATCCAAACGTTATAGCCGTTATTTTTAGGATCTGTATATTTCCCGTATTGCCAATTTGCTCTCCATCCTGCATCCGAACCCTCTACAATATATACTAATCGTTCACTTTCTCCACGGTGGTCACCATCGTTGTCCGAACTGATAATATTGCCATATTCATCAAACACAAATTCGTGAGTGTTACGCAATCCCCTAGCAAAAACTTCAAAATCGCTTCCATCGGGATTAGATCTTACAATAACTCCCTGATTGGGATATTTGTGATTTGTTCCGTCTGCTGTGGTGATATTAGCCCCTATGTCGCCAATTCCCCAATATATTTTTCCATCAGGTCCTTCTATAGCGCCAGACATACCGTGACCGCTAAAACCAATATGTATTCCATAGCCATGGGAGATAGAAGTTTTATGCTCCATTATTCCGTCTCCGTCCTTATCTGTAAAACGCCACATGTCTGGGGCAATACCTACAAACATATCGTTATCTCTTACTAAGAGGGCGCCTGCTACATCGGACACCTCCTCATTAAAATCGTTAACTATCCTAGTGGCAATATCAGCCCTACCGTTTTTGTTGAGGTCTTCTAACTTCCACACTTCGTCTTTTTCTACAGTAAGATCGCGCCAATCGTGGATGCTATCCTTATTTAAATCTTTTAACCAGTTGTTTTCTTCACTTTTATCAGTTGCGAAGGTGCTATGTAAAAACTTTCTTCTGTCTTCTACAGATTCTAACGCTATGGAAGGGGTCATCCAATCCCTAAACCCCCTAATATCGAACTCAGAATTTTTTTGCCGATTAGTTCTTGTTAAATAGATGTTTCCTTTGTTATCTATAGACATCGCTACAGGATCTGGTGCCAAAGAATCCGATGCCCATAGGGAAAGAGTAAGTCCTTTTGCGACTTGGGCTGGTACATTTTCTTCTATTTCCTTAAATCTAGCGGCTGCGGTTAAAGAATCTTCCTGAATTACAAGCAAAGGTTCCTTTGTGATTTTCGACGCTTCTTTTTTACAAGAGGAGATAAGCAGCGTAGTTAAGAAAAGAAAAAGGAAGGTACGGTGGAAAAATATGGTTCTCATTGATTTTGATTAATGTTTTGTTTTAAGGGTATGCCCGCTTATAGTTTACGGCAGTACGTTTAAATGTAGGTATATTGAAATAGGGGTTATAATTATGCTTGTTAAAATTTAATGATTCTACGTATCAAAGCTAAAATAAATTCTTTTTTGGGACAGGCAGCAATAATTTGAAGATCTTCCCAAAGATTGGTTTCCTCATCCAAAAATTTAAATATTTTTTGCGGAGATTGATTTTTAAAAAGCTGTTCAAATATTAACTGCCCTTTACTGTTGTCTCTATGCAAAATGTCTAATAGCAGCAAGTCATAAAACCAAAACCGATTTCTTTTTCCAAACTTGTTCAAAGGTTGTTCTTTTTTTAGAAAGGGAATCAATTCTTGAACCTTTTTATAAGAATGCATAAAGGTATAACCCGAACTTGGTTTTGCCCACCCTCCGGAGATGCCAATATGCATCACATTACTAGTGTTGTAGCTGTTGAAATTAAAACAGCTCATGGGGATATTACCCTTTTCATGAGCGGTAATTTCATATTCCTCACAATTTAAGTGGTCTTTCATATAGGCCTTTAATCCATCTTCATATTCTGAAGTTGACAATACCTCCTTAGAAAATAGCGTATATTCTATTAAGGCTTCGGTTGTAGAGGTAGGTAATACGTACATAAACCGAGTGTTCCCTTTTTGGGGAATGGAAAAATCCATAAAGGTAGCCTGGTCCGGATTAAATATAGGCTGAGCTGTTTTTATAAACCAACCAAGAAAATGCTGTTGCAATACTGGGTATTTATTTTGGTTTAAGAGGGCTTTATAATCAAAAGCACTGTTAAATACCTTCTTTGCATGGTAGGAGGAGGTAGATGTTGTTATTTCTACATGTGAGCTTTTGTCCTTTACCTCAGTTACCGTTTCCATTACAAGGGAGATATTGGGGTGATTTCTAATTCTCTCTAAATAGTTGGCGTAGAAATGGTCTCCCCGAACCATTTTATAGGAATATGGGGTAAGCTTAAAGTGATTGGAATACACTTTTCCAGCAAAAAAGATCTGGTTCCAATTCTTGTAAATCACCTCCTTAAATCGGGTGTCTCCAGTCTCCCAAAAACACCAGGTCCGATCATTTTCTTGTTTCTTTTCTTTATCTAATAGTAAGATGGATTTATCAGCAAAAAAAGGATCCTTGCCAAGTGCATCGGCAAGCATTAATCCGGACGCACCTGCGCCAACAATAATATAATCGTATAAAGTCATTAAGTGTGTTGCTGTTATTTATGCTTTACCCTCGTAGAGGTACTCCCTTAATTATTTAGGGTTTTTCAAAAATACTAAGAACTTAATTACAAATCATACTAACCCCTATTATGTAGTAGTGGAGTGCTACTTCTAATAACATAATGGGAATAACCCATTTAGATAAGGAAGTTTAGATTGAGGAGTACTATATTTAGTCTTAGCTAAATATTTGTTTTTAGGAATAAAAATGTAATTTTGCGTAAACGGCAATACCATGACTCGGTCAGAAGAAAATTATATTAAAACCATCTTTCATATTGGAAGGCAGGGAAAAGAGGCAGTTTCTACTAATTCTATTGCAGAGCAAATGGATACTAAGCCATCTTCCGTAACGGATATGGTGAAGAAGCTTGCGGAAAAGGATTTGGTGAACTATAAAAAGTACCAAGGAGTCTCCTTAACAGAAATGGGCAATAAAATTGCCTTGGGAGTAATAAGAAAACACCGCTTATGGGAAGTGTTTTTGGTGGAGAAGCTCGATTTCTCCTGGGATGAAGTGCATGAGGTGGCAGAGCAGTTAGAGCATATAAAAAGCGACAAGCTTATAGATCGTCTAGACCGCTTACTGAAGTATCCGAAATATGATCCTCATGGGGATCCTATTCCCGATAAGGACGGAGGCTTTGAGGAAAGGGACGAAATATTGCTGAGTGAAGTTCCCGTAGGAGGCGGAGGAATTTGCGTTGGAGTAAAAGATTCATCAGCTAGTTTTCTAAAGTTTTTAGATAAGAATAATATTGGTTTAGGAGATCATATTCAAGTATTAGAGATTGAAGAATTTGATGGGTCATTGTTGATTGGAATAGGAGAAAATCAAAAGCAAATTTCACATCAGATTGCCGCTAACCTATATATAAAGTTGAAGGAAGAATGAGAATTGAGCAGATGACAAGAATAAGAAAATGTAAAATGGGTCTAGAAAACGGTTTTAATAAGTGCACTAGTGGAGTGTTTGCCTTAGATATAACAAAAGTAATGTGCTTTTTTGGAAGTAGAAGCTTCGTTATGATTGTGCTATTGTTAGGTTTAGTGGGTTGTAAGTCTAACTCCAATAGTAAGGACAACGGCAAACTTAAAGTAGTGGCCACTACTTCTATTATTACAGATCTATTACATCAAATAGGGGGAGATGCTATAGAAATTCAAGGACTTATGGGGAGTGGAGTAGATCCCCATCTCTATAAGGCCAGCGAGGGTGATGTAAATAAACTATTTAATGCCGATGTCGTTTTTTATAGTGGCTTGCACTTGGAGGGGAAGTTGGTAGATATTTTTGAGAGAATGGAAAAGCAACATAAAAATACAGTTGCTATTACCGATGTTCTAGATAGGAAAGAATTATTGGCTTCTGAGCAATTTGGCTCTAATTATGACCCACATATTTGGTTTAATGTGGGCTTTTGGAAACAAATAACCCAATATGTAACGGACAAGCTTAAGGAAAGAGATCCGGAGAATGCGGAGCTGTTTGCGGAAAATAGCAAGCAATATTTAAAGGAACTGGATGCTTTAGAGGTAGAGATAAAAGCGGTCATAGAAACACTTCCCAAGGAGAAACGCATAGTAGTAACTGCCCATGATGCTTTTAATTATTTTGGAACGGCATACGGTTTTCAGGTACTAGGCTTGCAAGGAATTTCTACGGCTACGGAAGCTGGAGTACAAGATGTTCAACAGTTGTCGCAGTTTATTATAGACAATAAGGTAAAGTCCATTTTTATAGAAACCTCCGTGCCTAGACGTAATATAGAGGCGCTGCAGGCAGCGGTAACATCTAAGGGGCACAATGTAAGTATTGGAGGGGATTTATATTCAGATGCTCTAGGTACAAATGGAACTGTAGAAGGCACTTATATTGGGATGTTTAAATATAACGTAAATACCATTGTTAATGCTTTAAAATAGGTGTAAAACTACTGTTTAAATAGTGGTAGTAAGGACCAAATAGTCTATACCTAATGCAACAACAAATAATACCCACGAGGCAAAATGAAGGATAAAATAGCCATTAAAGTAGATGACTTAACGGTAGCTTATAATTTTAAGCCGGTGTTATGGGATGTGGATCTCTCTATCCCAGAAGGGGTGCTTATGGCCATTGTAGGTCCTAATGGGGCAGGGAAATCTACTTTGATTAAAGCGATGTTAGATATTGTAAAACCCATTGCAGGTACCATAGAAATATTTGGGAAACCGTATAAAAAGCAATACAAAGAGGTGGCTTATGTTCCCCAAAAAGGTAGTGTAGATTGGGATTTTCCCACTACAGCCTTAGATGTGGTGCTCATGGGAACCTATGGAAGTCTAGGTTGGATAAAACGGCCGGGGAAAACCGAGAAGAAAGAAGCTTTGGAAGCTTTGGAAAAGGTAGGGATGCTGGAGTTTAGAAGTAGACAGATAAGTCAGCTTAGTGGGGGGCAGCAACAACGGGTGTTTTTAGCGAGAGCTCTGGTACAAAAGGCTAGTATTTATATTATGGACGAACCTTTTCAGGGGGTAGATGCCACGACCGAAAAGGCCATTATCAATATTTTGAAGGAATTAAGGAAATCGGGAAAAACCGTGGTAGTAGTGCATCACGATTTACAAACGGTTCCCGAATACTTTGATTGGGTAACCTTTTTAAACGTAAAGAAAATAGCAACGGGCTCAGTCAAGGATATTTTTAATGATGATAACCTTACTAAGACCTACGGGATTAATTATAAGGTTAGTTTATTACAATAAAGTTTTATGTCCGTACAGGAATATTTTTCATTAGTATTTTCCGATTATACCCTGCGTACCATTACGTTGGGTACTGCAATTTTGGGAATAGTCTGTGGGATGCTGGGTAGTTTTGCCGTTCTGCGAAAACAAAGTCTCTTGGGTGATGCTATTTCGCATGCAGCTCTTCCAGGAATCGTAATAGCGTTTTTAATCACCGGTGCAAAAACGAGCAACACCCTATTAATTGGTGCATTGATAAGCGGACTGATAGGTACTTTTTGGATTAGTGGTATTATTAAGAAAACCCATCTTAAGTCCGATACCGCCCTGGGTTTAATCCTTTCCCTGTTTTTTGGTTTTGGGATGCTCTTATTAACTTTTGTTCAGAAAATGCCCGATGCGCAGCAGGCGGGGTTGGATAAGTACCTTTTTGGACAGGCAGCTACTTTGGTAGAAAGCGATGTGTGGTTAATGGCTGTAGTAATGGGAATATCCCTATTAGTGTTAATCATTTTTTGGAAAGAATTTAAAGTGCTCCATTTTGATCCTGATTATAGTAAATCCCTAGGGATAAATACCAAATTATTAGATGTTCTAATAACCACCTTAATTGTTATGGCAATTGTGATAGGTCTGCAAACGGTAGGTGTGGTACTTATGAGTGCCATGTTGCTTGCTCCTGCGGCGGCAGCTAGGCAATGGACTAATAATTTAGGGATAATGGTTTTCCTCGCATCACTTTTTGGGGCTTTGTCTGGAATTTTCGGGACTGCAATCAGTGCTACTTCTAATAACCTGCCTACGGGGCCGGTAATTGTTTTGATTGCGGCTGCCATTGTGGTGATTTCTTTTGTATTCTCCCCAGGGAGGGGGATTTTGTTCCGTGAGATTAGGCATTGGAAAAATAGGAACGATCTACAATTGCATAAGACGCTGTATTTTATGTTTGAAATTGCCAAAACCCATAATGATATATCTCACCCCCATAAGATTAAGATTCTTAATAATTTTCAGGGATATACCAGGAACTCTTTAAAAAACTTAGAGGATAGAGCCTATATAACCGTAGATGGTCCTATGTGGTCTCTTACCCAGAAAGGGTATGATAAGGCCATGAATTTGTATAACCAGCAAGACAACACCCATGACTAGCGCGCAAATAGAAATACAACTTATTGCTTGCATCGTAGCTGTAGCCTGTGCCATTCCGGGTACCTTCTTGGTACTTCGTAAAATGGCGATGATTAGCGATGCTATTAGTCATTCTATATTACCTGGAATCGTAATTGGATTTTTCCTTACCGAAGACTTAAACTCCCCGTGGTTAATCTTATTGGCTGCCTTTAGTGGGATACTTACGGTAGTACTAGTAGAATATATCCAAAAGACGGGATTGGTGAAAGAAGACACGGCTATTGGGCTGGTTTTCCCCTCTCTTTTTAGTATTGGGGTAATATTGATTGCCAAAAATGCAGGAGATGTTCATTTAGATGTGGATGCCGTACTATTGGGAGAGCTTGCTTTTGCGCCCTTCGATCGTATGATAATTGGAGGTGCAGATATGGGGCCAAAATCCCTTTGGGTAATTGGGATAATTTTATTGGTGACTCTTACCCTTTTATTGGCATTCTTTAAAGAATTAAAGATTAGTACTTTTGATAAGCAATTGGCGGCCACCCTTGGGTTCTCTCCAGTTATTATGCATTATGGACTTATGACCGTTGCTTCTGTTACTACTGTTGGGGCTTTTGATGCAGTGGGGGCAATTTTAGTAGTGGCACTTATGATTGCGCCTCCTGCTATGGCTTACCTTTTAACCAATAACCTTAAGAAGATGCTTTTGATAGCTTCCGGTTTTGGAATTATTGGTGCGATTCTTGGCTATTGGGTGGCTCATTGGTTAGATGCTTCTATCGCAGGTTCTATTACCACCGTTTTGGGCGTACTATTCTTTTTAATATATATGTTCTCTCCTAATAGAGGGCTAATCTCTGTGTTATATCGGCAAAAACGACAAGAAGTGGAAGTGCATTTACTAACCTTTTTATTGCATCTCCAAAATCATTCAGAAAAATCGGAACGCCATATTAATCACCTAAACGAACATATTAATTGGCATAAAGTACGTGCACAGTCCGTCTTGGATTTAGCCTTGAAAAACAATATGATTACCATAGATGATAGTATTATTTCCTTGACCGAAAAAGGGAAGACGTTTACTTCCGAGGCTATTAATTACATCATAACCAATAAAAGTGCTGCCATAGAGGAAATGAAAGACCGATTCTTTTTGTTTAGAGGATAATCACTTTTTTTTGAAGAAATTACAAGTTATTTTTGGTTTGTTATTTTAAAGCCCAAGAGGCTAAGCCGTAATTTTAACAATCCAATAGCTATATTTTCATGTCGTATCGATTTCTATTATTCTTATTAATTCCTTTCCTAAGTTTTAGTCAGGCAGAGGATAAAGTTTTTTCATATTTAGATGTATTTGATCTAGAATACGTCTCCGATCCTCAAATTTCTCCTCAAGGGGACTGGATTGTATATCGTAGAATGGGATTTGATATTATGGAAGATAAAGCTGTGGGTAACCTTTGGATGATAAAACCCGATGGTTCCCAACACCAAAAGATCACGTCTAGGGAAGTAAATGAATCTAGTCCAGTATGGTCGCCCAAAGGCGATAGATTGGCATTTGTTAGTGCTACAGACCAAGGTGCAGAGATTTTCATGTATTGGATGGAGTCCGGAAAGCTAGCTAAGATCTCGCAGCTTCCTTTTAGTCCGTCTTCCCTGTCTTGGTCTCCCCAAGGAGATCAGTTGGCATTTTCCATGCATGTGGACAAAGATGCACCGGTAGCGGCAAAGATTCCTAAAAAACCCAAGGGAGCAAAATGGGCAGAGGCCCCAAGAATAACAGATAGATTACACCACGAAAGGGATGGTAGCGGTTATATCGCTCCAGGATTCAATCATATTTTTCTTATTCCTGCCAATGGAGGAGCAGCAAGACAGATTACTAGTGGGGATTATCATCATAGAGGTCCACTTTCTTGGTCTTTGGACGGACAAAAGATTTATTTTTCGGGGAATAGAAATGTAGATTGGGAATACGATTTTAGAAATAGCGAGGTTTATGCCGTAGATGTGAATAATGGAAATACAGTACAGCTTACCGATAAACCGGGGCCAGACAAAAATCCAATAGTATCTCCTAACGGGAAGCATATAGCCTACTTGGGTTATGAAGATCGGGTGCAGGCGTACCAGGTTACCCGTTTGTATATAATGGATATAAACGGCCAAAACCAAAGGGAAGTTCCTATGGAGTTGGATAGGGATGTAGAGAATATTGTTTGGGATGCCAAAAGTAGAGGACTTTATTTTTCTTATGACGATAAAGGAAATAGTAAGATAGGATATGTTTCTTTAAATGGGAAAACGTCTAAACTTGCCGATGATATGGGAGGGACCACATTAGGTAGACCCTATGCAAGTGGTTCTTTTAGCGTTTCGCAAAATGGGCATATTGCCTATACCTTATCGACCCCTTATCACCCAGCAGAACTTGCCGTGGTGAATTCTAGATCTAATAAAACAGATAAAATCACTGGTTTAAATAAGGCTTTGTTCAATTTTAGAACCCTGGGGAAGGTAGAGGAGGTATGGTATACTTCTTCGGTAGACCAAAGAGAGCTTCAAGGTTGGGTGGTTTATCCTCCCAATTATGATCCTGAAAAAAAATATCCTTTCTTGGTAGAAAACCACGGAGGTCCCATTTTAAATTATGGAGACCGATTTAGTGCAGAGATACAACTTTTTGCAGCAGCGGGCTATGTGGTATTTTATCCAAACCCTAGGGGAAGTACTAGTTATGGGGAAGAATTTGGGAACTTGTTATACCACAATTACCCAGGCGAGGATTATAACGATGTTATGGACGGCGTAGACCATTGTATTAAAATGGGAATCGCTCATGAAGATCAATTATTTGTTACAGGGGGTAGTGCAGGAGGTATTATGTCTGCTTGGATGATAGGGAAGAACAATAGATTTGAGGCCGCAGCCGTTATTAAACCAGTAATGAACTGGATTAGTAAAACATTGGTGGCTGATAATTACTTTGGGTATGCCCATTCTAGATTACCGGGACAACCTTGGGAGAATTTTGAGGAGTATTGGAAATTTTCTCCAATATCCCTAGTGGGCAATATTGAAACCCCTACTTTGGTTATGGTGGGGATGGATGATCTAAGGACACCTCCTAGTGAGGCCAAGCAATTATACCACGCATTAAAGCTACGTAAGATAGAGACTGTTTTGGTAGAAGTGCCCGAAGCTAGCCACGGAATTGCCAATAGACCTAGTAACTTAATTACAAAAGTGGCCAATATTTTGGCGTGGTTTGATAAATACAAGGTCCCTAATAACTAATATATGGCACAGAAAAAAAGAAGCTCTTGGTTGTTGAATTTACTCATAGTGGTGACCTTGATAGTGGTTGCTTTGGCTTTTACAGCTCATTATAAAAACTGGACTAAAATAGAGAACAATTCTTTTCGTATTTTTTCTGGGATTTATTATCAGAAAATTCCATTTTCGGAAATCGATAGCCTTACCATGGTGCCCAAAATCCCATCTATGGAACGTATAAATGGATTTTCGGTCAAAGAAATAGAGAAAGGGGTGTTTAAGGAAGATAGCATTGGGGAAAATAAGGTGCATGTTTTTGTAGATAAACTGTCCCATTCTAAAATAAGAATGGTCTATAACGACTCTTTAAAATTGTACTTTAATTTGTCGGACAGTACAGCAACTAAAACGCTTTACGATTATTTGTCGTCGAAAATTATTGTGGAGAAGGAGTAATTTGCTGATTTATAGTGATATATTGGGTGAGCTTTAAATTCTCTATCTTGGGCCTGCCCAATCTGTTCAGACGGATCTGCGTTCCGTTCAAGCGGGCTTGTTCGTTCCTGTATGGCGGGCCTGCCCGTACTGTATAGGCGGGCTTGCCCGAACTGTATAGGCGGGATTGGAATTGTTAACGGTAAGTTCCTTTCGATGTCGATTAGCTTTTATCTAAGAATATTTCCTAAAACAAAAAATCGCTATTATGAGACAGTATTTATTCCTATTTATTATTATCCCAATGCTGGGTATGTCTCAAATTGACCTCTCCGTTGAGGTGAAAGGGGTTCCTTCGAACAAAGGGAAGGTTAGTGTAGCGCTTTATACAGAAGCAGAAAACTTTTTAAAGTTCAATAAGGTATTTAAGTCCAGTAGTGTTGCTGCTAAAGAAAATACTACAACGGTGCTCATAGATAATCTACCCAGTGGAAATTACGCTCTAGCAGTGTTTCATGATGAAAATGGTAATGATGAATTAGATGTGAATTGGTTAGGTATACCCAAGGAAAAGGTCGCTTTTTCTAATGCTAAGATGAAACTCTTTGGTCCTCCTTCATTTAAGGACTGTGTATTTTATGTCCCGAGAGACATGATAATTGAGGTTTGGTTTAATTAAGGTAAATAGATTAAGAAATAATTTTATGGTATTAATAGCACTGGTTATTGGGGCGTTATACGGATTATTGGCCATTATTTTTGGTGCTTTTGGAGCACACGCGTTGAAAAAAACGCTAACAGCAGAGCAATTAACAAGTTTTGAGACAGGGGTAAAGTACCAGATGTATCATGCTATTTTATTGATAGTGCTAGGGTTTAATTTAAATTTGGAATCGCCTGTGGAAAAGTATATGGCCTATAGCTTTATGCTTGGGGTATTTTTGTTTTCTTTTAGCATATACGGTTTAGTTATAGGAGCTTCAAAAGGTCTTAAAATGCGATTTTTAGGTCCCGTAACGCCATTAGGGGGATTATTATTGGTAGTAGGTTGGGGGCTGTTATTGTTTTCCTTTATTAAAGAATGGGTGTAGAACTGTAAAGAAGATCTTCTATAGTACAAAACGGTATGTTGCTTTTAGTAGGAAAATATTTTTGGGTTTCTCTCCATTAAATATATTATCCTTTAATCCGTTAAAGAGTGAGTGTTGTGGGTCTCCGGTGCGAGATACGTCTTGTGACCACACTAAAAATATCTCGGATCCAGGGATATATTCCCAGCGTAAAACTAAATTTGATCGAAATTGAATTACCGAGAAATTGGGATTAACGAAGGTGAAATCTACTGTTCCATCCATGTTAGAATCTACTGAATAGACATCCTCATTTAGAGTGACTTGGTTGTTTTGATAGGTGGTTACCCTATTTTCAAAAGACTTGGCCAAGGGATCTATTATTTCCTTAAAATTAGAGTAACGACCATTAGAAATAAAGGGCTGCCCCCAATACTGAATAGATAGGTTTGGATTTATGGTATAATTTAATCTTAGGGACATGCTCATGGTTTTCTGTTCTACTGTTCCGTTGAGGTAAGTGATGCCGTTGTTGGTAGTAATGTTATTAATATACTGTAAGTTGTTATTAACTGTGCTGTATTCGGGAAAGGCAGAAATACGCAATGCATTTAAAGGTTGATAACTAATTCCAAATTCTATGCTATAGGATTTATTGGAATTGTCCAAAGCTTTACTCCCATTTTGAAATATGGATAATTGAAGTTTTTTACGGCTATCTGTTTCTATCCCATTAGAAAAACTAATTTCTGGAGACAGTCGTAACCTTGGTCCCCCTCTTAACGCAAAATTGGAGTATTGTATGGGGGAGTAATTGAATCCAACATTTGTAAACCAATTGTTCTTACAATTCTGCCAACTATTGGTATTAAATTGTAAAAGGTTATGATTGCCTCCAAAGTCCCAAACGCTCCAATGATTATAATTAATACCTACTTTTCTGAAGGTATTGTTTGGTTTTAGGGTTTGATATCCGATCCAGTTGTAATGCCTTAGGTCATCTGCCTGGCGCTGAAAGCCTACATTGTTAAGTTCTAACTCTGGGGATCTCCAGGTAAATCCGGTTTCAAATTTCCAATGCCCATTTCCTA
Source organism: Arenibacter latericius DSM 15913 (assembly GCF_000424985.1). Classification (GTDB taxonomy): domain Bacteria; phylum Bacteroidota; class Bacteroidia; order Flavobacteriales; family Flavobacteriaceae; genus Arenibacter; species Arenibacter latericius. The sequence goes on from NZ_AUKX01000002.1 coordinate 198,460, forward strand.
CCTTTCCTAATTGAATATTCCCTCCTGTTCCGCTCATGGAGGTTCTATTGGGGTTAAGGCTTAGGTGTTTTGCGCCAACTCTTTGAAACAAATGAGTTATAGATTTCTGGGTTTTTATAATGGCGGTAGTATCTCCCCGTACATGGCTCCATAGTACGTTTCCTGCTACGTACCAGTTACGCTCATTCCACTGATGTTTAAAATCGAACCCTCCAGAATAAGCAGATTTGTGTAGGAAGTTGAGGTCTTTACTTAAATTCTCTCTGTTAGTAGCAGTGAAAATGCCTCCTATATAGCTATTACGGTCATTATAATCTTTTTGTAGTCGGCCTGCAAAATAGTTAGTCAACGGCTCTACTACCTCTCTTCTTCTCTCACCACTATTATCTATTGTAGCATACTTTCGTGCGGTGGTACTTTCAAGAATACCGATAGACCATCCGTCTTTAGTTTTTCCGCTAAATTTTGCAGCACCTAGAATTGCGGTATTATCAGGTTGATCTACAAATTCTCCTGCTTCGGTTTGTGGAAATCCTTGTGGACTTCTTCCTATTCTTCTAGAATAAAATACATTATCAAATCCAAAGGTGTTTCCTGCTTGGGATGGAGAGACTCGATAATCGAATATATTTTTATTCTCTACGAAAAATGGACGTTTTTCCTCAAAAAATATCTGGAATCCATCTAAAGCAATGGCCGATGGATCTGCCTCTACCTGCTCAAAGTCCGGATTTATAGTGAGGTCTAAAGTGAGATCATTAGTAATCCCGATTTTGGCATCTAGGCCTGCAGTAAATTTTTCATCTTGTCCCGTTAGAAACGGATTGGTTTGTTCTGCTTCATAAGTTTCTAGTTTAGTAATAGCGTATGGTTGAATTTCTAATTATTTTTGGGGTTCCAAATCACTTATGCCTTGGAGCAGGCCAAACTCACTTACAAATCCAGGGGTGTCTTGTGGAAGACGCTGCCATACGGATCGCTCCTCTTCCCTAAAAAGTCTGCGCATTAATTGTAGTCCCCAAGTTTGCTCCTTGGCCTTACCAAACTTAAGCTGACTTAAAGGTATTTTCATTTCTGCGGACCACCCCTCTAAATCTATATTGGTTTTAGTATACCAGATAGGATTCCAGCTCTCATCCTCATTTTCTCCATTATTAGATTCTAAGATATCTGCTTTAACCCCTGCTGCGGTGACCAAAAAACCGAAGGCGGTGCGTTTATCAAAATAACTGTCGATAAAAATAGCGATCCAACCCCCTTCAAAACCATCTCGTCTAGATAACCGCTTTTCTATTTTGTTGGGTTCACTGTCATAACAACGGATACCAACATAGAGGAAATTATTGTCATAGATAATTTTAAATTTGGTCTGATGATCTGGCTCGGTGTTCTCGTCTGGTCTTTGCTCCACAAAACCACCTTCCCAGGGTACTAAGGTCCAAACATCTTCATCCAAGTTTCCATCTACTTCCGGAGGAAGCATATCTCTTATAGCCTGTGTGGTGTAGATCTTTTTTATAGGGTTTTTTTTTGTAGAGTCTTGAGCGTAGCAAATTACTTGTGTAAATAATAGGACACATAATGCTAAGTAGCTCGTTCTCATAAAATTAATTTTTAGTGGATATTTAAAAGACGACATAAGCCACCGCGCGTTACAACGTTATTGGATTATTTAAGATTTTTTTTAACACATAGGGTGAGCTGACTTTGATCTGCTGATATTGAATGGGTTATGTTAAGTGTTTTTAGGATGGAATAGGACTTAACTTTGTTAAGGAGAGATAATTCTTTAGGTATCGTTTGTCTCAATATATTGTGCTAAAAAAGCAAGAGGAGATGTGCTTTTATAATTTTATTGCCGAATCAAACCGATTTAATCCTTAAACAGGAGCCTGGTTTAGATGCCTATTTAGAGTGATTTTATTTAGTAGGGGTAGATCTAATTTGTTCTATTAGTTGTGAAATTGGTTATTAGCGGTTTTTGAAGAGGGTGTTAGTTACAACCGCAATCTCCATTGCCACAACCTTTAGAATTCCCTTTCTTACCTACAAATAGGGATTTTGGCAAAAGGAATTTCTTAACGAGATAGCCTACCGCTATGGCAACTGTGATATAGACCAATATGTCTTGAAGAATACTCATGGTAATTAGTTTAAATTATGATGAAGGTCTATTGTCTAATTTCCCAACGCCTTAACATCACTGCTACTAGTTCTTTTTAAATAGAGCTCTTTGCTATTATTTTATCAAAAACAATACCATTTTCGAGTTAAAAAATGGAGTTCTTTATTTTAAAATTTGATAGGCTATTAATGCTACAATATAAGCAAAAAGGCTCATGAATACCAATTGTGCTGCCGGCCACTTCCAAGTGTTAGTCTCTCTTTTTACAATTGCTAACGTACTCATGCACTGCATTGCAAATGCGTAAAACAGTAAGAGTGAAATTCCGGATGCCAAATTAAATAAGGGCTTCTTAGTGACCGGATCTATTTCTGCGGCCATCCTATTTTTAATGGTATCCTCCTCATCACTGCCCACGCTATAAATGGTGGCCAAAGTGCCTACAAATACCTCACGCGCTGCAAAGGAGGTTAGTACGGCTATACCAATTTTCCAATCGTAACCCAACGGATGTACAATAGGGGCAATTGCTTTCCCGGCAATACCCATATAAGAGTTTTCTAGCTTATAGCTTGCTATTTCCTGGTTTACCGCCTTTTGGCGTAATATTATTTCTTTGGCCTTTAGTGAATCGGCGATGGCTTCTTTATCGAAAATAGCACCGTTCCTAGCAATACTATCGTGCAGGGTTTCTTTATAGGAGTTTAGGCTACTCCTAATAGCTTCCACATTAAAGTTTGTAAACCCTTCCTTCTCTATTTTTTGTTTAACAATGGTCTCCGCATTGTAGAAATCATCAGAATACCCATTAGACCCTAAAAACCAGAGGATAATGGAAATGGCCAAGATAATTTTACCCGCTCCTATTACAAAGCTTTTTGTTTTTTCTAAGACCGTGTAAGCTACATTTTTAAGAAGGGGAAGCTTATAGTTAGGCATCTCCATTACAAAAAATGTCTTGGTCTTTATTTTCATGATTTTATTTAGAATCATGGCCGAAAATATGGCGGCACCAAAGCCAATTAAATAGAGGAGCATTAGGGTAAGCGCTTTATAGCTGAAGCCTAAGAAATTCCCATCTGGTATTACCAAAGCGATAATTATCAGATAAACCGGTAAACGTGCAGAACAGGTGGTGAAAGGAGTTACCAAGATGGTAATTAATCGTTCTTTCCAATTTTCAATGGTTCTAGTAGCCATAATGGCGGGGATAGCACAGGCGGTACCAGAAATTAACGGTACCACACTTTTACCACTAAGACCAAAGGGACGCATTAATCGGTCCATTAAAAATACAACTCTACTCATATAGCCAGATTCTTCTAACAGTGAGATAAAGAGGAATAAGAAGGCGATTTGTGGTATAAAAATAACCACGCCACCAATACCTGCAAGAATACCTTCAGCAATTAAATCGGTAAATCCCCCTGGAGGGAGGGTGTTTTTAATCCATTCGCTACCAGAGGCAAATAGCTCATCTATAAAATCCATTGGGTAGCTACTCCAATCATAGATAGCTTGGAAAATAGTAAGAAGGATGACGAAAAATATCAGGTATCCAAAAACCTTGTGAGTTAGTATTTTGTCTAGCGTGGCTCTTAATCCCTTGGCAGCATTTAAATCTACTTTATAGGCTTGCTTTAAGATGCCATTAATAAACTGGTACCTTAAAATGGTTTCCTTTTGCTGTAGGCGCTTAAGTTCAGATTTAGATTTTGTTTTAAAAGAAGCCGGGATTTCAATCGGATTTTTCTCTATGGGCATAAAGTTGACATCCTGAGTGATTACCAACCATAATTTATATAGATCTTCATTGGGGAAAGTGCTCTTCAGCTTATCAAAATATTCTGGAGCAATAACGGTGGTGTTTATGTTTGGCTCAACAGAGAGGTTTTTATAATCAGCTATCAACTCTTTCACCCTGTCTATGCCGGTACCTTTTCTAGTACTTACTAAAGCTATCTTGGTGTTTAGTTTTTCCTCTAATAAGTCAATATCTAGTGATATCCCTTTTCTGACCATTCTATCGGCCATATTAATCACTAGAATTGCCGGAATTTTTAAATCCTTGATTTGAGTAAATAGGAGTAAATTCCGTTTTAAATTCTCTACATCGCTAATAACTACGGCAACATCGGGAAAATCTTTGTCATTTTTGTTCAGCAGCAGCTCTACTACAACACTCTCATCCAAAGAAGTGGTGTTAAGGCTATAGGTTCCAGGTAGGTCTAAAATATGTGCTTTTACGCCTCTTGGGAGCTTACAGATACCTTCTTTTTTTTCTACCGTAATACCAGGATAATTCCCTACCTTTTGTTTTAATCCTGTAAGTTGATTAAAAACAGAGGTTTTACCAGTATTGGGGTTGCCTATTAGGGCTACCTTTATCTGTTTGCTCATAGGGGAGAGTCTTCAATAATTTCTAATTCTATTAGGCTGGCGACGGAACGTCTTATGGCGATATGCGTGCCATTACAATTTATATAGATAGGGTCTTTTAAAGGAGCTACTTGTATTAACTCTATCTCATTGCCTGGTAAGCATCCCATTTCCATGAGTTTAACAGGGAGAACACCATCTGCAAATTCTTTGATGATTCCCTTTTGCCCGCGCTTTAATTGTGCTACTGTGGTAGTCAATTTTTATTTAGATTGAATTTAAGTAAGCACAAAAGTAGAATAAAAAAATTAAAAGTTTAGTGGGTCTACCAAGAAATACGCATAGGAATGATGTTTTGTATTCTACTTCCTATAAATACTGCAATAATGTTTAGGTCCGTATGGGTTAATAGGACAAGGCTGAATCTATGAGGATGAAAACTGTCTAATACTTTAGATTATTCTTCTTCGGCATAGCTTGCTTTTAAGATTTCTAGGTCGCTCATTAACTTTTCCATATCCTCTGAGTTTGTACCATCATAGAAACCTCTTATCCGCTTGGACTTATCTACTAATATAAAATTTTCGGTATGGATCATATCAAAAGGACCCCCGTCTCCATCAGTTTTTACTGCCAAATACGATTTTCTTGCTAGTTCGTAGATTTGTTTTTTATCACCGGTAACCAAATTCCATTTATGGTCTAACACCCCTTGTTCTTCTGCATATTTTTTTAGTTGGGGAACAGAATCAATGTCAGGCGTAACCGAGTGTGAAAGTAACATAACCTCATCATCATCCTTAATTTTACTTTGAATATCGGCCATATTCTTGGTCATAATCGGACATATGGTAGGGCAGGTAGTAAAGAAAAAATCGGCCACATAAATTTTGTCTTCATAATTCTTCTGAGTTACCAATTCTCCATTTTGATTGGTGAGGGCAAAATCGGCAATAGTGTGATATTTTTTTATATGTTGCATGGTGCTATCTACTAACTCAAAATTTACCATAGCGGGTTGGTAAATGGGAAGTAATTCTTTCGGCTTCACCGCATCCATGAATAAGTAGATAATAATGGAGGAAATTATAAAAAGGGCAATGCCTGTATATTTTAGTTTGCTAAAAAATTTGCGCATCTTTTTTCAGCAAAGGTACTTCAGTTAGGTCTATTTTTCAAGGTATCTAGGGTAGTTTCATGCCAAATGTTTCTTAAAACAGATAGGCCAACAATAGTTTCTTTTTTTAAGAACCGTTAAAAATGTACTTTTGTTCGTTTTTAAAGATTAAACCTTAGTTAATGACAACAGCAATTCAAATAATACAGTTTTTATTAATCATCTCAATTTTGGTGATACTTCACGAACTGGGTCACTTTTTACCGGCCAAATATTTTAAAACCAAAGTAGAAAAGTTCTACTTGTTTTTTGATGTAAAATTTTCCCTGTTTAAGAAAAAAATAGGAGAAACCGAATATGGGATAGGGTGGTTGCCCCTGGGTGGTTATGTAAAGATTGCCGGGATGATAGATGAGAGCATGGACAAGGAGCAATTAAAGCAAGAGCCGCAACCATGGGAGTTTAGAAGTAAGCCGGCATGGCAGCGTTTAATAATAATGACAGGAGGTGTAATTGTAAACTTCCTATTGGCTTGGGTAATTTATACGATGTTGTTATTTAACAATGGAGATACCTATATTCCGTCCGATAATTTAAAGTATGGCATTCTTGTAGATTCTATAGGGGAGCAATTAGGTCTACGTACCGGGGATCAGATATTAAAGGTAGACGATAAGCAAACCAAAAAATTTAACGAAGCTCGTTTAGATCTTATCTTAGGGGATGAAGTGACCGTAAGGCGTGATGGAAAGGAAATTACCGTACCCTTGTCCGATAAGGGAAAGGAAACGCTGTTTGCTACCCAGGGTATGAATTTTATTGGCTATAGGTCTAAAGCTATCATTGCTAAAGTACAGCCAGGTTCTGTTGCTGAGGCAGCAGGGTTGTTACCAGGGGACAAGATTGTAGGCGTAAATGGAGAGGAGACCCAGTTTTTTGATGAATTGACCGCAAAAATTAAATCTAGCGTTAGTGAAAAGTTAGATATTACTGTTTTAAGGGATGGGAGAACCGAGCATTTGGATCTTGTAGTTCCGGAAGAAGGGGTCATTGGAATTTTATTGGACGTTACAGATCTTAGTGTTACTGATGAGTATAGTTTCCTAGAGGCTATCCCCGCAGGTTATACAAGAACTATACAGGTGCTTACGGATCAGATTAGACAGTTTAAGGTAATTTTTAATACCGAAACAGGAGCTTACAAACAAGTAAAGGGTCCTATCGGGATTGTAGAAATGATGCCTGCAGTTTGGGACTGGACTTTCTTCTGGAGTTTTATGGCGATGTTCTCTGTGTGGTTAGCATTTTTAAATATTTTACCGATTCCAGCGTTGGATGGAGGACACGTAATGTTTTTGTTGTATGAGATGATTTCTGGAAGAAAACCTAGTGAAAAAGTGCTAGAAACAGGTCAAATAATTGGTTTTGTGTTGCTTATGGGGCTAATGTTATTGGTGTTTGGTAATGATATTTGGAATATTATAAAGCGCTTCATCTAGAGGGTGAAATATTTTCTAAAAAAAAATGCAGAAAATTTTCATTTTTGTTTGGTGTATTTGAAAAATCATCTATATTTGCACCCGCTAAGGCAATAGAATAACACTCCTCCTTAGCTCAGTTGGTTAGAGCATCTGACTGTTAATCAGAGGGTCCTTGGTTCGAGCCCAAGAGGGGGAGCTTCTAAATCAGGCAGTTACATGAAAATGTAGCTGCCTTTTTTGTTTAGTTGCGTGCTTTTTGCGTGCTTTTTTGAGATTGTGACCTAATGTTGAGTTTGTGGAAAATTTGTCGTCAATCCATATAGGTAGATACATATCTTGTCGAGGTGTTGTAGATCAACTACATTTTTGAGATTTACTCCCCTTTAAGTATTTACAACAAGTAAATCGAAAAATAAACTAGGTATCACGTTCTCCAGATAAGGCTATTTGTTTGTAAACCTAATTATGTTCAATGCTTCAAACATATTTATTTTTGAGAAGCGTCCATATAATCCTGCCAGATTACCAAAATATATTTATCTTTTCCATTATGCCTTTTTTTTAAGAAACCGTATTCATAAACAAAGAGATAAACATCTCCCTTTTGGTTTTTCCAGTAATGGGTGAAAAATGTTGGATCAAATCCTTCTTCCATCAGTACTGTTTTTCTAATGGTGGTGTATCCAGACCTATTGTATTTCTTTAACAGTTTTCGATTTATTTTAAGGTGCCTGTCTACCTTAAAATAAAATGTCTCATTTTTTTTGACGCTGTTCATATTGATTAATA
>NZ_AUKX01000003.1 GCF_000424985.1 Arenibacter latericius DSM 15913
TGGTCTGCACACAGCCACCTGCATCAGTTACGCTAATGGTATAGGTACCTGTTTGGGTAAGACCTGTAAATACATTGCTGGCTTGTGGGCCTAAAACATTGGAACTAGGGTCAGTTAGTTGGTATTCATATCCTCCCCAGCCGTCGGTAGCAGTAATGGTCACAGATCCATCCGCTGAACAAGTCAATGGGCTAACTGCAAAAGTAAAGTCCATCACCGAAGATGGCTCACTCACGGTAACCGTTGCCGTATCACTACAATTGGTAGTATCGTCCGTAACTGTAATAGTATAATCACCGGCAACAAGACCAGTTAAGTTAATTGTATTTGAAGACTGAGCTGCAACTGCTGTAGCCCCGTTAATAGAATAACTATAAGTACTGTTAAAATCACTTACAAAGAAATCTACTGCACCGTCTGCATTTCCTAAACAGGTTATGTTGCTAACTAAACTACCCGACACCAGAATGGGATCTATTGGAGTAATAGTATAAGTTTCTTCATAAGAACACCCTTTACTATCTGTTACTCTAAAAGTATAGGTATCTGGGGCCAAATTATTAAAGGTAGCCGTCTTTCCTGAAATAGTAGTTGCAGCAATAGTAGCTGGTGCGATGATCTCTATGTTTAAAGGATCAAATCCATTTATAGCGGTTACAGTTACATTGGATGTTTGGGTTGGACAATTTGGTGCTGTTGATGAAAAAGTTAAATCGGTAGGCTCATCTAATGGAGCTAGGACTATGGTATTAGTAACAAAAGTACAAAGTGTTGCATCCCTAATAGTAATACTATAACTACCGCTAGTTAGATTAGAGAAAGTTTCTGCCCCTGGACCAGAGACAAAATTTACACCATCTATACTATAGGAGTAGGGCGCAGTACCCCCAGTTACATTCTGAACTTCAATAATCCCGTCTTGTAGACAGGTATAATCCTGCACTAAAACAGCGTCACCAGAAACAGCGTCTACTGGTCCTCCAATAGTAAAAGTTTCTATAAAATCGCAACTGTCATTGCCTTTAGTTTGAGTAAGGGTTACTGTATAATCACCCTGTGGTAAATTTGTAAAAGTACCTGAGGAGTTACTAATTATACTGCCATCTGGATAAGTAAGGGAATAGTCAACCTTATAGCCACCCGTTGTGCCCATGTTAAAAGTAATTGCCCCATCTTCAGCTCCAAAACAAGACTCATTAGTAACTGAAGTTGTGTATTCCACAGCAGGAACCAAATCAATGTTAACGGTATTAGAAAATACGTAACAATTGTTCCTATCCACCACTATAAAGGTATAATCTCCTGGATTTAGAATGTCAAAAATTACACTAGTTTGATATTCACTTGGTGGTATTGCAGTTACATCTGGGTAGGAGATAACCGTATTACCATTATCATCTACATAGGACCAAATAGCATAGGTATGAGGTGTTCTACCCCCATTAGAATCCATTTGAATATTTCCCTCTCTACAACTAATATGTTGGGAAACCCGTGCTGTTAAACTTAAATCAGCCTCATTTAAGACAGTTACTTTTTCTTCCTTGTAACAGCCATCATCGGTACGAACACTAACTATATAATTTCCTGCATTTAAATTGGAAAAAGTAAAATTGTTATTCGGTTGAGCAGTCTCATTATCAAGAAAAGTGCCGTTACCACCGTTACTACCATCATCAATCCTAATTTCATATTCATAATTACCTTCAACATTCAATGCCTGAATGTTTATACTTCCTAGTGTACTACATGTAGTTCCTGTTGCTGTGGTATTTAATTGAAAATCTCGATCTCTAATTCCGATATCGGGGGTAGTGAATTCACAAGACCCATCAATTGGCTCTCCTGTATTGGTATCAAGTTGAGTAACTCCTATTCTATAAGCACCATTTGTGTCGATTTCAAAACTTGGTCCATTATTAGCACTGTAAGGCACTACGATAGTATTATTAGCTATATCATATAATTGATACCCATATCCTAAACCTAAATTGGTAATAGTAATATTTCCTGGCGTTGTACAGATAATATCATTTGAGGTGTACTGTATATCTAGATTGTTTTGAAATACATTAAAGTAGAAACGACTAAAACATCCGCCTTGATAGTTAATTACTAAACGGTATTTCCCTTCTTGGTTAGCCGTAAAATTTTCTCCAGTAGAAACCTGGTTCCAGGTACAGGTAGCATTCTTATTGCCACAATCGTCCCCTGAATCCGTACAGCTGCCTTCTACCAATTTTTCCCAAACCATACTCTGGGCATCGGTGATGTTCACTTCTATTAATTGTGAATCATTTACCCCGCATAGGAAAATTTTAGGTAGGGGACTTCCATCCACGGAGCAACTGACAATTTCCCCTTGAATATCGTTGGTAGGATCTGCATCATTGTTTCTATTGTTAAAGAAGTCTACAATAGGGTTCGTTTGGGTAGTCCCAAAACGCTCAACGGTCATGATTTCCTTAAAACCTTTACAGGGATCGGCAACAATCTTATCTACAATATAGGTCCCTGGATCACGAACAATAAATGTACTAGGGTCATTATCCGGATCTCCGTCTGTAATAAGAGTGTCCGAAGCGTCCAACACCCCATTACCATTTTCATCCTTATACCATTTATAATCGTCAAAACCATCTCCAGCATCTAGAATAACTTGCTCTCCACAAAGTTGTACCGTCCTGGCAAAATTACAATCATCTAAATTATCTAATAAGAAATTGGTAGCACCTGGAGAGGCAAATCCACAACCGTCAAAATCATGAGCAGAAGGATCATCGGTAATAATGTTACTATTCAGTCTTCCTTGATAGGTAGAATAGGCCAAGTTTTGAATTATATTAGAACAGGCGTCTATAAAATCAAAGCAGTTTTCTGCTACGGTTACCTGCATACGAATACTACTTGCTGAATGCCCTTTAACCACTAAATTATTTGGAATACTAAAGATTACCGTTCTTGTAGGTTCATCAAAAGTATAAGTGACCCCGGCTGGTAAGTTAAGGTTGGCCTCATTTAAGGAGACATTGACAGGAAGGATATCTTTTATCGTTAAATTTTCTGCATCATCATTCCCAACATTCTGAAATTCTAATACATAATTCAAGGTTTGTCCTAAATTAACCCCTGCACCTGTAATATCGTTCCCTGCAATATCTTCTACTGTCTTCTTAAGATTTATAATAGGTTCTATAATCTCAACATCAAAAGAGGTAAAGAAAATATCATACTTGTCTTGAGTAGAACTTGCCCGTAAAACGGCTCCAGTTTCACCGTTGGGGATAACCGTTTTAAATTGGTTAGCTATCGGAAATAAATCCACATCCCAACCCAAGGTATTTATTGAGTTAGGATTTCTATCGGTAACAATAGCATCTGCTATGGTTATATTACTATTAAAAAAGTTATTAGCTGGGTTTACGGTATTTCCTAAGGGTGTAAAACTAGCATTACTGTTCGCTTTTATCGAAAGTCCGTCTCCTCCAATTCTATTATCACCCTCAAGAGCCGCAACACCAAGTTGAGCATTTACTGGAAAAGGGTCGGGTAGGGTGGTAAAACCGTTAAAGGGAATGTCTACCGTTTCACCAGATTTTATTCCAGCGTACCCATCAAAAGTAGTAATGAATTTTCCAGGTAAACTTGGATTTTCATATACAACAACCATTTTCCATCCCCCAGAAACCCCACCAGAAACATTATCCCCAGAACTTGCCCTAATATTGGCTGCAAAATATTCCCCATTAGGATCGGCCATTCCACTAACAATAGACGTAATATCCTTATAACAAGCATATGGGCTATAGGAACCAAAATCGGCATCGCCTTCCCCATCAAATAAAATTTCATCAGCCGTTAAGTCTTGATAAGTTCCTCCTGGTGTTCTAAATTTTATCTGATCAAAACCACTTCTATTATCTTCTTTAAAAACTGCAGACCAATATAGTCCGGCATACCTTACCTTAGCACAGCTAATATCAGGTACCGTTAAAATAGCACTACTACTACTAAATGTAGATGGGTCACCATCTACATCTATATATTGCATGTTTAGGTTGTCATTGTATTCCGAAGAGTTGCCCACCTCATTATAGGGGTCATTAGGTGATACTTCTGGATAATGAATAGTTTCCCGAACCCACCGTCCATTTCTCCTCACCCATCTTCTTTCACTATAGGCATCTGCTTGCCTATTGACAATATTATTAGCAATAAAAGTAATATCACCTCTAATTTCATCTGCATACCGAACCTCAAAATCGTTTTTTACTTGAGAAAATGCACTTATAGTGCCCAATAGTAAAAAACAAGTTAAAAACAGATACTTGTAGGATATTGGTTTCATGTGAAAATAGATTTTGGTTAAATACTGGTGACGCACTTTGGTTGGTTTAATGGTTTAAGAAACAAGACTGTTTTTTATCGAGTAGGAAGCTGAAATACAATCAATTCCCAATACAATCCTATTCAAAACAAATATTGACCTTAATAAGGAGGCGATAAATTTATTGTTGTAGAGGTGGGTAATTTTGTTGTGAAACCCATGGATCGTATGGTATGGGATTTCACATTTAACCGATTAAAATTAAAAGGAGGTATAAAATAAAAATTGGGTAGATGATCACTTCCCATTATAGAAGTGATTATACACAACAACACCCTATATACAAAGGATTCTCTATTAACAAAAAATAGAGGAATACACCTTGTTTAGGGCATAAAAATAGAGCTAAGATGTAGAAATCTTTTACCTATAAAATGTATGAGAAAGTTGTTAATGAGTATCCCTAAATACAGTGACCTTATTTAGCTTATCTGGTTAGAGGCCACTTTCATAATCCACACCTTTTCGTTATAGGAATTATCTATTTTAGAATAATAAGATACCAAAGCATTATTCCAAGAATCGTATTTCTTTAAATAAACATACCGATAGTTATTTTTAGGGTTTATAAAATAGCTGGCACTATATCCCTGAGCATTTAATAATTTCACAAACTTATTCGCATTGTGAGCATTGGCGAAAACATTCGCTATTATATAATAGGCATTTCCACCATGCTTTCTGTATTCCTTAGGAGTACTAGTAGTTGTAGCCTCACCGCCTACATTGTCCTTAACCACAACATTTTTTTGTAGTTTATCCACAGCGTATTGGGAAGATGTTCCCTTAAGCTTGTTTACGTTATTCACATAAGCTTTATCCCGATCACTACGGTTATCAACATTCATAATCCACAAATCTTCCTGATAAGATCCATTAAATTTTGACTTATGAGCGGCAAGAGCTTCTTGCCATGTGTCATACCTTTCTAGATATACGTATTTTAGTCCGTTCCTTTTATTTTTAAAATGTGCTGCACTTATTCCATTATTAGCAAGTTGATCTACAAACTGATTCATATAGCGATCGCCTTTGTAAACATTAGCCACCACGTAATAACCATTATCGACCCCCTCTAAGTTTGTAAACTTTTTACTTCTGATATTTTGACGCTTAGCCATCTCGGTAAACTGGTCTTTTTCCACAACATCCTTTTTAGTGTTATTACTTAGATGCCCCTTATTTGCACTTTTTCCGACAGCAGGCTTAGGTTGTAATGCTTCTTTTATTCCAATTGGTTTTTCACTTTTCTCTTGTTGGCTAGTCTGCCGTGCTAAAGCCCCCTTTTCATTATTAGGCAGGTACATCTTCTTAGCTTTTTCTACTAGGTCCGGACGTTTCCCTTGGATCTCATTTTGCACCATTTTCATGACCATTTCAAATCTACGCTCCAAGTCTTTCTGCCGATTAGCTTCCAAAGAGTCTTGCCTAAACATTAGTTCTGCCAATACCTCATTGTTCTCTGCAAGTGCCTTTCTTAATTTTTCCAATTCCTCCTCCTGACCTAGGACTTCCTCTTTAGTATCCACTTCATTTTCTACTAATTCCTCATAATCATCTTGTAACATTACCCTGTCATCAGTAAGGGTAGGGGTAATAGAATAGGCAAAGGATATTTCATGAGTTAGTCCAAAATTATCAAAGTTGTTAGACAAACCCTTTTCCATAGTATAACCTAAAGAAAGTCGTTCATTAATATTAAATCCAATTCCAGCCGAAGCACCGTAAAAATCATCATATCCAGTTTGTACCCAACCAAGTTTTGGTAGATCTAATATTAGACTTCCCCCAAGGACTACTTCGTCCTGACCCACTTTTCTAACTCGGGCTAATGGCATCAAACGTCCCTTCTCAAAAATTCCTTTCTCATTTTCAAACTCATGGGTATATTGTAGGTGACTAGAAAAGGTCTTATCTTGAAATTCACTTACAGATTTGTTCGTTTTTAAATTGTAATCGAACAGGTTCTCTGCAAAAACACCAAAATCAAACTTACCATAAGAGAGATTAAATCCAGGTTGAAAAGACAGTAAATTGGATTCCTGAAGGCCGTTTAAGGAAGGGTCATTGGGATCTAAGGCAGATGCCCTATTTCTATCAAAGCCACTATTGTAATAGGCTAAATTTGCTCCAAATGTAAAATTACTTTTATCACTTAATTTTACCCCATAGGCATAATTTGCCATCACCCCATAATTGGTTATTAAACCCTCTCTTTGGGTATATAGACTTAATCCTATACCATTTCTATCGCTTACCCTACCGCTGTAACTTAAAAAGTAATCTTGATTATTATCATCAAATGATACCGATTGGTTTCTATGGAGTAGATTTATATATGATTTATTCTCCCTTACCGTAGAAAAGGTAGGATTTATAAGAAATCTATTAAACTTTAATAGGTTCTGTGAAGGAACATCATAAGAGATAAACGGACTATCCTCTTGGGCACTTAGAGCAGCAAATCCCAGTAGGAAAAATAGAATATATAAAAAGTTTTTCTTGTACATAGTGCGTTAACGTATTACTGTTATAGTTCCTTTCTTTAAAACTTGTTTCGCATTTTTAATGGTATAATAGAATACCATATTTTGCTTAGGAAACTTCATGCTTGCCTCCGGCCAATTGTTCTGATACTGAAATTGGTTAAGTACTTCTTCCCCTTTGTGATTATAGATAATTACATTAATCTCGGGATCTTTTGTATAGGTATTGGGAAGTATCCATTGGTCATTATATCCATCCCCGTTGGCAGTGACCACATTGGGTACATTAAAAATATCTTGATAGGATACCACAAAGGTTTTACTTACCTTACAATCGTTTACGGATGCAATTAACATATAGGTTCCTTCGGTGGTTAGAGTAATAGAGTTTGTCTCACCCAACAACACATTATTCTCATTAAACCACTGGTAACTATCTGCTCCACTGGCAGAAACTTCTTTAGTGCCCCCTTCTGGGAATACAATTTCATTACCAGAGGGGTTGATTGTAATTAAAGAATCATCAAAAGGTGCAACCACTACTTGGTTAGAAATAAGCTCGCAACCATTTTTTGCTATCGTTAAACGATAAGTTCCAGCTTCGCTAACTATTAACTCCTCTGTTGAAGTTGGCAGAATTATTCCATCCTTAAACCATTGGAAACTTTCCCCACTTAAATCGGTTGTTGTACTAATAATAGCAGTATCCCCAGAACCACAGATAAATGGAGCGGTACTTGTTATGGTAAGGCTCTCATTGGTTAGCAACTGAACTGGAAGGGTATTGGAAACCGAATTAAAACTATCTAAAACAGCGTTTATTTCATAACTGCCATTTTCAACTGTATTGGTTAAACTTAGAGTATTAGAGGTGGCACCTCCTATATTAGCTCCATCCTTGGTCCACTGATAATTAAATGAAGAAATTAAGTCCATTGTCACATTCATTTTAGAACCGTCGGAAAGTACCGCATCTATCTGTGTCACTTCTAAGGCTATACTAGTATTAATACAATTGGTATATTCTGTAGCATAGTCTATGATAAACTCAAAAGCATTAGGATTTACCACATTAGTGGTCTCTGTTACTTTGGTTGCTGTTGTACAGCTGCCTCCACTTAAGGAAACTTCTGCATAATACACCCCTGCTGAATTAGCAATTAGAGTACTTCCTGTTTCTCCGTTTAACGCCACATTGTCTTTATACCATTGATAAGTTACAGGAGAGGCATCTGAAGAAGCACTTAAATTAATGGATCCTCCGGGTAGTACAACCATATTTGCTGGATTATCCCTAGTCACTGTAAAGATACCTGCCTGAGTAATGGAGACTGGTTCGGAGGTTTCAGTACAAATTCCGTTCCCTTGCACTTTTACGGTATATTCTCCTGGAAACTGAGGGTCATTGGTATCTAGTGTATATGTAAAGGCGCCTTGTGTATTTGGCTGAATAACATTTCCATCCTTATACCAAGTATAATAAAGTTCTGGATAGTTCATGTTAGCTTCTAGTGGTGCAACGACCTCGCCAGTACACAATGCTGTTTTAGCAGGTGAATTTATATTGAGTCCCACGCTAGAGCCAACTACAACTTCTATAGATAGGGACTGAGTATTGGAAGATCCCGAACAGGTACTTCCATAATCTAACTCTACAACGTAATATCCTGCTTCGGTAACTTCAATAGAGGGTCCATAGCCAGAGCTGGTATAAGGAGACGTATTTCTGTACCAATTATACCGATAAGTTTCTGCATTCGGAACATTGTAAACTTCTAGCGTAGTTGCTCCTCCATCACACAATTCTACTTTCATCGCTGGGGTAGCGGCGGTATCTCCCACCTCTCTAATTTTAAGCGTATTATTAAAATCGATATAATACATTTCAAATGGGTCTGATACTGGACTTGTCTTTGCGGGATTGGTACTTCTAACTCGGAAACGATAGGCATCTCCTCTAGTAGTTTCTGGAAGTGCAAAACTGAAATCGAAATCGAAACTGGTATTCTTATCGGAAACCCTTGATAGTTCTGTAGCATTTGTAAACACCCCATTTGCATCAGAAAGTTCTAAGATAAATTCATTGTCAGATGCAACTGTAGGCAACCAAGTAAAATTTACAAAATACTCATTAAAACTCTCCGAGCCACAAGCAGCAGTCCACACTGAATTTCCTGATAAATTTGGATTATCAGCAGGAGTTGGCTTGTTTAATGTCTGCGCAGTACTCATGGTCATTCCCAAAGCAAAGAAGCTTAGAATAGACAATACCAATTTATTTAAGAAGTTCAGTTTCATATCTTTTTGTAGTTTAGGCTACTACCAACGTTATTTTTTTTGCCTTTTTCAACTCTATTTAGCAGTCTATTTTGTTGATAACTAGTGGGTAACTTCTCCACTTCAAGCCGTAATCACCTCATTTTCAAAGAAAGGGGATAACAAATATGTCTTATTATTGGAGTTTTTAGAATTTAAAGTTGTAAGGTTCACCAAAAGCGTTGTGAAACACACTTTCTTGTATGGTAGATCTATTTTAAAAGCTACTTTTCAGCGCAATTTCGTTACCTTTGCAGCTCAAAATTTAGACTATGAGTGAAACATCCCGTTCGTTAAATTTTATTGAGCACATCATTGAGGAAGATTTAAGTAAAGGCTTCCCTGAGAATAAGCTTAGATTTAGGTTCCCACCAGAACCAAATGGATATCTACATATAGGGCATGCAAGCTCTATTTGTTTGAATTTTGGCTTGGGTCTTAAATATGAAGCCCCGGTCAACCTAAGGTTCGATGATACCAACCCCAGCAAGGAGGAACAAGAGTATGTAGATGCTATAAAAAGGGACGTAAGTTGGTTAGGATTTGAGTGGGATACCGAATGTTATGCTTCGGACTACTTCCAACAGTTATACGATTGGGCTATTATTTTAATTAAACAAGGTAAAGCCTATGTAGATAGTCAATCTTCAGAAGATATCGCCCTTCAAAAAGGAACACCAACGGAGCCTGGTAAGGCTAGCCCGTTTAGGAATCGTTCCGTAGAAGAAAATCTTCAACTTTTTGAAGATATGAAAGATGGCAAGTTTAAAGAAGGAGAGCACGTACTTAGGGCAAAAATAGATATGGCTTCCTCTAATATGTTAATGAGGGATCCCATTATGTACCGTATTCTACATAAGCCTCACCACAGGACAAATACCGATTGGTGTATTTATCCGATGTACGACTGGACACACGGGGAGAGCGATTATATTGAACAAGTTTCCCATTCTTTTTGTACCATGGAATTTGCCATGCATAGGGAATTGTACGATTGGTTCTTAGACCAAGTTGTAAAAGAGACGAAAGTACGACCCAAACAACGCGAATTTGCAAGACGAAATTTTAGTCACACCGTTGTAAGTAAACGTAAACTATTAAAATTAGTAGAAAGTGGCGTAGTAACAGGATGGAACGATCCAAGGATGCCTACCATTTCCGGACTAAGAAGAAGAGGTTATACTCCAGAGTCTATAAAAGCCTTTGCAAATACAATAGGTATCGCTAAAAGAGATAATGTTGTAGATGTATCACTTTTAGAGTTTCATGTTAGGGAGCATCTAAATAAAATTGCTCCAAGAGTAATGGCTGTACTAAACCCTTTAAAATTGGTAATTACCAATTACCCTGAAGATCAGGAAGAATGGTTAGAAGCAGAAAACAACCCAGAAGACGAGGCAGCTGGATCTAGAAAAGTACCTTTCTCTAAGGAACTATACATTGAACAGGAAGATTTTAGGGAAGAAGCCAATAGAAAATTCTTTAGACTAAAATTAGGCGGAGAAGTACGTTTAAAAAATGGATATATTATAAAAGCGGAATCTTGTACAAAAGATACCAATGGGAATATTATTGAAGTACAATGTACCTATGATCCTAAGAGTAAGAGTGGCAGCGGTACAGAAGAAAGTTTAAGAAAAGTAAAGGGGACCCTTCATTGGGTTTCTGTTAAACATGCCATACAAGCAGAAGTACGATTGTATGACCGTCTCTTTACCGAGGAAACTCCAGATACCCATCAGGAAAAAGATTTTATGGATTTTATAAATCCAGATTCCCTAAAAGTAATTAATGCATTTCTAGAACCAAGTTTAGCTTCTGCCGAGGTTGGCGAAAAATTCCAGTTCCAACGTATGGGATATTTTAATGTTGATAAAGATAGTACACCAGAAAAATTAGTTTTTAATAGAACGGTTGGTTTACGTGATACTTGGGCCAAATTACAGGTAAAAAATTAAAATCGACATCCTTTATTAAAAAAATAATAACAATAGGTATTTTCTATTAAAAACGAAAGCCACAGCTTGTATATGCTGTGGCTTTTTATTTTATACAGGGTTTTACCTATCTCATTTTATTTTAGTGGTTAAACGAGCTTAAAACTCGTTTTTCGATCAAAAAACGGTTTCTTTTCTGTTTACGTCAAAAGTTTATGTGATTACAACCCTTAGGTGTTCCGTTTTTCGTTAATTTTATGAATTCGATGATTGGCTTAAATATTAAGCCAGAAGGATTAGAACGTTCACCTACTATTATTTGGAAATCGTTCTTTTTTATCCTACATTAATTTAATTGAATTACTAACATTTAAATAATTTAAAATTATGGCAAACGATAGTGGAAATACTTTATTGGCACTACTTACTGGTGCAGCTATAGGAGCAGCAGTAGGAATCTTATACGCTCCAGATAAAGGAACTAAAACAAGAAAAAAAATTAAGAAGAAAGCTCAACAGACAGGTGACGATATAAGTACGCGAGTTATGTATGCCAAAGAGGAACTTACCAAAACTGCAGAAGCAAAAAAGGTTGACTTTGAGCAAAAGTTGGAGGATACTATATCCACTATGAGCTATAAGGCAGACGATATCATTTCAGCATTGGAAAAAAAGCTGACAGATTTAAAAAGTAAGAACGCCCAACTCCAAAAATAAAAATATACTAAATGGCTTTGGAGGACTTTAAGGATAACCTATCGGAAGTTGACAGAAACGTACGTGCCTATATAGAAAACACGGAGGAATACTATAAACTCAGAGGGTTTAAGTTAGGAATGCGAGCTATAAGCTCATTAGTGAAACTACTTTTAATAGGTAGTATTGCCTTATTATCCCTGTTTATGTTGTCCTTTGCCCTTGCCTATGGAGTAGGACAATGGCTAAATAATATCTTCCTAGGTTTTTTAATAGTAGGGGGTATATATATACTTTTCGGAATAATATGTTACCTATTCAGAAGTAAATTAGACAAACCTTTATTAAAAAAGTTTTCGGACTATTACTTTGATTAAATTATGAACACAAAACCCGTATTTACCTCCTTTGAGGAAATAGATCATAGATTAAAGATTTTAAAACTACAGCGACAAATAGAGATGGAGCAGATAAAGTTGCATGTAAGAGGTGCAAAGAAGAACATTGTTCCTGTAGCTATGATGGGCGGAGTAGGAAAATGGTCTAAGCGACTATTAATTTCTTTTCTATCTAAAAAGATTCTAAAGAAATTTAGATAGACAAAACTTACACATAAAAAAAACCCTTTTATCCTTATAAGAATCAAGAGATAAAAGGGTTTTTCTTTGCTTTAAATAAAAGTAGGTAAATGTATATTTATAAGGTGTTTATAAGTCGTTTAATAAAGGATAAACCATTTTAAATACCAATAGGTAGTTTATCAATATAACTCGCTTAAATCGGACGATTTAAACTAATAAACGACTTTACCTATAATGTACCCAAACTATTCTCCCTACTTTCCTTTCTCATCGTCTTCTCTTTTTTTCTTCATAGATTCCCCAATCATGTTACTTGCTGTAAAAGAAGCCACCATGTTATTTAACATATCACTTCCGGCCTGGGGGGAATTAGGTAAAAGAATTAGATTAGTATTAGTCTCTTCACCAATAGATTGTAACGTATCGTAATGCTGAGTTACTACAATAAGAGCAGAGGCTTCTTGGGAATTTATTCCCACCTTGTTTAATACCTCTACGGATTCTTCCAAGCCGCGTGCAATTTCTCTTCGCTGATCTGCAATACCCTGCCCTTGTAAACGTTTACTTTCCGCTTCTGCTTTAGCTTTCTCTACAATAAGTATCCTTGCGGCATCACCTTCAAATTGAGCAGCGATTTTTTCCCTTTCGGATGCATTAATCCTATTCATAGCCTCTTTTACCTGGGCATCTGGATCAATATCTGTTACAAGGGTTTTAATGATATCGTACCCATAATCTAACATCGCATCTTGCAATTCAGTTTTAACGGCAATTGCGATATCATCTTTCTTAACAAAGACATCATCTAACTTCATTTTAGGGACTTCGGCACGAACCACGTCAAACACATAAGAGGTAATCTGTTCATGTGGATATTCTAATTGATAAAACGCCTCATATACCTTTTCCCTAATTACCACATATTGAACGGATACTTTAAGTTTCACAAAAACATCGTCTAACGTTTTGGTCTCTACAATAACATCTAATTGCTGAATTTTAAGTCCAACCCGTGCTACAATCTTATCTATTAAGGGAATTTTAAGATGTAAGCCCGAGTTCCTTATACTATGGAATTTTCCAAAGCGCTCTATTATAGCTGAAGTTTGTTGTTTTACGGTAAAAAAGGAAGAAAAAAGAATAATAAATCCGATTACTAACAACGAAATTAAGAAAAATGAATCCATAATATATAATTTTAGTTAATGAAAGCATGATATGTTCGGAAGATACGGCTAGTTTTTTAAATATTTATAATTTAATTCACTAACCGTATCCCCGATATATCTATAAAATTATGGGTACAATTTATTACAATACTGCTATTGCCTTCTTAATTCTTTCGATACTATCTTCTTTTCCTATTAACTCTAATATTTTAAACATATCCGGCCCTTTCATATCCCCAACCGTAATCAATCTCAATGGGGGCATCACTTTTCCAAAAGCTAAACCTTGTTCTCCAATCCATTCCTTTACTTTAGTTTCCACATTTTGAGCAGTAAAATCAGAAATAGTTTCTAACAAGCTTACCAATTGTTTCATAATACTAGGCGTATCTTCTTTCCATTGCTTCTTAACAGCTTTCTCATTATAGCTATCGGGAGCCACAAAGAAAAAGTTTGCTAATTCCCAGAAATCCTGAATAAAAGTAGCTCGCTCCTTAATAAGAGCAACCACCTCTTCTACATAGGGTAGTACCAATCTTTCCTCTGAAATATGAGCTTCCTTGTTTTGTAAAATTGTAGTAAAATCCTTAGCTAGTTCCTTGTTGGAATGCTGTTGCATATAATGATGATTATACCACTTGGTTTTATCCGGGTCAAATCGAGCTCCAGACTTGTTAACTCTACTGATATCAAAGGTAGTAACTAGCTCTTCAAGAGAAAATATTTCCTGTTCTGTCCCGGGATTCCAACCCAATAACGCCAAGAAATTCACCACAGCTTCTGGGAAATATCCAGATTCTTTATAACCAATAGACTCATTCCACGTTAGAGGAAAAACAGGAAATCCTAATTTTTCACCATCACGCTTACTAAGTTTACCTTTACCTACTGGTTTCATAATCAATGGCAAGTGTGCAAACTGCGGAACATCCCATCCAAAAGCTTCATACAACAATTGATGTAAAGCTAAAGAAGGGAGCCATTCTTCACCCCTAATTACATGGGATATATCCATTAGATGGTCGTCCACAATGTTGGCCAAATGATAGGTTGGCATACCATCACTTTTAAATAAAACTTTATCATCTAATACGTTAGAATCAATTTCCATTTTTCCACGTACCAGGTCGTTTAAGTGAATTTTTGTATCAGTAGGAGATTTAAATCGAATCACAAATTCATCCCCAGCTGTAATACGCTTATTAGTCTCCTCTTCACTTAGCACAAGGGAATTGGTTAACTTTAATCGGTTATGATGATTATAAATAAAGGTTTTCCCTTTTGCTTCGTGATCTTTTCTATGTGCATCCAATTCTTCACTTGTATCAAACGCATAATAAGCAGCGCCTTTTTCAAGAAGAATATCTGCATATTTTCTATAAAGTTCCTTTCGTTCACTCTGCCTATAAGGACCATGACCACCATCCTTACCCGGGCCCTCATCATAGGGCATTTTGCACCAGTTAAGTGAATCTATAATATATTCCTCTGCACCCTTAACAAAGCGTTTCTGATCGGTATCTTCAATCCTTAGGATAAAATCTCCATTATGCTTTTTAGCAAAAAGGTAGTTAAATAGGGCGGTACGTACACCACCAATATGTAGGGGCCCAGTTGGACTTGGCGCAAAACGAACGCGTACTCTCTTTGTCATTTTATAAAGTTTAACTGCAAAGATACAAATTGTGAGTATTCCCTCCCTCTGTTATAGCTTCTCTAAGCGGGGGTAGGGGCGTTTTTTTTGTATCTTGGTAATAAAATAGCACACATTGGACAATTACCACAAAATACTGAATCAACTCAATGCTTTCACCACAAAATACTACACGAAACTGTTGATTAACGGGCTGCTATTATTTTTAGCATTAGGACTATTATTTTTCCTATTAATATTAGGAATCGAATATTTTTTCTGGTTAAATTCTACAGGAAGACTACTACTTCTTTTATTATTTATATCTATAGAACTAGTTCTCTTAATTCGATTTATAATAATTCCTCTGATATATATCTTCCGAATAAAAAAAGGGTTAAGCTATAAACAAGCATCCCTATTAATTGGGAAACATTTTAAGGAAATTGATGACAAACTATACAACTTAATAGATCTAGCTGAAAATAGGGATAGGTCCGAACTCTTATTGGCAAGTATAGAACAAAGATCCAAGAACTTAACTGTAATTCCATTTGTAAAGGCTATCAACTTAAATGAAAGCATTAAGTATGCTAAATACATATTAATTCCAATTAGTATTTTCGGGATTATTTGGGTTTTTGGAGATGTAGTTTCTTTCGTTGGATCTTACAAGCGTGTTGTAAATTATGATATGGCTTATGAACCACCAGCACCATTCTCGTTTCATCTACTTACTACAGATTTAAGGGTGTTAGACAAAGAAGCTTTTACAATAAATGTCACTACAGAAGGAAAAATAAAACCAGAAGGTATAACGATATTGGTTGAAGGGAAAGAGTTTATGTTAAAGGAACAAAACGGTATATACCAATATGTTTTTTCTCCTCCTTTAAAAACCACAACGTTTTCGTTCACTGCCAATGGCATTCACTCTAAAACTTACAAATTAAATGTTGTGAATACTCCGACTATTGAAGACTTTGAAATGGAACTAACTTTTCCTGCTTATACTACAAAGTCTATTAACAAAATAAAGGGAACCGGTAATACTACCATTCCTGAAGGAACAAAAATAGAATGGAAAGTTAATGCACTTTATACCGATGAACTAGCTTTCACTACGAAAGATAGTATATACTATTTTAATAAAAACAGTAACGAATTCAATTTAAACCAAAAAGTTTATAAGGATAGTGAATACAGCATAACTGCGTCTAATTTAGCGGTAAAAGATTACGAAAAGCTAAATTATTCCCTTACAGTAATTAAGGATGCTCATCCTACAATTCGCGTAAAACAAGTTTTAGATTCCTTAAATCCTAACATCTCTTATTATAGGGGAGAAGCAACAGACGACTATGCCTTAAGCAAGATCCAATTGGTCTATTATCCATCTAAAGACAACAGCAAGATTAGGCGATTGGAACTTTCCAATCCTAACCAAAATTATCATTCGTTTTATTACACCTTTCCCTCTGGTTTAGATTTAGAAAAAGGAAAAGAGTACACTTTTTATTTTGAAGCATTAGACAATGACGCCATAAATAACTCAAAATCAGCTAAGAGCCAGATATTCACCACTGAAATATTAAAAGAAAACGAGCTTTTAGATAGAAATATTAAGGCCAAAAAGGAACTTCTATCCAATATGGATAGAAATATGGAAAAATTTAAGGAGCAAGAAAAGTCCTTAGAGCAAATAAAGAGGGAACAAAAGGAAAAAGAAAGCTTAAGCTTTAATGATAATAACAAAATTCAGGATTTTCTAAAAAAACAAGAACAGCAAGAGCAATTAATGCAACGTTTTAGAAAGGAGCTAAAAGAAAATTTGCAACAGACCGACAAGGAAGATCAGAAGAACAAACTACTTCAAGAACGATTAGAACGTCAAGAAATAGAAGCTAGAAAAAACGAAAAGCTGTTGGAGGAATTAAAGAAAATTTCCCAAAAAATAACTAAAGAAGAACTAACCAAACGGTTAGAAGAAATGGGAAAAAACCAAAAAAACAGTCAGCGTAACTTAGAACAATTATTAGAACTAACCAAACGGTATTATGTAGAAGAAAAGATAAATCAATTAGGGAACAAACTCAAAGAACTAAGTAAAGAACAAGAGACATTAGCTGAAGAAAACGAACCAAATTTAAACGCGATTGATAAACAAGAATCACTAAATAAAAAATTTGAAGAAATCTCCAAGGAACTAGAGGAAGTCCAAAAAGACAACGAAAGTTTAAAAAAGCCAATGTCATTAGAAATTGACGAGAATAAAACAGAGGCTGTTAAGAAAGACCAAGAAGATGCTTTAGAAGAATTAGAACAAAATAAAGCTGAAAAAGATAGCGAACCCAAGAAAGCAAACAAAGCAAAATCGAAACAAAAATCAGCTGCTCAAAAAATGAAAGAATTAGGCGAACAATTAGCACAATCTGCTGCAAGTTCTAGTCAGTCAGATATCATGGAAGATTCCAGGGTACTTCGTCAAATTTTAGATAATCTACTGCATTTCTCTTTTCAACAGGAGGATTTACACAGCAATTTAGGTGAAATAGATATCACCTCAAACCTATTTAGCGGTACTCTAAAAAGACAACAGGAATTACGGGAGTTATTCAACCATGTAGATGATAGTTTATTTTCTCTTTCCTTAAGACAGATAGAAATATCTGAGATAGTGAATAAGCAGATTACTGAAGTTTACTACAACATAGACAATGCATTAGAAAGCTTAGCTGAAAGTCAGTTTCAAAAAGGGGCTTCAGATCAAAAATATGTATTAACGGCAACCAATGAATTAGCCGCCCTTTTGGCTAGTATTTTAGAAAATATGCAACAGCAAATGCAATCTGGTTCCGGAGGCGGTGGAGGATCCGATGATCAGTTACCTGATATTATTTTAGGACAGCAAGAGTTACAAAAGAAGATGGAAGGCTTAGGAAAGCAGCCCAAGAAGGACGGAAAAGAAGGGGATAATGGTGAAAATGGGAAGGAAGGAGAAAGCTCCCCCGGGGAAAATGGCACCTCAGGTGAAGGAAAAAAAGGCAAGAAGAAAGGAGAAGGAGAAGGAGAAAGTGGTGGAGATGGTAATCAACCTACAGAAGCAGAGTTGCAAGAAATATATGATATCTACAAGGAGCAGCAAAGATTACGGGAACAGCTAGAAAACCAATTAAAGTCCATTCTAAGTAATGAAGAAAGGAAATTAGGGGAAAAGTTAGCTAAACAAATGGAAGAATTTCAAAATCAATTGTTAGAAAATGGAGTTACCCAGGAGACCTTAGATCTAATTAACAATATTAATTACGAATTATTAAAATTAGAAAATGCCTCAATGAAACAGGGCGAAAAAGAAGAAAGAGAAAGTCGCACTGCCGAGGATAAATTCCAAAATCCATTACTAAGCACCCCTGAGGTATTCAAGAAAACTAATAATGATGTCGAGATTTTAAATAGACAAGCCCTACCTTTGCGTCAAACTTATAAGAACAAGGTAAAGGAATATTTTAAAACCGATGATTAACTTTCACTATTTAACGGATTTTCAGATAAGCGATGAAACCGAGTACACCGATTGGATAGATAGAATAATAACTTCTGAGAACGGGGTACAAGGTGAACTTGATTTTATTTTTTGCGATGACGAATATCTACTAAAAATAAATCAAGATTTTTTACAACACGACACCTTTACAGATATAATCACTTTCCCATATGGGGACGATCAAAATATCGCTGGAGATATTTTTATTTCTGTTGATCGTGTTCGCGAAAATGCGAAGATATTTAAAGTAGAATTTGAGACTGAAATGCGTCGAGTTATATCCCATGGCATTCTTCATATGTTAGGTTTTGGCGATAAAACCGACCAAGAATCGGAATTGATGAGAGAAAAGGAAAACGAAAAATTAAAAATGTTCCACGTGGAACACTAGAAGATTATGTTTGATAAAGTATACGATGTAATAGTAGTAGGAGGTGGACACGCTGGCGCTGAAGCTGCGGCAGCTGCAGCTAATCTAGGTTCTAAAACCTTATTAGTAACCATGAGCTTACAGAATATAGCACAGATGTCTTGCAATCCGGCAATGGGCGGAATTGCAAAAGGACAAATTCTGAGAGAAATTGATGCCTTGGGAGGGTATAGCGGAATCGTAACCGACAAAACTGCTATTCAATTTAAGATGCTCAATAAAAGTAAGGGACCTGCCATGTGGAGTCCTAGAGCGCAAAGCGACAGAATGCGCTTCGCAGAGGAATGGAGATTAGCCTTAGAAAACACTACCAATGTAGATTTCTACCAGGAAATGGTCAGTGGCTTATTAATAGAAGGCAACAAAATAGTAGGTGTAAAAACTACTATGGGATTAGAAATAAAATCTAAATCTGTAGTCTTAACCAATGGAACTTTTCTCAATGGATTAATCCACATAGGAGATAAACAAATGGGCGGTGGCAGATCTGGAGAGAAGGCTTCAACCGGAATAACAGAACAACTAGTTGCTTTAGGTTTTGATAGCGGTCGAATGAAAACTGGTACCCCTCCAAGAGTTGATGGAAGATCATTAGATTATTCAGTAATGATACCACAACCCGGAGATTTAAATCCAGAAACCTTTTCCTATTTAGATACAAAACCGCTTACTACTCAAAGGGATTGTCACATGACTCACACCAGTGCTATTGTACATGATCTACTTAGAGAAGGATTCGATAGGTCACCCATGTTTAATGGAAGAATTAAAAGTATTGGTCCTAGATATTGTCCATCTATAGAAGACAAAATAAATAGATTTTCAGACAAAGATAGCCACCAACTTTTTGTAGAACCCGAGGGTTGGAATACGGTAGAGGTATATGTAAACGGATTCTCTACTTCCCTTCCAGAAGATGTACAATTTAAAGCACTACGATCCGTTAAAGGTTTTGAAAAAGTTAAATTCTTTAGACCAGGATACGCTATTGAATACGATTATTTTCCACCTACTCAATTAAAGCACACCTTAGAAACTAAGTTAATAGATAACTTATATTTCGCAGGCCAAATTAATGGTACAACAGGATATGAAGAGGCAGCTTCTCAAGGTTTAATAGCAGGAATAAATGCTCACTTAAAAATCAATGAAAAGGATCCATTTATACTAAAGAGAGATGAAGCATATATCGGTGTACTTATAGATGACTTAATCACTAAAGGAACAGAAGAACCATATAGAATGTTTACATCTAGAGCAGAATATAGAACGCTTCTACGACAAGATAATGCGGATCTAAGACTTACACCGAAAAGTTTCGACATAGGTTTAGCTTCTAAAGAAAGAATGGAAAGAATGGAATTAAAAGAAAAACAATCTAACAACTTCATTCAATTTTTTAAAGAAACCAGTTTTATTCCTGAGGAGGTAAATCCAATTTTAGATCAATTAAATTCCTCCTTAGTTAAACAACCAGGGAAAATGTTTAAAGTTTTTTCTAGACCTAAAGTAACCATGGAACACATGAAAAAATTAGAAATAGTTTCCTCTTATATTGAAGAAAATAATTTAGATAGGGAAGTACTAGAACAAACAGAAATACAGGTTAAATATTCAGGGTATATTGCTAAGGAAAAAAACAACGCCGATAAACTTCAACGTTTAGAGAATATTAAAATTCCTGAGAATTTCGATTACAGCAAGATTAAATCCCTTTCTTTTGAAGCAAGAGAAAAACTAAAATCAATTAAACCCGTAACCATTTCTCAAGCATCAAGAATAAGCGGAGTTTCTCCAAGCGATATAAGTGTCCTTTTAGTTTATATGGGCAGATAGCCTAAATAAAAGGCAACTAAAGCCTTAAAACTGAATAAATAAGTAAAAAAGCAGATGTTCCACGTGGAACATCTGCTTTTTTAATAGGTAATACATTATTATTCAAACAATTACATAAATTACAATATCAATTAACTCATTACATTCCTTACCTTTAATAGAACAACTATACATAGAAACCTAATTTAAAAAATATACCTATCTATTAATTAATTTTAAGGGTTAATGTGAAAGGAGAGGCGAGAAGCATCAGAAAAATAGGGAAGGTAAAAAGTATCATAAATAAGTTTATTCCTTTAAAATTAAACCCCAAAAAAAATACATAAACGGAAAACCATATAAATATTGGGTGTGAATCCTAATGAGAATAATCTAAAAAGAAACTTTAAAAACCATTCCAACGTGTATAAATAAAAAATTAAAATTGAATATAACAGACCCAACATAATTCAATTAAAAACAAGCAGAGAAATACAAAACGGATACAAAATTTTACTTCCACAACAGCCATCCCTTTCCCATAAATTACGAATGCAAAAATAGTTTGAGATGTATCCTTCAAGGAATAAAAGAGGTTTAATAATTTTCTTTCTAGGCAATCCCAAGATAATTCCTTTTAATTTAGATACCATTTAAAGTATCTTCGTAAAATATTAAATTCCCTTTGGAAAAAATGAACTCCAATAATTTGTTTTTAGAATGCAAGGACCATACCGTTAGTAATGAAATTTTTCAATTACATTATCAACCTGAAACGGATATGTTAATTACCCAACCACAGCCAAACGATTTAAATAGATATTACCAAAGCGAAAATTATATTTCACATACCGATTCTAATAGAACGATTTTAGAGAAACTATATCAAGCTGTAAAAACTATTAATTTAAAATCTAAAACCAATCTAATAAAGAGGTACTCTAATCATGGTAAAAATTTATTAGATGTTGGCTCAGGTACTGGTGATTTTTTAATAGCTGCTAAAAATAAAGGGTGGAATACAATAGGAGTAGAGCCCAATGAAAAAGCAAGAAGCAAAGCTAGAGAAAAGGGAGTAGAAGTATTATCTGATTTGGATTTGATTACAGATAAGAAATTTGATACAATTACCTTGTGGCATGTTTTAGAACATCTTCCAAATTTAGAGGAACAGATACAAACCTTAACAAGCCTACTAAGAGAAAATGGTACCCTTATCATTGCAGTTCCAAATTACAAATCATATGATGCTAATCATTATAAAAAGTTTTGGGCGGCATATGATGTTCCAAGACACCTATGGCATTTTTCTAGAAAAAGCATTTCCGTACTATTTTCAAAACATCATTATAAGGTAATTAAAACCAAGCCTATGTTTTTTGATGCATTTTATGTATCCCTGTTATCCGAAAAATATAAATTCAAAAAACAGAATTTTATAAAAGCCATTTTCATCGGAATGTTATCAAATATCAACGGCTGGAAAACAAAAGAGTATTCCTCCCATATTTATGTGCTTAAAAAAGCTTAAAACGTAATTTAAAAGGGTTTGCTGCAGTTTTATCGATATCTACATCCAATTACATTACCATTAACTTAAACATCTCTTAAAACAGCGCTAATAATTTAAGTTTCAATAACAATACTCTATAGATATTTATTTATTCATCATTAATACTTATAGTTATAAAACTATAAAAATCTCCTCTTTGTCAACTAACGTAAAAAAATAATAGACCAGAAATCGTGAATCCAAACCTAATTTTACATTTAATAAAAAAACCTTTTCTATTTTTACAGAAATTATAAAAACTGGAAAATGAAAAAATTAGTTTTGGCTTTGGTATTTTTAGGAGTACTTTCTTGCCAACAAGAAAAAATAGGTTTCGTAGATAACGTAAAATTAATGGATTCCTATAAAGAGAAGTTGGATGTTGAAAACAGATTTAAAACGCGTTCAGAAAGATTTACCAAAAAAAGAGATAGTATCTCACAAGCATTCCAAATAGAAGCTCAAGCTTTTCAAGCAAAAGCTCAAAAATTATCTCAGGCCAAAGCCCAAGAAGAATATGGTGCCTTACAACAACGTAGTCAATTTATTGGTCAGCAATTACAACAAGAAGAGCAGGAACTCCAGAAAAAAAGTCAAACTGAAATGGACAGTCTAGTTTCCAAGGTGAAAAAAGAAATAAAAAAGTATGGCAAAGCGAACGGATATTCATTTATCCTTAGCGGTGGAGAAGGAGGTAGTGTGCTTTATGGAACGGAGGCGCATGACATTACCGACGCCATTATAAAAATATTAAATGATAAATACGAAGAATAAAATTAACTATTCTTTTATTACTTATTAAAGCCTTGGAAAATTTTCCAAGGCTTTTTTATTTCTATTAATTGAGCAAATAATCTAGAATAAGCAAATACAACATAGTGCCTGACAGTGCAATACAATACGTGAGTAAATAAAATCTCAAGTAAAATTCTATACATCAAATAATAATTAAATAATAGGTTACAATAAAAAACTAGTAAATGAAACCAATTCTACAACACCTTTCTACACGTTTAAATTGAGCTTCAAAATAGATATCTAGCAAGCTTCACTAAATAAAAATTAATAGATGTAAGAAAATACTTAAATATATATAAGAAAGATAGTTCAGGAAAATACAATATTCTTCACTTTTATGTTAATTTTTTACAACTTAACGAATAACTTGTCCTGTTCACCGTATTTTTGCCGCCACCCCCGTTAACAAATAATTATAAATTGGTTAATCCTGATGGAATTACATTATGCAGGAAAATATAAAGCCAGGCGTCTATCCATCAGTTATATCATCAAAATCACTACACTATTATATATAAATGAGGGAATAACTCCACCAAACATCTAATGATTATGAAAACAAAAATTACACTACTATTATTAATGAATTTCTTTTTTGTAATTCATTTATCGGCGCAGTGTTCTGGGGCCGATTTTGAGGAAAAAAATGGAATCGCCATTTTAGAAATGGAAACTAGAACGGCAGGAAGTTGGAGGAAAGAATCCGTATCGGGTGCTACAGCTGGTTCTGCTATTGTCTATAGAGGAGCAAACTCTTTTAGTGGACCAAGTAGTTCTGTTATTACGTATAATGTAAAAATTAATTCTCCTGGTACCTACCGATTTATATGGCGAAATAAAATTGCCATTATAGCAAGTTCTAATGCTGCTACAGAACATAACGATTCTTGGCTTAAGATAAATGCCAATAACTTTTATGGACTAAAAGGTAGTCACCGAGTTTATCCAAAGGGATCAGGAAAATCACCTGTACCAAATGGCGCTGGAGGAGGCGGATATTTTAAAATTTTTACCAATATTATTAATTGGAGTTGGTCTACCCAAACTAGTGATCATGATGATCACTACATATATGCTACTTTTAATAACCCAGGAGTATATTCCATTCAGGTTTCAGGAAGGTCTCAAGGACATGCCATTGATAGAATGGTATTGTATAAAGAAAGTAGTTATAGCGCATCACAAGCTCAAAATTTAGCAACCTCTCAAACAAATTGTTCTGGAGGTACAACCACCCCACCAACTACACCACCTACAAATAATGTAGCTCCAACCGTGAGTTTCACTAATATTAATAATAATCAGGTTTTCCCAGTAGGAAGTAGTTTTCCTGTAGGAATAGTTGCAAAAGACACTGATGGAAGCATAACAAAACATCAGATTTATGTAAACGGTAGATTAGTAGATACAGACGGTGCTAACTATACACCGCATCAACTTAGCAACCTTACAGCAGGTAATTATACTGTAAAAGCAACAGTAACCGACAATAGTGGAGCTACAGGTTCTGCAACGGTAAACTTTTCTGTTGGCGGAAGTACAACAACTCCTCCAACAACTCCTCCAACAACACCGCCCACTACACCTCCTTCGGGAAACAATCCACCTTCTGTTTCCATTACGAACATTACAGAGGGACAAAATTTTGCAGTAGGAAGCAGTTTCCCAATACAATTAGCTGCAACTGATTCTGATGGAAGTATAACCAAACATCAGATTTATGTAAACGGTAGATTAGTAGATACAGACGGTTCTAATTATACACCACATCCGCTTCAAAATTTAAGTGCAGGTAATTATACTGTGAAAGCTACCGTAACCGATAATAAAGGGGCAACTACATCTACCACAGTAAACTTTACGGTTGGTGGTACAACCACAACTCCCCCAACAACACCGCCGACAACACCGCCAACAGGAGGAAACATTCCTCCTACAGTTAAAATTTCCACTCTAACTGATGGGCAACAAGTTACACCAGGTAGTACCGTTTCGGTAGGCTTAACAGCAAATGATGTTGATGGCAGTATTACCAAACATCAAATTTTTGTGAATGGAATATTAGTAGATACCGATGGTGCTTATTTTACCCCACATCCAATTGTCGGGATTAAAGCTGGTACCCATAATATTAAAGCAATAGTTACGGATAATAAAGGTGCAACGGCAACAACTACAATAAACATTGTTGCGGGTACAGGGGAACCAACAACTCCAACACCACCTACCACGCCACCAACGAATCCTTCTATAAACTTTGATTTAATTAAAGCGTCTACCAATGCAAAAATTACTTCAATTTCTAATGGTACTACTTTGAATTCTATAAGTGCACAAGGTGTAAACGTTAGAGCAAATACCCCAACAGGTACTAAAAGCGTTGTCTTTAGACTTACAGGTACTCAGTCTAGATATTGGGTAGAGTCCGTTGCTCCTTATGCCTTATTTGGTGATAACGGAGGTAATTACAACTCTCATAACTTTGCAAACGGTACTTATACCTTAACTGCTTCAGCTTATTCAGCTAATAGTGGAACAGGGAGTTTAATTGCAAGTAGTTCAATTTCATTCACCGTAGGTGGAACTTCTTCCTATAGCGCCTTAAGTGCTAGAAGCATTTCTAGACCTGATAGATCTAATAAAACAATTGCATTCCCTAATCCTGTTAGGAGTGATGGAAGAGTATCTCTTAGGCTAGAAGAAGGAAAATCTGGGGATCATACTTACTATGTCACCAATTCCCTTGGTATTCAAATTGATCAAGGTACATTTAAAACTCAGGAATCAAATAATCAGGTAGACTTACAACTCTCAAATGTAGGTAGACAAATTCCAGGGGTGTATTACCTTACTATCGTAAATAAAAACTCTAAGGAAACAATCTCCTTAATAAGAGAATAAAAGATAATTTAGTATAATTTAAAAAAGTCAGTTTCTAAAAAGAAGCTGACTTTTTTTTTGTGCTGACTTTACCAAAAGAATTCCTTGTAATGAACTCAATAAAAAAACGACCAATTCAGTATTGGTAAAAATTGTATGTTTACCAACTAACCACAATTAAGGACTTCATTAATGCAAAATAAAACCGCCATTTTGGTTTTTGCCAACTCTGCTAGGGAAGAAATTAAGCATAAATCTATTCCTAATGGCTATGCATTATTTAACGGATTAACAGCTCATACTTTAAAAACAGTAAAAAAAACAAATTTGCCGTTTTTCCATTGCACCGAGCAAGAACAATGGGGAAATAGTTTTGGAGAGCGCTTCCTAAATGCTATAAAATGGGTTTTTAATCAAGGATACCAAAACATCATCACCATTGGTAACGACACTCCTCAGTTAACCGCTTCTTTAATAATTAACACCCATTTACAACTTACACATAATAGAACAGTATTAGGTCCTTCTAGTGATGGTGGATTTTATCTAATGGGTTTTCATAAATCCTTAATAAAATCAATAGGAGAGAAACAATTTAAAAACCTTCCGTGGAAAAAGGCTAGTTTAAATAAAACATTAAATAACCTACTAAAACTTAAAACTAGGGAAACTGTTAGTCTACCAAATTTACATGATCTAGATACTTTAGCAGATATAAAAAAGTTAATAGAAAAGAAAACAACTCTTCCTAAAAAAATAATTAACCTCCTCAATACGCTTTTTAGAAAAGCTTTTAAAATAAGCGTATTACCTCTTCAACTAACCCAATTATATTTTTTAAAATATTACTTTAATAAGGGTTCACCAATTCAGAATATCTCTTGGATATAGTTCCAATAAAATTAATGCTGCGTTCATAGTTTAACTATTACTATTCCTTTAAGGATTAGGATAGAAAAACCTATCATCAGGCGCATAAAACATTGGGTTTATAATATAATACCTATTACAAAGTAACGTAAGTATAGGAACCTACCAATGGCACATACTAAGAGATCATACCAATTAAATAAATACAGTAAGAAGTACATTAAGGTGATAACCCTATATGGTTTTATCCTAATAACGATATATAACAAGAAATTAAACGACAATAACAATGGCAGATTCATATTACAATCCGGCAGATTTACGAAAGTTTGGAAAGATTACTGAATGGAGTGAGGAATTAGGAACTAAATTCTTTGATTACTATGGAAAGGTATTTGAAGAAGGTGCTCTAAGTGCTAGAGAAAAGTCCCTAATCGCCCTAGCAGTATCCCATGTTGTAAAATGTCCCTATTGTATAGACGCTTATACCAAAGACGGCTTGGAAAAGGGAATTACTAAAGAAGAAATGATGGAAGCCGTACATGTAGGGGCGGCCATAGAAAGTGGAGCAACCTTAGTTCACGGAGTTCAAATGATGAAAAAATACGACAAATTAAGCATGTAGTTTATCACTTATTACTGTATAATAAAGCATTATAGAGAGTTTAATAGATCGGGAAAGAAGCACATGAATAAAGTTAAAATGGCAACAAAATCATTAAAGGCAAGGCATGATGATCTTGCATTGGGAAATAAACAATTGGAAATTCTAAGTGGAGGTCCTTTTAAAGACGGGGAATTGCCCTATTTTAAGGATAAGTTAGCTAAGATTGGAAAATTTCCTTTACGTCCCAACAAATTAGAAATCCTCCAGATTAATGTAGGGTATATGTGCAACCAGGTCTGTGAACACTGCCATGTAGATGCAGGTCCAGATAGAAAGGAAATTATGACCAAAGAAACCATGTTTCTTTGTTTGGAAGTAATTAAAAATACAGGTGCCCATACATTGGACCTTACAGGAGGTGCGCCAGAGATGAATCCTAATTTTAGATGGTTTGTAGAAGAAGCATCAAAACTAGGGGTAAAGGACTTTATTGTACGTTCTAACTTAACCATTATCCGGGCAAACAAAAAGTATTATGATCTTCCTCAATTTTTTAAAGATCACAACGTACATGTAATTTCGTCTATGCCGCATTACACCAAGGGAAAAACCGATAAGCAAAGGGGAGATGGGGTATTTGATAAATCTATTCAGGCATTAAAGGATTTAAATGCGGTAGGCTATGGTATGGAAAACAGTCCGCTTAAATTAGATTTGGTCTATAACCCTTCCGGAGCATTCTTGCCCGGTAATCAGGAAGCTATGGAACGCGATTTTAAGAAGGCATTAAAAGAAGATTTTGATATCAGTTTTCATAACCTATTCGCCATTACCAACTTGCCTATTGCTCGTTACTTAGACTATCTAATAGCCTCAGGGAATTATGAAGATTATATGTATTCCCTTGTAGAAGCGTATAACCCTTCTGCAGTGGCAAATGTAATGTGTACCAATACCATTTCAGTAAGTTGGGATGGCTGGCTGTACGATTGTGATTTTAATCAGATGTTAGGATTAAAAGTTGCCAGTAGTGTAATACACATTAAAGATTATAATGAAGATATTCTTAATAATAGAGAAATCATTATTTCACAACATTGCTACGGTTGTACTGCCGGTGCAGGTAGTAGTTGCCAAGGGAGTGTTATTTAAGACCTGTACCAGCTAATTTTATAAGTTATCTACCACAGCGCCCTAATAGACTAAAAAATCTGTTAGGGCGCTTTATTTTAGGTTTACAATCTCATTTGATGCGTATAATCGAATTTATTTCAACTTTTAACATAATAATTTTACTATTTTGATAAAAGTGGAGTTAGGGTAACAGACTTATAAGTCTGTTTACCAATAACCAAACTATGAAGAACCAAATTAAACGCCTTACTACCATGAATAGAATCCAGACCACCGGAATGGAACTATTTTATCAAAATGGGTATTACAATACTAGTATAGACGATATATTAAAAGCTCTTTCCTTATCTAAAGGGGCTTTTTACTATCATTTCCAATCAAAGGAAGAGTTTTTTATAAGCATCTCACAAACGCTTTTATTTAGAAAAGTATACATAGATCTTATAGCGCCTATCGAGGGAAAAGAAGACCCATTAAATACTATTTTAGAGTGTTTGGACAATAATTTACAAATTGCGGAGAATAACTTTTTAGATTATGGTTTTATCCTAGGTAATTTTATTACAGAGTTTAATGGAAAAAATCCAGAGATTATGTCCTATCTCCAAGATATATTAACTGTATGGGAGGTTAATTTAGTAACCATTCTACAAAAGGGAAAAACAGATGGCTATATCAGTAGACATATAGACAGTGAGTCACTTGTTTCATTTATAATTTCGTCTTATATGGGAATCCGAACCATTATGGTTGAGAGTAAAAATAAGCGATTGAGGTATAATTATATACAACAATTACGTCAATATTTTAAAACAATGGATCTTAGAACTGTAGTTTAGCCTAGGAGACTTTTAATATTTCTTTTGCCTTATCTAATACCAACTCTGGTGGAATACTCCTCATAACATCCTCATAGCCCGAAGGAAATTTGTTTCCATATACCGAAGTAGGGATAAGGGGATATTTTTCTCTGTCGGAAACTAATATATGTTCTCCTTGTTTAAAGGGATAAAATCCGGCATAGGGATGCGTTACTCCCCATAGAGTAAGACTAGGTACTCCAAACATGGCCGCTAAATGAGCATTGCCACTATCCATAGCAATCATCAGCTCTAATTTGGAAATAACTGCCAATTCCTCATTAAATGGTATTTTACCTACCAAGTTAATACAGTTCTCATATTTGTTTTCCCAAGCTTCTAATTGGATACGTTCGTTTTCTCCGCCTCCAAAGAGTAAAATATGATATAAACCAGAACTATTTAAATCCGAAACCACTTTTTCCATAAGGTCTAAGGGATACATTTTACCATCAAAGGCAGCGAAAGGGGCAATCCCTATCCATTGTTTTGTATTCCCTTTAAGTACAAGTTTAGTTTCGGATAACATACTTCTTTTAGGTAGTAGATTTACTCTTTCTAAATTGAGTGGAAACCCAAGGGTTGAAAAAACATCTGCATAGCGCTGATGCGTAGTTATTAAAGGTTTAAATACTTTCTTAGAAAGGGAAGTTAAACTTCTTTTTTCTGCTCTGCCTTTATCTATTTGTACAAAGGGAGTAGCTCCCAGTGCAAAAAAAGCCCTTAGGACATTACTACGCATCACATTATGCAAATCGGCCACTACATCTATCTGCAGTGATTTTAATTCCTTATATAATCTCCAAAGGCCTAGAACACCCTTGTGCTTTCCTTTTACATCGGCTTCATAAACCGTTAGCCTAGGAAGGCCTTCAAAAATAGGTTTAAAAAATCCTTTAGTAAGAACGGTTATCCTAGTATTGGGATATTGTTCAAGTAGGGCAGAAATGACTGGAACAGTCATAGCAACATCTCCCATGGCAGACATCCTAATGACCAATATATGAACTTCCTGTGAATGTAAGTTTTTACCAGTATCCATTCCTTCGGTAGGATTTTTTATTTAAAATGTGATTATCTCTAAAGAACCTAGGGATGCCTTAGTTCTTTTTTCGAAGTACCGGATTTAACTCATCATCATTGTACATTTTCATCTGCTTATAGACTTTCATGTACTTTTTTCCAGATTCAATATCTGCTAACAACTGGTTAATAGCTGAAGATAAATCCTTTCTTTGCTCTAAAAGGATATCTAGTTTAGCCTGACATTTTTCTATATGTTCTGGAGAAGCATCGGTTCTATTTACCTCCTCCTGCATATGATAAATTTTAAGAGCTAAAATGGATAGTCGGTCTATAGCCCAAGCCGGACTTTCCGTATTTATAGTAGCATCATCTGCTTTAGTAATGGATTTATATTTATTAAGAAAATAACTATCTATATATTCCACTAAATCCGTTCTATCTTGATTACTAGCATCAATCTTACGCTTTAATTTAAGTGCTGCTACTGGATCAATATTAGGATCTCTAATAATATCTTCATAATGCCATTGAACAGTATCTATCCAATTTTTTCTATATAGTAGGTGGGCAATATCATCTTTTGGATAAGGATTAGAAAATTCTTGATCCACACTATCCTCTATGTGATATTTATCTATACTCTCATTAAATATTTTAAAAGCAAACTCACTAAACATAATCTTATCTTTTAATCACAAATATACCGTTATTTTAATTTAAAAGATACGAGACAAAAGAACAATAAATGGGAGAACAATAACAGAAATCAATACTAGCTCCTTAACTCTATCCTTTTTAATGGTTTCTAAATAGGTGGTCATAAAAACCACTGATGGAAAAAAGGTAAGTATAATTGGATGGTCTCCTGAGGAAGATTTAAAAAGAAAAATTAACAAACCAAAAAGAAATAAATACAACACCAACCGCATACTCATTAACCAATTCAATCCTATATTTCCGAATCTTATATAACTGATTATTCCACTTAATAAAACTACAAATACATACAGAAATAAATAGGCTACATTCTCAAAATCTTTAAAATAAGAGGGTTTAATAACCATATTAAAGGTATAATGATCAGATAAAAAGTAAGGATCTTTTAAAAGCACAAGAATAGCCGTCGTAATTATGTACATCGCAATTATGGCTACAAAAGGAACAAGCCAATTCCTAATGTTTTTAGACTGATAAAAATATATGGCTACAAAAACAAGAAGTAGATAAAGTAACGCCCAATCGTAAAACAAGCTAGCAATTAGAATCCATGCGGATGCGTCAAAGATTTTAAGTTTTACATTTTTAAAAGATCTTAAGCTCAATAACCTACGTACCGCTAATAATATAAAAAAGCTACAAAAAATAGCGTTCGAATCTAGTAATACCCTTGGAAAAAAAACAATTAATAGAGTATAAAGTAATATAGAAAGGGAATTAGAACCAGTAATTTTATTCCTATTGGTTATAAAATTTACTAGAAAAATACTCAACATTAAACACCCTAAAATAACCGATTGTCCAAACAGCTGATCTAATGCATAAGATTGTTGAAACATCACTAGATGCACAAACCAATAAAAAGCAAAAAGAAATACAAGAAGTATTATATAATTAATTGGCTTTGTTTTCCCAAAAATGCTTGAAATCATTCTAGTTTTTTATATTTTTGTAGGTAAATATAATTAAGATGAAAACATTTTTTCACGGTATCGAGGATTTATTTGTAAATGTGTTATTTGCACCACTTGATGCATTACGTGCTATGGATAGTTGGTGGGCAGCTAATACATTGAATTGGATTTTTATATTGATTGCTGCCGTTGCATTCGTTTACTGGATGTTGCAACTTAAAAGTTTTAACGATAGCGGGGAAGAAAATACCGATATAACGGCACATGATTACCTATAAAAAATTTCGATCCTCAAATGAAAATTAAAAAAGATTGCTTTCGCAATCTTTTTTTTATTCCCTAATGAGTTCTATTCCCTGCTCTATATTTAACTTATCCTTGGGCAGAAATCCTTTAACAATAAGCACTACTCCACAAACAATTAGAATAATACCAAGTCCTTTCTTAACCAAATAAATTCTTCTTTTAGTAAGTTTTTTCCGCAATTGTTTGGCTAATAATATTTTAAAAATATCCGTGATAAAATAAGCCCCTATCATGGCACCAAAGAATGTCCATATTCTTTTAGGATCATTATCCAAACTAGGGCCTACCACAATAATAATCCCAAGCCAAAACACTAAAACGCCAATATTGATAAAGTTCAATAAAAAGCCCTTCACAAAAAGACCAAAATAATCTCCTTTGGTAACCCTTATTTTCTCCATTGAATGTTTGGACTCCTTTTTTAAAACATTTGTAAGTCCGTACACCAATAGTATAACCCCTCCAAATACATACAGCCCCGGCTGATTGCTTAAATTTTCTAATAATTGAAAACTACTGAAATAGGCTACTGTGATAAAAATAACATCAGCAATTATTACTCCAAAATCAAAACAAAGTGCTGCTCTAAAACCTTTGATTGCACTGGTTTCTAGTAATACAAAAAACACAGGACCTATCATAAAGCTAAGTAAAAAGCCTAATGGTATTGCTGCCTGTACATCATCAATCATATAATAAATTTAATAACCTGGGAATAGGTACCCCAGTAATAGGGTTATGTGGTTATACTTACTTTTTATTCAATTAAAGAAAACAATCCTATTTCATTTTGGTGATTTTACCACCAAAGATTGTTTTTTCTTCCATTCTTGCCGGCTTGCCATAAACCAAAACTTCTCCACCTGCTTTTACACTAGCTTGAACGTAATCTGTAGCAAATATTTCGGCTCTTGAACCAGCGTTTACATTAACGGTGCTGAATTTAGTTTTAAATTCTTTCCCATTATAAATACCACCAGTGTTTATTTGAACATCTTGATTATGAGATCTACCTGATGCGGTAATCATTCCCCCCATAACGCTTTTTATTAATAGCTGTTCTACTTCAGCCTTAATAACCAACTCTCCTCCCTCTTGGGCTTTAAGCTCTAATATCTTTTGTTTTATAGCTTCTTTAGAGGTAATCCTAGCATCCTCGTTGGTATCTATTACTAACAAATCTTCTGAATAAAACAAATCTACAAAGGTTCTGTAGCCACTAAACAATTTATTAAGTTCCATCCGTATCTTAAGAACTCCTTCGTTATTAACAATAACTACATTTTTAGTGTTAGCACCGGTTATTACGGCCTTGTTTTGGTTAGATCTAATAAGGTTAACAGACAAGCCATCAAAGGCTTTAACCTCCTTAAAAGTACTAAGTTCCTGAACTAACTTTTCGTTTTGTCCCCAAGCGGGTAGTATAACGATTAGACAGAACAGTATTATGGATATTTTATGTTTCATTTGTTAAAAGCTATTGTTTTTATAGCAAGGAAAATAATACCCTCACTATAAAAACATTTGTCTTTACTCACAAAGTGAGATTAGAATGTTCCGACGCTTTAAGTCGGTTTGTTATTTATATTTTCCTCACCATGACCTTAAGCAAGCTTAAGGAATCTGACATCTAGTCTAGTATTGAATTTAGCAGCAACAATCCCTAATTTTACAATAGGGATATCCGCTCAACACAATAGTAGTTTAAACAAAATTCATTCCAAAACGCATCGCTATTTCTTTTTCCCTAATAATGAAAAATCCAAATGGCGTTTTACTAGGTCGGTACTTTTTACCATAACGATTACCTCGTCTCCTAATTGATACTTATTGTTGGTTTTTTGGCCTACAATAGCGTATTCCTTTTCATCAAATGTATAATAATCATCCTTAATATCCCTAATTCTGATCATTCCTTCACATTTGTTTTCTATAATTTCTACATAAAGGCCCCATTCAGTAACACCAGAAATAACTCCTATAAATTCACGATCCTTATGGTCTTCCATAAATTTAATCTGCATATATTTTATAGAATCCCTTTCGGCATTGGCAGCCAATCCTTCCATATTAGAAGAGTGTTTACATTTTTCCTCGTAAACCGCTTCCTTAGCAGAAGTCCCCCCATCTAAATAGTGCTGTAATAATCTGTGCACCATAATATCCGGATATCTTCTAATTGGTGAGGTAAAATGGGTATAATAATCAAATGCTAGCCCGTAATGCCCAATATTTTCTACCGTATAAATAGCCTTATTCATACTTCGAATGGCTAAGGTATCTACCAAGTTTTGCTCTTTTTTACCTTTAACGTCCTCTAAAAGTTGATTTAGGGAACTGCTAATGGTACTTTTATTCTTAAAGTTAAGTCTATGTCCAAAACGTGAAATTATTCCGTTTAAGGCCATTAATTTATCTTCATCTGGCTCTGGGTGAACTCGGTAAACAAATGTTTTTTCTGGTTTTTGTTTTCCTATAAATTGGGCTACCCTCCTATTGGCCAATAACATAAATTCTTCAATTAATTTATTGGCATCCTTAGATTCCTTAAAGTAGACTCCTTCAGGTTCATTATTTTCATTTAAGTTAAAACGAACTTCTACCTTATCAAAAGATATAGCACCTTTCTCCATTCGTTCAGAGCGCATAATTTTGGCTAGTCTATCCATGGTCAGCGTAGCCTGTACAACTTCATCATCTACCGTATAGGCTTCATCCCTAATTGATATCTCTTTACTTATATTCCCTTCTTGGGTTTCTATGATATGTTGGGCTTCTTCATAAGAAAATCTTTCGTTAGATTCAATAACCGTTCTACCAAACCATTCTTTCTTAATTTTAGCTTTATCATCCAATTCAAAAACGGCAGAAAAAGTATATTTTTCTTCGTTAGGTCTTAGAGAACAGGCATTATTAGATAAAACTTCTGGTAACATTGGAACCACTCTGTCTACCAAATAAACAGACGTTGCCCTGTTATATGCTTCATCATCTAATACGGTGTCTGGAGCTAAATAGTGGGAAACATCAGCAATATGAATTCCTATTTCATAATTTCCATTTTCTAGAACAGTAAAGGAAAGCGCGTCATCAAAATCCTTAGCATCCTTTGGATCAATAGTAAAAGTAAGGTCGTTACGCATGTCCCTTCTTTTTGCTATTTCCTCATTTTTTATAGACGTATCTAACTTATTAGCAAACATTTCTACTTCTACCGGAAATTCGTGAGGAAGTCCGTACTCCGCCAAAATGGAATGAATTTCAGTATCGTGTTCCCCTGGTTTACCTAATACTTGAATAATTTTTCCTACAGGAGAATCGGCATCATCTGGCCATTCTACAATTTCCACAATAACCTTATCCCCATCTGTAGCCGTAGACAACTTATCTTTAGGAACGTAGAAATCAGTATACATTCTATAATCTGTTGGACGAACAAAGGCAAAATCTTTTTGATTGTCTACAATTCCAACAAATGAAGTTTTAAAACGAGAGCGTACTTTTGTTATCTCCCCTTCTAATTTTTTTCCTTTTCTCTTTGGAAAAATATAAACTTCTACTTCATCCTTATGAAAGGCTTTCTTTAATTTATTAAAAGGCACAAAAACATCGTCGTCTATACCTTCCACTACTATATACGCATTACCTCTTCCAGTAATATCTACCTTCCCTATATGGTAGGTTTTAGTACTAGCAATAGCCTTATACTTCCCTTTTTCTTCTTCCTGGATCCTTCTTTTTTCCTTTAATTGTACTAAACGCTTTATAAGATCGTTTCTATCTTTAGCGTCTGTTATACCAATCTTAGCAGCTATTTGCTTATAATTAAAGGATTTCTGAGGTTCCTTTTCTAGAACCGTAAATATTCCTTTAGTTATTTCGTTTTTTCTATGATTATTAGTCTTCTTCTTACTTTTTGACATTAATACTTTAATTTTTGGAAAATTACAAATTTATATCCATCTGTATTCAATTCCATTTTATAAGTTGAAAATTGTTGTTATCAACAGTTATAATATATATATGTTTCTTTTTTTAAAAATTTAAAATAAAATGATTGTTATGATAGTGTGTTAATAGG
The DNA here is from genome assembly GCF_000424985.1 of Arenibacter latericius DSM 15913. Classification (GTDB taxonomy): domain Bacteria; phylum Bacteroidota; class Bacteroidia; order Flavobacteriales; family Flavobacteriaceae; genus Arenibacter; species Arenibacter latericius. The sequence continues at coordinate 36,740 of NZ_AUKX01000003.1, forward strand.
GGAGATAAATTTTTCACTTTATACTTGCTCTGAATAGATTTAGAAGTTTATCTACAACTTATGGACTATTGATTATTGTATAAATCAATTAGTTGATGTAGTTATTAACAACTATTGATAACCTATGTGAACATGAAATTAGTGATAAGTAAAAGTAAAATTACTGTTAATTACTCCGATTTTATGTTTAATATCTTTTGATGATATTTGAAAAGTAAATTAGCAATCTTCTATAAATTGTTGTAATGTAAAATTAGATTGGATTTTGAAAATTTAAAAGTTACTTTTTGTCGGTAGTTTATCAACAATCAAGGCAATTTATTAAACCTCTAAATAACAACGCTTTTACGTTTTTTCTAAAATTATGTTGTTAACAACCTTGAAAACGTTGTGAAACCATAGGTATTTGTACATTTGTATACTTCCATATAGGTAGTAATAAACGATTTAATTATTATTTAATCTAAAATTAACTTTGAATGATGAAAATAGCCGTTGGTAATGATCATGCGGGTACGGAATATAAGTTTGCGATTGTTGAACTTTTAAAATCTATGAATCTAGAAGTCATAAATTATGGTACCGATGATTCCGAAAGTGTAGATTATGCAGATTTTATCCATCCAGTGGCCAGTGATGTGGATAACGGAAAAGCAAATCTAGGTATTATTATTTGTGGGAGTGGTAATGGTGCTTGTATGACGGCTAATAAACACCAACAAATCAGAGCTGCTTTATGTTGGAACTCAGAAATTGTAAAATTAGCTAGGGAACACAATAATGCGAATATTTTAAGTTTACCAGCGAGATATATATCCTTGCCTCAAGCTTTAGATATGGTGAAAACATTTTTAAACACCCCTTTTGAAGGTGGACGACATATAAAACGTATAGAAAAAATTCCTACTTGTTCTTAAATAATTCAATTCTTGGTCATAGAAGAGACCTTCTTCCCTTTAGGGGCAATTGGCTATTTATACCATCAGTAATGACAATAGAAGTAAGAAATTTTAATGAATTAGGAACGCAGGAATTGTATGATATTCTTCAATTACGTTCAGAGGTTTTTGTCGTAGAGCAGAATTGTGTCTACCAAGATTTGGATGGTAAAGATACCTTAGCAGTACATATATTAGGGATAAAGAATGGGAAATTAGTAGCTTACACTCGTATTTTTACTCCAGAAGTATTATACAAGGAAGCCAGTATTGGTAGAGTAATAGTAAGAAAAAAGGAACGTAAGTTTGGTTATGGAAAAGAGATAATGGAAGCTTCTATAAAGGTAATTCTTGATAGCTATGGTAATGTTCCCATTCGTATTTCTGCTCAAACCTATTTACTTAAGTTTTATAATTCTCTTGGGTTTGTACAACAGGGCAAGGAATATTTGGAAGATGGTATTCCTCATATCCTCATGATTAAAAAATGATAAGCGTTAATAAACTCGACCATAAACTAAAAAAACACCGATAATTCGGTGTTTTTTTAGTTTATATAGTTTGTGATAAATTTAAATTTTGATAGGAACTTTATCCGAAAGATTAATATCTTCTAACATATTATCGGTAAACTTATAATGTCCTTTAGTGGTAATTATTTTGAACTTATTAGATCTCATTCGGCTTAAAGTATCTAAGAACAACCATTTTGATTTAAGCATCAACGGTCTTTCGGATTTTAAACTGATTTCAAAATAATATTTTCTACCATTTTTTAAGGCAACTATATTTGGAGTAATTTTAGTATCACTACCTTTTTTAAGGTATGATTTTGGTCGATCGTAGCCTTCAATATCTGCTTTGATATTTTCAAAACCATGTGCTTCTAAATGGGAAACCGATTTTTTTATAAAGGCTTCATTTTCAGGGTTGTCGGTTTTAGGGATTTCAGAATTTTCAATTTGTGTCATGATGGAAAATTAATGTATTATTTTATATATAACAAAATTTATCTATCTGCATAGTTGTATTTAATAGATTTTTAACAAAAAACCACTTAGAATGTCAAAATATGATTCTTTTTTCAATTTTACAACCTCAAATCATACCTAAATAATTGAAACATTGTAAGTTAGTAAAATATTCTTATTTTTTTAAATATCCACAGACTTATTTAGGGCGCATTGGTAACTACAATTTTAGATAGATCCATTCCTTTTACTGGATAAAATTTTCTATTTTTCCAAGTTAAATTCAAAACATAGATAAATTGGGATTTGTTCTGATGCAGAATTAGTTATCAGGACCTAGCATTAATACAGATCCCTACTTAAAACAAAATTTTATGCGACGGTATTGGAAAGGATTTATAGCAGTATGTTGTTTAGCATTGGTAACTTCTTGTCTTAGTGAAGAAAATAAGGGTAATGAGGTTTTAAATAAACTTGTAGAGGAAACAAAACAGGAATTTGCCCCAGATAAACGAGTAGCCTTGTTAGATTTAGATTTGGTTTCTGAGGGTTCTAAAACGGTAATTAAGGGAGAAAGTAACCTTCCTGATGCTGTTAATGCATTAAAGGAAAAATTAAACCAAAATAATATTTCCTACACCGATAGTATCACCTTATTACCTTCTACTGAATTAGAGGGGAAGACTTATGGGCTTATAAAAATTTCTGTGGCTAATTTACGAGGAAAACCTTCTCATTCTTCAGAATTGGTTACCCAAGCCACTTTAGGAACTCCTGTAGAAATCCTTAAGGCTGATGGGACTTGGTATTTAATACAAACTCCAGATCGTTATCTGTCTTGGGTAGACGCTGGGGGAATATCTAGTTTTTCTAAAGAAGATTTTTTAAAGTGGAAAGCGACCAATAAAGTGATTTTCACAAAAACTATGGGTCAGGCTTTTTCTACTCCAGATCAAAATTCACAAGTGGTTTCTGATATGGTAGCCGGTGGAATATTGGAAGTATTAGGGGAAGAAAGTAATTTTTATAAGGTTAGATTTCCAGATGGAAGAATGGCTTTTATACATAAAGATGAAGCACAGGATTACGATGCTTGGTTAGCCGCATTAGATCCTTCCCAAGAGTCTTTAGTGAACACCTCTATGACCTTAATGGGCGTACCTTATCTTTGGGGTGGAACCTCAACTAAAGGGGTAGATTGTAGTGGTTTTACAAAAACCATCTATTTCTTAAATGGAATGGTGTTACCTAGAGATGCATCTCAGCAGATACATACGGGGGTTACGGTAGATAAGGATAAGGATTTTGATCAACTACAACCAGGTGATTTACTATTTTTTGGAAAGCCGGCAACGGAGACTTCAAAAGAAAGAGTTGTTCATGTGGGGATGTGGATTGGGAATAATGAATTTATACATTCAGCAGGCAGGGTTCATATTAGTAGTGTGGATAAAGAGGCCGACAATTTTGATGAATATAACCTTAACCGATATTTACGCTCTAATAGGTATCTTAAAGAACCTATGGACGGATTGATAGAATTAGCAAAAACACCAGTCTTTAAAGATTAGTCCATTAGAGTAAAATTAAGGCCTCATTACATTCTTTTTATCAGAAATGTAATGAGGCCTTTTTTATTCGCAAAAATCACAGGATTTATTTAGAATCCCTTAGATTGTAAAAGGAGTGCAGAAGTACGCTGTCCTACAAAAGAACGGTTTTTCCTGTACGCACCGATTCGTCCGCTGCCAATACAATTTTTAAACTGTTTACGGCATCGTTTAAATGATCTGTAAGGTCTAAATCTTCTTTAATAGCTTTTAATAAATACTCTTGTTCCAAAAGACATAAGCCATCATGATCGGGCTCGTCTTCGGTGGGTATCCTTTCATCTTTCTTTGAAAATTTACCTGCAGCATCTAATTCGCTATAATGTAATTTTAGACTATTAGTTTTGCTATGCCCATCTATATCTTGGGACTCCCCTTTATCTTCATCTATAATAGAAACAGCTCCTTTTGGGCCAATAACATCTTTTACAAAGAATGCGGTTTCACTCATCATAGGACCCCATCCTGCCTCGTACCAGCCTATAGAGCCATCCTGAAACCGTACTTGTAGTTGACCATAATTATACATTTCAGAATCTATTTCCTCGCTTAAACGAGCTCCTATGGCGCTTACGCTAATAGGCTTAGATTGGGTCATAAGACACATAATATCTACATAATGGACACCACAGTCTACTATGGGCGACATGGAGTTCATTAACTGCTTATGCGTATACCAATGGTCTCCGGAACTTTGTTGATTAAGGTTCATTCTCATAACCAAAGGTTTTCCTAAACCACGTGCAACATCTACAAACTTGGTCCAGGAAGGGTGTACTCTAAGAATATATCCAACTACCATTTTTCTTTTTTTCTCAATTGCTAAATCTACCAGTTCCTGAGCTTCTTCTACGGTTAATGCCAACGGTTTTTCTACAAAGACATGGGCACCTGCTTCTAAACTCATTTTTGCATATTGCGCATGGGTATCAGGATAAGTGTTTATAGATACCACATCTGGTTTGGTTTGCTCCAGAGCAGATTTAAATTCCGCAAATGTAGGATATCCGCCCAATTCCTTGGATAGCTTTTCCCTGCTTTCGGGACTTCTACTTACAAGGCCCACTATTTCAAAATCCGGCAGTTTATGGTAAGCCCTAGCATGGGAAATTCCCATATTACCACAGCCTACTACCAATGTTTTTAATTTTTTCATTCTTCAGTTTTAGTTGTTCCTTATTAATATCAATTGTTACATCAACCCAATTGATCATTGTTATATTTCCACATTTCCAAATCAGCAAATCTTCAAATTAACATTGCTACATTTTCACATTACCAAATCAGCTAATCTTCAAATTAACCATTGTTACATTAACACATTTCCAAATCAACAAATCTTCAAATTAACATTGTTACATCTCCACATTACCCAATTGCTACATTAATCCAATTGCCAATTGCTACATTAACATATTTCCAAATCAGCCAATCTTCAAATCGATCATTGTTACATTTCCAAATCAGCCAATCTTCAAATTAACATTGTTACATTTCCACATTACCCAATTCTTACATTAACAAATTGACTCATCTTCCTGCAAATTAAGAAAAGTAAGTCTATTTAAGAAAGTTTCATCAAACTAGTGCTTTATCTTTGGATAGGGTCTATTTGGTACTGCACTTATAATTACTAAATTGTATATTTTTTTCCATGTCTATAGACAGCTACGGAGATTGTTTTATTAACCAAACCTAGATTTTATACTATTTCTCATAAGATAGTATAGCAAACCAACTTTATCACCTTAAAATGAGCAAAACCGTACCTTCTGTTACCCAACGTTTATTTTCTTTAGACGTATTTCGTGGACTTATTATGTTTTTATTGATTGCTGAAGCAGCTGGCTTTCATGGGAGTTTTGTAGAATTGGTATCAGGTAATAAATTTTTAGACCCTCTTGCTCAACAGCTGCATCACCATCCATGGAATGGACTTCGTTTCTGGGATTTAATTCAACCTTACTTTATGTTTATAGTTGGGGTTGCCATGCCTTTTTCCTTAAGAAAACGACTGGCAACACAATCAAAAAAAGAGGTAAATACGCATATTATTAAGCGATGTTTACTGTTGTTTACATTTGGGGTTCTATTGCATTGTGTATATAGTCGCGCCTTAGTTTGGGAACTGTGGAATGTATTGGTACAATTAGCATTTACTATTGCCATTGCTTATTCCATTATGTCCTTGCCCCACCGGACTCAGATTTTTATTTGCTTTGGAATTTTACTACTTACCGAAATAGTATACAGAGCTTATAATCCACAAGACCCCTATGTAATGGGTAGCAATTTTGGATCGTGGGTAGATATGTTATTGATGGGTAAATTAAGTGGTGGTGGCTGGGTAACTATTAATTTTCTTCCTACTGCGGTACATACTATTATGGGGGTACTTTGTGGGCAATTATTGCTTTCTGGAAAACCGATTAAAGAGAAATTAAATCCACTATTATTATGGGGAGGTATTCTATTGGTTTTAGGTTATGGTTTAGATATAACGGGAGTTACCCCAATTATTAAACGTATAGCTACTAATTCCTTTACCTTGGCTTCGGGCGGATGGGCATTACTTACCCTGGCCCTATTCTATTGGTGGATAGATATTAAGGGGCATAACCATAAATGGCTACGCATATTTTCCGTAGTAGGGACCAATTCTATATTTATCTATTTGTTTGCAGAAACAGTAGGTTCCCAATGGTTTAGGGATTTTGGACTTATTTTTACTAAAGGTATTTTAGCTCCAATGGGTGTAGATACCGTTTTAATATTAGTTATTAATTCCCTCTTCGTCTTATTTATGTTTTGGTATATCACCTATTTTCTGGATAAGAAAAAGGTGTATTTTAAAATATAGATCAGCCTATAATTATATAAAGTTTAGTACCCTAATATTTCCTTGTATTTTGAATCATCCTTTAATAATGCCGTTGCAGTTAGGATTGCTTCATCATTGAGTAAGTGATATTCATAAAGTCCGTTTCTATAGAAGTATCTTTTAAGGATTTCGTCTTCTAAATTCTTTTGTATCTCCTTTTTATACTTTTCTAATGCAGCGGTCTTATCCTTGTTCATAGCCATTAAAAGAGATTTATAATTATCGGTTACCTGCGAGCTATACAAACTGCTTTCTTCGCTCGCCATCACTTCCTTTAGTGCCTTCTCTGCCTTGGTTTCAAACTCAAAATTACTATTGCCAACATAGGTTTTAAAATTTGCATATTCACTTTCATCAAAATTAAAATTGGAGACTTTCTCAAAATTATTTTTGTAAAAATAATCCGTTGCAAAATCAAAAATCAGATGATTGTTAATCAGGGATTGGGTAAGGGCATTTGTTTTGGAGGTGGCAATTTCTATATCTGGTAAAACCCCTCCACCATCCTGAACCTTTCTTCCGTTTTTGGTGGTAAAATCCTGAAATTTTGTGTTTTTTAGTGCATTACCATCTTCATCTCTGTTCCAATAATCCAAAGCTTGGATACATCTTCCCGAGGCCGTATAATATCTAGAAATGGTAACTTTTAATTGGGTACCATAGGTTAGTTTTAAAGGACGTTGTACTAAGCCTTTTCCAAAACTCCTAGCACCAACGATTACTGCTCGGTCTAAATCTTGTAAACTTCCCGATACTATTTCACTAGCAGAGGCACTTCTCCCATTTACTAAAACTACTAAGGGTATTTCTGTATCAACGGGCTGATTAGTGGTTTTGTATTCCCTATTAAATTTTTTCACCTTGGATTTGGTGGTTACCACAAGTTCTCCTTTAGGAATAAATAGGTTGGTTATATTAATAGCTTCGGTTAACAACCCTCCAGGATTATCCCGTAAATCCAAAACTATATTGTTAGCTCCCTTGTTCTTAAGGTCTAATAGTGCTTCCTTGGTTTGTTTTGTTGCTTTTTGATTGAATTTAGACAAGACAATATACCCAGTATTCTCATTAATCATCTTATAAAAAGGTACGGCATCTACCTCAATAGCTTCCCTATTAATGGTGGTAGTCTTGGTCTGCCCTTGTCTTAGATAGGTAACCTCTACAGTGGTGTTGTTAGCTCCCTTTAGCAGCTCATCTGCGTTATCCTGAATTTGGGAAACAGTAATATCCCCAATCTTAATAATTTCATCTCCCGCCTTTAGGCCCGCTTTATCTGCTGGGTAATTTTCATAAGGTTCTACAATAAGTATTTTATCCTTAAAACTACGGACCACGGCTCCTATTCCAGAATATTTACCTTGATTATTTATTTTAAAGGTTTCTACATCTTGTTCGTTAAGGAATTTGGTATAAGGATCTAATTCTTCTAGCATGTTCTTAATGGCGGTATCCATTAACTCTGCTGGATTGGTTTCATCCACATAATTCATATTCAATTCTTTGAATAGTGTGGTGAAAATTTCGATCTGTTTAGCAATTTCAAAGAAATCGCCTTTAAAACTACTTCCTGCAATTAAAAAAGCAATGGCAATTACGGGAATAAGCACTCGCTTTAATAATGTCCTTTTCATAGGTAGCTATTTAATGTTTTTAATTGGAATACTTCCTAAATGGTATTTAGGATTGTATATCTTTATACACTCTTTAAAACCCTAATCGGTAATGTATAGTATTTCTACTTTATTCTTTTATATCTCTATTACTATTTTCCGTTGCAAACTTTTTCATCAACCGGATCATAGTGGTTGATATTTTTGGTTGAGTAGGCATCTCTTTTCCAAGATATAAAAACATAAACGCAAATTGGTTTTCGTTGTTGTTAAATATGAGGTGTTTATTTAGTCTATATCCTTCTCGCATCAATCTTTTTATACGATTTCTTTTTACTGCACTCTTAAAATTTCTTTTAGAAGCGGTTACCCCTACCTTACATTTTGTATCATCTTCAAATTTAATTTGTAGGTAGACTAATCTTATAGGATATTGGGTAATGGATCTACCCTCGGCAAATAACTTATCAATTAGTTTTTTGCTCTTTAGCTTTTCTTTTGTTGGGAATTTATATGACATACTGCCGTAAAAGTAGAAATAAAATCGACAGATAATGGATATGACAATCATCATAGTTAAAAAATCCCTTAGCATTTATCTTAGTTAATATTTTTTAAACTAATTATAGATAAGGTGTTATGGGACAATTGCAGGTAGAAAAATTGAGAAATAATCCTAATAAAACAAAGTATGTTAAACAGTTGTTAGCAGACATAACAGCCTTGCAACATATATTGGATAAGAAGATGTTTGAGCAGAGTCCGATTAGGATTGGTGCCGAACAGGAGTTTTGTTTGGTTGATGAATTATGGCAACCTTCCAATAAAGCAATGGAAATTCTTGCAAGTATAAATGACCCTCATTTTACTAGTGAATTGGCTCTTTATAATCTAGAGATTAATTTGGATCCAATCCCATTATCGGGAAATTGTTTTTCAAATATGCACTCGCAGCTAGATGATTTATTGGCAATAGCAAAAGATGCTTCAGAGAAATATGCTACTAAGATTATTCTATGCGGAATATTACCGACCATTACAAAGAGGCATCTAGATATTGAATATATGACTCCACTTTCTCGTTACAAGATTTTGAATGAGATTGTTAAGGAAACAAGAAATATTGATTTGGAGTTTCACATTAAAGGGGTAGATGAGTTAAATATTCGCCACGATTCTGTTTTGTATGAAGGCTGTAATACCAGTTTTCAAACCCACCTACAAATAGACCCATACGATTTTGAAGATGCTTATAATTGGTCCCAGGCCATAGCAGGGCCTATTCTATCTATTTGTACTAACTCCCCCATGCTTTTTGGAAGGGAATTGTGGGAAGAAACAAGAATAGCTCTATTTACCCAAAGTATGGATACAAGAGCTAGTAATTTCTTATTGAATGAAAGTGAATCTAGGGTAAATTTTGGAAATAAATGGGCAAATGGTACCGTGGTAGATTACTTTAAAGATTCTATATCCGGTTTTAGAAGTCTTCTCTTTACCAATGTAGCAACAGATAGTGTAAAGGAATTAAAACAGGTAAAAACACCTAAGCTAAAGGCATTGTCTCTTCATAATGGTACAGTGTATACATGGAACCGAATCTGTTATGGCATTACCAATGGAAAACCTCATATTAGAATTGAAAACAGGTATCTTCCATCAGGTCCTACTACGGAGGATGAAATTGCTAATATGATGCTTTGGGTAGGTATAATGATGGGAAGACCTAAAGAATATAATGCCATTCATACCAAGATGGATTTTAAGGATGCAAAGAGTAATTTTTTTAATGCAGCTAGGTACGGGATGGCTACACAATTTTATTGGGATGGAAAACTTATTCCCAGCCAGAAATTGCTATTAGACTACTTATTACCAATGGCCTTTAAAGGATTGTATAGTATGGGGGTATTAGCAAAAGATGTTGAGCATTATTTAAAGATTATTGAAAAAAGGATTGCCTCTTCCAATGGTTCAAGATGGACTATTCTAAGTTATAGAAAACTAAGAAAAGATTTTAAAATTCCAGATGCCCTAACCCTTTTAACAGCGAAAATGCATGAGGGTCAACAAAAAGGGTATTCTATAGATGCATGGCAATTACCACGAGGAGATGCGTCCTTAATAGATAAAGATAATAGGAAGGTTTACCATAGTATGAGTGTACGAACCATTACCGCACAGGATAGTGATAGTGTAGAGTTAGTTTTTAAGATGATGCAGTGGAAAAACATTCATCATGTACCGATATTAAATGACGAATTGGATTTAGTGGGCTTACTAACTTGGACCGATCTTAAAGCGTATTTAAAGAATCCCGACAAATTTGAGGGACAGCTATTAGACTATATGAAAACCGAACTTATTACCATAACCGAATTCGATAGTATAGACCTTGCAAGAGAATTAATGAGGGTAGAAGGAATAAATTGTTTACCTGTGGTTCATGGAAAAAAATTGGTTGGTATTATTACATCTAAAGACTTATGACCTTAATGGAGGATAGCCGGATTATAGGACATTTAAAAGGAAGTAAAAATGGTCCCACTATGGTTTTCTTTGGAGGCATTCACGGTAATGAGCCTTCTGGAGAAAATGCAATAGAGGAGGTTATCCATATCATTAAGGAAAAAGAAATTTCCGTAAATGGTAACATTTATGGAATACGAGGTAATGTTTTGGCACTTTTAGCGGGGAAAAGATTTCTAGATTATGATCTTAATCGATTATGGACCGTTGATAAGATTGAAAAAATTAAAGGGAAGAAAGAAGAACAACTATATAACGAAGACAAGGAGTTGTTGTCATTATACCAACTGTTAAATACTATCCTTGAAACCCAATCAGGACCTTTTTATTTTATTGATTTTCATACTACTTCTAGTAAAACATTGCCTTTTATTACTATAAACGATGCTATGATTAATAGGAAATTTGCTAGGCTTTTTCCTGTCCCTATAATTTTAGGAATAGAAGAGTATCTAGAGGGGCCCCTACTTAGTTATATGAATCAACTAGGCTTTCTTTCTATTGGTTTTGAATCTGGTCAGCATACAGAAAAAGAAGCTGTAGAGAATAGTATTGCTTTTATGTGGATAGCCCTTGTTTATGGAGAAGTTCTTAAAAGAGTTGAGGTTACTAGTTTTAAAGATTATTATTTTCGTCTTAAAAATTCTGGTAAGAATTATAATCGCTTTTTTGATATTATTTACAGGCATCCCATTGGTTCTAGAGATCAATTTGCTATGGCACCCGGATTTAAGAGTTTTGACATTGTAAAAAAAGGCAAAGCTTTGGCTGATCATAATAATGAACCAATTTTGGCACAAAAAAAATCTAGGATTTTTATGCCATTATACCAAAATCAGGGAGAGGATGGTTTTTTTCTGATTCGTAAAATTCCCCTGCCGGTATTATGGTTATCCGCTTTATTACGAAAAATAAAAATGCCTGCCTTACTCCCAATTTTACCCGGACTTTCATGGGCAGATAGAAAAAAGGGAACCATATTAGTAAATAAGAGAACTGCAAGATTTTTAGCAAAGCCTATTTTTCATCTGTTGGGATATCGGAATAGAATTATCAATAAAAATCTAATTTTAATGACCAGTAGAGAAGTCACCGCGAATAATAAGATGTACCAAAGAACATGGTGGTATCAAAATAAAAAATCCGTTTAAAAAGGCCTTTTAAGACCACTTTAAACGGATTCATCCCAATGTAAGTGATGGGTACTAGTTATAATTCTATTCAGCTTCTTGTGTAGCCTGCCAGAAATTATTTTCAAAATTGATGTCTGCCATTAACTGGGACGGATCTATAACAATCGCTTTAATGCTATCTAAAGGCTTGTTAAGCTCAAAACTATAGTTTGGGTATGCCCAAGGCCAGTTTGGCAATACAGTCCTTTTAAGGCTAGGATATGGATTCTCCTTCTCGCCATACATCATCCTAAGTGGTGCGTACAACGTTTCTTGGGTACCATCATTATAGATTACAAAAAGGTCTATAGGCATAGGCATAGATCCTATACGCTCTAAACTGATTTTCGTTTTATCTCCTACTGCTACTACTTCCGTAATACCATAATCTATGGTGTTTGTGGTCTGCGTCCAATCGGTTAGGTACCAGTTTAATTGCATGTTGGATACCTTTTCTGCTGTCCTAATGAAATCGTTTGGAGTAGGATGAGTAAATTTAAAATCCTCATAGTATTTACGCAGGGTTTCCATAAGCTTATCCTGTCCAATTATATATCCCAATTGAGATAAGAAAATTGCACCTTTACTATAGGCAGCTACACTATAGGAAAAATTAAGATCGTACCTATCGGCATGTGTAGTCTGTGGTAGCTCTTTACCAGCATCTATTAATCTATAATAGCTATTATAAGATCCTTCAAATGGATTTTCCTTTTTCTGATCCATTATTAAGTTCATACACAAGCTAGAAATAAATGAAGTAAATCCTTCATCCATCCACTCGTGTTTGGTCTCGTTAGTGGCCAATACGTGCTGAAACCAAGAGTGTGCCAACTCGTGAACCATTACCCCTACTAGGCTTCCAAAAGATCTTTCTCCCGTAATAAGAGTTCCCATGGCATATTCCATACCACCATCTCCACCTTGGATAACAGAGTATTGATCATAAGGATATTCCCCTAGGTTATTATTAAAAAACTCCATCGCATCCACTGTTTTGGGCTGAAGGTTTTTCCAGTTTTCTTTAATCTCCTTGTTATCTTTATATAGGAAATGTAAGGTAGGACCGTTTTCCATTTCCACGATATCGTGAATATATTCTGGATCAGCTGCCCACATAAAATCATGTACTTTCGGGGCTACAAAATGCCAGGTTAGGGTTTTTCCTTTTACTCTTTTCACCTTAGATCCAGGAGTTTCATAACCATGTCCTACTTCTTGTGCATTTTGTAGGTAACCGGTACCTCCAACAGTATACTTTTTGTCTATGGTAATCTTTACGTCATAATCTCCCCAAACCCCATGAAACTCACGTCCTATATAGGGAGTAGCATGCCAACCTTCAAAATCGTATTCTGCCATTTTAGGGTACCATTGGCTCATAGAGAGTGCAACACCTTCACTACTATTTCTACCGCTTCTTCTAATTTGTAATGGTACTTGTCCAGTGAATGTCATATCAAAAGTAGCCTTTCCTCCTGCTGGGATAGGCTCATTTAGATCTACTACCAAAATAGTTCCCTCTTCTTTATAGTTAACTGCTTGTCCGTCTTGACTAAGTTGGGATACGCGTAAGTATCCAATCTCGTCTTGACTAAGGGTAGCGATTCTACTCTTTCCTTCGTGCATCATCCTACGGTCTGGATCTGGAATACTTTGTAATCGTACATCCATTTCACTCCCTGGTTGAAAGGCGTTAAAATAGAGATGGTAGTATACTCGCCTTAATTCATCCGGAGAGTTATTGGTATAAACCAATTTTTGAGTTCCAGTAAATTGATAATTTTTTACATCCATGGATACGTCCATGGTATAATCTACATGTTGTTGCCAATAGGAGGTATTTCCTTGCGCTTCTAATGAGGAGGTTAGTCCACAGAGCGCAACGATTAAACCTACTAAAAGTCCTTTACTATACTTCATCATTCTTATAATTTTAATTTGCCTTTAGATACAGCCTCAGCCATAATAAGGGCGTTGTATGCATTTACCATTTTTCCGGATTTGGAAATATCTTTAAAGTCCATAGACTTATCAGCATCTCCTCCTACTATTACTTTCGATTTAGAAGAAAGACCAGACTGCATAATTATTTTCTTAACCTGTGCTGCGGATAAATCTGGATAGTAAGACATAATAAGTGCTGCTACCCCTGCTACAGCAGGAGCTGCCATGGAAGTACCTCCTTGAAAATCATATTCACTTCCTGGCATAGTAGAATAAATAGCACTACCAGGAGCAAAAACATCTACATTTATTGCACCATAGTTAGAAAATGAAGCTACCATTTCCGACCCGTATTTGCTGGTTAACGCTCCTACAGTAATAACGTTATCTGCTATTTCTGGACCGTTGTTAATTTGGTCGTTAGGAAAGTTAGGATTTTTTGGGTCGTCTAGGTCTTGACTAGAATTTCCTGCGGCATGTACAAAAAGCACATCGTTTTCCGCAGCGTATTTAATAGCATCGTAAACCCATTCTGCATTTGGAGAAAATGCCTTTCCAAAACTACCATTGATAATTCTGGCACCGTTATCTACAGCATATCTAATACCTAAGGCAATATCCTTATCGTATTCATCTCCGTTAGGTACGGCACGGATACTCATTAACTTTACATTGTTAGCAACACCGTTAGCGCCTTTACCGTTATTTCTTTCTGCTCCAATAATTCCGGCTACGTGGGTACCGTGACTTTCATCTTCTAGTCTGCTTTGTGGATTTCCGTCTCCGTAGTTGGTATCGGTAATATCATAAGGATCGTCACCTACTATTTCTCTTCCGTTAAAATCTACGTTTAGATTATAATTCAATTGGTCTGAGAAATAAGTTATACCGTTGTTTAAATCTTTTAGTACTTCAGAAATAGAGCTCTTAATTGTCAACATTTGAGTCAATATTCCCACGTTGCCCATCATCGCTTCGTTTTCAGGCTTTATTGCAGCAAGGTCTTCTTTGGTATAAGTATCCTTACCTAATAATTCTTTTACTTCAGAATCTGCATTTTTAACAGCCTGATAGATTTGCTCATATCGCTGTTTGTTCTGTAATGCCTTGTTGTAATCTTTTTCCAAGTTCTCTTTTGCTCTTGCCTGTAGTGCTGCATCACCTAGGTTAAGGGCAACAATTCTGGCCATCTCTAACTGCTCATTATAGGATTCCCCTAAAAAGTTATAGCCGTGAATGTCGTCTACATAACCATTATTGTCGTCGTCAATATTATTACCAGGAATTTCTTTTTCGTTTACCCATAATACATTTTTAAGATCCTCATGAGTTAAATCCATCCCTGCATCTAATACGGCTACAACTACTGTTTTTCCTTTTCTATCTTTAATAATTTCGGTATACGCCTTATCTACGCTCATTCCTGGGATAGTGTCTGTAAGCAGATCTAAATGTCCCCAGTTCTTTTTCTCGGCCTCCGTTAGTTCGGCGGTTTTTAGAGGTAGGGTATCTATATTTTCAATTGGGGTTGAAACAAGGGCGGTTCCACCGCAACCAAAAAGGAGAAAGGAGGCCATTATGGCCAACATAGATTTGTTAAATGTCATCGTCATCTGTTGTTAAGTTAATTTATAAGTTTTTATTGAAGGATCTACCAGGATATTCCGCTCTAAAAGTTTCTATACTACCACGGTCTGCCATGGTTACAAAGCAGGTTTTACCGTCTTTGCCACCAAAAGCAATATTGGAAGGTTTTTTTCCTTTCAGTTGAATTTCCGATATTATTTTTCCGCTTTTATCTACTACTACCACGGTTCCTTTATCGTATCGGGTGATGTATAAATTCCCCTTAATATCGCATCGCATCCCATCCATACCAAAATCATCAAAAGAAATAAACTCCTTTTTTTGGTCTATGGTGCCATCTTCTTTAATATTATATTCCCAGACTTTACGCTGTATGGATTCGTTCACGTATAGTTTACGACCATCGGGACTCACCTCAATTCCGTTGGTAGTTCCCATTTTATCTTCTAAAAGTTGTATTTTTCTATTCTGATCTATCATCCATATCCTACCACTTCCTTCTTTCCAATTAGGATCGCTAAGGTAAATGGTGTTATTTGGGGCTATTGCTAAATCGTTAGGCTGATTAAGTGTAGAATCTTGTGCCCAAACTTCAGGTATTTTGCTTCCCTTTTTTACCCGGTATACTTTATGCCCTTTATAATCTGCAATAAACATATTTCCGTGTGTGTCAAAACGTATACCGTTTCCTATGCTCCCCTCAGGTAAGCTTAGGTATATTTTTCCCTTTCCATTTTGGTCTACGATTCCTATAGTACCTTCTTCCTCAAAATTAACTGCAAAGAGATCTCCATTAGCATTTACTGCAGGACCTTCTATCCCTTTGGTAAATACATATTCTGCTGTAAAATCAGTACTGTGTTTTTGTATTGGATTACAATTAGTAAGTACAAAAAGGCAAGTAATGGTAAAAATGGTTAGGCGGATCATATTATTCAAAAATATGGTCAAAGTTATGTGTTTCTTTTAAACGGACTCCTTTTTCTGTGTTCTGTAGCGTACAGATTTCATTATGGGCGTCGTGTTCCATAAAAAGGTAGTAGTCATTTTTTACGGCGGTTTCCAAAAAACGAGCTTTTTCGGAAAGCGTTAAAAGGGGGCGGGTGTCGTATCCCATAACATAGGGAAGAGGAATATGACCAACGGTAGGGAGCAGGTCTGCAACAAAAACTAGGGTTTTACCTTGGTAGGTTATATGGGGTAGCATCTGTTTCTCGGTATGTCCGTCTACAAATAGAATTCCAAAATCGAGTTCAGATTTTTTAATAAAATCGGTTTCATTTCTACTAACAAAACGCAACTGCCCACTTTCTTGCATAGGCAACAGGTTTTCGGTTAAAAACGATGCTTTTTCTCTGAAATTAGGTTTGGTTGCCCAATTCCAATGTGCTTCATTGGTCCAAAAAGTAGCATTTTTAAAAGCGGGTTCATAAGCTGTTCTATCCTTGTTCCATTGCACGCTTCCCCCACAATGGTCAAAATGAAGGTGGGTCATAAAAACATCGGTAATATCATCTCTGTGAAAGCCGTATTTTTTAAGTGATCGGTCTAAGGAATGATCGCCCCATTGGTAATAGTAACTAAAGAATTTTTCGGATTGCTTATTACCCATTCCGTTATCAATCAGAATTAATCGATCGCCATTTTCAATTAAAAGGCATCGGGCAGTAAGATCAATCATGTTATTGGCGTCGGCCGGATTCGTTCTGTTCCATATTGATTTTGGAACTACCCCGAACATGGCCCCACCATCCAACTTAAAATTTCCTGTTTCTATGGGGTATAGTTTCATCGAAAAAGCTTATTCCGTGCAAATTAACAAAAGGAGTAAGGATATTGTTGAAAACCCCATTTTATTAGTGGTTTTTTAACATTTTATAACAATAAATTTCCGGTAAAATCTACTATTCCAGGTAAATAATCTTTTCATTAGCACTGATACTATCCTTAAAGTGGAAGGGTCGTTTATGACCGTTTTCATCTACAATTAATATGGGAAGTATATCTTTATTTTTACCTTGTTCCTTTACCCATTCCCTAGTGGTGCAATCGCTTTCCACGGTTTCTATCTTCTCCTTAAATTCCTTGGCCGATATTTTATATGCCCATGGGGCCATATCGGTTTTATTGGCAAATAGAGAAGAAGCGTCCATAGGATCTAGAAGGTTTACGCCTGCTGCGTTTTCATCTGGTGACATCAACACAATTTTATTGGGGATATAAAAGGAATTATTTGCTAGTTGGGTGGCAAGTAGATTGATCTCACTATTCCCAGTAAGCGCAATAAAGGTGTTTTTATCAATGGCATTGGCCATTTCAAAAGTATCTTCCTTTAGGGCATTTCCGTGTATTGCTGTTACGCCCTGCTCCTTGGCTTCATGAATTAGCTCTTTATTAGAATCTATTAAGACTACCTCATGATGTTCCTTAAGTTGTTTGGCGATATAAAGCCCTAAGGGGTTGGCCCCAAGGATTAAGTATCCTTTTCTTGTGTCTTGTTTTACCAATTCCCCTCTTTTTCGCAACCAATTAGTAGTCCATGTTAAGAATAAGGGAACTGTTAGTGTAGTAGAAATGGCCATGAATACCAATATGGAGAATATTTCTGTAGTGATAATTCCCATTTGGAGGCCTATACCTGCTATGATAATTTCTACTGCTCCTCTTCCATTCATACCTGTTCCTATGGTGATGCCCTCTCGCCATCCATAGCCACTAGGAAGATAAAATAAGGCGGTCCCTACAATCTTTCCAATCACCGCTCCTGCAATAATCAATATTAAAAGAGCAAGATCTGTTTGGAAAACCTCTAAGCTAACGTGAAATCCAGCGGTAACAAAGAAAATAGGAGCCAAAAATCCAATGGACATGTCATGGAACACATGGGTTACATCTTTCAAAACATTTCTAGAAAACACCCCTTCCCTAATAAAGAGACCCGCCATAAAGGCCCCTAGAATACCATGGAGACCAGCAAGCTCTGCTAGTTCTGAAAAGGCCAAAACTATGATAACCATTATAGTGAAATGGAAAGTACGGTTAATATTTTTTGCTTTAGACAGCAATTTACCTAGGAGTGGAAAACCATAGATACCGATAAGGGTTGCAGCAGCAAAAAATAGAATAGCTTTTCCTGCTACCCAAGTTAATCCGGCAGCGTCTACACTTCCCACATCTACAAAACCTATAATACCAGCAAAAATTACTAAGGCTAGGGTGTCGGATATCAATGCTCCTGCCATAAGCACATAGGCTATCCTAGTATCGAGCAATTTTAAATCTACTAAAATTCTACTTTTTGTAGCTAAAGAAGTAACCCCTACGGCAATACCTACAAAAAGGGCAGCAATCTGGGTGCCTTCAAAAATTATTATAGTATAGTAACCTAGCGCAAACGGAACTACAAAGCCACCAATGGCAGCTAGTAACCCTGCCCAAGAGGCTTTTCCTAAATCTTTAAAATTAATTTCCATCCCTATATAGGCCATCAAGAAGAGGATACCTATTTCTGCTAAGGTATTGAGGGCTTCCGAGGTTTCTAAAATGCCCAATAAGGCTGGACCAAGTAAAATACCAATTAACAATTCACCTAGAATAGGAGGAAAACCTATACGTTTTGCCGCCATTCCACCTACCCAGGCTGCAATTAAAACAAGTAAAAGATTTAAGATTTGTAATTCTGCCATAAGATAGTAGATAAGAAAAAAATTGGTTGGGAAAATACCTAAATAATGCTAATTCACAAAGTAACCATACAAAATAATAGGCTAGATATGCATAATCTACCCTTATTATTTGTTAGAAATTAAGGAGTTTTTTATAAAATTATTAGCATTACCCAATGTTTTTTCCATTTAGACTAATATTTTTACCGTTTTTAAACTTATATTGATCCAAACTGACTTATGGTAGAGCTTGCAGGTATTGTTGTTCTTGGAATTATCGCACAGTGGGTAGCATGGCGTTTTAAATTGCCCGCTATCTTACCCCTAATCCTTATAGGCCTTTTGGTAGGCCCAATTGCCACATTGTTTACTGAAGATGGAACCAAACTAATTAGACCTATCTGGAATGAGAAAGAGGGACTATTTTTAGGGGAAAGCCTATATCATTTTGTTTCGTTGGCTATTGGGGTTATTCTTTTTGAAGGCGGACTTACTCTTAAACGATCGGAGGTATCTAGAGTAGGACCTGTTATTACTAAGTTAATAACAGTAGGAGCTGCAGTTACTTTTTTCTTAGCGGGAGCCGCGGCACATTTTGTATTTAATCTTTCTTGGCAAATTTCCTTTTTATTTTCTGCGTTGATTATTGTTACGGGACCTACAGTTATTACCCCTATTCTTAGGAATATTCCGTTGAAAAAAGATTTATCAGCAGTATTGAAATGGGAAGGAATCTTGATAGATCCTATAGGAGCTTTAGTGGCGGTTTTGGTATTTGAGTTTATAAGTATTGGAGAAGGACAGGGTTATACCCAAACAGGTTTGTTGGAGTTTGTTAAGGTTTTATTGTTAGGGTTCACCTTTGGTTTCACTTTTGCTCACGCCTTAACGCAGGTTATTAAGCGAAATTATGTGCCTCATTATTTATTAAATGTGGTATCCCTATCCGTAGTACTTTCGGTTTTTGTGATCGCTGAGCTTTTTGCGCATGAATCTGGACTTCTTGCCGTGGTGGTCATGGGGATGGTAATGGGAAACACCCAATTACCCAATATAAAAGAGTTGCTCTATTTTAAGGAGTCCCTTAGTATACTCTTAATTTCCATGTTGTTTATTCTTCTTTCAGCAAGTATGAATTTATCGGAATTGGAGTTATTATATACCCCTCAAACATTGATACTTTTCGCCATTGTAGTTTTCGCAATTAGGCCTTTGGGAGTGTTTTTAAGTACTATGGGATCTAACCTTAAACTGAAGGAAAAGTTATTTATTAGTTGGGTGGGGCCAAGGGGAATTGTGGCTGCAGGTATTGCTTCATTATTTGGTTCTAAATTAATTTTAAGGGGAGAACCTGGAGCAGAATATATAACACCACTTGTATTTATGATTGTGTTAGGAACAGTACTGCTGAACGCCTCTACTGCCCGGATTATGGCTAAGTTACTAGGGGTCTATCTAGAGAAGTCTGAAGGAATTTTATTGGTTGGTGCCTCGCACGTATCAAGGTTAATTGCTACTTATCTTAAAAAGAATAATAGACATGTGGTATTAATTGATAATAATAAATCCAATATTGATGAAGCTAAAAGCCTAGGGTTAGATGCATTTGTAGCTAGTATTTACTCTGATGCTCTTACAGATAACTTAGAATTAACCGAAGTTGGATATCTCATGGCGCTTACCGGAAACTCAGATATAAATAATTATGCTGTGAATACTTTCCAAAAACAATTTGGGGAAAACGGTGCATTTAGATTAATTAATTCTGAGGAAATGAGCAATCCGGAAAATAACCCAAAAGAAGGATTATTTTCCCATACAGATGATTATGTAAAGTTAACGGAAACAGCTAGGCGATATCCAGTAATAAATGAAATTGAGTTAAAAGATAAAGAGCATTATGAGGCTTTGATTGAAATCACTAAAGCTGATAGGGATATTGTT
This sequence comes from Arenibacter latericius DSM 15913, assembly GCF_000424985.1. Taxonomy (GTDB): domain Bacteria; phylum Bacteroidota; class Bacteroidia; order Flavobacteriales; family Flavobacteriaceae; genus Arenibacter; species Arenibacter latericius. The sequence goes on from NZ_AUKX01000003.1 coordinate 57,597, forward strand.
CCTTTATTTTTTAAAGGACTAGATGGTGATCTGAAAATTATTTCTTCCTTCAGCACCAATTTTAAGGATATAGCGGAAGGAAGTAGATTGGTATATCTTGGAAAAAAATTAGAGGTGGATATGGAGCCAGAAAAGGTTAAACTTGACACTGAAGAGAACTAAGAAAACATCTAGTAATTATTTGATATTTTTGTACGTATGACCTTAAAGATAAGGTGTTTATGATAGTAGATTGATAAGAAAAACAAATTAATTTTATAAGGACAAGGTATAAAAGCCTATCAGTGTTTACTGATATACTTTAACCCAATCTATAATCATTTGCACAGGTAAATCTTTAGGGTCTACTTCCCCTACCCAAGAACCTCCTAATTGCATATCTAGCATAAAGTAAAAGGGTTGGTCAAAAGGCCATTGACTAGGGTCTACACCCTCTAGTTTGGGATAGGTAAAAGTTTCTTCTCCATTAAGGGTAAAGACTAATTTATCTGGGAACCATTCCATACCATAAACATTGTATTTCTCTGGGTTTACAGCTACCGTATTAGAATGTGGTGGGTTAGATTTTTCTTTAAGTTCTAGGGTGTAGTAGGAGTGAACAGTTTGATATATTTTATGTTCAAAACTTAAGCGCTCCATAAGATCAATCTCCCCATTTCTTGGATAGGGTCCATATTTTGGTTCGTCTGCTAACATCCATAATGCTGGCCAGGCGCCTTGGGCACTTTCTAACTTAGCTTTAATTTCTATTTTACCGTATTGATAGGCAAATTTACCTTTGGTAGATACTCCCCCTGTTAAATAAGGTACCGTATCTATACTACGATCTGGATTAACAATACCGCGGAGATAGAGTTTTCCGTCCTTTATATGGATGCAATCCTCATGTGAGGACATATAGTTACCCCAATCGGCAGAATTCCTTTCTATGACGTTCCATTTATCTGGATCTAAGTAATCATCTTTTTCAAAATGTTCTTCCCAGATTAGATTCCAACCTTCTTGGTCTTCTATGGATTTCTTGGATCCACCACAACTTAAAATTAAAAATAGTCCAATTAGTAGTAAACAATAATTTTTCCAAGTTGTGGTGGCCATAGTTATTAGTCGTTTAGTTTAAGTACGGCCATAAATGCTTCTTGTGGAATTTCTACATTACCGACCTGTCTCATTCGTTTCTTACCTTTTTTCTGCTTTTCTAATAACTTTCTTTTTCTGGAAATATCCCCACCATAACACTTGGCAGTTACATCTTTTCTTAAGGCTTTTACTGTTTCCCTAGAAATAATCTTGGCTCCAATAGCAGCTTGTATAGGAATATCAAACTGTTGTCTTGGTATCAATTCTTTAAGTTTTTCACACATTTTCTTACCAATATGTGCGGCACTATCGGCATGTATTAATGCGGATAGGGCATCTACTGGCTGTGCATTTAATAAGATATCTACCTTTACTAGTTTGGAAGTCTTCATTCCAATTGGGGCATAATCAAAGGAGGCATATCCTTTTGAAACTGTTTTTAATCGATCGTAAAAATCGAATACAATTTCTGCCAAAGGCATATCAAAATTAAGCTCTACTCTATCTGTGGTTAAATAGGTCTGATTGGTAATCTGACCTCTTTTGTCTATACATAGTGACATTACGTTACCTACATAGTCGGACTTAGTAATAATAGTAGCTTTAATATACGGTTCTTCTACACGATCTAAAGTAGAAGGATCTGGAAGATCGGATGGGTTATTTACAATAATGGCTGATTCAGGGTCTTTACGGGTATAAGCATAATAACTAACGTTAGGAACCGTGGTAATTACGGTCATGTTAAACTCCCTTTCCAGTCTTTCTTGGATAATTTCCATATGTAGCATTCCTAAGAATCCACATCTAAATCCAAAACCTAGGGCAGCACTACTTTCTGGCATAAAGACTAAGGAAGCATCATTAAGTTGTAGCTTTTCCATGGAAGACCTTAAATCTTCATAGTCTTCTGTGTCTACAGGGTAGATACCGGCAAAAACCATTGGTTTTACATCCTCAAATCCTTCGATAGGATTTTTGGTAGGGCTTGCAGCATCGGTTATAGTGTCTCCTACCTTTACTTCTCTAGCCTCTTTTATTCCGGTGATAAGATAACCAACATCACCAGCTTTTATACTTTGTTTAGGATGTTGAATCAATTTTAAGGTACCTACTTCATCAGCATAATAATCCTTGTTTGTTGCAACAAATTTTATTTTTTGACCTTTTTTAATTTCACCATTAATTACCCTAAAGTACGTTTCTACACCTCTAAAGGGGTTATAAACAGAATCGAATACCAACGCTTGAAGGGATTCGTCTACATTTCCTTTAGGAGCTGGAATGCGTTCTATTATAGCAGATAATATTTCTTCTATTCCCAAGCCAGATTTAGCAGATGCGGGGATAACCTCTTCTGGCTTACAACCCAAAAGATCTACTATATCATCTGTAACTTCCTCTACATTAGCACTAGGAAGATCTACCTTGTTTAATACTGGGATAATTTCTAAGTCGTTCTCCAACGCTAAATATAGATTGGAAATGGTTTGTGCTTGTATACTTTGCGCAGCATCTACCACTAACAAAGCTCCTTCACAGGCCGCAATGGAACGGGACACTTCATAAGAAAAATCCACATGCCCAGGAGTATCAATTAAATTAAGGACATATTTTTCCCCCTTATAAATATAATCCATCTGAATAGCATGGCTTTTAATGGTAATCCCGCGTTCCCGCTCAAGATCCATACTATCCAAAAGTTGATTTTGTTTTTCACGTTCAGTAACAGAACCAGTAAAGTCTAATAACCTATCTGCTAGTGTACTTTTTCCGTGATCAATATGTGCAATAATGCAAAAGTTCCTTATGTTTTTCATCTATGCCTAATTTACATTGGCTGAATTTATCTCAGCGTTTCATCGTCCAATTTCCCTTGTTCTGCCATTAAGATGGTGCCCGAGACTGGAAGTCAGGACAAAGATAGACTTTATCAACGATTTTTAAATTAAAAATACTACAGGTCTTTAGGAGTTTGTAAGTTCTGAATATATTTTTGTTCCATATATTTAAATTAGCATAGGGGCTGCTATTGACTTTTACTCACCTAATAAGATTGAGATATTCCTGGGCTTGTCTGTAGGTTTGGTTTGGGTGGAGATTCATTAGTAATTGGTATTTATTATTCGATGTTTTGTGGATTTACCCTGATGTATTTTACTACAAAAATTATGACTTTGCCTTGTGGCATGTGAATTTAAAGTTAACTTTATTTTTTTTCTTTAATACGGCATACTTTTTTGTGAAAAACTATAGGCTCTATTTTCTCTTCATTCTATTATTAAATAGCTCTCTTTTTGCTCAGGAGTTTAAGATATCTGGTATTGTAACTCATACTGAGGATTCTGAAATTTCATTTGCCAATATGCTATTATATGCGGCGGTAGATACTAGCTTTGTTAAAGGTTCGGTATCCGATGAAAATGGTTTCTTTTATATAGATAAAGTTCCTCCCGCAGCCTACCTTTTAAAAGCCAGTTATATGGGGAATCATTCTCCATTTATAAAGGTAGACGTAGAATCGGACGTAGATATAGGACAGATTTCAGTTGATAGTAAGGCGCAAGCCCTTAGTGAGGTGGTGGTAGTTCTCCAAAAACCTACCTTGGAAAAAAAGGTAGACCGACTTGTTTTTAATATTGAGAATACGGCCCTTTCAGAAGGGAACATTTGGGAGGTCTTAAAAAGCACACCCAGCGTATTTGTTATGAATAATGAAATCACGGTAAAAGGAGAAAAAGGAGTTCAGATACTCATTAACGATAAGAAAGTAAATCTACCGTCAGAAGATATCTTAAATCTATTAAATGGTACCTCTGCAAATGGAATTCGGGCAATCGAGGTAATTACTACTCCCCCAGCAAAGTACGATGCAGAAGGAGGTACCATGATTAATATAAAAATGAGTAAAAACCTAATTGCGGGTTATAATGGTGCAATTTTTAACAGGTATACCCAAGGCACTTTTCCACAGCATACCCTAGGAACCAATCATTACTTTAAGGGAGAGAAATTAGAAACTTCTTTTAATTACAGTTATAGCCAAAGAAAGGAACTAACTAATTATACGGATATCACAAATTTTATGGAAAATGGGGCTATAACCGATATTTGGACCTCAGATTTGGAAGTTATAGATCGTGCTAATAGGCATAATGCAAGTATATTTTTGGATTACAATTTCAATACCAACAATAGGCTTAGCTTTTCTACCATCACAAGTTTTACTCCAAAATTTATTGGAAGAGACTATTCAGAAACTGTAATCAAGGAGCCTAATAAACCGGATAGCAGGAGTTTTTTCACTAAAAACGACTCCCAACTATCTTCAGTTAATACCGCGTTTTATTTAGATTATGAGAACAGGTTAAATGATAAGGGGGCACATCTCTCTTTAAATACTCACTATACTTATTACAATTACGATAAAAATCAGGAGTTAGAAACTGATTATTACGATGAAACGAAAACAATTGTAAATGAAAATGCTTTTAGTACTATAAATCTACAACGTACAGATTTGTATAGTATACAGGCAGATTATAGTACCCCATTGGGAGAAAGCTTCAATTTGGAATCGGGCTTTAAATATGCGCTTACGAGTTCTAAAAGTGATATTTCACAACAAGGATTTAATCGGGAACAACCAGGAATTGACCCTACGGAATATGGGCAGTTTTTATATGATGAAAATATATATGCTGCCTATGCTAGTGTAGATACTAAATGGGAGAATTGGTCTTTTAAATCGGGTTTAAGGGCAGAATTAACTAAAACTAAGGGCGATTTTAGCCTGGATAATAATGATATAGGGAAAGATTATTTAGAACTGTTCCCTACTATTTACTTTCAATATACGCCTAATGAAAAGCATCAATTGGGGCTAAATTTTAAAAGAAGTATTATTAGGCCTAATTTTAGTTCAATTAATCCTTTTCAGATTTTTCAGAGTAGTAATTCGGTTGTAGAAGGGAATGTGAACTTGCGACCGTCCTTTAAAAATTCGGCTATATTTAGTTATACCTATAATAAGGATTACACCTTTGAGTTGTTTTATCGATATCATAAAAATGCAATCAGCCTATTTACTTTTCAGGATAATGAGAGCAAATTATTACGCTTTGTAACGGACAATTTAGATCGTGAAATGGCTTATGGTCTGGATTTCACCTACAGAAAGGAGATACTTAAATCGTGGGATACGTATTTGCTGTCTTCTTATTTCTATGCTTCTGAGCGTTTTAACGATAGGAATACTGCTATAAGAATAGATAATAATTTATGGACGTTATTGGTACAGTTTAAAAACAACTTAACCTTTTTAGAAGATAAATCACTTTCGGCATCCTTAAACTTCACTTATGTTTCCCCTATTATTGTGGGGAATTCCAAGCAGAGGGAATATACCGATTGGGAAATTGCGCTAAAAAAGAATTTATGGGGTAAAAAAGCAACTATTAGCCTCACCCTAAGCGACGTATTTAATCAGTTTAAACTACATAATACCCGTAATTATGCAGATCAGTATAATATCTCATATTACAGACCAGACAGTCGTGCTTTTACCTTAGGCTTTAGGTATAATTTTGGAAATATGGGAATTAGGGACAATTACAAATACAAAGACATAGAAGAGAGGGATAGGTTATAACATTTTATGGACTTAAAATAACGCTCCTAATTTCCCTTACTTTAATTACTTTCTTTATTGTGATATATAGCGATTTTTTGCTGAGGTTAATCCTACTACTAATAATACTATAGCAGAGGTCACTAGTAAGGCCAATGGTACGTACCAATTACCTGAAAGACTAAAGAGCGCACCAAATACAGGAGGGCCACATGCAGCAATAATATAGCCAACAGTTTGCGACATACCGGATAACTCTGCGGATTCTGTGGTGGTCTTGGTTCGTAATACCATAAACATCATAGCGAGAGTAAAGGCTAAACCTAGGGAAATTCCAATACTGATTACTGAAGGGATAACAAAACAAGTTCCTCCAAAAATAATACCGGCTAATCCTAAGACTAGTAAAATAAAGGTGACCCAAACCAATGTAATTTGGTCTTTCATTTTGGCTGCTAGGATAGGGCCAATAAGCATAATAGGTAGTTGGGCCATTTGTATAAAAGAGAGCATCCACCCAGATCGATCTGCAGACATCCCCCAACTTTGTAAAATTGTGGGTAGCCATGCAGCTAAGCAATAGAATAATAGAGACTGAAGTCCCATAAATATGGCAATATTCCATGCCAAGGTAGATTTCCAAATGCCTTTAGAGGAGGTCCGTTTACTTTGTGCAGTAACTACGGGAGATTTTTTAACCTGAGGATACCAAATAAATAAAGATATAATGGCTAATATTCCCCATATACCTATGGATCCTTGCCATCCCATACCACTTGCTTGCCCAATACGAATACTAAAACCAGCAGCTAAGGCCGAGGTTAAATTCATAGATACCAAGTACATCCCAGTAACGATACCCACTTTGTTGGGAAACATTTTTTTAATGTAGGCAGGCATTAATACGTTTCCTACAGTAATGGCAGCACCAATAAGGGCGGCTCCAATAAAGAGTAAAGGAACATTACCAACCGAACGGGTAAATAATCCTAGGGCTAAAACTAATAAAGAATAAAGAAGTAATCTCTCTAATCCTGTTTTTCTAGCTACCCTAGGGGCAAAGGCCGATAATAGGGCAAAAGAAATTAAAGGTATAGCAGTAAGAAGGCCTACAAAGGCAGGCGAAAGGCTTAAGGAATCTGATATTTCATTAATTACAGGACCAACCGAAGTGATAGGTGCCCGTAAATTGGCAGCGATAAATAGGATGCCTAGTAAAATTAAAACGAGTTCTAGATTTAATCTATCACCCCATTTATTAGCTGATCTAGCCTTGGTTTCCCCTTTCATGGTCTAAATGATCATTATTTTTTAGATCCTGCAAAGGTACCCCTTATATATGCGCCTATAAGTTAATGCTTCCTTAAAGCAGTTTGTTATTTTACTATTTATTAGGACCAAGGCTAAAATATTTAATTGCTAACATCTTATCCCTCATCAGATCTGGCTACTATCCACAGTATCTGTTAATTGTCTCTGTTTGCTGATTTTCAGTCCCCTAGTGTTAGAGAAGCGTTTTTTTTCTGTAATTTTGCAGTCCAAAATTTAATAGACAGTTATTTTGCCGAAAATAGGAGACATACAATTACCAGATTTTCCTTTGTTGTTAGCACCAATGGAGGACGTTAGCGATCCCCCATTCCGTGCATTGTGCAAGGAACATGGTGCCGATGTGGTGTACACAGAATTCATCTCTTCGGAAGGACTTATTCGTGATGCTGCTAAAAGTGTGATGAAGTTAGATATCTATGAAAAGGAGCGTCCCGTTGGGATACAAATTTTTGGTGCTAACTTAGATTCCATGCTACAATCGGTAGAAATTGTAGAAAAGTCGGGTCCAGATATTATAGATATCAATTTTGGATGTCCTGTTAAAAAAGTGGTAAGTAAAGGCGCTGGAGCTGGTATTTTAAAGGATATAGATTTAATGGTTTCCTTAACCAAGGCCATGGTAGAGCATACCAAACTACCAATAACCGTAAAAACGCGTTTGGGTTGGGATCACGATTCAATAAAGATTGTTGAGGTTGCGGAAAGGTTACAAGATGTAGGCTGTAAAGCTATTTCCATTCACGGGCGAACTAGAGTCCAGATGTATAAAGGAGAAGCCGATTGGGGCCCCATTGCGGAGGTAAAGAACAACCAAAGAATGCATATACCTGTTTTTGGTAATGGTGATGTGAATACCCCAGAAATGGCCATGAAAATGAGGGACCAATATGGATTGGATGGTGCTATGATAGGTAGAGCTAGTATTGGATATCCTTGGTTTTTTAATGAAGTAAAACACTATTTTAAAACGGGAACGCACGCTGCACCTCCAACTATGGCAGAGCGTGTAGATGCTGCTAGGCGTCATTTACAAATGGCTATTGATTGGAAAGGTGAGCAGTTAGGAGTATTTGAAACCCGTAGGCATTACACCAATTATTTTAAGGGGATACCTAATTTTAAGGAATATCGAATGAAAATGGTGACCAGTGATCACTCAGAAGATGTTTTTGCTGCTTTTGATGAGGTTCTGGAAGTTTTCGGGGATTATGAATTTGCTACTCCATAGCCCTATTTAGCGGTTATTATTGTGCTATTAGTTTCTTATTGATTCTGCTACTGGCGATCAATGAGGCAATGATTCCCAATACAAAGATAGTTCCAAGCACTACCAGTACATTCATAAAGTCGTACTCAACAGGATAGGCAAGGGTTGGTGTAATTTTTAACCATCCCCACAGCAATTGAGAGGCAATTAATAAAGAACCTAGGAATACTCCAATTAGTCCGCCCATACCCGTTACCAATAAGCCCTGAAAGAAGTATACTTGCCTTAATGATTTTATGGTAGCCCCCAAATTATATAGGGTTCTAGAGTTTTGTTGCTTGTCTAAAATCATCATAATAATTGCTCCTACTACATTAAAAAGGGCAATTATAAGTACTAAAGTAAATATGAGATAGGTAGCCAAATTCTCCGTATTCAGCATTCGGTGCAAGGTACTATTAAGTTCTATTCGGTCTTTTACAACTACTTTATTAGAGAATATAGCAGTGATTTTATTACGCAGCGCGGAAATATTGGCACTTTCTTGTAGCTTAAAATTGATGCCTGATAGTTGAGTACTATCTTTCTCTAGTAATGCTTGCACCATGGGAAGTTCGGCAAAAATATATTTCCTATCTAGTTCCTCTTCTATTTGATAGATCCCACTAATCACCAAAGAGGCTTCGTTATAGGAATCCCTTAGCTGACGTTGACCTAATAATCCAGCGCCAGGTTTTGGTACACGAATTAGTAAAGGGTTTCTAAAATTGTTAATACTTAGCCCTAGAAGATTTGCAATCCCCTGTCCGGCAACGCCCTGGAGCGAATTAACTTCCCAATCTCCATAAAAGTAGGCACTACTGTCTATAGGAGTGGTTTTTAGGTAGGTAGCGTCTATTCCTTTAATATAGGCAATATGCGATTTATGATCATGGGTAAGATATACTTTCTCCTCTAATTCTTTGGAATAGGCAATTACTCCAGGAAGATCTTGTAAGGCCTTATTCTGTTCTTCTGAGATGTTGAAAAACTTTCCGGTTGCTGGTAAGGCTTTTAAGTCCGGATCTACCATATTGGTATAGGAAAGACTAAAAGTTTTTAGTCCAGCAAATCCCGATAAAACAATGAATAGGGCTGCCGAACCAATAACGATAACCAAAAAGGTTATAAAATTGATAATATTCACCGCATTTTGGCTACTCTTAGAACGCAGATACCGCTTTGCGATGTATAAAGGGAAATTCAATCTTAAGACTTTTTCCTTTTCTCCAATAAATCGGGATTCTTAACCGGATTTTCTTCTCCTTTTAAGGACTTTTCAATACCATCTATATATTCTAGCGAATCGTCCAAAAAGAACAATAATTCTGGTACCCGTCTCAATTGATGTTTGGTACGCTGTGCTAGTTCATGCTTTATTATTGGTTGATTGGATTTCATTCCTTCCAACAATTCCTTGCCTTTATCGGCAGGAAAAATACTGACATATACTTTGGCAATAGAAAGGTCTGTGGTAACCGATACTTTGGATACTGAAATAAGGATGCCCTTTAAACCTCCATCGGTAGCGGCACGCTGTAGAATATCAGCAATGTCCTTTTGAATAACGCCGGCTATTTTCTTTTGTCGTTGTGTTTCCATACTGCAAAAATACGATATAAATAAATAGATTGGAATACTATATTTAGAATAGCTAGTGTTGTGGGGCTATGTTTTTATAATGCCAGATAGGTATGTTAAATAGTCTACAAAGCGTGGGACTGTATTATCTATTTAGATGCAGTTGTTTTAATAATACACGCGCTAAGGTAAGATCAGGATGTTAGAATGGAATATTGTATTTTTGTTAGAGGGAGAAAGAAACAACAGCTAAGTGCGATAAAGTACTTAGAGAGAGTGAACGGTATTAGTTAGCTAAATATAAAGAAAGATGAAGAAAATTGAACATTTGGGAATAGCTGTCCATAACTTGGAGGCTTCTAATATATTGTTCAAAAAGCTGTTGGGTGTTTCTCATTATAAGATAGAAGAAGTGGAATCTGAAGGGGTAAGAACATCATTCTTTAAATCGGGTCCCAATAAGATAGAATTACTTGAAGCGACGAATTCCGAGAGTCCCATTGCTAAGTTTTTGGAGAAAAAGGGGGAAGGAATCCACCATATAGCTTTTGCAGTAGATGATATAGAAGCAGAAATAACTCGATTAACAGAAGAGGGATTTACTGTGCTTAATAAAACGCCAAAAAAGGGAGCCGATAACAAATTAGTAGCTTTTTTACATCCAAAAAGCACAAATGGAGTACTTATTGAGCTTTGTCAAGAAGCTCCCTCATCTCCCGAAGGGTGGGGGATGGAATGATTTTAAGGATACTTTAATAAAAAAAAGTATTTAGTCTTTAAAGATTTTGTTGCAGTCTAGAAAAATAAATAGTAATATTGCATCCGCAAATTGCGGTTCCTTATCGGGCCATTAGGAGATCAGCATCCTAGTGGAGAAACAAGAAAGGAAATGGTCCTATAACTCAGCTGGTTAGAGTATCTGACTCATAATCAGAAAGTCCCTGGTTCGAGCCCAGGTGGGACCACAGAAAACCCCCTAAATAAGGGGGTTTTTTTGTTTATAGGAGTTACGTTTGGTTTGTAGTCTATTACCAACCTTCAGATGAACATTACTCAAAAGGAATAATTTTTACCCAATCGATATACATATAATCAATATCGAAATTACTCTTGCCTATCCACCACGGAAACCAGATGCCTATAGAAAATTCGGCGGCATGTTCTGGGATATGTTCAAAGGATTGATGGATCAGCTTGTCGTCATAATACCATTCAATTCTAGGTTGTTCGGTTTCTGATTCGGCATACCAGTCAAATCGATAAAGGTGAAATTCACCATCAGTTTGGTCGCCTATATAAATGTCTTCAGTGTTTTGGTGTTCATCGGAAACTCCACGCCAATTAGACAATAAGCCCCAATCTAAATTGGAATCCTCAGGTTTATAAGGATGTTGGTTACGACCAGGGAATTCAAAATCTATCTCGTGATTGTACTCCTCATTTTCATAATAATAGGTCCAGAAAGCAGATAAAGCTCCTGGTTGGGGACAGATCTTAGCCCTGACCTCATAGCTTCCGGAAGTAAATTTTTTCTTAGTACTAATGGCACCTCCTACTTTAGTATTTTGTCCATGGCCTTTAATATCCCCTTCGTAATAGTCTCCCAAAGCCCTAATTACAAGATTCCCATCCTGGATAAACACATTTTCTGGTACAACCCCACCATGGGATCCTTTAGAGATATTTTCGCCCCATTTAAGATTAAGAATATTCCATTTGTCAGTATCTATTTCCGAGTCCTTAAAATCCTCAAAAAAAACTTGGGCACCTAAAGGCGAAGAAAGCTGACTTTGTAAAATGATCATACAAATGATGAAAAATGGTTTGGACATTTATTTAATTAATTGACTGTAAATATACCAAGTACTAAACGCTTTGGTGTTTCTTTTTTACCCCTTAAAAGTACATGCTTTTGTTGGAATGATAGTACAAAGCAGTATTTCCTCTCCGTTTATTTTATTAGAAGCGTTGTTTTAAAGTATCTGCAACCTACTTATAGCTAGTTATACGCTTTCCTTCCCTAAATTTTTACTTATATTTATTGGTAATGAGATGGTTAGTAATTGTAATCTCGCTTCATAGGGATGCTTATGAGCAGTTTTGCATTATACCTATTTTTAAAGATTTCCCTTTACAGTGAACTAGGAGGAGGTGATAAACAGATATCCAATTAACCAAAAACCACATTAATATGGCGACTCTATCAATAAGGAATTTAAGGTTTAGCCTATTTTTTCTATACCTTTTATTTGTTGATGGTGTGTTAAACGCTCAAACTCCAGTAGAGTCGGTTTTTCATATAAATAGAGGGAAAACTGCAGATTGGATTTCATATAAACCTAATGACGATGCCTTACAACGGATAATCAATAATGAGGCATTTCTACATTTAGAAAGGAGGCAAGAAAGAATTGACGGGTTAAAGTCAAAATCGGATTGGATATCTTATCGGGATAGCATAAAAGAGATATTAATTGCACCTCTTTCCAAATTCGAAAAAACACCGCTTAATCCTCAAGTTACGGGAACTATAGAACGTGACGATTTTAGGGTTGAGAACATTATCTTTGAGTCCCATCCAGGGTTTTTTGTAACAGCCTCCCTGTTTCTTCCTAACCATAGACAGGACCCTGCACCTGCTATTATTTATACTTCCGGACATACTAGCCTTGGCTATAGAAGTGAAGGCTACCAACATGTTATTCTAAACTTGGTTTCTAAAGGTTTTATTGTTCTGGCCTATGATCCTATTGGGCAAGGGGAAAGGTTACAATACCTAGATGTAAAAACAGGTAAATCTAAGATAGGAGGCCCTACACAGGAGCATTCCTATGCGGGTGCACAAACGCTGTTATGGGGAGCCTCACTATCCGATTATTTTATATGGGATGGGATAAGAGTAGTGGATTACCTTTATACTAGACCTGAGGTTGATATTTCCCGGATCGGAATTACAGGAAGGTCCGGTGGAGGTACGCAAACAGCTATGATCGCCGCCTGTGACGAACGCATTTATGCAGCAGCACCCGAAGCTTTTATTACCAACTATAAGCGGCTGTTGCAGTCTATTGGAGTTCAAGATGCCGAGCAGAATTTGTATAATGGAATTTCTAAAGGAATTGACCACCCAGATTTCTTGCATGCTAGAATGCCTAAACCAAGCCTGATTATCACTACTATTAATGACTTTTTTAGTATTCACGGTGCACGTGAAACCTTTGCTGAAGTAAAAAATTCATATTCAGCACTAGGAAAAGGAGATAATATTGAAATGGTGGAGGATATGGTGAGGCATGAATCTACCAAATTAAACAGGATGGCCATGTACAGTTTTTTTCAGAAGCACTTATCCCTGCCAGGAGATAATAGTGATATTGAAATAGAACCCTTCCTAGCTGAAGAGCTATGGTCAACAACAACTGGTCAAATTTCCTCATCATTAAAGGGCAAAACAGTGTACACTCTAAACCAAGAGTATGTTAGCAGGAAAAGCATTTCAGAATCTTCAGAATCTGAGCATCTTTTAAAATTATCGGGAATTAACTTGGATCGCAATGTAACATCGGCAGTATTTACAGGGAAAATGGTTAAAGATGGGATAGAAGTAGAGAAGTATTTTTTGGAGAATTCAAAGGGGGATTATGTCTTGCCGGTGTATGTTGCTACAAAAGGTGATTCCGATGCTGATAAAGTGCTTTTGTGGCTGCATCCAAAAGGAAAGGAAGTAATATTTGAGAGTATAATTATAAAAGAATTTATGAGTCAGGGGTATAGGGTAGTTTCTGCAGATCTTCCGGGTATAGGAGAACTTAATAATCCCGACTTTGCAGGAGATGGTATTATCCAAGAAGTTCCATTAAATTACCTTTTTGGTGCTAATTTAGTAGGTAAAAGCATAGCTGGAATTCAGGCAGAAGCTATAGATTTACTTGTGCAGTTTATCCATAGTGACCCCCGTATTAAAAACAGGAAATTACATGCTTTAATAGAAAATTCAACCAGTTCTAGCTTTCTTCATTATATAGCAATTAAGAATCCTTTTAACAAGGCAGTAGTAGTAAATAAATACGTATCTGGTTCTAACAATGTAACGCAGGAATATTACAATCCTGAGGAAACTTTCTATAGTGTTCCTGGAAGCTTGCCCTATTACAACTTACACAGCCTTGTAGCACTACATCCTAAACGGGTATTGAAAGTGATTAATCACCCTTTAACTGAATCCAAAGTAAAAGAACTATTAGATTTTCTAACTTATTAAGAGCGATTTTAATGTTCTGCCCTTGAAGTGGAATTACAATCGGGTATATCCGTCCACTATCTCAAAGGCTTTTATTTTGATAAATAAGGTTTTAAATATGTGGGATAATAAAAAGCCGCCTCAGACTGTGAGACGGCTTATTTGTGAGAACTAATTTTTTGGAGGTTTAAATAGTACGCTTAGGCACTTTGTTAGACGATGAAATTATTATATGTTTTTCTATTTTTAAGTATAAGCTTACTACACTGGGCGATCCCCCTCTTTATTATCTTTAGACTTATTTGCAGGTAATTGTGAGCTGGTTTTATCGCGCATTTTATCAATAATTTCCTTAAAATGTTCTCCAGCAGCAGCTCTTCCTCCAAGTCCATAACTTAAGGCAACTGCCACCGCAATAGCTCCCAAAATAAGACCAAATGCCAACTCAACAATCTCATTGGCAATTCCCATTGTACGTAATGCAATGGCAATGAATAAGGCCAATGATGCCGCACGTACAACACCGGCAATAAAATTATTGTTATTGGACTCCTTCATAGTGTTGTAAATGATCATCGAAATGTAATTACCGATGGCTATTATGACTAATCCAAATAGAATTTGTCCTGTAACTGCAAGAATTTCATTTAAAATGTAAGTTAATTGATCCAGGCCTAAAATGGCAACGGCAGTAATTACACCGAAAAATACTATAAAGAAATAAATAAGATTTGCTAAAAGAGTAGATAAGGACTGATTTGCCCCTATCATATTCTGAATTTTAATTTTTTCAGCCGCTTTATCAAGTCCTAGGCTTTTGAAAAGATCGCTTAAAAAGGACGCTAAGTATTTTCCACCCCAAATAAAGATGATAAGGATAAGGGCTGCAATAATTATTTCTCCAATTAAGTCAGTAAATTTATAGAGTATTTCATTTGCTGGTTCAGATATTGCATTCATTTGCAAAGCATTAAATGCTTGTATCAGAAATGGAATAAATATAATTATGAAGACTACTTTTTGAAGGATGTTCACGAGCATGTCTGTATCCTTAAACCCCGTTTTATCTATCAATTTGTCAATAAAATTGCCACCCATAGAGATAAGGCTAGAAACAAATTTCGCCAATAAATACCCAATAAATCCTATTAATACGGCGCCAATTAAATTTGGAATGAAAGCCAAAAATTTATTCAACATATTTTTTAGGGGATCCAAAACGGCACTTACTTCCAATATTTCTAGCGTCATTAGTAGTACAATTACCATAATAAGGTAATACACTATTTTTCCAAAAAAATGGCTGGTGCTTTTGGAATGTTCTTCATCCATAACCTTATTACCTAATTTGGTACGGTCTAGTAATTTTGTAATTAGTTTCTGAAAAAATTTAGCAATTATCCAACCTATTAGTAAAACTAAAATAGCACCCAAAAGGTTTGGTAGATAGTCTGTAACAGTATCTGCAAATCGTTGTAGTTGTGTTTCCATAAAAAGATATTATGAGTTAAAAATGTATATCCTTTAAGATACAAATAAAATGTTAAATATCTAGTTATGAGGGTTCTATTACTTCAGGAACCATAGGTGTAGTAAGGGTTGGGCCGAACCGTATTATAAAAGATAAACCTAAAAATAAGGTCATCATTTAGTATCGTCTATTGTATAAATTTTTAAAGGTTTTATAGTAAAAAAGTGAATTGTTAAACATAAAACAGCATGCGGTCGTTAACCAGTTTTACATTTTATGTCGCTGACGTATAGTATGTTAATATGCTTTTATAATTGCTTTAGAAACGGAAAAGGTGAATCTAAGACATTATAGCAAAAGGAAATTCAAGAAATAGAACCCTACAATTATCCTAAGGGATTTACATTATTCTTATCGCTATACCATCTTTTCAGCCATCTTGAAATCCCTTCTAAACCAGGGTAAATAATTCGCTCAGTTATATTGGCTTGATCTAGTTTATCTCGTATTTCCCACTTCAATTCTGCAGGGATAATTACCTTTTTCAAATATTGGGGATGATTTTTAAGCCATTCTAGTGGACTGGAATCCGGATCTAACATAAACGAAAAAAGGGCAAATTGGTTAATGATGCGATCATCAAGGGAGGGCGGCTCAAAGAATATCATGGTATTCGTATTCCTACTAGAAAAATCATATAGTTCTTCTAGGGAATTGCCAATGTTTTGTTTCAATTCCATCGAGCTAAAATAAAACATATCCTTACTCAGAATAGGCGTTTTAAGCTCTTCTGGAAGATACTCTCTAAGAGCTACATAGTTTACCATCCAGATGGCACCGTCCATATGATAGGTGCTCATATCCTCCGTTAAAAAATGAAGTGCAACGTTTGGGGAATGTGTCCAGTCTATAAGTCTTGTAGGAAGTCCGTGGTGTTGCCCTAAGGAGATCCAATTCCAGAGGTTGTTGTAGTCATCGATAAGGGTGTTTATTGGCGAGTACTTTTTGAAGTTTCTAATCATTGTACCTTCTACCTTAGAGGGTATTCTTCCCAATCTTTGCAGACTTGTCTCTAATCCAAAATGGGCATTATAGACGCCTCTGTAGGCATACGGAGATCGAAACCTATCTATTTTTTCGTCTTTTTCTTTGAATAAATATGCTTGTAGTTCTAACCAGTTTTTAGGTTCAAATAACTCAAAATCTGCCATTTATATGAATAATTTTTATGTGGACTAATGCTCTGTCCTATTTAAGTCAACAATTCTGAAAACCATTTAATTTGTACGGGGTTATTAATAGAGCTAGTGCATATTAGGTCTTCCGATGAATCCCGTATGTCTTCTGTTGTTGATTCCCGTTACTAAGATACAACGGAAATAAGAAAGTTTATTAGACCCTATTAGAATTAAGTCCATATTCTAGCTGCAAACCCTTATGATTTTGGTCATTATAAGCCCATTTACTTTCCTGTATCTTTGAGAGAACAGCTAAGAACAGATCTAGAAATGAATACCATGTAATGCATGATTAACCGCATAAAACAATTCTTCATAGAGACTGGCGATCTCTCCTATTTTGCAGCTCGATTTTTAAGGGAGGCCTTAAAACCCCCTTTTGAATTTAAAGAGCTGTTACGACAATGTTATCAGATGGGGAACCGATCCTTGTTCTTGGTAGGCATAACTGGATTTATAATTGGCTTGGTTCTCACCTTGCAGTCTAGGCCTACTTTAATTCAATTTGGTGCTGTGTCATGGATGCCCAATATGGTAGGAATCTCTATAGTAAGGGAAGTAGGACCTGTGATTACGGCTTTGATCTGTGCAGGGAGAATTTCATCGGGGATAGGGGCAGAGTTGGGATCTATGCGGGTAACAGAACAGATAGATGCTATGGAAGTCTCTGGCACCAATCCCTTTAAATATTTGGTAGTGACACGGATATTAGCCACTACCCTAATGTTACCCCTCTTAGTTGTTTTTGGAGATTTGTTGGCATTATTCGGTTCTGCCCTGTTAGAAAATTTAAAAGGAGGAGTTTCTTTTCAGCTCTATTTTAATACTGTCTTTAATGCATTAAGCTTTTCAGACTTAGTACCCGCAACCATTAAATCCTTCTTTTTTGGCTTTATAATCGGATTGGTAGGCTGTTATAAGGGATATTATTGTAAAAAGGGAACTGCAGGTGTTGGAGTAGCGGCCAATACAGCTGTGGTTATGGCATCCTTGCTGTTGTTTCTGGTCGATTTTATCGCGGTGATTATTGCCGATATTTTTTATGAATTATAACATATATATATGGAAAATCAGGATCAGATGAGACCCTTAATAGAGGAATTGGATGCTAGAAAATTGGTTATAGAAATTAGAGACTTACGGAAAAGTTTTGGAGATAACCATGTGTTAAATGGATTTAACCTGACTTTAGAAGAAGGTGGTAATTTGGTGATCATGGGGAAATCTGGTTCCGGTAAATCCGTAATGATTAAATGTATTGTTGGCTTGATAGCACCCGATAGCGGCTCGGTAAAAATATTAGGGCAGGAAATAAATAATTTGGACCGTAAGGCAATGGATGAATTACGGTTAGATATCGGATTTCTTTTTCAAGGCAGTGCACTATACGATTCTATGACGGTACGGGAAAATCTAGAATTTCCTATGCGTAGGCATAAAAAGAAGTTAGGCGTAAACAAGGATACAGACCCCTTAGTATTAGAAGCCTTAGAAAATGTTGGGTTGGCCCATACTATTGATTTAATGCCGTCTGAACTGTCTGGAGGTATGAAAAGAAGGGTGGCCTTGGCACGTACCCTAATCTTAAAACCTAAGGTAATCCTCTATGATGAGCCTACTAGTGGTTTAGATCCTATAACATCTAAAGAGATTATAGAATTAATGCATAGCATACAGCAAAAATATGGTACTTCTTCCCTAATTATTACTCATGATGTGGATTGTGCAAGGGTTATTTCGGATAGAATGATTCTACTTGTCGATGGCATTAATTATGCTGAGGGGACCTATTCCGAATTATCTAAATCCACTGATCCTAAAGTGGAAGCATTTTTTAAAAAATAAGATTATGGCAAAAACAAAATTGGAGAATTTAAAACTTGGAATATTTGTGGTCTTTGGGACCGTATTGTTGGTTGTTGCCGCTTACTTAATTGGGAATAAGCAGAATATGTTTGGAAAAACTATTCCTATTAGCGCCATTTTTAAAAATGCTAATGGAGTTCAAACTGGTAACAATGTCCGTTTTTCGGGTATTAACGTGGGTACCGTTAAAAGAATAGAAATGATAAATGATACGGTCATTAGAATCCACATGATTATAGAGGAAAAAATGCAGAATCATATTAAGAAAGATGCGGTTGCAACCATTGGTTCTGATGGATTGGTGGGGAGTATGCTTATTAACATTGTGCCTGGGGAAGGAACGGCGACGCATATTGGTCCTGGTGATGAGTTACAGTCCTTGAGTAAAGTGGCTACCCAGGATATGCTTAATACGCTAAGCCTCACCAACGAAAATGCCGCTTTGTTAACGGAAGACCTGCTAAAAGTATCCCGATCCTTAACCCAAGGAAAAGGTACGTTTGGGAGGTTGCTTAATGACACCCTAATGGCCGAGGACCTACATCAAACTATTAGTAATCTAAAAAATACCAGTAGGCAGGCTAATATTATGATAATGGAAATGAACCAGCTTATAAAACAAGTGGACCTGGAGAAAAGTACTGCTGGGGTACTCTTAAAAGATTCTATTTCTGGCGAAAAGATGCGAAATATAATAGTCCACCTAGAAAATTCGAGCCATGAGATTCAAAAAATGTCCGAAAACCTTAATTCAGTAATAGGGGAGTTGAAAGAGGGGAAGGGCGCAATTAATTATTTGGCTTCAGATACAACTTTGGTTGATCAATTAGAAAACACCATGGAGAATGTTACTAAAGGAGTTCAAAATTTTAATGAGGTAACCGAGGCGCTAAAACACAATTTCCTAACCAGAAGGTATTTTAGAAAATTAGAAAGAGAACAGCGAAAAGAGGCTAAGAAAGCGGAGAACTAAAAAGGGATTTACATTATTGGTGGTCTACTCCAACAAAATGAATAAATGGTCAATCCTAGTCGTTAGCCCAATGATAATAACTATAATAAATGGAATATTGCGATAATTGTATGCCATTTTATTCCAGCATCCTCTTTAAGTAGAACAGTCCAATTAATCATCTTAAACATATAAATAAGGGAGAATTTAAATTCTCCTTCAAACCTAGGTTGAATAAGAATTAATTATCGAATTTAGTAACATCCTAATTAAAAAGAGAAGCCTTCATTATTTCAAGAAAGATATTTTTTACTGATTTAAATATTCAAAATTATATGGGAATCAAAGAGGAATTCTTAACTTTTAAACGTCATAGTCGATTCTATAAAAATTCGCACTATGTTTTTTTTTAATAAGGAAGGATAATTTTAGTCTATAAAAAAACATAATAACGTGTATGAATGAAAAACTATTGAATAAGTAAAAACTAATAACTAAACCTTGAATTTATGAAAATACCATCCTTTAAAAGGCCTAGAGTCAGTTACCTGACTATAGCGTCTATTATCTTTTTCTTGCTTTTTTTTACAAATGTTAATGCCTTTAATACACATGATGAAAATGAACCTCTAAATAAGGTTTTAATAAAAGAACAGAACACACTTAGTGGAACTGTTTTGGACGAATCCGGAATGCCTTTACCTGGTGCCAGTGTACAAGCCAAAGGGACTACGGTAGGTGTTGTCTCTGATTTTGATGGTAATTTCGAAATTGAACTTCCTTCTGCTGTTAATGAGGTAGTTGTTTCTTATATAGGGTATAAAACGCAACAAATTAATATTGAAGGTAAGACAACCATAACTGTTAACATGGTGCCAGATGCCGCAGCGTTAGACGAGATTATTGTTGTTGGTTATGGTACACTATCTAAGAAAAGAGTTACAGGTGCTGTTGCATCCATCTCTCCAGAAACAATCGCAGATATACCTGTAATAAGTGCAGAAAATGCAATAGTAGGTCAGGTTGCAGGGGTACAGGTTCAAGAAACTTCTGGGGAGCCAGGGTCTAGTCCAAACATAAGAGTACGTGGTTCTGGTTCCATATCTGCAGGTAATGACCCCTTGTTTGTTGTAGACGGTATTCCTATCTCAAAAAACCTAACTACTTTGGGGATACAAGGCGACTTAGAAAGAAGAGGTGGATCCTTTCAAGCTCCTCCAGTAAACCCATTAGCAACTATAAATCCAAATGATATAGCTTCTATTGAAATTTTAAAAGACGCTTCTGCAGCTGCAATTTATGGCTCTAGAGGAGGTAATGGTGTTGTTTTAATTACTACCAAAAGAGGGGTGACTTCCGATGAAGGTGTTTTCTCATTTGATTCTTTTTACAGTCTGCAAGATGTTGCTAATAGAGTGGACTTAATGAATGCTAGTGAATTAATAGATTATACTAGAGATGCTAGGAATAATGCTTATTTGCAGGATGTTCCAGGAGCTTCAATAAATGATCCTATTGGATTGGGCGACAGGGGAAATACGAGTTATGAAATGCCTAATTCTTTTATTAATTGGGACGGAACTGACACAGATTGGCAAGATTTAATTTTTAAAACAGGATATACACAGAGCTATAATCTTTCCTACAGCTCTCCTTTAAAGAATAAGACTAGTTACCATGCATCTGGAGGGTATTTTAAGCAAGAAGGAGTAATCCCTCAATCAAGTTTTGAAAGGTATAATTTAATGTTGAATTTAAATTCTCAAGTAAGCGAAAAGCTTAATTTGGATTTAAAGATTGCTCCAACTATAACAGAAAATCAAAGGCAGCCAGCTTCTGCCCCCTATTTTGCAAGACCCCCAGGGATAGTTTATTCTGCCTTGGTTCATTCACCAACCGTAAAACCATATAATGTGGATGGTACCTATAACCAAACAGATAATCAATCTCATTTAGGAGGAAATACTACTTCTGCAAGTAACCCATTAGCAATAATAGATGCTGTAGATGACAAATTATTTCAGTTTCAGACAAGAGCATCTTTAGGATTATCTTACGAAATACATCCGGATTTTACTTTTAAAACTTTTGGAGGCACCTATATAAACCTCTACAATAGAGATTTTTATAGAGCCAATACGCTTCTTTTTAGAGAAGCTACAGAAGGGGAGTCTTACGCACAGGCCTCTTCATCTACAGAAATAAATTGGCTTTGGGAAAACACGCTAAATTGGGAAAAAGAGCTTGGAGTACATTATTTTAATGCTATTGCAGGTTATACCGCTCAAAAAGATAATATCAGTATTAAGCAGGTACAAGCAGATAATTTTCCAGACGATTTGGTAACGACTATTAGTGGAGGACAAGTATTTGCTGGAAATTCGGTGAGAGAGCAATGGTCCTTGGTTTCTGCCTTGTTTAGGTTGAATTATAGTTATGATGATAAGTATTTGTTTACAGGAACCTTACGTTCAGATAAGTCGTCCCGTTTTGGGAAGAATAATCAAACGGGGTATTTTCCATCATTCTCTTTAGGATGGAGAGTAAACGAGGAAGAGTTTTTAAAATCTGTTGATGCTATTTCAGAATTGAAATTGAGGTTTAGTTGGGGAGAAACAGGGAATTTCGAAATCCCTAATTATGGTGCAATTGGTCTGCTTTCACCAAATAACTACAACTATAGTGGAAATGAAGCAAATGGGTTAATACAATCAACTATTCCAAACCCAGAATTAACTTGGGAGAAATCTGTACAAACAAACGTAGGGTTAGAACTTGGTTTTATTGATAATAGAATATTCCTTTTGGCTGATTATTATAGAACAATTACTTCAGATTTACTTTTAAATGTAGGAATTTCTTCAGTTTCTGGTTTCGAAACTACGCTACAGAATATTGGGGAAGTGAAAAACGAAGGATTTGAATTAGCGCTGAAAAGTAGAAATCTTGTAGGTGATTTTACCTGGGAAACTGATGTTAATTTCTCTACTAATAAAAACGAGGTGCTATCTCTAAACCAAAAAGGGGAGCCTATATTCTCCTCGGGTAGTGCAGGAATTAGACATATCACTAGGATAGGTGACCCAATTGGAAGTTATTACGGGTATGTTGTTGATGGAATTTATCAAAACGAACAAGATATTGCTAGTGCTCCAGAGGATACACAGGCACCTAATCCTGCGCCAGGAGATTTTAAGTTTAAAGACATAGATGGTGATGGAAAAATTACCCCTAATGATAGAACGGTAACGGGAAGTTACTTCCCTGATTTCACTTGGGGTATCACCAATAGGTTTGGATATAAAGGATTCGATTTTAGTTTTTTAATACAAGGAGTAGAAGGTAACGAAATCTTAAACCTTACCTCAAGACACTTAAAAAACGGAGAAGCGAATTTTAATTCGTATGCTGTTTTTAATAACAGATGGAGATCGGAGGCCGAACCTGGTAATGGAAGTGTTCCACGGGCAGATAGACTTTCTGGAAACCATGGTAACAATAATAGGCCCTCATCTTTTCAGGTAGAAGATGGTTCGTTTATTAGGTTGCGAAACATGACCCTTGGTTACACCTTCCCAGCTAAAGAGGCTTTTGGCTCTTCTATTAAAAAATTAAGATTTTATATTACGGGAACTAATCTATTTACTAATACGGATTATCTAGGGTTTAACCCCGAGGTAAGTAATAGGCCAAATAGTAGTTTAACTCCTGGCGAAGATTATGGAGCTTATCCTTTGACAACGTCATATACATTAGGTGTAAATCTTTCTTTCTAATTTAAAAACAAATCAAAATGAAAAATATATTTATACTGTTAATAACAATTGTCGTATTAAGCTCTTGTAGTGATGATTTTACCGATTTAGCACCTATTTCTAATAGAAACGAAGCTGATTTTTATACTACAGAAAATGACTTTGTTTCGGCGATAAACGCAAGTTATGCGGGCTTACAAAAAAATGGTGTATATGGTCGCGGCTATTGGACCATGTTTGAAATGAGAGGCGACAACACGGATCAAGGACCAGATGCAACTGGTTTAGCAAGACAATTTGCCGAGATTAATGCGTTTACAGAAGATCCTCTAAACGAGCAGATAACTTCTGCATGGACAGACTCCTACGCTGTGATTGCTAATTGCAATGTCATTTTAGAAAGAATAGAGGGAGTAGAAATGAATGCCGATATTAAAAACAGGATTATTGGTGAAGCGCTATTTTTAAGGTCATTAATGTATTACCACCTAGCTGTGGCTTTTGGGAACATTCCATTACAAGTAACTCCATTTACACCAGGAGAAGAATTAACCCAAGTAGATGCCAATGTGGTTTTTACACAGTTAGTCTCAGATTTGGAAATGGCGGAAAGTAATTTAGCCGTCTCTTATGCTGCTGGGGATAAAGGTAGAGCTACTAAAGGTGCAGCGGCAACTTTACTAGCAAAGGTTTTATTGACTATGGATAAAAAACCTGATGCAGAAACTGTACTGCGAAGAATTATAGGCAGTTATGGATATGAATTACTTGATAATTATTCAGCACTATGGGGTGCCGCAAATGAAAATAATAAAGAATCTATTTTTGAAGTAGAATTTATAAGCGGTGGTATTGGCCAAGGAAGTGCCTTTACTAATGATTTTTCTCCTAGTGCATTTCTACAGACAGGACAGGGTTTTGGTAGAAATAGGCCCACTGCAGAAATGGAAAATTCTTATGTGGATGGGGATTTAAGGTTTGCTCCTTCTATGGGAACAAGTTGGGTGAATTCTGTTGGGGAAACAATTATTCAAAATTATATTACAAAATTTGAAAGTGATCCTCCAACCGAAAATGATTCCGATATAAACTTTGTTGTTTTTAGATATGCTGATGTTCTTTTAATGCTAGCAGAAGCTATAGGCGAGTCTAGTGAAGCCTATGATTTAATAAACGAAGTAAGAGATAGAGCGGGTTTAGACGGTATTGACGCAACTACACCTGGCACTTTCGAAGAGAAATTACTAGAAGAGAGACAGGTGGAATTAGCTTTCGAAAACCATAGGTGGGCAGACCTAAGAAGATTTGGAGTTGCTGCCCAAAAGGTGAACGAAGCAGAACCATTTATTTCAGCAGCATCGGTAAGAGAATTATTTTATATACCACAGAGAGAAATGGATATCAATAAGAACTTTGTTCAAAACTCAAATTAATATCAACTTAATTGGTCGCCACTAGTAATATGTGGCGACCAATTTTATTTTTCTCCGATCACAATCACATTTATCATACCAGTTTATGAAAAATTAAGCGGTGATGGAATGGTATAATGTTAAATGATAACAGTGCGCACCAAGAATTGTTAACACTTATAAATTGAACGGTTTTGCTGGGAGATGTGCCTATATTTCTTATAGATTGTAGGGTCTAGAATCGAGAAAAATAATTAAAAAACTACATATAATTAGAATAAAACGGATTGGTCATGTCCTATATCATGACAGGATTATAACTGAGAGTCCGTACTTTTATTCTTTTCTCGATAATCGAGATTTAAATGCTCCGAGGCTTGCCTCGAAATCAATATGTTTTTTTTCTTTTAATGCCTTGTGGGCTTGCCCCGAGGTAGTTTACTTTTAAATTGCTTACAAGATAGATAAAATGACCAATCCCAAAAAAACCTTGGCCTTGATCTTAGGCCCCTTATCTTTTTTTGCCTTAACCTTTTTAGATACCCCAAAAGGAATGTCCGAAAGTGCATTTTTAATGATGGGAGTAACTATATGGATGGCTATATGGTGGGTTACAGAAGCCGTTCCTATTGCGGTAACAGCACTATTACCCTTAGTTCTATTTCCCATTTCTGGCATAATGAAGGTAGAAGATACTACGGCTGTTTATGGTGATAAATATGTGTTTCTATATCTGGGAGGATTTTTTATAGCGATCGCTATAGAGAAGTGGAACCTCCATAGACGTATGGCGTTACATATAATTAAAATGATTGGCACCAATATATATCGGGTAATCCTCGGTTTTATGATCGCTACTGCCTTTTTATCTATGTGGATATCCAATACCGCTACATCGGTTATGATGTTGCCTATAGGGATGTCTATTGTGTCTCAATTAAAGGATAACCCTACGACTGTTGAAAATGAGAATGCTATTTTCGGAAAAGCGTTAATGCTAGGAATAGCCTATTCGGCATCTATTGGCGGAATTGCAACTTTAATTGGTACTCCCCCTAACTTAGTGATGGCGGGATTTGTTGAGAAAACATACGGCGTTGAAATTACTTTTTTCCAATGGTTTAAGTTTGGATTGCCTGTTTCGATACTATTATTGGTTATTGCATGGCTCTATTTAACTCGCGTAGCCTTTAAGTTTAAACAAAAGGAATTTCCTGGGGGTAAACAAGAAATTAACCGACTTATAAAGGAGTTGGGACCAATGCAATTTGAAGAGAAGATTGTACTAGTGGTATTTGTACTTACTGCCTTTTGCTGGATTACCCGCTCTTTTATTTTACAAGCATTAATTCCAGGAATAGATGATACAATCATTGCTATGA
Organism: Arenibacter latericius DSM 15913; assembly: GCF_000424985.1. GTDB lineage: Bacteria > Bacteroidota > Bacteroidia > Flavobacteriales > Flavobacteriaceae > Arenibacter > Arenibacter latericius. The sequence goes on from NZ_AUKX01000003.1 coordinate 83,782, forward strand.
GTGCAGCAATCATTTTATTTATCTTACCTACAAAAAACAAACGAAATAGAATAATCACTTGGGAAGATGCTGTTAAAATACCATGGGGAATTATATTGTTGTTTGGTGGAGGACTAGCTTTGGCGGCAGGTTTTCAAATAACGGGATTAGCAGTATGGCTTGGTAGTCAAATAGATTTGTTAATAGGAGTTTCTCTTTTCTTACTGGTCTTTATAATAATAATATCCGTTAACTTTTTAACTGAAGTAACTTCTAACCTCGCTACAACAGCTATGTTATTACCTATTTTAGCTCCAATAGCATTAACCTTAAATGTAGATCCATTTATATTGATCATAGCGACCACAACTGCTGCATCCTGTGCTTTTATGCTCCCTGTTGCAACGCCACCAAATGCAGTTGTTTTTGGTTCTGGCTATTTACGAATAATTGATATGATAAGGGCTGGGTTTTGGATGAATGTAATCTCCATAATAATTCTAAGTTTTATGGTTTACTATATACTCCCTTTAGTTTAGAAAGTAGCAATCCCATAATTAATTATAGCAGACAAAACCACCTAGGATAATATAATATATAGGGCATTTCCTATGCTATAAGGCTGATACTTGTGATAGCCTCTATAAAAAGAGAAATGGACCAATTCTAATTAAACCTAATTTTCACTGCTAGGTTAAATCAGTAATTGGCCCTTATCTTATCCTTGTTTTTTTAATTTCAATTTAATTTTGATCTGTAACGCAATTAGAATCGCTATAAAACAGACTAAGGCGATCATAAAAAGCCATTTTATTTCTGGCATAATCGCATCTATACCGCCGCCATAAACAGCTGCTTTTCTAAATCCGCTTAAGAATTGAGTTAAAGGAATGTATTGCGCTATATGGGCAATTGCGTCTGGCATCGCCATGGTAGGCCATGTAAATCCACTCAATACAAAAGCCGGGGTAGAAATTACCATTAATAGCTCCGTAGCTTTTAATTGATTGGGGATCATCACTGAAAATAACATCCCAATCATCATAGAAGCGATACTTAGTAGTGCTACCAATATAAACATTGCAGGGTTGTATATATCCGCATCTATATTAAAGAATGGGATAAACCGACTAACAATAAGCCACATCACGGGTATAAATAATAGAAATGGGGTCGATTTTACGGCTACATGGTAAATGGATAACCGATTTACATCTATAAGCTTAGAGAAATATCCGTCTTCAAAATCCCTAGCAAAGACTAGGGCCATAGCTAAGAAAATAACCTGCTGCATGATACCGCCCAAAAGGCCTGGAAGCATAAAACTCACATAGTTTCCTGTAGAGTTATAAAGCTTATTAAAATTGATCTTAAATGGCTCATAGGATTTGGCTGCAACTTCTGGTGCTAGTCCTTGCTTTTGTAGGCCAGATATTTCAATACCCGCATTTAAGGTCAATAGTACGGATTGGATATTTACACTAGCCGTATTTGCGTTCAATATATTCCCCATATTTAGGTCTACCCTAATTTCTGGATATCGTTTTTGAAGTAGATCCGCTTCAAAATTAGAAGGGATAGTAATAACGGCCGCATAACCCATATGAGGCATCTCCTGGGCAATATTCCCAGCAAGGGGTCTAATATCGCTGACCAATAACACTTCATTATCGTCAAAGGCATCTATCACCATGTCCGAAGCAGGACTGTTGTCCTGATCGATGATTACAATAGGAAGGTCCAACACTTTTGCCTGCTGATAAACAAACCCAAACATAAGTCCGTATAAAATAGGCGCACCAAAGAATATGGCCATAACCACATCATTAGAAAATATGCGTCGGAACTCCTCTTTTACCAAATGGATAAATTGCTTCATGGGTAGGGTTTATTTAAGAAGTACAGTTGCATTAATAAAGAACTGCTGTTCCTGTGATGTGTTTTCGGGAACCAATTTTAGTTCGTATATGGCCTCATCTAATTTATATAAGGGAGAGGTGCTGGTAATATCTGCATACCTAGGCAACTGCTTAATGGCTGTAATTTTAGAAGGACTCTCTTCATTGGTATATGGATTCACTACGGTAAGGGTTTGCCCAACTTTATAATCATATATCTTAGATTCGCTAACGGTAAACCTGTAATAAACCGTATTAGTCTGGTAGCCATTAAAAAGGGTATACCCAGGGCTTGCCAGCTCACCTGGATTTAAAGTAATGGTCTCTATAGACATATCTGTAGGTGCAATGATATATTTCTCATCGGCAGCTATCAGTACTTCTTTTTTAGCACCTTCTGCTCTATCTAACTGCCCCTTGGCTTGTGCCAAAAGCTCTTGGCGCGTCCCTACAGTAACTTCTTGTTGCTTAGCTTCTACAGCCTTTAATTGTGCCCTGGCCATGTCTACCTTCATCTGTGTTTCTTCAAACGCTTGGGCGGTAACCAAAGAATCTTTATACATAGCAGTTATTCGTTTTAAAGATTCCTCTGCAAACTTCAATTGAGCCTTACTAGCTTCAACCTGACTCTTTATCTGCTCCAATTGTTCTGTAGTAGCTCCGTTATTGGCCATGTTCAATTGTCCTTGAGCGGCGAGGACGGCTCCATCTGCCTGAAACAGCTTTGCACCTATTTCGGGTACGTCTATGAGCGCTAAGGTGTCCCCTTTCTTTACTTTTTGTCCTTCGGAAACATATACTTCAGCTATACGCCCCGCCAACTTACTACTTATGGAGAGCGTCTCAAACTTTACTTTTCCCCTTAGGTCGGTAATTTCTTTGTTACTGTTGCAACCGATTAAAAGTAAAGCGGCAAAACATCCTATGAATATTGATTTATGCATAATTTTTTTATTTGATATTGTTGTCAGTAATATTAAAAAGTTAGTTGTCCCTTGGCGTATAATAACTCAATGGCTGCCTTTCGCTCATTATAATACGACTTTTGTAGATTGAACTTTGCTTTTTCTACCTCTGTAAGGGCATCCAATACTTCATTAACCGTGGTAAGTCCGTTTTTGTACTGCTTATTGGTAAGCTCGTAATTGGCTTCGGCTAAATCTACTTCCTGTTGGGACATAAGGCTGGTTTCCTTGGCGGATTGTAAGGATAGTTGAGCTATGGTAATGCTTAACTGAATCAACTCCTCGGCCTCATTAATCTGTTCCCTATATTTTAGTCCTTCTATCTTGGTTTGGTCACTTTTCAGTTTAGAAACAAATCCATCAAAAACATTCCATTTAGCTCCAACACCAACATACCATTTTGGCTCTAAAAGGGAGAGGTCGTCCTCTATAAATTCGTAATGTCCTTTTAAGGCAATCTTGGGAATAAAATTATTCCTTTCCATTTTAGATTTATAGGAAGTGGCCAGTTCTGCCTCCTCTAAGGCATTAATTTCCTTACGTTTTTTACTTTCCATTGTTTCGTTGATAGGAAATGGCAGTAAATCTGGCTGTAGATTGCTTAAAAACTCTTGAGACGCACCCGTGTATTGTTGTAATACCGCGATAACCAATTTTTGTTGGTTTTGGGCATCCAATTTCTTTGTCGCTAATTTTTGCTTGGCAAGATTTAGTTTTTGTCGGTCAATAGGGGTTGCCAGACCATTTTTTATGGCTGTGGACACAAACTTATCCTGCTTTTCTAAATACTGGTCCATGCTTTTTAAAACCTCTTCCGATCTTATGGCCAACCCCAATTTATCATATAGGTCTATAGTCTTAAGAACTATTTTATCTTCCTCTATTTTATTGGTGATTTCCAAAGATTTATATTTGTGCTTACTTGCCTTTACAGCGTTGCTAACCTGAAACCCACTAAAAAGAATCCAATCTACGTCTACAGAAGATTTTAAGATATTCTTCTTCTGAAGTGGAGGAATGTCGGTCAGGGGAATTCCCTCAGGAAAGGGAGCATTAAACGGAACTCCAATAGCTTCTTTAATAAGCAGTTTTTGAGTACCCACTAGTAGCGATTCCATATCCTCATTAAACGTAATATCATCGTTTAAACGGGTATAGCTACCGTTGAGGTAGATTTTTGGGAGCAACGTATTTCTAGCCGTTTTAGTTTCTAAACGAGCTTGCTCCATATTTAGGTTATTTACCTTAATGGTACTGTTCTTGGCTTTCGCCTCAGTAATCAAAAGCTGTAATTCTTCACTAAGATTTTGAGCGTAAAGACTGCCTCCTAGGGTAAATGTAAATACAAATAGCAGGGTAAGTAAACGTATTGCCTTATTCATAAAAGTGAGTGGTTTATAAATTACCTTACAAAATTAACACGTTTAACTAGTACTTCCTTTGATATAGGTCAAAAAACGGGGTTAAACAACTTATCTAAAGCTCTCTGAACCTTATTTAGTTTTTTGCCCTTATCCTACTTAGGGTTTCTTGGGTTATGCCAAGATAGGAGGCAATATGTCCCAAGGGTACACGATAGTAGAGGTCCGGATATTCGTTAATCATAAAAAGATAACGTTCCTTGGCGGTTTGAAACTGGATGGCATTTAGCTTGCCCATCATATCTCCTAATAGTTTTATCACCAATTTTCTGCCGAAACGTTCCATTAGCGGGAAATTTAGAAACAATTGATCCAAATCATCTTTAGAAATAGCGTATAAGAGGCTATCCTCTAGAAGTTCTAGATGGTATGCGCTGTTCTTTTTATGGAAAAAACTTTCCATACTGGTCATAAAATTTCCTTCATTAAAGAACCAGGCAGTGATATCCTTACCCTCCGCATTGTTGTAATAACTGCGTGCCAACCCTTTTTCCATATAGTAAAGCGTATTGCAAACTAATCCGGCTTTGGCAACAATGGTGTTTTTTTTTAGGACTTGCTGCTTAAAACTAGATAAGATTTGGTCTAGTTCCTCCTCGGGAAAATCTTCTACAGAAAGCAAATAGTCTTTTAATTTCATTTGGTGGTATTAAAAGAGAAATGTAGCAATAAATTTTTTAAAAAGCATTGAAATAAAGGCTACATATACCCGGTTTTAGTCAAATTATAGGATGTTAGCTGATATATCTCATATTTCTAAAATAGGGTGAATCTTATTTTTGCAGTCGATTAAGGATACCTAAGAATTATTAAACAATTAATATTTTGGAATGCCCTTCAATCTTGTAACTTTATTGAATTTTAAAAGAGGAATACATGAGCAAAGCCGTTTACATCGCTACTACTGGTCCTGATAGTGGCAAATCTATCATTTCCTTAGGACTAATGCAGATGTTATTGGGGAAGACCGCGAAGGTGGGATATTTTAGACCAATTATAGACGATTTTAAACCGGGAGGAATAGACAATCATATCAATACTATGATAAGTCATTTCGACTTAAATTTAAGCTTCAATGAATCCTACGCCTATACCCGAAGTGAAGTAATTTTAAAGAAAAATCAGGATAAGGACGACGAAATTATTACTACGATCATCACTAAATTCAAAGCGTTAGAAGAGCGATTCGATTTTGTGTTGGTAGAAGGTACTAGCTATACTAGGGAAGAAGCGATAATAGAGTGGGATATAAATGTCCTTATCGCTAAAAACCTTGGCATTCCGGCCATTATCATTAGTAGTGGAGTAGGAAAAACTTTGGAAGACTTTGTGGGCACCATGCATATGGCCTACGATTCTTTTAAAGAAAAGGGTGTAGAGGTACTGTCCATTATAGCAAACAAGGTACAGGAAAAGAATATTGACTTAGCTATTAACGGTTTAAAAAGAGACCTACCTTCACATGTTCTTATCCATGCTATTCCTTTAAACCCAGTATTGGCAAACCCTTCCATAAAAGAAATAGTAGAGACCTTGGATGGTAAAGTGTTATTTGGAAAGGATTTCATCAATAATCAGGCAGGAGCTTTTAGTGTTGGGGCCATGCAATTGCGTAACTACCTTACTTTTTTAAAGGAAGATAGTTTGGTGATTACCCCAGGAGATAGAGCAGATATTATTTTAGGGGCTTTACAAGCTAATTTATCGGCCAATTACCCCAGCATTTCTGGGATTGTACTTACTGGAGGCGTAATTCCTGAAGATTCTATAATTAAACTAATTGAAGGACTTTCAGAGGTGGTACCTATTATTTCCGTGAAAGGCGGAACATTTGCCATTACCAATGAGATTGGAGCCATAAAATCGCAGATTTATGCCGAAAACAAGCAGAAAATAACAACCTCTATTCAGGATTTTGAAAAATATGTGGATGTAGAGACCTTGGGTGAAAGATTGATTACTTTCAGAGCTGATGGGATTACTCCTAGAATGTTTCAACATCAGTTGTTGAAAAAGGCGCAGTTAAATAAAAAACATATTGTGTTGCCAGAAGGGACTGATGAGCGCATTCTTAGAGCTGCAAGTAAGATATTGGCTTCCAATGCGGCTTATATTACCCTATTGGGGAATCCAGAGCAGATTCAAGAGATAATTGTAAAATCGGATATCGAATTAGATTTAGGAAAATTGGCTGTTATAGATCCAAAATCCTCTCCGATGTTCGAGGATTATGCAACTACCTTGTACGAATTGCGAAAACATAAGAATGTAAATCTTGCCATGGCAAAAGACCTTATGGAAGATGTGTCTTATTTTGGCACTATGATGGTTCATAAGGGACATGCAGACGGGATGGTTTCTGGAGCAGTAAATACTACGCAACATACAATATTACCCGCATTACAGTTTATTAAGACCGCCCCTGGGGTTTCTGTAGTTTCGTCTATATTTTTTATGTGCTTGGATGATAGAGTGACCATTTTTGGTGATTGTGCTATTAATCCAAATCCTACCGCAGAGCAGTTGGCAGAAATTGCTATTTCTTCCGCAACTAGTAGTCATTCTTTTGGGATAGAACCAAGGGTAGCTATGCTCTCTTATTCCTCTGGAAGTTCTGGGCAAGGTGAGGACGTGGAAAGAGTAAGGAAGGCTACTAATATTGTAAAAGAGCTTAGACCAGATCTTAAGGTAGAAGGACCTATTCAATATGATGCCGCGGTAGATCTAGAAGTGGCAAAAAGTAAACTTCCCGACTCTAAGGTGGCAGGGAAGGCTACTGTCTTTATATTCCCAGATTTAAATACAGGAAATAATACCTATAAGGCGGTACAAAGAGAAACTGGTGCTTTGGCCATAGGCCCTATGTTACAAGGCCTTAATAAACCGGTAAACGACCTTAGTAGGGGCTGTACCGTAAACGATATTTTTAATACTGTTATTATTACCGCTATACAGGCACAAGGGTTATAAGAGTTTTTAACTGAGTAAATAACCGAACAACTGCATAGATTTTGAAGCAATTATTACAATATGAAAGTACTGATCATTAATTCCGGAAGTTCTTCAATAAAATATCAATTAATGTTGATGCCTGCTGAACAAATTGTCTGTCAGGGTATTGTTGAGCGGATTGGATCCCAAGAGGCCATTTTTACTTATAAAACAGATAAAGATGAAGTAAATAATACCCTACCGGTGATGAACCATAAGGCTGGTTTGAAGCTTATAACTAATTTGCTGGTAGATCCTAAAATAGGAGTTATAAAAAATGCATCGGAAATTGATGCAGTTGGGCATAGGGTGGTCCACGGAGGGAATACCCTATATAAAGCTACCATTGTTGATAAGCAGGTAAAAGACAAGATTAATGAACTTTCGGCCTTAGCACCCCTTCATAATCCGCATAATCTAGAAGGTATTGTTTTGGCTGAGAAATTTTTTGGTAATGCCAAGCAGATTACGGTATTCGACACTGCTTTTCACCATACCATTCCAGAAAAGGCTAGCAAATATGCTATGCCCAATGAATTTTTTGATGAGCACGGAATTCAGGTGTATGGATTTCATGGGATAAGTCATAAATACGTAACTGCTAAGGCGATTGACTACCTCAATAAACAAGAGTCAAAAATAGTCAGTATCCACTTGGGAAATGGTTGTAGTATGACTGCCGTCCATAATGGAATAAGTGTAGACCATAGTTTAGGCTTTACACCTTCTAACGGACTCATTATGGGTACCCGTAGTGGTGATATAGACCATGCCGTTATTTTTTACCTAGTAGATACCCTAGGTTATAATCTAGATGAGGTGAAAACCTTACTTACAAGAAAAAGTGGGATGTTGGGGCTAACAGGATTTACAGACCTTAGGGACATCCAAGCAGAAGCAGAGAAAGGGAATAAAAACTGTTTGTTGGCTTTAGAAATGAATGCCTATCGTATTAAAAAATATATTGGAGCCTATGCCGCAGCAATGAACGGTCTAGATGCTGTTCTGTTTACTGCAGGGATTGGAGAAAATTCTAGCCTGTTAAGAGAAATGGTATGTCGCAATATGGACTTTCTAGGAATGCAACTAGATTCTGGGCTAAATGTAATTCGGAACTCGGATATTAGGGAAATTAGCACTACTACTTCTAAAGTAAAGATTTTGGTGGTACCCACTAATGAAGAGCTGGAGATAGCTAAGGAAGCTTATAGTAAGGTCGCTCTATCACAAAAGGTAAAGTAAACTGACTTAAGGCTAGAGGTGCTTACTAAATATTACAAAGCATACTCAAAATTTATAAACGGGGTTTTTATATTAGTTTAAACTTTAGATAATCTAATATCTGGTTTAGATGCTATAAAAGACTAGAGATTTACTTCATGTTTAATATTGTTGTTTGGGATGATTTGTGATTAAAAAGTGAATTTTGAGCTTTATCAATATTACGTTAATTAGCTATTATCCAAATCCTCATTTTTGTGTAATTGAACAATAAATTTAGTTAGTATTAGTTTAAAATACTACTAAGCATAGATGATGGCATTTATCCGTCTGTGTTGGAAAATTCAAAAACATGAAAAATATATCACACGAGGTATCCCACCTAACCTATAAAAGATACAATATTACTAGAATAGCACAAGCGCTTTTAAAGAAAGGATATACACCTGATGAGATACAAAAAGCATTAGAAAATAGTAATATAAATAATAATAACAAAAACAGAATTATTGCGGTTTTACTGTTAGTTGTAGGAATCTTGGCTAACCTCTATACCAAATCTACCTATATAAACAATTTCTTTCGATTTGATTTTTTTTCTCAAGCAGACTTTATGCTTTTTAATGAAAGAATTTTAAAACCAACTATAACCCTATCAATGATATATTTAGGAATTAATCTTCTAATAAATAGAAATAATATCAGCAAGGTTTTAAAGGTGTTTTTATTAGTTTTTTTAACTGTGTTCCTATTTACTATAACGTCGTATTATTCCTTATTGGCCTTTATATTTAGCGCCGTAGCACTGCTTTTAATAGCTTTTATTGAATTGCCCCAAAAGATTGAAAATCCTGAAATGGTTCAAATTTTTCCCCACTTGAACAAAGAATGGAAAGGTACATCGGGTTTTGTATTTCTACTGCTAGGAATTGTCTTGGTGTATTCATCACATATTAGAATTGAATATGTGAGCACGGAAGAAGGTGCGTCTACAGGTATATTAAGTTTCTTAGACTATTTTTTAATATACTTAAAACCGGTTTACTGTTTTATTGGGGTTATAGCAAGTTTATTAGTCAGTATTAATTTTAATAAGTTTAAGATTTCTTTTTACATTCTAGGGGCATTCTCCACTATATTCTTGGTAGTAGGTTTAATTCATCCCGTTTTTCAAAACATTATCTATGGCTCTTCCATAATCTTAATTTCTTGGATCTTTATTTTTTTAAATAACGACAAGAAATATGGACTTGTTAAAAAGTAGGACACGTTATCCCATGCGCTACAATTCCTGTTTAATTATTTTCACAGTTTATCTCATAATTAATGCATTGCAAACTTATCTCGTTCTTTAGTCCAATTAAATTAGAAAGGATACCCGATGGCAAAATTCAAAATTGGCTGCGAGAATTCTAATTCAAAACGCTTTCCTTTTGGTAGGTAGGGTTTCTGTAGTGGTGTAGCAAGATCAAACCGTAGTACAAAGCTTTGTATGTCTATACGGAGACCTGCGCCCACGCCAATCCCCAATTCATCCATAAAATTGGAAGTAAATTTCCCTCCTGGTAGCGCGTCATTTTCATTGATTAACCAGACATTTCCAGCATCGGCAAATACAGCTCCTTTTAAGAAAGAATAGATGGGAAATCTATACTCTAGATTGGCTTCTAGCCTTATATCCCCAGATTGATCAAAAAAAGCTCCAGAATCATCTGATTCAGGATTATAAGTTCCAGGTCCTAAGGATCGTATTCTAAACGCTCGCACACTGTATGGCCCACCAGAAAAGAACTGTTTGGAAAAAGGTAAGGTGTTAGAATTTCCATAAGGAACGCCTATTCCCCCAAAAATTCTTCCAATCAGTTTTTGGGAACTGCCAACACTTAAATGATACCTTAGGTCTATATCCGTTTTGGCATACTGTGCGTAGGCTAACCCTAAAAAAGTTTTATCCTCACCTGGGTTGGCTCTCTTACCAAACAAGTTTAAGGTATTTCCTGCAAGATCTATATTGGCATTAAAGAAAAGGGTATTCCGCTTTCTGCTAACCGCCACTTCATTATAGGTAAAGGAATAGGTGAGTCCAGCTATAAATTGCTGTTCAAAACTACTTCTCAAAAATGGATTGTTGTCCAAGATGGTCTCAAATTCTTCTGTAGTCTTAGAAAGGTTAACATAGTTGATGCTAAGAGGATTCAGCTCGTGATAAACATACTTATTTTCATTCCAGCCATATCCAAATATAGAGCTGAACGAGGTTAAACTATACAATTTACTCCTATTTAAATGTTCCATTCCCAAGCTTATTTTGGTTTTGGGAACCGCATATTTAAAGCGCTCGGAGATATTAAAAAACGAAAGTAACCTAGGAAATATCAGATCGGTTTTAAATCCAAGTTGAGTACTACTTAATCCGGTACTTTTATTTCCATCTAATTGGGTTTCATATCCTACATTTCCTGTGATATTGAGGGTTTCTCCGCCCTTAAAAAAGTTTCTATTGCTATAGGTAAGCGATAGTGTTGGCCCTGCAAAGTTGTTAGATTTTGTAACAGCCTGCAATTCTGCTCGGAGAGAGCGTTTGTTCAATGGAGATAAATAGATAAAGGCATCCAATTTAGAAAAACCATCGGTTTCCATATCCGTATTGTCCTCCTTATACTGGATGTTGATATATTTATACGTCCCAATAGATGCTAGTCTATTACTAGTGAGCTTGGATTTAAGGGGGTCATAGGTTTCCCCTTCATCTAGTAAAATATACGGTGCCAATCTTTTGGGCTTAAAAAAGTCGTTGTGCTGAATATAATCTACCCCAGCTATCTGTACGGTATCCATCTTTAAACTATCGGTAGCTACAGAATAATTTGGAAATACCTTGATATTGTTAATACGATAGGGGACTAATGATTTTTTAGGTACATCCTTTTTTAACCTTAAAAACAAGTCGAATCGCTTATTTTTATACTGATTGGTATCAGCTTCAAAAATCAGGAAATCGGCGTTAAAATTATAATACCCTTTAGCTTTCAGATTTTGATCTATACGTTCTCTTTCCATTTTAAAACGCTGAAGGTCGTATCGTATTCCAGGAGCAAGAGTCGTCTTTCCTAGATTTTCTTTAATATCTGCTAAAATAGGTAGTGAATCGCCCTCTAATTGATAGGACGCTAACGTATAGGGTTTTTTTACCCCAACTTGATAATCAATGGAGGCGGTTTTCGCCTTCTTATTAACGGTAGAAGTGATATTGTTTCTAAAGAACCCCCTGTTTTCTAGTCGATTATTGATTAGATCTTCGGTTTTTTCTAAATCGATATTAGAGAGGTACACGGGTTCTTCCCCAATTTTCTTATTCAAAAACCTATTTATAAATCCAGGTTTTTCTTTTTGAGCTTTATAGTGGGCCCATAACCTAATGTATGCTCCCAAAAATTTGGTATTGGGCTCTGGTTTCAACAAGTTTTGCAACTCTTGATTTATTTTTCCTAGATCCCTAATAGTAGTATCTGCTTCTAATTGAATATTACCATCGGTATAAAGCAATTCGTCCTGGGGAATATATTTCTTCACACTACAAGACTGCAAGGCCCATAGGAATATGAGCGTATAAAGACATCTTATTTTTGTTTTGGTTTTCAAAGAGATCTTATTTTTTTTCTTTTTCCACTTCCTCTTTAACCGCTTTGGCAAAAAGTTCTTTAAATTGGTTAAATTCCCTATTAAAAATAAGGCCAATACCGGTAACGATTAGCTGTCCGTCTATAACACTTTCAAATTCGTTTCTTCGGAATCCTTTAATCCTAAACCTACCATTTTCGGTCAATAAATATTCTATGCTTACATTTCCAATAACGGGAGTACTTTCTGCCCCCTGGTTACTACCTTCAATATCCACTTCGCTTCCCACCTGAACAATTAATCTGTTGTTAAAGAGTCGCTTACTAGCACTTACGTCTAATTGGGTTCTTTCTTGGGGAGTATCGCCTTGGTAGTCGGTAAAGCTATCCAGACCAAAATCGAGCTCCACTCCGGTGCTCCCAATCAGCTTATCTGAAAACTGATTCAATTGCCCAGAAAGCACCTTGTTTACATTATCCCGGGCAATGGATGCCGCACCTCCAGAACTCCCGTCACTAGTAGAGCCTGGGAAGAATCGGTTAAGAACCAAAAGAGAGAACACCTGTTTATTTAGCTCTTCTTCACGCTCATTTAGTTGTTGTACTCGCCCATAAACTTCACCCCCTAAAGCCCCTTGTTCCTCTTCAGGAATATCTAGATTAAAAGATATTTCTGGTTTTAATAAAACGCCATCCACATTAAGATATACTAAAAACGGTAATTTTTGTCGGTATTTATTGGCAATTCCTGCACTGGCCGCTGAGGTTTGGGTGGCCATAATAGGGGCCGCTGAGGTTTCTAGTTTATAAATAGCCCTTAGCTTTACTTGGGCATTAAAAGGATCGCCGCTCCATATAAGTGTACTGCCAGGGGAAATATCAAATCTTCGCTTTACAAGATTGTAGAGACTAGCCTCATAATGTCCACTGCTTACCTCATATCTTCCCGCCAAACTAGTAAGTCCGGTTGGCGTAATACCAAAATTAAACTCACCTTCTCCCGTGACCTGAAAATTATCGCCAGAACGTTCGTCTATCACTATAGTAAAGGTAGAGTTGTCATCTACTTTTAGGATTGCTGCAACATCCAAACCTTTCAGAATTGCAGATTGAGCCTTATTATCATTGTTTTTGGTAATAATGGCATCTGGATTTTCTTTGTTTACAAAGAGCACTACCCCTTCGCGCTCCATTACTTCTAGTTGGGATTCGGGAACTACAAAAGTTAAATTAGACCCTTCTATAATTTTCAAGGTTCCAGATATTTTTGGAACTGCCAAGTTTCCCTTCACTTCCATATCGGCGTCCAATTTCATCATTCCATAATAAAGGTCATTATCTTCCTTAGTGGCGTTGAGGGCTTGGAATTCCTTGGCTTTAATTTTCAGATCGAATGAGGGATTGCTAAACTCTTCTGTAAAAATGCTACCATCTAGGTGAAAAAGGTTGTTATTGGCATCTGCAATATCAAATTTATTAAAATAGACCCCTTTGTTATCTATTTTAATTTCCTCGTCTGCTAAAGTGAATTTTGTATTTAGCGTATTTACTAAGAACCCTGTCTCATTAAATTGGAGAGTTCCTTGATATTCGGGTTCAGCTAGGGTACCGGTCACTTTAAATTCTCCTGATAGAGTACCAGTAGGGTCAGAAATATTTTCGGGCACCAACTCTTGTATAGCCTTCATTTTTATTTCGTTGATGAGCAGGTTTAGGTTAAGTTGCGCACCACTTTCGGCAGCTAAATAGTCCCCATTAATAGCTAAATCTACATCTCCGCCAGATAGAGCGAGATCAAAATCGTAGGTGTTGCTACTTTTAGAATTGGCATTTAAGTTTAAACTACCTAGAGCCATTTGCATGGCCGTAAGATTGTCGATTTCCATCTTTGCTACCAATCCAGTATCTCCATAGGGATCCTTAAAAGTAAGGTCGCCATTTAAAACTCCGGTTAATAAAGATTCATCTGGATTTAAGAAACTGGTAAAAGTGCCCAATCTAAAATTATTGAAATTCAAGGACAGGTCTTGTTCAGATTCGGAGTAGTGTTTACTACTAACCGTCATCTTTTGTTGATTCCTTTGAAAGAAAACATCCTTAATCTCTATATACTTCTCCGCAATAGCTATGTTGTTGGTTTTAGGAATTTCCCAGTTTTGTTTACTAATGAGTAGCCCGGAAGGCTGTATATGAATATTCAGGGTGTCTTGGCGTGCCGTTAATTTGGAACCTAAATGAGTCAGTAATTCGTCCCCGTCATAAGCATCAAAATTAAGCTGTAGTTCTTTGTTTTCTAGTGTCCCATTTATAGAAGTTCTAGGAATGGCGATAGGGTCAGAATTTATTGCCTTCCATCCAAATTCAAAATCTAGCGTTTTCCCTGTTCCTTTTAAGTCTAAACGTAGGCTATCTAAAGTACTACCATCATAATCAATAAATGGAGCCCTTAAATTTGCTGTTAAGTTTTGTTCTGCCTCGTTAAAATCCATCTGTAGGTATACAGAATCTATTTTCTTTAATCCGCCTACGAAAACATCTTCTAACAAGGGGTCTTGTTTCATAGTCAATTTCATCTTCATGGTGACAGGCACCCGACCCTGACCTATGGCAGTAGAATCTAAAAAATAATTTTTAAAGTGGCCTATCAAGGCTTTGTTAAGGGAGCCTATATCAGTATTAGAAAGAAACTCACCTTGTATTAACTTACTATGAATATCCGCAGTTGTGCCCTTTTCATTTATAGCGGCATTAAACATTAGGTCCTCTACTGGGTAAGGTGTGTTTTCATAAACTACCAAAGCATCTTTCAGCTGGGAAGCTAAGGAGAAATCCTGCGCATTCCCCTTAAATTTACTTTCTAATAGAAATTTTACTTTAATATCGTTTTGTGTAATTCCTAAGGAAGATAGGTCTGCTCCAATTACATTAAGGGCCATATCTATCTGTGGGGAAATGGAGTCTAATACGAGATGAGCATGCATTTGCATGTTTAAATTATCATCTTTAAATTTTAGATTGATATCCCCTTCGCCATTTTTAATTTCACCATTTAAGTCGAGTTTGGAAAAATCATACCCTTGATATTTCAAATCGGTAAAATCGGAATCTAGCTTGGCATTTATCGTATTTAAGGAATTGCCACTACCCGAGGTTTTTAGTGTGAATGAAACGGGGGATAACTGTTCGTTATTAAGGAGTTTTTGTAGTTGTAATTGTACTACTTCTACCTCAGCATCAAATTGAATTTTGTCCTTATTGACGAAGTTTCCGGCCAACATAATGTCTCCGTCGGGACTACCTACTTTGGCTTCTCCTTTTAAATCCGATAAAGTTCCCAATAAGGATGCGTTTATTAGAATGGAATCTGGTAGAGAGATTCCTAATTCTTCTTCATTTATAAACTGAGCAACATCTGTTTTAACTGTGGTGAAATTTAAATTTGGGAGATCTACATGCAGCGAATCGGGTTGCATTAGATTTGCCAAGGACCCCTCTAGCTGTATCCTAGTGGATTTCCCCCATTGTAGGGCCGAGTTTTTTACTTGTAGTTTTTCCAATGTGCCTTCAGCAAATAGCTTTCCCGAAACCTCTTTTTTTGTCAAGTTTTGGAACTGTATGTTTTCTTTTAAGGAAGGTTGTAAAGCATATAGCTCCTCCAAGGAAAGATTAAAGGAGGGCATGGCCATGGAAATTATAGATGTTTCTGGGTGATTTAAAAATGAATTAATGGATCCATATTCAATTTTCACTTCTCCGTTGAGATTGCTTTTTTGGGTTGCAGCATTTAAATCGGTCAGAGAAATACCCTCGTCGTTTGCTTTAATGTTAAACCCTAAATTGTTTAGGAGGAAACCATTCTTTTCGAAAAAGGATAAGTGAGTGAGGGATATTTCTGCAGCGTCATTTGCTAATAGGGCCTTCGGCAATGCTAACTCTAACTTATTTAGTTCTAAGCTTGAGGTGCTGAAGGTTGCATTAGTAGGATTGTATTCTTTGGAAATATAGGTGATGGTATTGTTTTCTAAAGTGATAGAACCCGACTCAATATCCCAACCTGGCCATTCAAAATTTATGGGTTCTTTAATTGATGTAGAATCTATTGGGAGGCTTTTCTCTTCTTTTAGGTCGCTGTAAAAAATTTCGGAATTAGCGAGTTGTAACTGTTCTAATCTAATTTTTTCCTTAGCTATATCAGCCTCGGGTAGGGCTAGTAAAAAAGAGCCTATTTTAAATTTGCCTACTACTTTGTCGGGAATGGATCTATAATTAGCCTCCGTATTTTCTATAGTAAGTCGCTCTACAATAAGTATGGGCATTGCGGATTCTTCCGAAGACTCCGGATCTGATGTGATCGCTTTATTCTGGGTATAGAAAATTTGAGTGTTGATGATAGAGGCATCTGCTATATGAAACTTCATTAGGTCTAGATCCAGCTCATTCATTTTTAGATGAAGTTCACCTAATTCAAGGGAGGCATCTAGGCCATCTACTTCATCTAGATAGGCAATTTTAAAATCTTTGAATGCAATAGGGCCTAATTCTAATTTAGGTATACTGGATGAAGTAGAATCCGAAGGAGTAGAATCCGCAGCAAAAGCATCGATTAAGAAATCAAAATTATAAGCTCCGCTCTTCTCCGTGCGATTAATATTGGCCACCACTCCGTTCCAATCTATGGAATTTACTTTTATTTTATCACCCTTAATTAAAGGAGCCACGGCTACAGAAGCTTCTAAAGAGTGGGAATAGAGGAGAGTGTCTCCCTTTTTATCTTCCAAATAAAGCCCTTCTATATAGGCATTTCCAGAAAAGGTAATAAATAGACGTTGGATCTCTACTTTTGTATTGGTTTTCTCCGATACATAGGCTATAGCCTTATTAATAATGATATTTTGTCCCCATGGACTTCGGATAAAAAGGAGGAGCAAAAAAACGAGTAAGACCAAAGCAAGCAATAACCAGCCAAATATCTTTAGCGGCCTTCTTTTCTTTTTAGGGTCTTTCTTTTCAATCGGAGAACTCATGTCCTATTTAACTACGCATTTTTAGCAAAGCTAAGGGCAAAATGGCAGTTTATTGAACAATATTGATCAAAATTAAAGTTAAATGCCATTTATAAATCATTGAAGAGGATTCTTGGGCAAAACGGCTATGTTTGATATCCCTAAGTTTTGTAATTTAAAACAAAGGCCGAAATAATAATTATGGCCAGAATAATCAACATCATAAGGTTATAAAACCTTCTCTTTTTTCTTTTTCTTTTAGCTAATTCGGTCATAGGTTGTGGTGAATATAAGAATTTTGGATTAAATAAGACTTCCGTAATCGCTATTGAAATTGACTTAAATGAAAAAAGGAAGTTGAGGTGGTATTATATTACCTGGGGTAGAAATTGCTTAACCTTTAATCTTAACGATGATTATTGTTTGGAAGCCATGATTAGAATTTGTAATTTAGGGGATTGATCGTTTAATATAATTTATTTTAAAACTGCCGGGAACTTTGTGTAAATTCTTGGCAGTTTTTAATTTTGATGTGTATGGAGCAGGATACTAAAAGTAGTTTAGAGGGAATAAATTTTTCGGTCTTAGACCTAGTGCCGGTCGCAGAAGGTGCAACCCACCAACAATCGATGGCAAGAAGCCTGGAGCTTGCACAACATGTAGAGCGATTGGGATTTGGTAGATTTTGGATTTCCGAACATCATAATATGGATACCTTGGTAAGTTCTGCCACACCAATTTTAATTGGATATATTGCTCAGGGAACAAAAACTATTAGGGTAGGATCTGGAGGTGTAATGCTTCCTAACCATGCCCCTTTAATTGTTGCAGAACAGTTTGGAACCTTGGAGACCTTGTATCCTGGTAGGATAGACCTTGGATTAGGGCGAGCTCCGGGGACCGATCAGCTGACAGCAAAAGCGTTGAGGAGAGATAGACCCGAAACAGTGCACGATTTTCCTCGTGATATTGGAGAACTTCAGACCTTTTTTTCTGCAGACAATAAAAATGCTGCGGTAAGAGCCATTCCTGGAGAAGGTTTAGATATTCCCATTTATCTCTTAGGGTCTAGTACATTTAGTGCTCAATTAGCAGGAATAAAAGGGCTTCCCTATGCATTTGCCAGTCATTTTGCACCAACCCATCTTCACGATGCATTGAGTTTATACCATCAGAATTTTCAGCCTTCCAAACAATCTGCTAAACCATACACAATAGCTTGTGTAAACGTAATTGCAGCAGAAACGGACGAAAAAGCCAAGTTTTTGGAGACTAGTCTGCAACAATTGGCTTTGGGAATAATTAGGAATACAAGAAAGCCGTTGCCGCCCCCAGTGAAAAGTATGGACGGATTGTGGCACGAGTTAGAACAGGCGCAAATTCAGAAAATGATGTACTATAGCTTTGTAGGAGCAAAAGAAACTGTCCAAAAACAGCTAGAAGGGTTTGTAGAAGCAACCAGAGTAGATGAGGTTATGGTGGTTTCGCACATTTATAATCATGAAGACCGACTAAGGTCTTATGAGATTTTAAGTGAGATTTTTAAGGGGTAGTACTTTTAGCGCTATTAGAGTGGAACTTAATTGTTT
This sequence comes from Arenibacter latericius DSM 15913, assembly GCF_000424985.1. Taxonomy (GTDB): domain Bacteria; phylum Bacteroidota; class Bacteroidia; order Flavobacteriales; family Flavobacteriaceae; genus Arenibacter; species Arenibacter latericius. The sequence continues at coordinate 102,469 of NZ_AUKX01000003.1, forward strand.
GTTAATAAAGTGACAGGATTTTAAATTTCAGTATTTTTGTACCATTCATGAAGAATATTTTTCAAAATATAGCATCTTTAACCCTAGCGCTTTTAGTGCTTTTCTCTACCATGTCTTTTACATTGGATATGCATTATTGTGGGAAAACACTAATAGATTATTCCGTCTTTAACAAGGTAGATACCTGTGGGATGGAGACAATGCAGCCAACTGAAAATGACAGTTGTTCTATAGTGGTAGACAATTGCTGTAATGAAGAGAATATTACCATAGAAGGACAAGATATCCTTAAAAATTCATTTGATAAGTTTTCGTTTCATCAACTAGTGTTTGTGGCTACTTATGCCTACAGCCTAAACTATTTGTATGAAGGGGAAATTGAGAATATTGTTCCGTTTGTGGACTATTCTCCTCCTTTTCTCATACGGGACATCCATGTTTTGTATGAAACTTTCCTAATTTGATTTTTTCACTTAGAAAATAAAGTCCTACCAGGTTAACGGTATTTGGACCAACTATGCCGTTCGTTCAATTAGAAGAATCTAATGGGCGGTAAATCCATATTTTTATTGCTATTGGTGGCCAAACCCTTAGTGTGCGGCACTATTTTATGGGGCAATAAAAGTCATTGAGCTTTATAAAAAGCAGAAGTTTAGGAGTTTAAATTTATACCATAAATAAAACCGTAGGAAGTAAGCGGATAATTTACTTTAATATTATTATCAATAATTACTTATAAATTAAATTAAAATGAAAGTAGCAAAATTTAAAATCGGAGTTTTAGCATTAGCAGTTTTTAGCTTAGGAATGATGTCTTGTAAAGATGCCAAAAAAGAATCCGCTAAAGAAGAGGTGAGTGGAGTTTCCCAAGAAATATCTACCGGACAGGATTCTAATGGAGTGGAAATAATTATCGATAATTACATGGAGCTCAAAGACGCTTTGGTAGGTGACAATCAGGAATTGGCAGCTAAAGCAGGTGATAAATTGGCAAGTACTTTATCAAATTTTGATATAAAAACCTTAGAGGTGTCTAATGATTCCGAGGTGAAGTCAATTTTAGCTGCTGCCAAAGAAAGTGCAGATCAGATAGGCAAGAGTAAAATCACCCAACAAAGAGAACACTTCGAAGGCTTAAGTGATAACCTAGTTAGTTTAGTAGCGATTACCGGAGCTCCTATGCCATTGTACCAGCAGTTTTGTCCTATGTATAAGGATGATAAAGGTGGTATGTGGGTGAGTACAGTAAAGGCAGTAAAGAACCCATACTTTGGTAGTCAGATGTTGAACTGTGGTTTTGTTCAAAAGGAATTAAACTAATCAGAGATAATAACTTTGGACAGGGACGATAGGATTTGTGTAATATTCTTATCTTCAAGGAAGTTTGGCTATTTTATAAGGAAGCATGAAGAAAAAAATCCTCGTTAAAAATATGGTTTGCAATAGGTGTATAACCCTTTTGGAACAAGAGTTCAAAAAGGTTGGCATTGTTGTGGAATCTATTGTCTTGGGCGAGATCGTTTATGTGGAAAAAGAAGGAGTAGATCAGTATTTTTTTGAAAATATGCTTCGGGAAAACGGTTTTGAACTGGTAAAAGATGCTGGGGAAATGCTTACTGAACATATAAAGATAGCACTGATTGAAGCCGTAGACCAAATTGAAGCTTCTTCGGAAGAAAACCTATCGTCCTACTTGTCCAAAAAACTGAATAGGGATTATTCAGTAATGAGCAAAATGTTCAGTAAACAAGAGGGAGTAACTATTGAGCGGTATTATATCCATCTAAAAATAGAAAAGGTTAAGGAATTGATCCAACTACAACATCTTAATTTTTCTGAAATAGCCTATAGCCTTAACTACAAAAGCAGTAGCCATTTGGCATCACAGTTTAAAACAATAACTGGAATGTCTATGAGCGATTATAAGAATTTACAGCAGTGGGGAAGGAAGCCACTAGACCAAATAGTATAAACATCCTCCATAATTGTGAAAATGAAATCCCTAGGGATAGGCTAATTTTAGGTAAATATTTAAAGACGTAAACAATGACACATACCTATAAAATTTTTGGGATGACCTGTAATGGTTGCAGGAGCCATGTAGAAGAAACTCTAAAAAAGGTAGAGGGTGTTTCCAATGCTTCTGTAGACTTGGCAAAAGCGGAGGCTACAATAGAAATGAAGGAGCATATTGCGATAGATACTTTTAAAAAAGCCTTGGAGCAAGATGGTGGGAGTTATACTATTGCCATGCCTGGGGAAGAAGAACCAGAACACTTTAAAGCTCCTAAAAAAGCTCCTCAAGGATCGGGAACAGGGACGTTTTACTGTCCTATGCATTGCGAGGGAGATAAGACTTATGACAAACCAGGAGATTGCCCAGTTTGTGGAATGGACTTGGTAGAAGAAGTGAAAATGGATGCCTTTGGCGCTACCCAATACACCTGTCCAATGCATCCAGAGATAATAAAGGATGAACCTGGGGATTGTCCTATTTGCGGAATGGATCTAGTACCTGTAAAAGCTGATATCTCTGCCGAAGAAAAGAATTATAAGAAGCTATTGAAAAAGTTTTGGATAGCAGGGATCTTTACCCTGCCAATTTTTATAATTGCCATGTCCGAAATGATTCCTAATAATCCATTGTATGACCTGCTTCCAATGAAATATTGGAACTGGATACAATTTGCACTTTCTATTCCCGTAGTATTCTACGCTACATGGATGTTTTTTGAACGTGCCTATCGTTCCATAAAAACCTGGAACCTAAATATGTTTACCCTCATCGGTATCGGTGCAGGTGTTGCGTGGTTGTTCAGTGTTTTTGGATTGCTATTTCCAGATTTTTTCCCAGAACAGTTTAAGACGCATCACGGAACTGTGCATGTGTATTTTGAAGCGGCTACCGTTATCCTAACCTTAGTATTAATGGGGCAACTGTTAGAGGCCCGTGCCCATAGTAAAACTAATAACGCCGTAAAGGAATTATTGAAGTTGGCACCCAATAAAGCTGTCAGAATAGTTAATGGGAAGGAAGAAACTATTGCTATCGATAAAATAAAAATAGGCGACTTGCTTAGGGTTAAGCCAGGAGAAAAAATTCCAGTAGACGGAAAAATCCGTGAAGGAAATACTTCCATAGACGAATCTATGATTACTGGGGAGCCTATACCAGTGGATAAGGAAGAGGGCGATTCCGTTAATTCGGGTACCATTAATGGGAAACAAACCTTTGTTATGGAAGCCCAAAAAGTAGGGTCAGATACCTTATTGGCTCAAATAATAGACATGGTAAATAAAGCTAGTAGGAGTCAGGCTCCCATACAAAAACTAGCCGATAAGATATCTGCCTATTTTGTGCCAGTGGTGGTATTAATTTCGGTCATTACCTTTATTGTATGGGCTGTTGTGGGGCCAGAACCCGCCTATGTGTACGCTTTGGTAAATGCCATTGCAGTGCTGATTATCGCCTGTCCCTGTGCCCTTGGTTTGGCTACCCCTATGTCTGTTATGGTAGGTGTTGGTAAAGGGGCGCAATCTGGAGTGCTTATCAAAAATGCAGAAGCATTAGAGCGGATGGATAAAATAGATACGCTTATTATTGATAAGACAGGAACTATTACGGAGGGGAAACCATCCGTGGAAAGTATTAATAGTGTTTCTCCCGATTATAGTGAAGAGGAAATTCTCCAATTTATCTACTCTCTTAATAATCTTAGTGAGCATCCTTTGGCGGAAGCTACGGTGAATTTTGCAAAAGAAAAGAAGGTTTCTCTTTTAACCGCTACCAATTTTATGTCTGTAACCGGTAAGGGAGTTACAGGAACGGTAGACGGTAAGAAAGTGGCTTTGGGAAATAAAAAAATGATGGAAGAAGCCCAGGTTAAACTGTCTGATAAATTACAGAATGAGGTTCTAGAAGAGCAGAAAATGGGCAAGACAGTACCTTTATTAGCAGTTGATAATGTAGGTATTGGCTATGTGGTGATTAGTGATATGATAAAGAAAAATAGTAAGGCTGCTATTACGGAATTGCAAAAGAGTGGTATAGAGGTAATTATGCTAACCGGAGATAACCACGATACTGCAAAGGCCGTTGCAGAAACATTGGGTCTAGCTAATTTTAAAGCCGAAATGTTACCTCAAGATAAATTAAATGTGGTAGAGCAGTTGCAGAAAGAAGGTAAAAAGGTGGCCATGGCCGGAGACGGTATTAACGACGCTCCAGCTTTAGCAAAGTCCGATGTAGGTATTGCTATGGGTACCGGTACCGATGTTGCCATAGAAAGCGCGGGTATTACTTTGGTAAAAGGTGATTTACAAGGCATAGTAAAAGCGAGGCACCTTAGTGAAAAAGTGATGGGGAACATAAAACAGAATTTATTCTTCGCCCTTATTTATAATACACTTGGTGTGCCTATTGCGGCAGGAGTGCTCTTCCCTGTGTTTGGATTACTGTTGTCTCCTATGATTGCTGCTTTAGCTATGAGCTTCAGCTCGGTATCAGTAATCGCGAATGCGTTGAGGTTGCGAGCCACAAAAATATAAGCTTGGTCCAGAAACTAGGAATAGTTTAAAAAAGACCTTACTCATTAAATGATTTAAGATTTTGTAGAAGATATTCACTATAAAACGAGTTTTGATCGTAAAAAATCAAAGCTCGTTTTTTTATGTCTTATTTAGAAAATTTACGATTGTGCTTTAGACCTCTTTCCTTTCCTATTGAGCACTAAATTTTATTTACCACTATATTTCTCTTCACAATCTAAAATGCTCAAGTCCAGAATTATTAATCTTATGGACAAAGCCTCCTGAGAATCTTAACCTAAGTGATAATAAGTATCACTAAATTCTAGCATAACCTTTAGCTAACAAACCGAGCGATATCATTACAATCACTTAATATAAAAGGTAGGCGTGGTTAACGTGGCACAAGCATCTTTGCGGCACATTAATAAACCACTAAAAGAATCTTTAAAAAACATGATTAAATTGAAACTAATTATAACAATTGCTTTGTTGGCATTTGTTTCTGGCCACTCCCAAACAATACTTGAGGGGACGGTTTTGGATGAAAATAATCTTCCTTTGCCGGGAGCTTCTATCGTTATAAAGGGAAGTGTAACTGGGGTAGCTACAGATTTTGATGGGTTTTTTCAAATAGAACTACCAACGGGAAATGAAACCTTAGTAATATCTTATATAGGATATATCACATCTGAATTTGAGGCAGCTAATAAGGATAGGGCCTTAATTCAATTATTACCAGATTCACAAAAACTTGATGAGGTAGTAGTAACCGCCTTAGGAATTAGCCGTGCGGAAAAGAAAATAGGCTATGCCACCCAAAACATCGATACTGAAATAATTGAGGAGGTAAGTGCACCTAATGTGGGGAGTTTGTTTTCTGGACAGGTAGCCGGACTTACAGTCAGTAACCCTACGGGGCTATTTCAAAAGCCGTCTTTTTCTCTTAGGGGAAAAACACCTTTGATTGTTATTGATGGAATTGCGGTAGAAACAGATTTTTACGACGTTTCCGCTAATGATATTGCGAATATTAATGTGTTAAAAGGAACTACGGCATCGGCACTATACGGGTCTAGAGGTAGAGATGGTGCAATATTGATTACTACAAAAAATGCTAAAACGGATGGTTTAGAAATAACTGTATCTCATAATACGATGGTTTCGGCTGGATTTACGGTATTTCCTGAAACTCAGAACGAATACGGTAACGGTTCTAATGGAAAATATGAGTTTTGGGATGGGAAAGATGGTGGCGTATCCGATGGAGACATGATATGGGGGCCTAAATTTGAGCCTGGAGTTTTGGTATCACAATGGAATAGCCCTATTTATGATAATGTAACGAAGGAAACTATTCCATGGTGGGGCGATGTTTCTGGAACACAGTATAACGATAAGTCGCGCTACTCTAGAGTTCCTACCCCTTGGAAATACCACAATAACCTAAAAGACTTTTTGGAGCCAGGGTATATTAGTTCAACAGATTTTGCGATAGCTAACAAAACGGAAAAAGGAGCCTTTAGGCTATCAGGAAATTTTTCTAGTCAAAAAGATAGGGTCCCCAATGCAAGCCTTAAAACCGGAGGGTTAAGTTTTAAGTCGACCAATAACCTATCCGAAGGGCTTACATTAGATAGTAAATTATCTTATAATAAAGTCTACTCGCCCAACTATCCTAGACACGGATATGGTCCTAAAAACCATATGTATACTATTCTCATTTGGATGGGGGATGATGTTAATGGAAAAGAATTGAACGAACATCGTTATATTCCAGGGCAAGAGGGGTATAGGCAAGCAAACTATAATTATGCTTGGTATAACAATGTGTATTTTGCTGCTCATGAGCTAAATCAAAAGTACGATGCCGACCTTATTAATGCACAATTGGCATTGACCTATGAAATAACCGACAACCTTAAAGTACAGGCAAAAGGGTCTGCCGTAATCCAAGATATTTTTGAAGATCGCCAAAGCCCTAAAAGCTATTTAAATTATGGCGATGCTAGGGAAGGAGATTATAAAACCTGGAACAGTAATAAGCTCACTGTAGATTACGATATCCTAGCGTCTTACAACAAAGATATGAGCGATAACGTTTCTTTTGATATTAATGCCGGTGCAGCTTCTTTTTATAGAAAATACCAACAAGAGTATAATTCTACTGATGGATTGGTGGTTCCTTTTATATATAGTTTAAATAATACCAAGGGTGCTGTGGCAGCTAAAACCCATTTAGAGGAAAAGGCCACCAATAGTGTGTATGCTACTTTTGGATTAGATCTTTATAATTCGGTGTTCCTAAACTTGGCAGCTAGAAACGATTGGTCTTCTACTTTACCAAAAGAAAACAGGTCCTATTTTTATCCTTCCGCTTCTTTAAGTACCGTTATTTCAAATTATGTAAACTTACCTGTAGGGATAGACTATTTAAAAGCATTTGGTTCTTGGGCAAAGGTTTCTAGTGATCTTGGTCCTTACAGTACCGAATCTTTTTATACTAATAATGGCGTATTTGGAGGGAATGTTAAATTGGAATACCCTAATGGTTTGGTCAATGCTAATATTCAGCCAGAAAGCTCTACTTCTTTTGAATTAGGACTAAGTTCTGCGTTTTTACAAAATAAATTGCGTTTAGACCTTACCTACTACAATGTGGTAGATACCAATCAGATTATAGATTTGCCAATTTCTAATACTAGCGGATTTCAAAGTAGAAAGGTAAATGGCAATGAGTATACTACTAAAGGCGTTGAACTTGTCTTAGGTACAACGCCAATTCGTACCGATAACTTTAGATGGGATGCAACGGCTAATTGGAGTAGAAAGGTAAGGCGTATCACAGAAATTTATGGGGGGAATTCCACTTATAACAATTTAAGACTTAATGACCGTGCCGATAGTTATTACGCTACTGTTTGGCAAAAATCTGATGCCGGGGATTTAATATTAAACGATTCGGGAATGCCTATAAGAGATAATTTCCAACAACGATTGGGACATACAGATCCTAGTTGGACTTTGGGACTTCAAAACACCTTAAAATTCAATAAACTTTCCGTAAATATCGGTATTGATGGGGTTTGGGGCGGATTAATGAGGTCGCTAACCGTAGAGAAAATGTGGTGGGGTGGTAAGCATCCTAACTCTACAGAATATAGAGATGCGGAATATGCAGCTGGGAAGCCCGTTTATGTTCCCCAAGGTGTTGTGGTTACCGGAGGAGAATTGGTCCAAGATGTAGAAGGTACCGTAATTTCTGATACTAGAACCTATCAAGAAAATACTACTGCGGTAAGCTGGCAGTCTTGGTCGCAGAATTACCCATATCGGGCCGCTGTAACTCAAAACGAAAATAAAAAATTCGCTAATATTTTTGACCGTAGCTTTTTTAAACTGCGTACCCTTTCCTTTAAATATGATCTTACGGAATTGGCCAATTTAAAGGGGGTAAAGAGCCTAGAGGCTAGCTTAAGTGGTTACAACCTTTTTGTTTGGAAGAAGGCAGATCTTATTGATCCAGATTTTGGTGATGACAACAACCTTCAAGACCCCTCTTCAAGATATATTGGTATGGGTGTTAATGTTAAATTTTAGTAATAAAAAGTACAATGAAAAAAATAAAAATTTTATACCATTTAATTATCCTGCTGACCTTAACAGCATGCCACGATTTATCAGATATTAACGAGAATCCTAATAATGTAAGTCAGACTCATCCGCAATTATTATTAACCAATATTGCTAGCAATGCGTTTACGGTGCAAGGAACTTCTGCCTTATATGCCTCTAGAATGCTAGTGCAAACAGATGGAGAAAGTAATAACCAATATTATAATTGGAGTCGTGCTAGTTTTGAGGACTATAATATGTTGGGGGAAGTAACTAAGATGATGCAAGAAGCAGAACGTATCAATAGTGACGCCTATGTTGCCCTGTCCAAGTTCTTTAGAGCCTATTATTTTTATAATTTAACCTTAACTTTTGGGGATGTTCCTTATGGTGAGGCCCTGAAAGGTGAAACAGGGGAAAATTATGCCCCTAAATACGATTCTCAAAAAGAGGTGTTTATAGGGATTTTAAAAGAACTAGAAGAGGCAAATCTACTTTTAAAAGACAATACCGAAGTAATTGCAGGTGATATTATCTTTGGCGGTAATGCCTTAAAATGGAGAAAGTTGGTAAATTCTTTTAGGCTAAAGGTATTAATGACCCTTTCTAAAAAAGAAAGTGACTCCCATTTAGGGGTTAAAGATGCATTTGCTTCTATTTATGCCAATGAGCCAATTATGGTCTCTAATGAAGACAATGGTCAATTGGTGTACTCCGATGAAGAAGGCAGTAGATATGGAGAGTTTAACTCTAGTAGCTATGGATCTGGTATGTATATGTCTGCCACTTTTGTAGATAGGTTAAAGGATAGGCAAGATCCTAGGTTGTTTATCTTTTGTGGAAGGACAAAAAACGCCAAGGAGGCAGGATTAGCAATAGATGATTTTAATGCCTATGAAGGTGGTGACCCTTTAGCTCCTTATGCCGAAATAAATGATAAAGCCGCTGCAGGTGACGTTTCTAAAGTGAATCTGAGATATACTACAGACCCAACTACAGAGCCGCATAATTTAATGGGGTATTGGGAATTAGAATTTATTTTGGCGGAAGCGTCCGTAAGGGGTTGGATAGGCACCTCTGCCAAAACTCATTACGAAAACGGAGTAAAAGCATCTTTTAGCTTTTATAACGATTATGCTAAAAATTTTGAAACTTATGTAGATGCTTTGGATGCCGAAACTTATTTAAACGGTCCTTTAGTAGCATTTGAAGAGATGATGCCATCCGAAACAAAATTAGAGCTAATACTTACCCAAAAATATTTCACCTCCTTTTTACAATCAGATTGGAGGATGTATTTTGATCACTTAAGAACCGGATACCCTAATTTTTCGCAACTACCTGGGAAAACACCTCCAACTAGATGGATGTATCCACAGTCTGAATACAATAACAATACCGAGAATGTTTCCAAGGCAATTGAAGTCCAGTTTGGAGCAGGAAATGATAAAATAAGAGAAATTAGCTGGTGGTTACAATAGCTGAATAAGGGTCAATTATAACTCAAATTAGCCCAGAACTCTTTTTGTTGGAATTAGTTTAACTAAAAAATGGTTGTAATTTTAATTGGGATTATGACATCTATAACCAAGAAAGAATGATTATTTTGGTGTATTAATCTAGTGGTATAGTAGCTATTAGGCCTAACTAATTCTTGAACCTTTAACATCCCTGTTTTCTAAAACGGAAAACTGGGTTAAATTTAAAGTCATACTGAAAAGTGAATGATCTTACTTGTGAATAAAAATAATGCTAATAGCTTAATTCTTCCTATTTCTTGTGGAACTGTTTTTACATAGGGAAACTTAAAATGAAGCTATTGGCGTAATACTTTAACTTTAAACACTATAAATTAAATAATAAGATGAAAAGAAATGTAGTAATTTTAATGATGGTTCTTTTGGCGGGAATTTCCTCCAAAACCATCGCACAAACAGAAAAGCAACCCAATGTAATTCTTATCACCTTGGATGGGCTCCGTTGGCAAGAGCTGTTTTCGGGAGCTGATCCTTTATTAGTGGCCAACAAGAAATATGTAGGTGATACTACCGGTCTTAAAGCTAAATTTTGGCGAGATACCCCTGAGGAAAGAAGGACTGTTTTAATGCCATTTTTTTGGAATAAGGTGCAAAAAATGGGGCAATTGCACGGAAATAGGAATGCAGGTAGTAAAGTGGACCTTACCAATAAGATGTGGTTTTCATACCCTGGATATAATGAGATTCTAACTGGAGAGGCAGATGATGAGAGAATCAATAGCAATAGAAAAGAAAACAATCCTAATAAGACTATCTTAGAGCGAGTGAACAATTTACCAGCCTATAAAGGTAAAGTGGCTGCTTTTGGTAGTTGGGACGTATTCCCTTTTATTGTAAACGAAGCACGTTCTGGAGTCCCAGTTAATGCAGGGTTTAAAATTGCAGAAGGGAATGACTTAACAGAAAGGGAAATATTCTTAAACCAACTTCAATCGGAAATTCCTAGTCCATGGGGGTCTGTTCGTCTAGATGCATTTACCCAACATTATGCTTTGGAGTATATGAAAAGAAAGCATCCTAAATTAGTGTTTATCTCCTATGGAGAAACTGATGATTTTGCTCACGATGGCGATTATGACTCCTATTTAAAGTCGGCCCAAAATACGGATGGTTTAATAGAGGAATTATGGAAATTTACCCAGCAAGATCCTTTTTATAAAGACAACACTACATTTATTATCACTACTGATCATGGGCGAGGAACAGACCCATTAGATACTTGGAGAGGTCATGGCAGTAGTATAAATGGTGCAGGAAGTGTATGGGTAGTCGCTTTTGGAAAAGGAGTAAGCGCTTTGGGAGAAATTACCAAGGAAGAGCAGTTATACACCAATCAAATTGCCCCTACAGTGATAAAGAATTTAGGGGTGACTCTGGAAGGCCCTAGCTTTAAGGGAAAACCCTTGAGTTTAGATAAGAAATAACGTTTTGCAGGTTTTAAATCTGTGTTATAGCTAACGCTAGATATTTAGCAAAATTAGTTCTACCCTGTTTAGATAACCTTATCATGAAGTTATGGTAACCTAAAGGTGGTTTGAATATGCGATTTTTGCTAAAAGAAGTTTAGTTTAGTTTGAGTTAGTTTAATTAAAAAAGCTGGTGCGTGGCACCAGCTTTTTTTGTGTGTACTTTAATGGGTTTGTGGGTTATCTAAAGAGGATAAGAAAAGCCCCAATTGCAGTTAAGATCAGAATCATTTTTCTGTAAAACTGATCTTTTATAATTTTCACCAAGCGCACTCCAATAAAAAGTCCCAAAATGATTCCAGGGACTAATTTTAGATTTATCAAAAGTGTATCAGGGGTTATAGTCTTCCAGATAAAGATATGGAAGGGGAGTTTAAAGATATTCACAATAAAAAACAACCAAGCTGCAGTACCAATAAACTCGTTCTTAGGAAGCCTCATAGCTAAAAAGTATATGTTGGAAAAAGCTCCAGCTAGATTTCCTATCATGGTCGTTATTCCTGCAATGGTTCCTATAAAGCCTGCAAAAGCCCAGTGAGTGGGAACATGCTTAGACTTTTTCCTATCCCACCAATACATTATTAACACAGTAACTAATATAATAACAGACATGCCAATTTTAAAGGTGTTTCCTGGTAAATCCTTTCCCACAGCTGTTCCTATAAGTATGCCTAATATCATCCAGGGTAGAAATGCGAGTACATATTTCCATTGGGCGTGTCTATTGTAATAGATTACCGCGAAGGTGTCGCCTACTACTAATAAGGGGACAAGTACACCTGTAGACTCCTTTGCTCCAAAGGCAAGGGCCATTAAAGTAACAATGATTATAGCGATACCTTTAATACCGGCTTTAGAAATCCCTAGGATAAAAACTGCAGTAAAAGCAAGTACCCATGCCGTAAAAGTGATATCAATTGTTGTTGAGAGAATCATTTATAACATTTGACGAACATTAAGCAAAAGTATCCCAAAAAAATATATCTTTATCGTTTTTCAATTACCAAAATCAAATAAATGGAATTAAGTACGCTTGATTATAGTTTTATAATTGTTTTCTTCTCGATCGTATTATTTATTGGGATTTATGTCTCTAAAAAGTCAGGGGCAAGTTCTTCAGAATATTTCCTTTCCGGTAGAACTATGCCATGGTGGTTATTAGGACTATCTATGGTAGCTACTACATTCTCTACCGATACACCTAATTTGGTTACTGATATTGTTCGTACCAATGGTGTTTCAGGAAACTGGGTATGGTGGGCATTCTTATTAACGGGTTTACTAACGGTATTCGTTTATGCTAAGCTGTGGAGGAAATCCAATGTGAATACGGATTTGGAATTCTATGAGCTTCGGTATGGAGGTAAGCCAGCTGAGTTTTTAAGAAAATTTAGAGCAGTTTATCTTGGAGTTATCTTTAACGTAATTACCATGTCTGCCGTTACTTTGGCAGCAATTAAGATTGGTGGTATAATGTTGGGCTTAGAGCCATGGGTGACAGTGGTAAGTGCAGGATTAATTACGGTGACGTTCAGTGCCTTAGGTGGATTTAAAGGGGTTGTATACACAGATTTCCTTTTATTCTTTGTCGCTATGGGAGGTGCTATTGGAGCAGCCTATTATTTGGTGAATATTCCAGAAGTTGGTGGTATTGAGGCGCTTATGGCGAATGAAAACGTTGCAGACAAGCTTTCTATATTACCTGATTTTACAAATACACAGGCGGTGATTACCCTATTGGTGATTCCCTTGGCAGTACAATGGTGGAGTTCTTGGTATCCAGGAGCAGAACCTGGTGGTGGTGGCTACATCGCTCAAAGGATGTTGGCCGCAAAAAATGAAAACCACGCAATAGGAGCTACCTTCTTTTTTAATATTATGCACTATGCTTTAAGACCATGGCCTTGGATTTTGGTGGCGTTGGCGTCTTTGGTGGTTTATCCAGATATTGCTAGTATTCACGAGGCATTCCCAAATGTAGCAGTAGATAAATTAGGACACGATTTAGCGTATTCTGCTATGTTGACCAAATTACCTAGTGGACTTTTAGGATTGGTATTGGCCTCTTTGATAGCAGCTTATATGAGTACCATTTCTACACAGTTGAACTGGGGATCATCATATATAGTGTATGACTTTTATAAACAACAGATTAATCCTAATGCCTCTGAAAAAAGATTGGTTGCTGTAGGTAGAATTTCTACTGTGATATTAATGGTTTGTAGTGCTGTATTGGCCTTATTGTTGCAAAATGCTTTACAATTGTTTGAGGTGTTATTAGTATTTGGTGCGGGAACAGGTCTTATTTTTATTTTAAGATGGTTCTGGTGGAGAATTAACGCATGGAGTGAAATTACTGCAATGTTTGCTTCTGGTATTATTTCTATAGTGCTAAAATTAACGGCTATTGGTCCATTTTTATTTGCTGCAGAAACTGGTGTTTTTCCAGCCTGGTCCGAATATATATTTGTGGTAGTATCTACAACTGCTATATGGTTAGCTGCTACCTTTATGACGCAACCAGAGTCTAAGCAGGTCTTACAGGATTTCTATAGAAAAATTCAGCCAGGAGGACCAGGATGGTCTAAAGTGGTAGACGAGGCAGAAGCGGAGAACGTAGAGATAGTTAACACTAAAGAGAAATGGAGTGTTCCAGCAGGGATTTCGGCTATGTTGCTAGGTTGTGTGCTAATATACTCTTGTATGTTCGCTACAGGATATTGGATCTACGGAAAGACTACCAGTGCAATGATTCTAACCGGTGTTGCACTTGTATCTGGAATATTATTGGCAAGAGCTTGGAATAAGATGAAAGATCATATTCTATAAATTTTGCACTTAAAAACGATATAAATATAAAGGCGCACCCATTGTGGTGCGCCTTTTATTTGTAAGACTATCCTTAAGGTAATTTAAACAGCGGGTTGTTTAATTATATAGCGCAATAATATATAAATCTACCAAAGCAAGGTGCTCTTATTGGGCTGTATTATATATGCTTAGAATCCGAAGTATTTGTGATGGGGTGTCATTTAAAAAGATAAGATGGTGAAAGTTTAGGCATTTTTTTTGTAGATTACATGCCCTTTCTTTTGTAAAATAGGAGAGTGGGTTTCGAATTTGTGTAGAATGTAACAGCACTTTAAAACAATAATTTTAAAGAAATAGTGTTAATTAAGTAAAGTTAGTGTGTGCTCTTAGGAGTGCAACGATAAAAAAACCCCTGAAAATGAAAAAAGTCTTAATAGTAGGAGCTTCAGGTCATGGAGGGGTGGTGTTAGACTGTATCTTAAAAAACAGGGAATATTCAGTTTTGGGGTTTTTGGATTCCTTTAAAGAGAAAGGATTAAAACACAATGGACATCAAATATTGGGATGCGAAAAGGAACTTCCTAATCTAATTAAAGCGCATAATATTTACGGGGTAGTTGTTGCAATTGGTAATAATTGGATCAGGAAAAATATGGTGAATAAGTTAATGAAACTTGTTCCAGGAATTAAATTTATATCAGTAATCCATCCGAATGCTGTTATTGGTAAAAGAGTGAAGATTGGTATGGGAGTGGTTATCATGCCTGGTGCTATAGTGAGTTCAAATTCTACAATTGGAGATTTTTGTATTCTAAACACAAATTCGTCCCTAGGGCATGAAGGTTTTATGGAAGATTATTCTAGTATCTCCTCTGGGGTCTGTGCTGGTTCTAATTTAAAGCTTGGTAAATTTTCGGCAATATCCTTAGGAGCAAATGTTATTGATAATATTACTATAGGTCACAATAGTATTGTGGGCGCCGGTTCTTTGGTGATGGATAATGTTATAAGGAATACTGTGGTATATGGGACGCCAGCTCGTTTTGTAAGGCTTAGGAACCCTGGAGATCCATATTTATACGGAGATAAACCCTCAAAAAATTCGGATAGATTAATTTTTAAAAAATAGGGGTTCTAAGAACTCTACTGTGAGCAAAAAAAGCGGTGCTGTAGCGTTTTATTTTTCCATTCTATTTTAATACTTCGGAACACTGCCATCGCAGAGTTAAAATTCAACACTTTTTTTATTCTCTAAGTGCTAACAATCGAGAAACATATTTACCAATTACATCAAATTCCAAATTAACTACTGTCCCTATTTTGTAAGAATTAAAAACGGTGTGTTCATAGGTGTATGGAATTATAGCGACGCTAAAACTATGCTTATCGGAGTTAAAAACAGTTAGGCTGGTGCCATCTATAGTTATGGAGCCTTTTTCAATGGTTACATTATTTAAACTGGCATCGTAGTTAAAGGTGAATATCCAGCTGCCATCCTGCTGTTGTATATTGCTGCAGACTCCAGTTTGGTCTACATGGCCCTGTACAATATGGCCGTCTAATCTTGCGCCTAATACCATAGCACGTTCTAAGTTTACATAATCGCCAACCTTCAGTTCTCCTAGATTGGTTTTTTGTAGTGTTTCGTCTATTGCGGTTACAGTATAAAAATCGTCTTCTATTTTTACAACTGTTAAGCATACCCCATTATGGGCAACGCTCTGATCTATCTTAAGTTCCTGGGTAATGGAAGATTTAATGGTGATATGAAGGTTGCTACCATTCTTTTCCAAATTTTTGATTTCTCCCAAAGTTTCAATTATCCCAGTAAACATGTGTCGTTTTAATTAGTTAGTTTTGTGGTGTAAATTTAATGGTTTATTTCATATTAAACGATAATACAGGATGCAGGAAAAAGGAAAAATTAAATTGGGTATTTCCATAGGTGATTTAAATGGTATTGGGTGCGAGGTGGTACTTAAAACATTTGAGGATGTCCGTATGCTCGATTTTTGTACTCCTATAATATTCGCGTCCAACAAAACTATGGCCTTCCAGAAATCGGCGCTGAATATAGATGTAAATTATAATGGGATTAAGGAACCCGGAATGGCTTTAGATGGAAAGGTGAATGTGGTTAATGTATGGCGAGAAACTCCTAAGGTACAATTTGGAACTCCTACATCAGAGAGCGGTAAATATGCTATTCAGTCCTTAAGGGCAGCAGTAGAAGCCTTAAAAAACGATGAGATAGACGTTTTGGTTACGGCTCCTATAAACAAGAATAATATACAGGCCGAGGATTTTAAATTTCCTGGTCATACCGATTTTTTAGCTCAGGAATTTGAAGGAGAGAGCCTTATGTTCATGGTTTCTGAAGGCTTAAGAATAGGCTTGCTTACAGATCATGTTGCGGTAAAGGATATAGCAGCAGCGATAACTCCCAAATTAATAAGGAGTAAGATTGCAACTATTGAAAACTCTCTAAAACAAGATTTTGGAATTAGGAAACCTAAAATTGCACTATTGGGAATTAATCCTCATAGCGGTGATAATGGGGTTATAGGGAAAGAAGATGATGAGGTTCTTAAGCCTGTAATTGCAGAATTGTCCGAAAAGGGACAGCTAGTTTTTGGACCTTATTCTGCCGATAGCTTTTTTGGATCTGATAATTTTATGCAGTTTGATGCTATTTTGGCGGCCTACCACGATCAAGGTCTAATTCCTTTTAAGACTTTGTCTTTTGGAAAGGGTGTAAATTACACCGCAGGCCTATCTAAAGTGAGAACATCTCCAGATCATGGTACTGCATATGAGATTGCAGGGAAGGGAGTTGCTGATAACAGTTCTTTTAAAGAAGCAGTTTTTGCAGCCCTAAGTATTTTTAAGAATAGACTGGAATATAAGGAGTTGACTAGCGATGTTTTGAAGAAGCAAAAGATTAAAAGGTAGAAAAAAAGTTTCTTTTTGATGGGCTATAGAGCTTGGGGCCACCGCTTTAAGGGGTTTTACAGCACTTTTATTTATTTCTTTTGATTTGTTGGGATTTTATAAAATAATAGTATCTTTGCACCCGCCTTTATTGTGGCGGGTACGTTAAAAACCAGTGTGAAATGATGAAGCATAAGGAGTTTAGTATTCCTTTTTCAGGGTTGAAACAGGGGAAACACGAGTTTGAATATACCATTGAAAATAAGTTCTTTGAGTCTTTTGAGTACAATGAGTTTAATGGGGCAGATATAGCTATAGCTGCTACATTAAATAAAATGAGTACTGTTATGGAGTTAGAGTTACATGCACAGGGAACAGTAAATGTTAATTGTGATGTCTCTAATGAGCCTTATGACCAAAAAATAAATGCTAATATGGAATTGGCAATTAAATTTGGTGATGAGTATAATGATGATAACGACGAGATTTTGATACTTCCGCACTCGGAACACCAAATTAACATTGCGCAATATATTTATGAAATGTTAGTTTTGGCCGTACCGATTAAAAAAATCCACCCAGGAGTTCTGGACGGTACTTTAGAATCGGAAGCATTAGAAAAGTTGGAGGAACTTCAGCCAAAAGAGTTAAAGATTGAAAAAGAAGAAGATATAGATCCCCGTTGGGACGCACTAAAAAAATTATTAACGGATAAATAAGTTTCATAATGGCACATCCTAAGAGAAAAATTTCCAAAACCAGAAGGGATAAGAGAAGAACGCATTACAAGGCCGTAGCTCCTACCGTTGCAAAAGACCCAACAACTGGGGAAATGCATCTATTTCATAGAGCCCACTGGCATGAAGGCAAATTATACTACCGTGGTGAGGTTTTAATTGACCAAACTGAAGAAGCTGTAGCATAAGTTGTATTCAAAGTTTACGATATAAACTCCCATTTTATATAAAGTGGGAGTTTTTTTTATCAAAGATTAAAATTCTAAGAAACAATATACAATTGGACTAAAAGTCGTATAAAATCATTAATTTTCAGAAATTTTCAGTTGTTTTTGAAGATTTATTGAGAAAAACTAATTTGGATGAGTAAAAAAACGGCGGCAATTACGGCTGTAGGGTCATATGTACCAGATTATATATTGACCAATGAAATCCTTGAAACTTTAGTAGATACTAATGACGAATGGATTACAACCAGAACCGGCATTAAAGAAAGAAGGATTTTAAAAGAGGAGGGACTAGGAACTTCCTATCTCGCTATTAAAGCGGCAGAACAGCTTCTGTCTAAACAAAACCTAGATCCAAAGGAAATTGACTTAGTTATTGTGGCTACAGCTACCCCAGATATGATGGTAGCGGCTACTGCTGCTTACGTAGCTACCGAAATTGGAGCTGTAAATGCTTTTGCATATGACTTGCATGCCGCCTGCTCTAGTTTTCTATATGGGATGTCTACTGCATCTAGTTATATAGAGTCTGGGAGATATAAAAAAGTACTGCTTATAGGAGCAGATAAAATGTCTTCTATAATAGACTATACTGATAGAACTACCTGTATTATTTTTGGTGACGGTGCCGGAGCGGTGTTGTTTGAACCTAATATGGAAGGACTTGGATTGCAAGACGAATATTTGCGTTCTGACGGGCAAGGTAGAAATTTCCTCAAAATGGATGCCGGGGGCTCTTTGCTTCCAGCATCAGAAGAAACTGTTAAAAATCGTCAACATTATATTTATCAGGACGGGAAATCAGTGTTTAAATTTGCGGTTACCAATATGGCAGATGCTGCAGCTAAGATAATGGAACGCAATGATTTATCACATACCGATGTAAATTGGTTAGTGCCTCATCAGGCCAATAAAAGAATTATAGATGCCACTTCTAATAGAATGGGCGTAGATGATTCCAAGGTTATGATGAATATTCAAAAATACGGAAACACTACATCAGCAACTTTACCTCTTTTGCTAAGCGACTACGAAAACCAATTAAAAAAAGGAGATAATTTGGTGTTTGCTGCATTTGGAGGCGGTTTTACTTGGGGTTCTATTTATTTGAAATGGGCCTATAATTCTTAATTTAGACGTAACCTAAAAAATTATAACGAACTATGGATATCAAAGAAATTCAAAGCTTAATTAAATTTGTTGCCAAATCTGGGGCAAGTGAAGTGAAATTGGAGATGGAAGATATAAAAATCACCATCCGTACCGGAAAGGGAGAAAGTTCACAAGAGCCTACTTTTGTTCAGCATATCCCTATGAATGCTCCTATGCCTCAACAAGCTATACAACAACAAGCTCAAGGAGAGCAGCCTTCTGTAGAAATTACTAAAAAGGCAGAAGCAGCAGAAGATGATAAGTATGTCACTATAAAGTCACCTATCATTGGAACCTTCTATAGAAAACCTGCGCCAGATAAGCCAGTGTTTGTAGAGGTTGGAAGTGTTATTAAGAAAGGGGATGTACTTTGTGTTATTGAGGCTATGAAGTTATTCAATGATATAGAATCAGAAGTTTCTGGAAAGATCGTAAAAGTACTTGTGGACGATAGTTCACCAGTAGAATTTGATCAGCCATTATTTTTGGTAGACCCCTCATAAGAAATTTTTAAATACTAAATGTGGATGAACTCGTTTAAATCGAGATCATACGTGTTTAAAAATTTGGAATACGAATTAAAATTTCAAGAGATGTTTAAAAAAATACTTATTGCAAATAGGGGAGAAATAGCGCTGCGTATTATTCGTACCTGTAAGGAAATGGGAATAAAGACAGTAGCGGTCTACTCCAAAGCAGATGAGGAAAGTCTTCACGTTCGTTTTGCGGATGAAGCGGTATGTATAGGGCCAGCGGCAAGTAGTGAATCGTATTTAAAAATACCAAATATCATAGCAGCTGCAGAAATAACCAATGCAGATGCCATTCATCCAGGATATGGTTTTCTTTCTGAAAATTCTAAGTTCTCAAAGATCTGTGCTGAGCACGATATTAAGTTTATTGGACCTTCTGGAGAGCACATCGATAGAATGGGTGATAAAGCTACCGCTAAAGAAACCATGAAAAAAGCGGGTGTCCCTACGATTCCAGGATCAGAAGGACTTTTAAAGGACTATGAAGATGCTAAAAAAGTAGCCAAGAAAATGGGCTACCCCGTAATGATAAAGGCTACCGCCGGTGGTGGTGGAAAGGGAATGCGAGCAGTCTTTAAAGAAGAAGACCTTCAGAAGCATTTTGAAGGAGCAGTACAAGAAGCTACTGCGGCTTTTGGTAATGGCGGTATGTATATGGAAAAGCTTATTGAGGAGCCACGACATATAGAAATCCAGGTTGTTGGAGACCAGTATGGAAAAGCATGTCACCTTTCTGAAAGAGATTGTTCTATACAACGTAGACACCAAAAGTTAACTGAAGAGACTCCTTCTCCTTTTATGACAGATAAGTTAAGGGATGCTATGGGGGAAGCAGCAGTAAAAGCGGCAGAATATATAAAATACGAAGGAGCTGGTACTATAGAATTTTTGGTAGATAAGCATAGGAATTTCTATTTCATGGAAATGAATACCAGAATCCAAGTAGAGCACCCTATTACCGAGCAGGTAATAGACTACGACCTAATTAGGGAACAGATTCTAGTTGCAGCAGGTGTGCCAATTTCTGGTAGAAATTACTATCCTAAACTACACTCTATTGAATGTAGGATTAATGCTGAAGATCCCTATAATAACTTTAGGCCTTCACCAGGAAAAATTACCACCCTACATACCCCAGGGGGTCACGGAATTAGATTAGATACCCATGTGTATAGTGGATATACTATTCCTTCTAACTATGACTCCATGATTGCAAAGTTGATCACAACTGCACAAACTAGAGAGGAAGCCATTAATAAAATGAAACGTGCGTTGGACGAATTTGTAATAGAGGGAGTTAAGACCACTATTCCTTTCCACAGACAATTAATGGACCATCCAGATTACCTAGCAGGAAATTATACTACAAAGTTTATGGAAGACTTTGAGATGGAACCAATGCCTGAAGAATAACATAGGCAGACATAATATATTATCTTTTATAGGCGAAGTATTCAGTTTCTCGGAACAGAATATTTCGCTTTTTTTATTGGAAAACCTCTTGTTCTTAATTAAGGCAGATTATAAGATGTGCCTCTTAGAAATATAGTTTTTATTCCATTCTTTTTCTTACTTTACCTTCTCTTAAAGCAGTGAGAAGATATGAATTTTAGTTATTGGGAGTATAATACATGGCTTGCTAACATAGACTTTACCGTTGTTGGTAGTGGTATTGTTGGACTTAATTGTGCTCTTCACCTTAAAAATCGATTTCCTAAGGCTAAAATTCTGGTTGTAGAAAAAGGAATATTGCCACAGGGAGCTAGTACAAAGAATGCGGGTTTTTCCTGTTTTGGTAGTATTTCCGAGGTTTTGTCTGACCTGGAGACCCATACAGAGGACGAGGTGGTAAAGCTGGTTCAAAAGCGCTGGGATGGTGTGCAGTTGTTGAGAAAGACTTTGGGCGATGCGCAATTAGATTATAGGAATTATGGTGGCCATGAGGTTTTTCTTAAAGAGCATCAAGAATTATATGAGCGCTGCTTAGAAGGGGTGGGGAAGGCAAATACCCTATTAAAATCGGTGTTTAAATCTGATTGTTTTAGGTTGCAAGCCAATACTTATCATTTTAAAAAGATTCAAGGTAATTATATCAGTTCTTCTTTTGAAGGACAAATAGACACGGGGATGATGATGGATGCGCTGCTTAGAAAAGTGCAGAAAGCCGGAATTAATATCCTTAATGGAATCCAGGTAACATCTTTTGAGGAATTTGATAATCACCTTGAAGTGCATACAAGTGAATTTGATTTTAAAACGCAGCACTTATTTGTTGCTACAAACGGTTTTGCGGCCCAATTGATTAAAGAAGATGTAAGACCAGCTAGAGCTCAAGTGATGATTACCAAGCCTATTAAAAACCTTTCTATTAAAGGGACGTTTCATCTAGAGGAGGGGTATTATTATTTTAGGAATGTTGGAGACAGAATTCTTTTGGGAGGGGGGAGAAATCTCGATTTTAAAGCGGAAGAAACAACTGCTTTTGGAGAAACTCCTATAGTACAAAATCGCTTGGAAGAAATAATGCGGACCATTATTTTACCAAATAATCCATTTCAAATACATCAAAGATGGAGTGGTATAATGGGAGTTGGGAGGCAGAAAAAACCTATTGTAAGACAATTATCAAATCGTGTGTATTGCGGTGTAAGAATGGGAGGTATGGGAATTGCTATTGGGAGTAGTATTGGTAAGGAATTGGCAGATCTTGCTTAGTAGAAAGGTAATGCAAAAGACAAGGTTAGGGTCAATAATTAATAGCTATTAGATATGAATATTACACCAAAAGAACAGCTCTATAGTAGCTGTAAGACTTATATTGAAGAACGATTGCTTAGAATACAAGGTGGAATAACTTCCTTAGAAGAGGCCTTAACCTCCGAAACCAAAAGTAGCGCCGGTGATAAACACGAAACTGGTAGAGCTATGATCCAATTAGAACGTGAGAAGTTGGGAAAGCAATTGGCAGAGGTGCAATTATTACAAGAACGTTTTAAAAAAGTTCCGTTGCAACGCAAGTCCAATCAGGTGATATTGGGAAGTGTGGTTTACACTAGTAAGCATCATTATTATATAGGGATTAGTGCAGGTAAAATTCTAGTAGACGGGGAAATCTATTATGCTATCGCTCCAGATACTCCTATGGGCAAAATATTGATGGGAAAATCTATTGGGGAAAAGATATTCTTTAATGGATCAGAATTTAAGATCAAAGAAATTGAATAGATCTAATCTAATTTTGGCTTCCCCCTGTTAGCCTTTTTTAGGGCAGACCTTTTCTTTTGTTTTAACCTTTTTTCAATGGAAGATCGGGTGGGTTTGGTTTTTCTTCTGACTTTAGGTACCCTTAAGCCGAATGCTATCGTTTCCAGAAATTTCTTTATTACTAAATCTTTATTCTTGTGCTGACTACGAGTTTCTTCGCTCCATAACAGTAAGACGTTATCTTTCGTTAGCTTATGAGATAATTTTTTTAGAATCCTACTTTTCTCGTTATCACTAAGTGCGTTGGACTCTTGAACGTTAAAGTATAATTCTACTTTAGAGGAAACTTTATTAACATGTTGGCCACCTGCACCGCTACTGCGAACTGCCTTAAATTGTAACTCCTGTATAAGCTGTTCTTTGTCCAAAATGAAGTTTATTATTGTTTTAGTCGTTGATTTATGGTCTCTATGGCAATATTTAAATATACTTTCTTTTTTGGTTTTATGGCTTTAGAGGAATGAAATCGGATTTTTTCATCTCCAGAGTGCCCTACTATTAGATAGTAGCTGCCCATAAAATAGCTTTTCTCTACAATAACTGGGATGCCCGATTTTTTAGAGGCTTTAAGCTCATGTGCATACACAATTATTTTACGCTTTGTATTGGCATAGGATTTTACAATTTCTATAGGAATGTGGTTAGCTTCACCAAATAGGCTGGCGGTGTAAATAGTTTTGGGGTTAAAATAAAGCGATTCCGTAGCTTCATCAGCTAATATTTCTTGATCTTTAAGTACAATAATTCGGTCTGCATAACCCAAAATATCCTGATGATCATGGGTTGCGGTAATGCAACTAATACCTTTCTTTTTTAGGTAGTTGAAGAGGTTTCTTCTTAAATCGTTCTTCCTAAAATTATCTATGTGAGCAAAGGGTTCGTCTAAAAGCAGTAATTCTGGCTCCTGTGCTAATACCCTCGCAAGGGCTACTCGTTGCTGTTGTCCTCCGCTTAGCTTTTCTACCATAACTTTGGCGTATTCCGTCATTTCTATCATTTCTAAAAGCTCTTGGGTTCGCTCCATTAACTCGTCTGGATAGAAAACAGATAAAAATTGACTTACATTTTCTTCTACGGTAGTATAGGCCATTAGTTGCAAGTCTTGCGCTAGGTATTTCATATAGGGCTCTCCAGGCACCAAATTAAAATTAGGTCCTAAGACTTTTTTGTCTTCCCAATATATTTCTCCTTCTGTGGGTTGTAATAATCCGTAAATAAGCTTTAGTAATGTGCTCTTTCCACAACCGCTTTGTCCAACAATAGATACATGCTCCCCTTTATCAACCTTAAAATCTAAATCGATTAAAGTTGGTTTTTTGTTATATGAAAATGAAAGGGAATTTACTTGTAACATGATGGTTAATGGCTATAACTGCTAATTATGGAATAAAAAAAGTCCATTTCAATAATGAAATGGACTTAACAAAAGTATTAATTTAATTGAAAACTAAGCTTTTATTTATTTTAAAACTGATGGGTTAGGAAGATCCTGGAAACCCATATTAAATAAGGTAAACCCAAAAATATCTGCAGTTTGCTCAATAGTTTTACTTATTGGGGTACCTGCACCATGTCCGGCGTTTATTTCTATTCTAATAAGAGTAGGGTTATTTCCAGTTTGTTTATCTTGTAGTTCCGCAGCAAATTTAAAGCTATGTGCAGGCACTACCCTATCATCATGGTCTCCTGTAGTTACAAGAGTTGCGGGGTAACTGACTCCCTTTTTAACGTTATGTACTGGTGAATAATTTTTTAGATATTGGAACATTTCCTCACTATCTTCTGCAGTTCCATAATCGTAGGCCCAACCAGCTCCCGCAGTAAAGGTATGGTAACGTAACATGTCTAATACACCCACAGCTGGAAGCGCTACCTTCATTAATTCTGGTCTTTGTGTCATAGTGGCTCCAACTAATAATCCGCCGTTAGAACCTCCTCTAATGGCTAAATAGTCGCTAGAAGTATAGTTGTTGTCAATTAAGTATTCAGCAGCAGCAATAAAATCGTCAAAAACGTTTTGCTTTTGTAATTGGGTACCTGCATCATGCCACTTTTTACCATATTCGCCACCACCCCTTAAATTAGGAACGGCATAAATTCCGCCTTGTTCCATCCATACTGCATTGATAATGCTAAAAGAAGGAGTTAGGCTGATGTTAAATCCACCATATCCATATAGGATAGTCGGATTTTTACCATTTAGTTCTAGCCCTTTTTTGTGGGTGATGATCATGGGGATCTTTGTGCCGTCTTTGGAGGTGTAAAACACCTGTTTAGACTCGTATCCTTCGGGATTAAAATCTATTTCTGGCTTCCAATACAATTCATATTCACCAGAATCTACATTGTATTTATAAGAAGAAGATGGTGTGTTATAATTGGTAAAGGAGAAATAGAATTCTTTATCCTCTTTTTTTCCGCCAAAACCACCAGCAGTACCTACACCAGGTAGTTTTACCTCACGTATTTTATTTCCCTCATAATCGTATTGGTACACTTTGGAGATGGCATCTACCATATAATTTGTAAAAATATAGCCTCCGCCTGTACCAGGGGTGAGTACGTTTTCTGTCTCTGGAATTAGATCTGTCCAATTTTCTGGTGCTGGATTAGCAGCATCTACGGTTACGATTCTTTTATTGGGGGCATCCAAATTGGTCACTAAATATAGTTTGGAACCTACATTGTCTAATATGGAAGTATCAGAATCGGTGTGATCTACTATGGGTATTAATTTGCTACCTGGCTTAGTAAGATCTTTAATAAATAGTTTGTTGCCCGATGTTGACACGGAAGCAGATACCAATAGGTATTTGTTGTCTTCTGTAACGCTACCACCTACGTAACGGTGTTTTTCGGAGGCGATTCCTCCAAAGATTATCTCGTCTTCCTTTTGAGAAGTACCTAATTTATGGTAGTATAGCTTGTGCTGATCTGTTTTTGCTGATAATTCACTGCCTTTAGGCTTATCATAACTAGAATAGAAGAAGCCTTCATTTCCTTTCCAAGAGATGCCACTAAATTTGATGTCTACTAAGGTGTCTTCAACAATTTTTCTAGTTTCTGTTTCTAATACGATTACCTTGCGCCAATCGCTACCTCCTTCAGATATGGAGTATGCAGCTATAGAGCCATCGTCAGAAAAGCTTAGGCCAGCTAAAGAAGTAGTTCCGTCTTCGGAGAAGGTGTTGGGATCTAAGAATACCTCCTCTTCACCATTTTCTTTGGTACGGTATATTACATACTGATTTTGGAGTCCGTCGTTTTTAGAAAAGTAAGTGTAATTACCTTCCTTAAAAGGAGAACCTAATTTTTCGTAATTCCATAATTTTTCCAAACGATTTTTTAAATCGGCTCTAAAAGGAATTTGATCTAGATAATCAAAAGTGGACTTATTTTGGTCTTTAACCCAAGCCTCTGTTTCTTTACTTCTATCATCTTCTAACCAGCGGTAGGGGTCCGGTACATCGGTTCCGAAATAGTGGTCTACCGTATCAACTTTTTTTGTGCTAGGATAATTCAAAACAATAGGGTCTTTTTTTTGATTTGTGCCACAAGCGAGTACAACGCTTGCCGCGATTGTGGATAATACTATTTTCTTCATTTATATTTAATCTATGTGATTGCCAAAAATACTACAAAAAATACCTTTGCGACAATAAGGTCACAAAGGTATTTTTATGTATTAATGTCCCCTTGGAGTTGGGGTTGTAAAGTTTTAGTCGCCTTTTCTTAGAAAGTGAGCTTATTGTTTGTTTATACTAAACTGTTTTCAACAAGATACTCTGCAATCTGTATAACATTAGTGGCGGCTCCTTTTCTTAGGTTGTCTGCAACAATCCACATATTTAAGGTGTTCGCCTGTGTTTCGTCTCTTCTTATTCTTCCAACAAAAACCTCATCCTTTTCATTGGCGTAAATAGGCATAGGATAGGTGTTGGTATCTGGGTTATCCTGTACTATAATCCCCTTGGTTTCGCTTAGCATTTTTCTTACTTCGGAAAGATCAAAGTCATTCTCAAACTCCACGTTTACAGATTCGGAATGTCCTCCAGAAGTAGGAATACGTACAGCAGTCGCAGTTACGGAGAAACTATTGTCGTTAAATATTTTTAAAGGTTCCTGAGCCAACTTCATTTCCTCCTTAGTGTAGCCGTTTTCTAAGAATACGTCACAATGTGGAAGTGCATTTTTTCCTATAGGATAAGGATAGGCCATTTCGCCTTGTACTCCAGCAATTTCATTTTCTAATTGTTGCACTGCCTTTACCCCAGTACCTGATACAGACTGGTAGGTAGAAACAACTACTCGTTTCATTTTATATTTCTTATGCAAAGGAGATAGTGCCAAAACCATCTGTATAGTAGAACAGTTTGGACTAGCTATTATTTTATCTTCCTTGGTAAGTTCATTTGCATTAATTTCTGGAACAATCAATTTCTTAGAAGGGTCCATTCGCCAAGCAGAGGAATTGTCGATTACCGTTATTCCTGCTGATGCAAATTTAGGTGCCCACTCTAGAGAGGTGTCCCCGCCTGCCGAAAATACAGCTATATCCGGCTTTGCTTCTAAGGCCGTTTGTAGGCCTATAAGGGTGTGCTCCTTCCCTTGGAACATTAATTTTTTACCTACAGATCTTTCTGAGGCTACCAATAACAATTCTGTTAATGGAAAGTTGCGTTCTGCTAATACTTTTAGCATTACTTCTCCAACCATTCCAGTTGCTCCAACTACAGCTACTTTCATTATTAATGTATTAAAATTGAGAAGGCAAAGGTACTCATTAATGCATTGAGAACAATGCGATTAATCTAATTTATTAAAAATATAACAAAAAGTTATAAATATCACTGAAGTATAAAAAAAACCGTCAGCCTTTTTGATATAAATGGGCTGACGGTTTAGGTTGGTCGGTAGTTGGTCTTAGTTTAGACCGGAACTTTAGTATTGAATTGATTATTTTTTCAACAAATCTCTGATTTGCATTAATAACTCCTCTTGCGTTGGTCCTTTTGGAGCTTCTTTTTTAGGAGCAGGTGGTGTTTTTGTTTTATTGTAAGCTTTTACAATCATGAAAAGCACAAAACCTACAATCACTAAATTAACGATAGAGTTTATCCATGCTCCATAACGGATAGCACTCTCCGGTTTGGTAACTGTTCCATCAGCAGCAACTATAGCTTCTGATAGTACAATCTGCATTTCTGAGAAATCCATGCCGCCTGCAAAATACCCTACAATTGGCATCATAATGTCATTTACAAAGCCATTAACTACTAAGCTGACAGCTCCAGCCAGAATTACCGCAACGGCTAAATCAATGACATTTCCTGTCATGATGAAATTTTTAAATTCTTTTAACATAGTTTAAGGGTTGGTTATTATCTACTGCAATGTAGTGAAAAAAATCATTCTTAACAAAATGCTAAAAAAATATTAATTATCTAAATAAACACGTCTTATACGTTGTGAAATTCCAGTAAGAAGCTCGTAAGATATAGAATTGCTATAAGAGGCCATTTTATCTGCGCTATGGTTTTTGCCAAAAACAATAACTTCATCACCTTCCTTACAATCTATCTCCGTAATATCTATCATTAGCATATCCATACAAACATTCCCTATAATGGGGGCAAGTTGTTCGTTAATCCATACGTGGCCTTTGTGATTTCCATAAACTCTGCCAATGCCATCGGCGTGTCCAATGGGCAGGGTTGCTGTTACCATGGGTGAATTGGAAATAAAACCTCTGTTGTAACCAACGCTTTCATTAGGGCCAATATGGTGAATCTGGGAAACAATTGTCTTTAAGGTAGCGACTGGGATTAATTTAGCATCTTCGGAAGCCTCATTACCATAACCATAAAGTCCAATTCCGCTTCTAACCATATTATATTGAGCTTCTGGATAATTAATTATTCCAGAGGTATTCAATATATGTTTTAATGGTTGATAGTCTAATTTGCTCGTTAATGTCTTGCTAATTCTTTCGAAGGTTGCTATTTGTGAAAGGGTAAACGCCTTTTCACTTAAATCTTCGGATGCAGCTAGATGTGATAATATGGAGGTTACTTTAATTTGTTGCGCTCCTTTCAATTGATCTGCTATGAAATCCACCTCATTTTCAGAAAAACCTATTCTATTAAGTCCGGTATTAAGTTTTAAATGAACAGGATAATTTGATTGTTTTAAGGCTTTAGCGGTCTGTAAAAAAGAGGTAAGCATTGTTGGGGAGTACAAGCTAGGCTCTAAGCAGCGCTCTATTAAAGTAGTATATTGTACCCTTTGGGGATGGAGTACTAGAATAGGCAGTTTTATGCCAGCATCTCTTAAAACAACGCCCTCATAGGTATAGGCAACTGCTAGGTAGTTAGCACCTAAGGCCTCTAGTTTTTTTGCAATAGCAACCGAGTCACTACCGTAGGCAAATGCTTTTACCACTCCCAAGAAAAGGGTGTCTTTATTAATTTTAGACCGTAGATAGTGGTAATTGTGCTCTAGTGCCTGTAGATCTATTTCCAGAACGGTTTCCTCAACCATGTTTATTTATATTTTTTTAGGGGATATTATTTCCTCAGAAGTAACTTTTATAGTGTTTACTTTCTCCTTCAGCATGGCTTTGTAGTAGGCAGCTCTACTTAGGGGCTCGTACTCTTCTACCTCGCCTAATAGAACTAGGTTTTCATTGTTGTTCTTTCTAAAGCTGTAGTTAGCTAAATTTCCGGTTCGGGTACAAACAGCGTGTACTTTTGTAACATATTCTGCAGTAGCCATAAGTGCAGGCATGGGGCCAAAAGGGTTACCCTTGAAATCCATATCTAGTCCTGCTACTACCACTCGAACTCCTTTATTTGCTAAGTCGTTACATACGGTTACGATTTCATCATCAAAGAATTGAGCTTCATCAATACCTACTACATCACAGCCATCAGCTAACAGGCGTATATTGGTAGCTGCAGGTACAGGAGTAGAACGTATTTCATTGGCATCATGGGAGATTACCATTTCTTCATGATATCTAGTGTCTATCATGGGTTTAAAGATCTCCACTTTTTGTTTTGCGAACTGAGCTCGCTTAAGACGTCGGATGAGTTCCTCGGTCTTTCCGGAGAACATGGAACCACAGATAACTTCTATCCATCCGAATTGTTCTTTAGGGTTAACAGTATTTTCGAGAAACATTTTGTAATTTTAGACGAAAGTTATTTGTTTTCCGTTAGTTTAATAGGAGGCATAAAATTATCAAAAAAATAATCCATGTGGCAGTAATGTTGGGAAAAGTTGAGTAAAGGTTCATTTTTTTATAGCCACACCTAATAGAACATTGTATAATTGTGAAATTGGAGCTCCCTTGGAGTCCAGCTTATAGTAAAAATCACTAAAAATGAAAAAGAGACTAAAAGAGGAATTAAGGATATTATCTACCGAAATTATAACTGCAAAAAATACGGGGGAAATTACTTCGCTATACGATGCGGCAAGGGAATTATATGAAAAGTTAGCGGTCCTAAAATATATTGAAGAGAAATTAAACGAAGTAGAGATAGACGTTTCTAAGAGTGCTATTGGTTCTAAATTTGAAACCATGGCTAATTCTGTGCTAAGTGCAAACTCATCTGTACCAGAAAGCAATCCGCATAAAGAAGACATTATTACTCCAGGGATAGATACAATTAAGGATATGGTTTCAGAAATGCCAAATCCTACTACTATAGATGAGGTTCTTTCTCAGTTTTCTTCCAACTCAGATTTAATCAATGATAAAGATCTTTTTACACCTAAGGTGGAGGCACATACAAGGCCAGTAACCAAGACAATCACGAACCACACGCATAGGAATATTAAGATAGATCTAAATGATAAGCTAGCTTTTGTTAAGCATCTATTTAATAATAGCATGGAAGATTATAATAGGGTGTTGTCTCAACTTAGCACAATAGATACTGAAGAACGGTCTATTTCTTTTATTGTTAATATGGTAAAACCAGATTATGATAATTGGATAGGTAAGGAAGAGTACGAAGCTCGATTTATGAATTTAATTTCCCGAAAGTTTTCCTAGGGTTAAGCTAAAAATATCACATAAAATTGATGTGCTTTTCTAAAGTTAGAAGGTGCTTCATATATTAATGATGTGATGTGGGGGATTTATTTGATTATTTTTGCCAGCTATCAAAACGTTTAATGGGGAAATTATATATTGTACCAACACCAATAGGTAATCTTGAAGATATTACTTTTAGGGCTATTCGAGTTCTAAAAGAGGTAGATTTAATTTTAGCCGAAGATACTAGGACCAGTGGTAAATTGCTACATCACTATGAGATAGGCACTAATATGCAGAGTCATCATATGCACAATGAGCATAAAATGGTGGATGGTATTATTAGGCGATTAGAGGCTGGAGAGAATATCGCTCTCATTTCTGATGCCGGTACCCCCGCTATTTCAGATCCCGGGTTTTTACTGACCCGTGCCTGTGTCCAAAATAATATAGAAGTAGAATGTCTTCCGGGAGCTACAGCATTTGTTCCAGCATTGGTAAACAGTGGGCTACCCAATGATAAATTTGTATTTGAAGGATTTTTACCTGTGAAGAAAGGAAGGCAAACAAGGCTAACACTACTTGCAGAGGAGTCTAGGACTATTATTTTCTATGAGTCGCCCCACAAACTAGTGAAAACCCTAGGTCAATTGGTTACATATTTTGGAGCGGATAGGCAAATCTCAGTGTCTAGGGAAATTTCCAAGATGTATGAGGAAACTATAAGAGGTACTGTAAGTGAAGTGTTGGATCATTTCACAGCAAATCCTCCTAAAGGTGAAATTGTGATGGTTTTGGCAGGTAAAAAATAATTAGCAAATAGTAGTGCGTTTTATTAGGTAATAATTAAACGTGCTTTCCTTGCTTCCACCCATATTTTTCTAGATATCGTTTTCCGGTTTTTATAGCGTCTTCTTCCATTGTGGTTCCCATGGTATCATTCCATCTATTTAAAAAGCCGAATAGAGAAATAACGCCAAGCATTTCTACGATCTCGCCTTCATCCCAATATTTATAAAGGGCATTTTTAATTTTTGGACTCATGGTATTGGGAACTTGGGAAGCTGCTAAACTAAAGTCCAGGGCAGCTCTTTCTGCTTCTGAAAAAGCAGCATGTGTTCTGTACTCCCATATATTATTTAATTTTTCAGCCTCGGCACCAAAGCGTTCAGCGGCAAGTATTGCATGAGCCTGACAATATCTGCATCCAGTGGCATTACTGCTAACCCATGCGATCATTCGCTTTAAAGCAGAGTCTACCCTTCCCTCATTAGTCATTACAGCCTTATTTAAATTTATAAAGGCCTTAGATATTTCGGGTCTGTGCTGCATAGTCAATACAGAATTGGGACAGAATCCCAAAGTTTCGTTGAAAAATTCTGCCAAAACTTTAGTTTCGGGGTCGTGGGTTGGATCTAATGGTTTAACGAGCGGCATGGTTATATATTTATACGTATTTTTGGCTCCTACAAGTAACAAAAATTTTATACTGATGACAAATCATATTACTACAAAATGGTTAGGCAACATGACCTTTGAAAGCAATAACCCTTCTGGGAATAACTTAATTATAGATATTGCGAAGGAAGATGGTGGAGGAGGACAAGGATATCGTCCTAAGGCTTTAATGTTAAGTAGCCTTGCTGGCTGCTCTGGTCTTGATGTAGCCTCCTTAATTAAAAAAATGAAATTGGAAGTAGAGGAGTTTAGAATAGAGACTATTGCCGATATTACTGAAGAACACCCAAAATATTATGATAAGGTAACTATAGAGTATCATTTTAAGGGTGCTAATTTGGAGGAGAAAAAATTACAACGAGCAGTAGATCTTTCCATTGAAAAGTATTGCGGTGTAATGGAAATGTTTAGAAAATTTGCCAAATTAGAAATCAAAACCATATTTCATAAGTAATTCTAAGAATCTCTAATTCTTCCCAATGATTAAAAGATATGTATCTATTCTGAGCGTCTTTTTTGGATTGCTCCACGGTTTGGTTGCACAACAAACCCAACACATTATTTCGCATAATAAAGAAACTATTGTTACCGACCCTTCCAAGGGCGCAAATAGCTATAAGCGGGAGGTAGTATTCCCAGGAAAAGAACGAGAAATTAGGCAGATAATGCTTAATTTAAAATTCGAATGTCCAGATGGGATGAGATGTGCAGATTGGGACTATGTAGATCATATTAAGGTGCAGCCCAAAAATGACTCTATCTCCTATGAGATTGCTAGGATGCTAACTCCCTATGGAGGGCGCTTTCAAGAGGATTGGGGTTTTAATTGGAAGGTAGATCTAACCGACTTCAGTCCTATTTTAAGGGATAGCGTAGTTGTAGATTATATCCATACCGGTTATGAGGACAATAAGACTAGAGGTTGGAAAGTAACCGTAGATTTCGAAATTATATATGGTAAACCCATTGTGGAAGCATTGGCCCTTCATAAAATTTACGATGGAAACTTTAGTTATGGTGATAAGAATGATCCTATAGAGAATCATTTGGTACCAGTAAACCTAAAGGCTAATAAGGAGTTTAATTTTGGTAAGGTTAAAGTTTTGCAGACCGGCCATGGAATGGATGCTAATGGATGTGGAGAATTCTGTGATAAATACCGTGAAATTCTACTTAATGGGCAGGTAATTCATTCTCAGCAATTGTGGATGAAATGTGGAGATAACCCGTTGTATCCACAGGCAGGTACTTGGATTTTTGATAGAGCTAATTGGTGCCCAGGATATTTGTTACAGCCAGATGAGGTGTCCTTTACACTAGATTCCAAAGAATCCTATACTATAGACCTTAATATGGAGCCGTATGAAACGGAGAATCCTAGCGCTAAAGAGTTATTGGTGGCCTATGTGTTGGAATATGGAAAAATTAACTCTGTAAATGATGTTTCATTGGTAGATATTATTACCCCATCTAATGAGGAAATTTACAGTAGGAAGAATGAAACTGGAGCCTTAGCGGTTATCAGAATAAAGAATAATGGCAAGGATAATTTAAAATCCGTGATGGTTCATTATAACTTGGAAGGCCATAAATCCAAAAAGTTTAAATGGGAAGGCGACCTTCCTTTTGGGGAAACCGCACTATTAACCTTGCCAGAAGAAATCTATACCGAAAAAGAGTCGGCTACATTTTATGTAGAATTAAAAAGACCTAACGGGAAAAGAGATGGGTTTACGGGAGATAATGCAAAACAATCAGTTTATACACGTCCCGATATTTTACCGGAAACAAGTGTTATCTACTTTAAGACTAATAATAAGCCAGGGCAGAATCAATATAAAGTAATGGATAGCTATGGGAAGGTACTATTTAAAAGAGATAGCGTAGAACTTGCACCAAATACTGTTTATAGAGATACCCTTCAACTGCCAAAGGGGAATTATACTTTTATGGTAGAAGATTCGGCAGGAGATGGATTGGAATTCTGGTATAAGGCCAAGGATGGTAGAGGGGATGTTAGGCTGCTAGATACACTAGGAAGAGCTATAAAACATTTTAACTCTGATTTTGGTAGCCATATTATTTATAACTTTAGGGTAGAACCTAATGCAACTTACCATTTAGACAATGAACCATCGGTTACCATGTTCCCTGCTAGAACTGATGGACCTGTTACCTTGGATTATTTTTCGAATGAGAAGAAACAGGTAGAGGTAATTATTACGCAACAAGAAGATGAATCTAAGATTGTGGAAACGCATTCTTACAGTGAGTTAGATAAGGGGACCTTTACCTATGATCTTTCATATCTACCAAAAATGCGTTACTATCTAAAGGTGGTGGTAGATGGTAAAGAAATATTTAAAAATAGGATTAGGTTAAAAGAGTAGTACCTATGCGGTGGACCATTAAGCCAAAACCGGAAGAAGAGCAGATTAGGGCCCTGGCTACTGCATTGGGTGTAGAAGACTTGGTCGCGCAGCTTTTATTGCAAAGAGGAATCACCACATTCGAAGAGGCCAAAAGTTTTTTTAGGCCTAAATTATCTCAGTTGCATGATCCGTTTTTAATGAAAGATATGGAAGTAGCTGTAGCCCGTATAGAAGAGGCAATAGCTAACGGAGAAAATATCTTGGTTTATGGGGATTATGATGTAGACGGCACTACTTCTGTAGCATTATTATCATCTTATTTGGAGTCGTACTATCCCAATGTGGCTACCTATATTCCAGACCGATATACTGAAGGATATGGAGTTTCTTTTAAAGGAGTAGATTTTGCGGAAGACAACGGTTTTACCTTAATCATTACCTTAGATTGTGGGGTGAAGGCCATTGATAAAGTGGAATATGCTAGGCAAAGGGGCATTGATTTTATCATTTGCGATCACCATAGACCTGGTAGTGAACTCCCTAAAGCAGTAGCGGTTTTAGATCCTAAAAGGGAAGATTGTCCCTACCCCTTTGATGAGCTTTGTGGTTGCGGGGTAGGTTTCAAACTTATTCAGGCTTTAGGGTCTAGGAGAGGGGAAACTATAGATGATCTTATTCCCTATTTAGATCTAGTAGCTACCGCTATTGGAGCAGATATAGTCCCTATTACTGGAGAGAACAGGATTCTTGCTTTCTGGGGGCTACAGGTAATTAACAAAGCTCCTAGGACTGGTTTTAAGGCAATTATCGATAACATTAAGAAAAGTGAACTTACCATAACCGATGTTGTTTTCATTATTGCACCTCGTATTAATGCCGCAGGACGAATGGAGCATGGTCAACATGCAGTAAATTTATTGCGAGAACAGGATTTAGAAAAGGCACAACAGTTTGCCAAAGAAATAGAGGTATATAATACGGATAGGAGGAATCTAGATCAGGAAATTGCCAGGGAGGCACTGCTGCAGATTTCGGAAAATAAGGAAGAAAAGGGGTTTACCTCTGTTGTCTACAAGGAAACTTGGCATAAAGGCGTTATAGGAATCGTGGCTTCCCGACTAATAGAGACCTATTATAGGCCTACCTTGGTCTTTACAAAAAGTGGAGATAAGTTAGCAGCCTCCGCACGCTCTGTTAAGGGTTTTGATGTGTATAGGGCGTTAGAGGAATGTGCAGATACTATTGAACAGTTTGGGGGACATAAATATGCTGCTGGACTTACGTTGTTGGAAGAGAATTACAAGGCTTTTAAAACTAAGTTTGAAGAAGTTGTAGCTCAAAACATTGATAAAAAGCTGTTGTCTCCAGAGATAATGGTAGATGCTATTATCTCATTAGATCAAATAAGTCCTAAGTTGATGCGTATTATAAATCAATTCGCTCCTTTTGGCCCCGGTAACTATGCCCCCATGTTTATGGCAGAAAATCTTATGGATACTGGATACGCCAAGGTGGTAGGTCAGGATGGAGGGCATTTAAAATGTCGACTTGCAGATGCTAATGTGGGTACTAAGGGAGGAAGTATTGATGCAATTGGATTTAATTTGGGAACAAAATTAGAACGAGTTAAAGAAAAGGGGTTTAGTGCCGTCTTTTCTTTGGATGAAAATGAATGGCAAGGAAATATTAGCCTTCAATTAAAGTTGAAGGATATTAAATAAGCCTTGTTAACATTTAGTGGGTATTAGAAATAGAGGGATAGGGAGGTGTGGTCTCTATTGATATATAGGGAGTTCTAACTTTCTATAGCCTCTTTATCATATTTTTCCAAGGAGAGCTTGTTGTCTTGGAAAACACCATAAGTAAAATAGGTGATCCAATCCCCAAGGTTTATATAGGTCGATTTTTCGTTCAGCTTAATTTCTAGAGGCAAATGGCGATGTCCAAATATAAAATAATCGTAATGTTGCTGTTCTAATTTTCGTCTGCAATAATGTACTAGCCATTCATTTTCCTCCCCTAGAAATTTTACATCCTCATCTCCAGAGATCATTTTGTTTTTTACGGATAAATATTGTGCCAATTTAACCCCCAAATCTGGGTGTAGCCAATTATACAGCCATTTTGAAAGGGGATTTGTAAATACCTTTTTCATCCGTTTATAGCCTATGTCACCAGGACCTAATCCGTCGCCATGCCCAATTAGGCAGACTTTGCCGTTTAAATTAAAGACTTGCGGTTCGTGGAAAACAGGGATGTTTAGTTCTTCTTCAAAATAGCCATTCATCCAAAGATCGTGGTTCCCTACAAAATAATATATCGGGATTCCGGAATCGGTGATTTCTGCTAGTTTTCCTAAGGTGCGAGTGAAACCTTTTGGTACCACAGTTTTATATTCGAACCAAAAATCGAACATATCCCCTAATAGAAAAATAGCTGCAGCATCCTCCTTAACCTCGTCTAACCACTTTACAAATTTCTTTTCCCTAGGGAAACTCAATTCTGGTGTGGGGGCTCCAAGGTGATGGTCGCTAGAGAAGTATATTTTTTTGCCTTCCGGAACTATAATGGACTTCATCTTAGGGCTTTAATTATCAGAAGCATACCATTCTGCAAAAGAAGAATCGGTCTCTTGTAGTCTAAGGGAGAATAGTTTAATGTTTTCTGGCAACCTTCTTTTTATTTTTTCGGCAAAGTGAATTACCATATTCTCACTTGTAGGTTGATAATCGGCTAAAATAACATTGTGTCCCCTATCGGTAAGTTCCTTAGCCAATTCTACGTGAGGGGTGTTTTTATTGAAGACAGTAGCATGATCATACTTGTCCACTATTTCTTCCTTCACTATTTTCTTTAGGTCTCCAAAATCGATAACCATACCTAACTTAACATGGTTGGTATCGGTAATGGGGGTTCCTATAACCGTTACGGAAAGCTTATAGCTGTGTCCATGTACGTTTCTACATTTGCCATCATACCCGAACAAGGCGTGTCCCGTTTCAAAATTAAACTGCTTGGTAATACGAATTTTACTCATAACTATAGTTTGCCTTGCAAAGGTAACCCATTCCGGCAAATTAATTAGAGATAAGTATAGGCTGTGTCCATGCTACCTCATATTTCATATTTTCTATGGGATTTTCCTGTTGTTTATTCGATGTGATTTTACAGCGCACAAAAAGAAGGTCTTTTGGGAATTTGTATTGTGCCTGGGAAGCATCCACGGATAAAAGTTCTTTTGTTTCAGTTGCCCCCTTAAGGCAACCTATAAAAGAAATAGTATACTTTACTCCAGGCTCTGCTGCTACGGCAACCGATATCCCTTCTGGTGTACACTCTAGGGAAGTTAGAGAAACCCCGGTAGAAGCGTAGAAATCTCCTTTTTCCATGGCATGAATCAAGGAGTGAGCAGATAAGGTGTCGGTTTGCACCACGACCCAACCCCTACCGGCATTGCTCCATTTGTGGCCTTTTTTATGGTAGTTGTGAGAATCGTCTGTAGCCAGTCCATACATCAGGGGCTTATTATCTTTTATATAGGATATATTGATCTGATCCCACATTTGTTCCGTGGAGATATGGGTAGAATCCCCTAAATTATGTACCATATGATGTCCGTTGTAGACTTCAAAGAATTGTTCTCCTTTTAGAGAAATCATATCCTCTAGGGTAATGCTATAAAAGAAATTGGGGTGGTTAATGTGTGGCATTATTGGGATTCCCGTTTCCCTGCGTTGTTTTAAAACTTCATCCAAATTGTTCTGCATGGTTTCTGCAACGCTATTACCACCTTGAGGATCAATTTTACGCTGTATATTGGTAGCGTTTATATGAACATGTTTATCCTTATATCTATCGGTGATTTCTTCGGAATGTAAGACAAGGAATTCTCCCGGTTTTTCTAAAAGCTGACTATATTCTGCGTAGGTTTTTAGCTTTACCATTATTTTTCCTGAGTCCCTTTTATATTCTACCCAATTTTCCCCATAGGTGTTTAGATAATTATTGAAGCTATTTTGAAAAAGGGAATCGCTACGCACTGGTATCCATTTCTCTTCCATAGAAATGGTATTGTGGTCTGATAAGGCTATGAATTGATAGTTGTTGGATTTATACCAGTCCAGAATAATTTCGGGAAACTCGTCCCCATCGCTCCAAAAAGAATGTGTGTGAAGATTGCCCTTGTACCACTTCTTCTTCTCTTTATTTTCTTTTTGAGCTAAACCGCTTATAGAAAATAGAAGTAAGATTATTACAAGGGAAGATAGTACGTTTTTCATGTGGAGCTTTTTACATATCAAAAGATAGTGAAAAAAGCTCCGAATTTCATGAAAATTACTGAGAATGATTGTCTTACGATAGGATGATGGCTTTTATATAGAGGTTAATCTGCCTATGTAGCTTAGGTGAAAATAACACTTTAGCATGCCCTTATTCCTATCATAAATTTAGCTTTAAAAGGAATTATTGTGCTGGCTGTTTATTTAAAAATAAATATCCACCTAAAGCTCCAATTATTGAGGCTATAAAAATTCCTATTTTGGCTTGTACCATATACACTTCGCTAGTAAAAGCTAGGGAAGTTATGAATAGCGACATGGTAAATCCGATAGAAGCTAAGAAGCCTATTCCAAATAAATTTTTAATACTCATGCCATGTGGTAGCGGCGCTACTTTTAGCTTTACGAGGAGCAAGGTTGCCCCGACTACTCCAACTAATTTACCAATTACAAGCCCTAGAGCTACGCCTAAAGCTACATTGGTGCTAAATAATTGTTCTGGGTCAATGGCAATGGAAACCCCAGCATTAGCTAATGCAAAAACAGGAATAATGAAAAAGGTAACAAAAGGGTGCATTCCGTGTTCTAGGCGTTGTAATGGCGGAATAATTTTTCTTGTGTCGAGCTTTATTTTATCTAAAATATGTATTTGCTCATTGGTTAAAGTTGGGATATTGTGGTTGGGATCAATATTTTGAAACTTCCCTAAGTAAGTCTGGATCTTTTTGATGTAAGTACTTTCCTTAATTCTCATATCTGCAGGAATCGTGAAGGCGGCAAGAACGGAAGCAATAGTTGCGTGTACCCCGGAAAGAAGGAAGGCCGTCCAAACACCTGCAATTCCTAATATAGCATAAAAGAATATATTTCGGATACCCATTTTATTTCCTATCAACATAATCACAACAAAGCCTAAACCAATAGAAAGACTTATTAATGAAATATCTGAGGTATAGAAAAATGCGATGACCATAACAGCGATTAAATCATCTATAATAGCTAAAGCCGTTAAAAATACTTTTAGTGATAAGGGGATTTTATCGCCTAGAAGATATAGGATACCTAAGGCAAAAGCAATGTCCGTAGCCATTGGGATTCCCCAACCGTTACTAGCTTCTCCAGTAGGGTTAAGTAGTATATAAATAATTGCAGGTACAATTACTCCCCCAATAGCAGCGCCAATAGGTAGTAATGCTTTCCTTGGATTGGAAAGTTCTCCTCCAACAATTTCTCTTTTCAATTCTAACCCTAGAACAAAAAAGAAAACTGCCATTAATCCATCGTTTATCCAATGAAGAAGGCTGTATTTTAGAAAAGGTTCTCCTTCGAATTGTAAACCTAGTTTCTGATTAAAAAAGCTGAAATAATATTCAGACAAAGATGAGTTTGCTAATATTAAAGCAATAACAACACTGATTACCAGTACGATTCCGCCTGATTTTTGTTGTTTCATGAATTTTTTTATTGGGCTGGTTACTTTGTCAATAGGATAACGCTTCTCTTCTGCCATAATTATCTAATCTTTTTGTGTAGCTTTACAAAACTACATTTTTAAAATTATCACCCGCATTTTTCACTAAATTTTTCGGGGCTTTCAAATTTCTGTAGCAATATATCTTAAATAATACTATAAAACATGGAGGGATAAAGAATACTTTATAGGTTTAATTACATTAAGTTTAATGCAGGGTATATTATAGAAGGGCAAAAGCCATATACGGGGAGGCAATAACTTTAAGAGAATATGTCCATGTCCGTAATGCAAATGGTTAAGTAGAAGTCTACGTTGTCTTAGAAGGAAATAATTTCTTAAACTTAGAGGGAAGTTCATCTTCAAAATAAAGTGCTTTTCCAGTAAAAGGATGTGTAAATTTTAGCGTATAAGCGTGTAGATATAAGCCTTTTCCCTTTAAAATTAATGGTTTAATTCCATAGTCTTTATCGCCAAG
Source organism: Arenibacter latericius DSM 15913 (assembly GCF_000424985.1). Taxonomy (GTDB): domain Bacteria; phylum Bacteroidota; class Bacteroidia; order Flavobacteriales; family Flavobacteriaceae; genus Arenibacter; species Arenibacter latericius. Next base: position 143,373 of record NZ_AUKX01000003.1, read on the forward strand.
GATTGGGTGGTTAATGCTAGATAAATGCTTGCGTAACTGATGTCTTCTTCCGGTTATGGGGTTTAGTTCTACTAAGTTAAGATATCCAAATCTTTCCGAGGATATAGATTCAACCAACCTGTAATTAGACTGTGATTCTTTTCCATCAATATCAGAGGCAACTACACCATTCTTATCCATTTCACCAATAGTAACCGCATAATAGGTTTTTTCTACTTTTTTGTCTTCAAACATTTTATTTAAAGCGCGAATACTACTGCTGGTTTTTCCAGCTAGTAGAATACCTGTGGTGGCATAGTCTAACCGATGCACGGGTTGTGGAATGGTGGCATCTAACAGAGAACTGGGCTGAAGGTTTTGTGGTAAGACGTTTGCAATAGTTTTAAAACTATTACCACTGACTAAAATTCCAGCAGGCTTATGAATCACTGCCAAATAATCATCTTCAAATATTATTTTTAGAGGAAAAATCAGCTTCTTTCTAGAATCAACTTCTTTTGGAGGGAACAAGTTTACAGCATCGCCACTATGTATTAAAGTTGCAGTGGTAGCAATAACATCGTTAACAGTAACGCGGTTTTTCTTGATTGCTTTTTTTAAGGCTGATTTGGTTATAGCTGTGCTGAATATTCCAACACCATATTCTTGTAGTCGAATAGGTGAAGGTATAATGGGAACAATATGTTTCTCGGTTGGACTGATTGTATCTTATTTTCTTAATAGGGTTATGGAAAGTACAATTATCTTTTTCAGTCTTATCCTTCAGCGATTTAATTTTATGCTTAGGTATTAAATAAGCTGGGGGATTAGTCTACTGTCAGCACCCACTACCGCTTATACTTACGTTTGTTAATAACCCTATTTACGAAGAATATTACTAGAAGAATAAGGGCAAGTAGAGGAAAAACAAGGTCGCTATTTAGAAACGATATAATATCCATGTCACAAATTTTTAAATTATAAAACGAAAAAACGTACAGATTATTGTTTTTTCACAAAGAACGCTACAATAGCAGAGGTGATTACTCCCATAGTTAAGGCACCAAAAAAGGCTTGTAGCATATAACTCCCTATGCTAAAATAGTTTTCTGCACTTTCTCTACTAACTTTATTTACTTCTACCGAATAGTCGATTAAATTGTTAAAAAAATCCGGGGAGATTACGGTACTGGTGATATATGGGATGAGGGGACTAAATAGGGCAATAATTATACTTATGGTAACGCCAGAACTAAAGCCCTGCTTCCAATTCATTTTTCCGTCAAAATCGGTTTTTCTCTTATCCAACAATGCCAATACAAAGATGGTAACGGCAACAATTCCAAATAAGTTGGTGTAAAGGAGTTGTTTTCCTATATGTGCGTCATGCAGGCCAACATATTTTTCCAAAATCATCCATGCTAAATTAGCTAGTAGGAACCTTATGGCCCATTTAAACTCTAGTTGGACTTTGCTCATATTTTATTTTTTAAATTTTTCCAATACGGTTTTTGTGTATTTGGACAATGCCAATCTCCCAGTTATTTCTGCCCGTTCTACCAACAAACTTTCCCAATGGCTAGTTCCTTCCCATAATACTTTTCGCCATTCTTCTAATGCTTCGGGGTTGTATTTTGCTAAGTCTTCGGTTAATATTTCTATTTCCCGATCCATAGATTTTATGGTGTTGAATATTTTGGAGAATAAGCCTTTTTCCTGTGCCCAATAGGCATTTTTCCATTCGGTAGGTGCTAAGGAAAGCTCAGATAAGGCTGCAACCCCAATTTTACGTTGTACTGCTGGCGCAATTACTAAGGGGGCAATTCCAATAGTAAGTTCAGATAATCGTATGGATGCTGCCTCGGCCGCAAATACATAATCGCAGCTGGCAATTAGCCCTAATCCCCCTCCTACAGTTTTTCCTTGTATTCTACCTACTATAACCTTTTTACAAGTCCTCATTGCATTAATGATATTAGCAAATCCGCTAAAAAACACCTTGCCTTCCGCGGCATTACTTACCTGTGTAAGCTGGTCAAAAGAAGCGCCAGCGCAGAAGGTGCCATCCCCCTCCGATTTTAAAATAATTACCCTAACGTTAGGATCTTGGGATAACTCGTTAAAAGTATTGGTGAGACGATCCATAAGTTCCAACACAAAGGAGTTACTGGCAGGATGCCCGAATTCTACTGTTGCAATCCCGTTATCAATTTTGGTATATAAACTACCATTTTCTCTAGTTGTTCCCATAACCTGTTTATTAGATTGTAAAGTTCTTACGGTTAGACTGCTATGTGAATAACAGCTATATCGCTTCCAAAATTAAACGTTTTGAAGTAGGGGGCGAAACTTTCTGCGAAATTTCCAGACCAAAGCTCCACCACGTATAAGCATCCAAAGGGTAAAGGCGGCCCAAATACCATATATGCCCCAGCCTAAATACTTGCCAAGGAATAGCAAAGGAATAAAACCTATAAATGAGGCTATAAGCAATACATTTCTAAGATATTTCATTTCACCAAGCCCTTTAAATAACCCATCAAAAACAAAGGCTACCATGTTTAGTGGCATGGATAGTATCAGAATAAAAAATATGGAATAGAAGGTTTTCAGTACAGAGGTGTCATTGGAGAATATACGTCCTATAGGATAGTAAAATATAAAGCCTAGTACTACTAATCCCAAACTTACTATAAGTCCATATTTCATTATTTTTTTTGCTAATAACCATAAGCCATCGTAATTTCTGGCCCCTAAGAGTTTTCCGCCCATGATATTGCCCGCAGCAGCGTATCCATCAATGAAAAAAGCGGAGAATAGCCATAGATTTATGGCAATGGTATGGGCGCCAATAAACCTGTCTCCTAAGGCTGTTGCCTCCCTAACAGCAAGGATCATAGCGGCATTTAAGGCTAGTGCGCGTACAAACAAATTTAAGCTCATTATCACCAATCGTCCTAATTCTGGATGCATGGGAAATCTAAGTTTTAAACTGATGTCGGTCTTAGTAATTAAAAGTATAAAGGCCATTATAGCCATTACTCCTTGGGCAATAAGACTAGCCCATGCAGCGCCTTCCAAATATAGCGGGGAGATATAGCCTTCCACACCATACACCAATATTACATCTAGAATTATATTTAATACCGCCCCTGTAATGGCAATTAACATAGGGTAATAGGTGTTTTGTAGACCCCGAAAAATACCCATAACTGCAAATACAAAGAGGGTTAAGGGGAATCCCCATACCCGTATAGAATAATAAGAGATGCATAACTCTAAAACTTTCCCCGTAGCATTCATCAAAACGAAGATTTCTTCTACTATGAAAATAGTAGAGAGGAGAACAATAATACTTACAGAAATATTTAAGAAAATTGCTTGGGCAGGTAAGGACTGAATCTTATCTATCTTATTGGCGCCTACATATTGGGAAATAATAGCTGAAATGGCACTCCTAGTCTGTCCTAATATCCAAATTAACATAGATAGGAAAGACCCAACAATCCCAGCAGCAGCAAGAGATTCTAGACTGTATTCTGAAATATTTCCTACAATTGCGGTGTCGGTAATAGATAGCAAGGGTTCTGCTATTCCCGCAATAGTGGCAGGAATGGCAAGCTTATTAATAGATTTAAGATTTATATTGGAACTCAAAAGGAAAAACTTTTATAGAATTAATTCATAGCAAAGAAAGGGGTATTTACTCTGTTTTGGAAAAAAGACATGACCCACCTCTCGGTAACCCCTATGTTGATAAAAGATATTGTTGCGTTCGTTTTTGCTAAAAGTATCTAATCTCACAGATATGGCACTTTTATTACGTGCGTATTCCTCAGCATAATCCATTAGGAGTTTGCCATAGCCCTTCTTTTGAAAGTTTGGGTGTACTGCCAAACGATGGATGTAAAAATTATTATGATTTGGTGTGGACCAAGGAATTGAAAAATACTCCTGATCCATAAGAGTAGAAATCACGATAGTGCCCACTATATCGTTGTTTTCTATCAAAAGAAATAGTTCGCCCCTTTGTATATCGTTCTCAAACGCTTCTTGGGAAGGGTAGCTCTCGTTCCATTGGTATATGCCATTGTCTGCCATTGCTTTTGCACAGGCGGCAGTGAGTTTAAGAATTGTTGGAATATCAGATTCCTTAGCCAAACGAATCATGAGGGTTTCTTATTTAAATGGCAAATTTATGCTATTAACTTTAAGGAGCCATTTTTACGAGCTGAGATTTCCTATATGTTTTATAGGGTTGACAAAGCATAACCAAAAATTGGATTGATTTTTAGATGTTAAGTGGAATAGAAGAAGGAAGTCTAACTGCGAATAGGATTATAATTATAATAGAAGAGGTGTATTTTATGGAAAAAGAAGGTGCACTATAGTTTGTAGGCAGAATTTCTACCTATAAACAACTGTACTGCTGTTATTTGTTAAAAAGGACGAGATATATGTTAAATAGCTGAAATTGTATTTTGATAATGCAATAAAAAGTATTTCCTTTGCGTCGTTCTAGGGGGATTAGCTCAGCTGGCTAGAGCGCTTGCCTGGCAGGCAAGAGGTCACCGGTTCGACTCCGGTATTCTCCACCAAGTAACAAAAAAAAGGCTTCCAAGAAATTGGAAGCCTTTTTTTTGGTATTTGTGTCTAGATCTTAATAGGTAATTTTAAAAACAGTTCCATTGAGGTCTTCGGTTACGTAAAGCTCCCCATTTGGACCTTGTGCTAAGCCACACGGCCTGTATTGTACGGGACCGCTAGGGTTGGCCAAATCTATTCCGGCGAAATTGTCGGCGAATATCTCCCAGTCTCCCGACGGTTTCCCATCTTTAAAAGGTACAAAAGCCACTAAATAGCCTTTCTTTAGTTCTGGGGATTGCCCGTGGAAGGCTATAAATGCACCATTTCTGTACTTTTCAGGGAACATGGTTCCAGTATAGAATAAAAGGTCGTTGGGTGCCAAATGAGCTGGAAATGCCATAATGGGATCAATTGCATCTTCACCCGCCGTCTTCTCTCCGTCACCACCGTATTCCGGAGCTAGCATTTTTTGTTTCTTAAACTGATCATAGTAGATATAGGGCCAACCGGCATCATCGCCTTCCTGTAATTCATATAAGACTTCAGCAGGTAGTTCCGCGCTTTGCTTGGCGGTGTAATGCTCAGGGTAATAATCATGGAAAGCCCCACGACCATGTACCGCTGCAAATAAGGAATTGGTCTTATAGTTCCAATCAATTGCCACGGCATTTTTAATTCCTGTGGCATAACGTTTTCCATCGGCAAAGGTTTGGTTGAGCTTGTTGGCATTAAATTGCCAAATGCCCCCTGCTGAATCAAGGATGGTACATGGCATTATACCCTTTCCAGAACCTTGTTCGCGACAAGAATCGTTCCAAGACCCTATGGTGACATACATATTGGATTGGTCATCTATTACAAATGGTTTGGCATTGTCAATACCTTTGTCCGCCATGCCATCAACTATTTTTTCAGGATTATCAATATCAATAATTTCTTCGTTCTCGTTTAGTTTGTAGCGAAAAATGGCAGAATTAGAAGCGGTGTATAAATATCCGTTTTTTATTAATATTCCTGTTCCAGGAAAATCACTAAACAATTGTTGGTCATCAATGGTGCCATCTTGATTAGTATCTTTTAGAAGTACAATTCCCTTTCCATCCTTTAGGGTACCTCTGTTAACATAAATATCTCCGTTTTTGGAAACCGTCATATGTCTTAGATTTCCTAAATCCTTGGCGACTACTTCTATAGAGAATCCATCAGGAATGACGATTGCAGTTTCGTTAACTGGGGTTTGTGTCTTGTTTTTCGTATTCTGTTTGCATTGGATGTTTAATACTCCCAAGAATGCAATAAGAGGTAATAGTAGAAAGCGTTTGGTAATAATGTTTTTCATAAAATTGGTTTCAAAGATTTTAATCAGGGCTAAAGATAGGTTTAGAATTTTATTTAATAATTTAAAATTCAAATTTCTTAAGGCATTTATCACTAGTTGAGATCTGAATGCTTCGTTGCTTGCCCATTGCATTCTGGTTGGTGTCAAATTATTATCGTTATTTTACTTTCCGTACCCCAAGGGCTTGTCTTGAGGTAATTGTCTTTTGAAAAGGAATAGCGATAAAATAAATAGGTATATGTTACTGTAATTATAGAAATATAAGACCGTTATCATGAGCGATAACGGTCTTTTTATGATAGATAAAATGGTGAATTAAGATTACAAGTCTAGTGGAATATCGTACTCCACTTCTTTACGGCGGAAAAGGAACTCTCCATTACGTACAGATGCCAAAACATCTACTCTTTTACGAATAGCCTCATAAACAGAGCTTTCATTTAAAACGATGAAGTTTGCTTGCTTTCCTACCTCTAAACCATAACTGTCTTGGATGTTTAAACAGCGAGCGCCATTATAGGTGATTAGATCAAAATTTGTTTTTACTTCTTCTGGAGACATAATTTGCGCTAAGTGAATTCCGTTATCTAGAATATTCATCATATTTCCATTCCCCATTGGATACCAAGGATCGTTTATAGAATCTTGTGCAAAAGCAACGTTGATCCCTAAATCTAAGAACTCTTTCACTCTTGTTAATCCGCGACGCTTGGGGTAGGTGTCCTGGCGACCTTGCAGATAGGCGTTTTCAGTAGGGCAAGAGATAAAATTCATCTTGCTCTTCTGAAATAAGTCCATCATTCTAAAAGCGTAGGAGTTATCTGCAGAACCAAAGGAACAAGTGTGACTTGCAGTGGTTCTACTGCCATAGTCTTCCATCAGAACCAAGGCGTTTAATAACTCTACAAAACGTGAATGTGGATCATCGGTTTCATCGCAGTGAACATCTATAAGCTTATCGTGCTTTAAAGCGAGTTCTACTATATCATGAACGGATTTGTCACCAAACTCCCTGGCAGGTTCGTAATGTGGAATTCCTCCCACAGCATCAGCCCCCATTTTAAGAGCTTCTTCCACTAAATCACGTCCGCCCTTATACATGTACATTCCTTGTTGTGGGAAGGCTACGATTTGGATATCAACGATGTCCTTTAATTCCTCTTTCATTTCCAGCATTGCTTTAAGTGCTGTGAAATTTGGATCTGTAACATCTATATGTGTGCGGATATGCTGTACGCCTTGGGAGACCTCGTCTTTAATTCCCTTAAGAGCAAGCCTTTTTACACTTTCTATTGTTAGGGTTTCTTTGAACTTTGGCCATAATTCAATAGCCTCAAATAAGGTGCCCGATCCCGCTCCTTCTTGTCCCAGTTCGGATAAGGTATAAACATAGTCTAGATGCAAATGTGGATCTACATAAGGAGGTAGAACAAGTTTGCCTTGGAGATCTATTTCCTCATCGCATTTTGGTAAATCTTTTCCAATCTGAGTGATTTTTCCATTCTCTACAATCATTTCGCTTGCTGCATGGTTGCGATATATTTTCGCATTGAAAAACTTTTTTTTCATCATAGATTAATTTTTAATATTAATATATTCCATTGGGATATACCGATTACTCCAATATGGGTGTAACTTTAATCTTCTTAACTGTTTTATGCAATAAAGAGCCTAGAGGCTCTAAGTTATGCAGATTTAGGGGTTTTTTAGATCGTAATTATCCTGTAGAAGGAATGTTGAGGGTCTTGTTGATTGATGCACCTAGACCGCCCAATAGGTGTTTCTGATAAACGGAAGTAAAATTTACTGTTTGATACAAACATAGGGCAATGTTTGCGGTATTGGAAGGGTCTATGGCTTAATAATGAGAATATTAGCCAATATTTAACTAATTCCCTGTGAATTTTAAGAGACCTATTAGAGATTTAGAGGCTGCTGAAGGCTTAGATGATCTTAGTGATGGAGGGTGAGGGATAGTGGTGCAACCTGTCTAATGGAATAGTAACGCAAGAGTAGTCCTAGAATCTTACTTTTCGGACTAGTGTTTTGTTTTATTAGGAAGTCACTTGCGCTACACTTCATAACATTTGAAAAACAACTTAAAAGTATATGCTTCAATTATTCATGTGATTTCCCATTATTTATCATGATCCAAATAGATGGGAAATAGGGGGTTGAAGTTAAAGTCATAAATTAACGAAGTCTCCACGCTCTTTACATAATCTTTAGTCACGTGGTCCATAATTAAATCTCTTAGATGGTCTTTGTCTCTAGCAGCTATATAAAGTAAGAAGTCGCTGTAGCCTGCCATGTGGTAGATGCTTACTACCTCTGGTAATTGTTTCATTGAGCTCTTAAAGTCCTCCATCACCTCTTTGGTGAATTTCGTTAATTTTATGGAAACCATCGCTTCAATATTGGTACCCAATTTAGAAGAATCAATAAAAGCATGAAACCCAAAAAACATTTTATTTCGTTCCAATTTCCGCAATCTTTCAGAGCAGGTAGATTCAGCAATTCCAGCTTCAGCGGCAATTTGCTTATTAGACAGCCTAGCGTTCTTCTGCAAAAGCTTAATAATTATCTCGTCTGTTTCATCTAATTCGGCAAAACTACCTTTTTTTCGAATACTATTCATTGTAAGTGGGTGTATGTTGCTTTTCTTTACCTTGCGCGGCTATATTACGAATTTAAATTCAATTCAATAAGATATGGTGAACAATATTAGGAGAAGAATTAAGGAGTTAAAAGAAATTAGTTGGAATTATGATGCTGATATAATTAATTCATTAACAATAAATGTTTCAGATTCAGACTCAAAGCATATTCTGTTACAGTATGCTAATGAGTTAGAGTTGGCCAACTCCTTATGGGATTCCTTTATTAGTGAGGTACAAGAAGCCGATATTGCAAGGTACTTATCAGAGTTATCACATCTATCGGTAAATACCGTAGAAGAATCTAGGCTAATCTTAATTTTAAGGTCTGCACTGGCTATAAAAAGAGGTCAATTAGATACAGTTCCCAATGAGCTTATTGTGCGCGGAGTAATGGATTTGTTGCGAGCGAATGGAAAGCGAAAAAAAGTGTTTTATTTTTCTGATACCATAAAGGATGGAGATATAGCAAAATCCAAAATTCGAGATCACTATGAAATAATTAATGAAAAATACGGGGCGTTTGTTCAGGTAGTAGATTACATTGGTTCTACACCGGGTAGAAGTCTTCAAACTGGTAGTCAGATTCTTGATTTATTAGGTAGTAGGGCAGAATTAGAGTCAGATTATCACGAAAATACTATATTTCGTTCAGTAAATATTTTTGTAAATAACGCAAGTAGGGCTAAGTTTGCAGGCGAGGATGAATCTAAAGGGTCAAATTGCCTATGGGCAAGGGTTAGAGATCCCAAGACCAATGCCTTACACAACATTATAGGTGTAGATAACGAGGCATTCATGCCCTTTAGGGAGTACATTGAAGAATTGTATATCATAAACGGAGTTCCAGATCATAATAAATTAAGTGATTTAAGTAAAGGCACGCAATTTAGGTCGTTAAAACATTTTATCATACCACAATCGCTATCTGCCATTACAAGAGGAGGATGCCCTCCTGGATTTGCAGTAACAAAGGTTGATGTTAACGACCAAATACCTGCTTTAGAAATTGGACCGGATGAAGTGATTATGGTAAATCCAGACCATTATTTTAATGGGAAATCGCTTTCTAAATATGCTAATGGTATTATCGGTATAGCGGAGTATTTAGGTGTGGAATTAGATTCTGAAGTTAAAGCAGTGTTTTTCCATCCAGATACAAATGAGATTATGGATACTAGAACACTAATTATAACAGACCACCTGGGAAAACATGGTGGAAGGGACACTATAATAAATGGTTCTAGTAGGGGGTTGAACGGTTTTATTCTTCCAGAAATTGGGAGGTCATGGGATAAATCCAGCTTTAATGATTATGCATACTATATTAAAGAGATGCCAATAGGTACAAGAGTTAAGATATCAAGATTATAATACTGTTCACGCTAAAACGAATACTTATTTAAATTAATATAAATGAAGCAGTTCCTATTATTGTTAACCATGAGTTTTGCGCTATCTATGTCTGCCCAAAACATTTTTTCCGGAAAAATAGTAGATTCGGATAACCATCCTTTAGGCGGAGTAAATATTGTTATTGAGGGAACCACCATCGGCACCACTTCGGATTTTGATGGGATGTTTTCCATTACGTCCGATTTGGTTAATCCTACATTGATATTTTCCACTTTGGGGTATACAACTCAAAAGCTAACAGCTAAGGCTAATATGAATATTATTATGCAGGAAGGAGCCGAGGCACTTTCCGAGGTAATATTAGTCGGAAGTAGAAACCCTAGACAAACAAAACTATCTACCCCGGTGGCGGTTGATGTGGTTGACGTTGCCAATATAAAGCTTACCACTGCTCAAACTACGGCAAATGACCTGCTTACCAACATTGTTCCTTCCTTCAACTCAAACAGGCAGTCTTCTTCTGATGGATCCGAACATGTAGATCCAGCTTCCCTAAGGGGATTAGGTCCAGATCAGGTACTGGTACTGATTAATGGTAAAAGAAGGCATACTACTTCATTGCTAAATAATCAAGGAACGGTAGGGAATGGTACAGTAGGTACAGACTTGTCTTCTATTCCTTCTTCAGCAATAGATAGGATAGAGGTGCTTAGAGACGGTGCCGCAGCGCAATATGGTTCGGATGCTATAGCTGGTGTGATTAATATTATTCTTAAAAAAAATAGTGGTGTAGAAGTAGGAGCAACCTATGGAATTACCTCTGAAGGTGATGGGGAAACTTACAATTTCAACTTTAATTATGGAGCTGAAATTGGAGATAAAGGGGGCTTTATTAATCTTACCGCTGAATATAACGATAGGGGAAAAACTACAAGAACACAGAATCATGATCTAATTATATATGATCAATCGGATTTAGGCAATTATTTCGCCTACTTCGGGAGTGATGAAGCCAGAAAAAGAGATGATGAGTTGATTGCTGCTGCAGGTTTAACAAGGGACGACTTTAATTTCCAGATTGGTGATGCTGCTATATCAAATTCACAGTTCTTTTTAAACCTAGAATTGCCTACAGGGGATTATGGAAAATTTTATGCGGCAGGAGGTGCTAATTTTAGAACGGGTCAGGGATTTGGTTTTAGAAGACTACCGTCTGAAGGCCATGTATTAGAAATATTCCCCAATGGGTTTCAACCGGAGTTGGGAACTAGTGTTACGGATCATTCTATGATAACAGGTTTTAAAACACAATTAGGCACTTGGAACTTTGACTTGAGTAATACAGTAGGTATAAACGAATTTAATTATACGGTTTCTAATACCGTTAATGATTTGCTTGGGGCCGATAGTCCAACGTCTTTTAGAGCTGGTGGACATTCTTTTCTTCAGAACACAAGTAATCTAGATTTCTCTAAGTTTAATGAAGACATTATGAGTGGTTTGGGGATGGCTTTCGGAGCAGAATTTAGATATGAAAACTATCAGATTAATGCAGGGGAAGAAAATTCTTATATAGGTGATGGCGCCAATTCTTTTCCTGGATTTGCTCCTGATAATGAAGTTAACGAGGGGAGAACCTCTGTTGGTCTGTATGCTGACCTAGAAGCTAATTTTACTGATAAATTTTTAATGGCAGTTGCAGGTAGGTTCGAAGATTATAGCGATTTTGGAAATACTATAAATGGTAAGGTAGCCGCTAGATATAAACTTTCAGATGATTTTGCGCTTAGGGGTGCGTTTGGTACAGGTTTCCGTGCGCCATCCTTACACCAGCAGTATTTTAATAATATTACCGTTGATATTGTAGATGGTAATTTAATTAAAAGAGGTACATTCAGAAATGATAGTAGTGTTGCTGAATCTTTAGGTATCCCTGAGTTGAAGGAAGAAACGTCTACGAGTATTAGTGTCGGTTTTACAGCTAGGGTAACCAATAACTTTCAGATCACCTTAGACGCTTATAAAGTAGACATCGATGATAGGATTATTTATACTGGCGATTTAGGAAATGATCCTTTTGGTGATCCTGTTCCAGCGTTACAAGCAATCTTTAAACCGTTTAATGTGTCATCTGCAAGGTTTTTCACCAATGCAGTAAATACTAAAACTACAGGGGTGGACTTAGTGATGAACTATAGAGTGCCATTAGGAGTAAATAGCCTGAACTTCTCCCTTCTGTACAACCATAATGAAAATGAAGTGGAGGATGGGATAAAAAACATACCAACTACTTTTATTGGTCAGGAAGAGGTGTATTTTGGTGCTAAAGAAAGAAGTCTTATTGAGACTAATAACCCCAAGGATAAAGGGATATTTACTATCGACTTTTCCGGTGACAAGCTAGGTTTAATGTTACGAAATACCTATTGGGGAGAAGTTATCCGTAATGAAGCCCCTTTTGGAGGTGATCAAGTGCATGATGCAAAAATAACCACTGATTTAAGTGCCACTTATAATTTAAATGATAAGCTTTCTTTGGTTGCAGGGGTAAATAATTTGTTAGATGTTTATCCTGATAAACAAATAATGGAGAATAGTTATTTTGGGGTGTTTAAATACGCACCTGTACAAATGGGAACCACAGGAGCATTTTATTTCGCGAGATTAAATTATAAGTTATAGATAACTGATAAGGTTTAATAACGATTGATGGAAAATAGCCTAAAACAGCGTCCCTCTATTTTTTGTTTAATAAGGTTTTTGAGTAAATGAAGATAAAACATAAAATAGGGTGGAAAACAGCTGCAGCTTTGGTTATTTCCAATATGATTGGAACCGGAGTCTTTACCAGTTTAGGATACCAGCTTGCGGATATTCAGAATACGTGGAGTATTGTGTTGATTTGGGTGTTGGGTGGTGTCTTTGCCTTAATAGGAGCATTTACCTATGCAGAGCTAGGGACTAATTTTGATGATTCTGGTGGGGATTATATCTTTCTTTCCAAACTTATGCATCCATTGGTTGGGTACGTATATGCTTGGATATCCTTAACGGTAGGTTTTACAGCTCCCATTGCCATTTCTGTAATGGCAATGAAGAGCTATCTTAATCCAATAAATCCATCCATATTCAATGATTGGTTTGGGGTAATGGTAATTTTGATTTTGACCGCGGTTCACTCTATAAGCGTAGGGCAAAGTGGGAAATTTCAAAATTTTACTACCCTTATTAAGTTGGGGTTTGTTTTGATTCTGATAATTCTTGGATTTAGCTATGTGCCAGTTCAAGAAACGGCAATAGATTTAAGTAATACATGGCAAGGCGAGATATTGCTTCCCGGTTTTGCTGTTTCCTTATTATATGTTACTTATGCCTATACGGGTTGGAACTCAGCAGCCTATATCGTAGATGAAATTAATGACCCTAGGCGAAATCTGCCTAAGGCCTTGATCATTGGGACTGCCTTAGTAACCGTTCTCTATGTATTGATGCAGATTGTATTCTTAAAGCATGCATCCGTTGATCAGATGTCTGGCAAAGTAGAAATTGCGTTTATTGCTTTTAAGAACTTATTTGGGACTCAAGGTGGCAATTGGGTGAGTTATTTAATCGCAATTCAGCTGATAGCTACAGTAAGTGGCTATTTGTGGATAGGTTCAAGAATTACTTATGCCATGTCTAAAGACCATTCTTTATGGACAAAATTGGCGGTGAAAAATAAGAGTGGAATTCCCGTTAGGGCTTTATGGTTACAAGCCGCAATAAGTATCGTACTCACATTAACAGGTACTTTTGAACAGGTCTTGTTGTATGCAAGTTTTGTATTACAACTCATGGGAACATTAACGGTTGCATCTATATTTTGGATTAAGGGTAGGGAAGGTGCTTTTAAGAGCCCCTTTAAACCTTTTCTTCAAATTGCATTTGTGCTTTTTAGTATCTGGATATTGGGGTATATGCTATTTGAAAAACCAAAGGAAAGTGCCATCGGTTTGCTATTTGTTGTGTCTGGGGTAATAACGTATTACATGTCTAAAACGAGGAAATCATTTAAATAAAATAGTTACTGTGCTATTCTAATTTTGGCTCTGTTTTAAATATTTCAACCTAAAGTTGGGTCATACCAATATTGAATCCACAATCTAATTATGACCTGCTCTTAGCAGGTTTTCTCAACTGTTTTATTTTATAGCTTTAAAAAGAAAACCAATATACGTAGTGGTTGGGTTGATGGTTATTTTAGTATTGGTTCAATAAATATAAATTCAGTGATTACTGAACTATGCCGAATTAAAAATGCAAAGAAATAATTATTGGTTTTCTAAAATAAAGTAGACTAAATAGTGTGAATGCGAATTCTTGATTGTTTTGGTGACTATTTAATATTTTAAAAAGTATTGAATAGATTATAGTTTTTCTTGTTATCGCGTTATTGGTTAGAGGTAGCTACCATAAATATCATAGCTATAACAAAAGGTAGGAAAAGTCTTATAAATATAGCGTAAAAATTAGTTTTATGATTTTATAATTAAATTATACCTTATAACTTTACCTAGATAATAAATTTGATGGCTCTTTCGATTACCTTCATTTAATTTAATATAAGTTAAGCGTTACTGCTGTTAAATTATAAGCTATGTAATTCATTGTAATTCAGGCAATTAATTTTTTTATATCCGTTGATGATATAAATAATATGTAACTTCTAACAAATAAAACTTATTTCATAATATTTTTATAAATTTTGATTTATTTCATATTCTAATTTGTTTATATTAGTCGATTGGTAAATAAGTGAAATAATAAATCTTAATTCGTAAGTGATTGTTAGTCATGAACGGATTTACATGTAGGAGGTAATGTAGGAATGATGCAATCTTATCAAAAGGTTATATCATTTCTGTCTATAGCTGGTTTTTCATATTAATGGTAAGTTGAAGGTTTGGCTCTAAATTGATTCGAGAAGTTTTCTGCGATTTAATTTTAATGAGTAAATGTATACATGTGTGAAAATTAAATAATTAAAATCTCATTAATTTTTAATACAATAAAATTACTATGGGAGTGAGATATTTAATAACTAAAAAGATAAATATATGAAGTGAAACTGATATAAATGAATGTCCAGAACATAAGATCGGAATAATGTTTAAGGAAAGTACTCCGATTTAAATATTGTAAGTGAAGAAAATATTTTTGAAACAATTTAAACTAACCAAACTATGAACAATCTTTTTCAGAGGGTTTTTCTATATCGTAAAATCCCAATGATTGATTTAAATCTTAAACTAACCTCATTGCTGTGGTTTATTTTTATGTTGGGAGCTCAGGCTAATAGCATCCCTGGAATAACTGATAATATGTTGAATGCAAGGAACACAGCAAAAAGTGACAATTTTTATGCCCAATTCCAGATATCGGGAGTTATTACGGACGCTGATGGAAATCCATTGCCTGGCGCCAGTGTGGTAGAAAAAGGTACTACTAATGGCACCCAATCCGATTTTGATGGAAATTTTGTTTTAGAAATACAAAATTCCGAAGGAATTCTAGTAATATCGTATTTAGGCTTTGCAACACAGGAAATAACACTTACAGGCCAATCAACTATTGCTATACAAATGGCTGAAGATGCTGCGGGCCTAGACGAGGTAGTAGTGGTTGGTTATGGAGTTCAGAAAAAAGCGAATATAACAGGAGCAATTACCACTGTTAAAGTAGAGGAGATAAACAATATCTCAAATGCAAATCTTTCTAATTCTTTGGCAGGAAGAGCTCCGGGAGTTGTTATAGCCGGTACTTCTGGGTTAACGGGTGCTAGTTCCGATATTCGTATAAGAGGAGCTTTTGGAGAACCACTCTATGTAATCGATGGAATCGTTAGGGATAAGGAGGCATTTGATGCCTTAAATTCCAGTGAAGTTGATCAGCTGAGCTTCCTTAAAGATGCAGCTTCCGCATCTATTTATGGAAGTAGAGCAGGAAATGGAGTAGTGTTGGTTACAACAAAACAAGGTGTTAAGCAACGACCCACTTTTAGTTATCAAGGGTCTTTTACTACATCATCCCCAACGCAAGAGCTATTGTCAGATCAAACTACAGCAATTGATGAGCTGATATACCAAAATCGAGTAGCAGAATATATGGGGACTCCAATTCCGAACGGCCCTGAGGAATTTGATTATTTCAAGGATCTTAGCTATAACGTGAATGATTTTATTTGGACAAAGCCACAAAGCAATAAACACTCTTTAAGCGTTAGTGGTGGAAACGAAAAAATCACCTATTATTCTCTTGCGAGTTATCATGGTGAGAAAGGGTCGTATAAGAATTTGGAGTACGATAAAGTGAATTTGCGGTCCAACGTCACGGCACAAATTACTGATGATATTAAATTAAATCTTAATGTATCTGCCAACCAACGTAATCACAGTCGTTTTTATTGGCCGTTTTCCCCAGATGATGACTATGATGTGTCTGATTTATATCGGGTAACATTCAATTGGCCAAAGGTCTATCCTTTTTACACCACTGCCGATGGAACACCAGCTGATTATGTAACTGATTATCCAGTGCAAACCCCAATGGGGAGCTGGTTGGCATGGAGTGTTATTGATCAAGTAGTTGGAGATCGATATATAAAGACAAGGAAAAGAGAGGTGAATTCTATCCTTTCTATAGATGTTGATTTAGGAAAGCTGGTTCCAGGACTCTCTACCAAAATTTCAGGAAACTATTTAGGGTCTGATTATATGAGAAAAAAGTACTTAACCTTCCAGAAGAACTATGTATTTAATCAGGCTGATCCTGATGGCAATAGGTTTATTCCAGCAGCACCAGACCCAGATAAGACGAATACGTTTACATTTTCACAAAATCAAGAGTTTCTGAGCTATGATATAAATACACTATGGAGTTATCAGTTAAACTGGCAAATAAATTATTTAAAGTCGTTCGGTAAGAATGATGTGAGTGGTATGCTGGTATTGGAACAAGGTGAAAATGGAGGTTATGGAGCATTTGCCAAGGCAGAGGATCCTGTTACCAATTATGATCAGATGTTTGTATATTCTACGGATTCTGAACGAAGGTATGGTGATGGCTGGGAACAAATAGGTGCGAGGCAGTCAGCAATTGGTCGATTCAATTATAACTACGATCAGCGTTATATTGCGGAATTTTCTTTTCGATATGATGGAAACACCTTGTTTCCAAAGAACAAACGGTGGGGGTTTTTCCCATCCATGTCTTTGGCTTGGCGCCTGAATAATGAAAATTTTATGAGTAAATATGACAGTTGGTTGGATGACCTGAAAATAAGGATGTCCTATGGAACTACTGGGAACGATTTGGACGTAAATAATAGGAATATACGTGCATTTGGATATAGGCAGGTTTATCAGAATGCTGGCTCATATATTTTCGGCAATAATTTATATAGAAGTATTGCGCCAGGTGTAACGCCAAACCCTTATCTAACTTGGGCTACCTCCACCACCTATAATTCTGGTTTTGATATTGCTGTCCTGAGAAATCGGTTGGTTGGTATATTCGATATTTTTTATAAAAAAGAGGAAGATATTTTAGGGTCACGACTCGTAACACTTCCAGACAATTATGGACAGGATCTTGCACCCGAGAATTATGCTGCGAGATCGTGGAAAGGTGCAGAATTTTCTGTTATTTGGCGTGATGTGCTCCTAGAAAACGAGTTGTCATATTCTATTAATGCCAATATAGGGTATGCAAAGGATAAGTGGGACATATTGGATGAAGGTGCCTCTTTCCAAGAAGGGGGATCACGTGCCTGGGAAAGCAAAATTGGACAGCCTTCCAATAGAATAATTGGATTGAAGCATGTGGGAATGGTTAGGACTCAAGAAGAACTAGATGGGTTATTGGCTTCTGGATTTAAACAATATGGTAGAGATCCTTATCTGGGAGGTCTACTGTTTGAGGATATTCGTGGTGACGGATACTCGGAGGGGCCTGATGGTAAAATAGATGGTAATGATATGCAAGTACTCTCCGATAATGCCGCGCCACGTATCAATTACGGGTTTGGTTTTAATCTTGAGTATAAAGGCTTTGTTGTAAACACACACTTTCAAGGTGTGGGTATGTACGATAGGATTGTTTCCAATAAAGAAGGGCCTGGAATGCGTCAACATGGTGGTTCTATTAGGCCATATTATCCAATCTGGGCAAAAGATGTTTGGACTCCGGATAATCCAGATGCAAAATATCCTCGTCCTATTGGAAAAAACTGGTATGAATCTGGAACAGGTGCATCCTCATTCTGGATTAGAAATGGTGCATATTTAAGATTGAAAAATCTTAATGTAGGTTACAATTTACCTAAAGCGTGGACTTCACTTATTAATATTAACCATGCCCAAGTGTTTTTCAATGGAACCAACCTTTTTGCAATATCAGAGTTGAAGGAATTCCATGATCCTGAACAGAAGGAGTATGATTCTTACCCGTTGATGAAATCATTTACGCTTGGACTTAATTTAAACTTTTAAATAAGATTAAGATATGAAGATTAAACAGATGAAATCTAAAATAAGTTTCATAGCCTCTTTGGTTATGCTAATGATAAGCTCATTCTATTTTGTTAGTTGTGAGGATGTTCTAGATATTGAAGATATTAATAATTACGATCCCGAGCAAATATGGAATGATGAGAATTTGGCTAATGCGTATATGGCCAATCTTTATCCTATATTCGGTAATTGGAGTATTGGTCAGGATAGTTATTCCCAGCAATTAACGGGAATAAGGTTTTATCCGGATATGATTACAGTTACCAATGGTAATTTCAAGAACTGGGATTATGATCGTATTAGATTAATAAATCAAGCAATAGTTGATGTTCAAGAAGGGACTTTACCTCAAGATATGAAAGATCAAATTTTGGGACAGGCCTATTTTATGAGAGCTTATATTTATTTCGATATGATTAAATATCACGGTGGGATTCCATATATCAAAGTACCTCAGGATAGATATAACGACGATCTCCATGTGGCGAGAAATTCAACAAAGGAAAGTTTTCAATATTTAGTTGAAGATTTAGATAGGGCAATTGCATTACTACCTGAACGTATTGGTCCGAATTCAAATGAGTATGGGAAAATAGATGGAAATTTTGCATTAGCATTTAAGGCTAAAGTAGCGTTATACAAAGCATCTCCACAGTTTAACCCTAGCAATCCATGGTCCAACAGTTATTGGGAAGATGCTTATACAATAAATAAACAGGCATATGACCAATTATCTTACCAAGGGTATGCCTTAACAGATGATTATAGTGATATTTTTCTGGAAGAAAGAGGACCAGAGGTAGTTTTTGCAGTTATTAATACCTACCCTAACAAAACAGCCAATTGGGATGTAGGTGCACGTCCTGGTTCGGAGAGCCGTGGACCGGCATCGGTAACCCCTACATGGGAGTTTGTAAAGGAATTTCCAATGTTGGATGGGAAAATGTATAATGATCCTAGCAGTAGTTACTTTAAAACAGATGAAGAGTTTTTAATGGATTATTGGTCTGATAGGGATCCTAGATTTGATAAATCAATTGTTTGGAACGGAAAATTATATGAAGTTTCGGGCAAATCGGGTAAACGCCAGTATACTGCCTTGGGAATAGCCCACGAGCTAGATGACTTTGGAGTTAATCCCCAAGCTGCAGTAAACTCTACAAACCTTGATCGATATAGTGGGTTTTTTGTGTTGAAAGCATCAAAACTCAGTTATACTCAGGCTGAAGTTGAGCAATACGATGTTGATTACGTTTTAATGCGCTTTGCTGAGGTCATGATTAATTACGCCGAAACAGCAAACGAAACAGGAAGATTAAACGAGGCAATGGAAATTCTTAAAGTTATAAGGAAGCGTGCTGGAATTGAACCTGGAGTAGATGGGAATTATGGGATTAGTGCAACTAATCAGGAGGAGATGAGAGAGGCTATATTGCACGAGCGAAATATCGAATTCAGTTTTGAAGGACATCGCTTTTGGGATTTACGTAGACTTAGAATGTTAGATCGTTTAGATAATACGACTAAATCAGGTGTGGAAGCCATTGCAATTAAACCGGATGGGACTGAAATGCCTATAGGGGAGGCCCGTAATAAAGCGGACAATTATGAATTGGTAGAATCTGATTTTAAATATAGCGTGCTTCAAGTGCCTTTCAGTGGAGTTAAAGTAAACTCTGTTCCTGAGACTTATTATTTCTTTCCAATACAACAAGAAATTTTAGATCGAAATAATAAACTTGAACAAAATATTGGATGGGGCGGAACTTTTAATCCTACTTTAGAAAATTAATCCGATTATTTAGAAATTTTAAATTAATGAAAAAAAGGGTGTTTATATTTTATAGGCACCCTTTTTTATAATTAGATTTTTGGTACGCTCATTCAAAATCATTTAAAACAATCGTATTTATTTATTGTTTAGGTTAACCTTAAGAATGTGATGTCTATGCCAGTGAGAACTACTGAATGCTAATTTTGATATTCACAGATATTCTTGTGGTGTCCGTAACTGGTAAAATAATAAATAGAATCTTATAGCCTGCTATTGAGGTGTAATGTTAGGCTTGGAACAGGTAGAGCATAAATTTATATTGCAGATTAGTTTAAGTGCCAATATTATATAACAAAAAACTAGCAGAGAAGTTATCTCCACTAGTTTTTCGATTAACAAACTAACAAAAAATAAATTATTTAGAAAATTTTATGTCCGCCAAAACAGGTCTGTGGTCCGAGGAATAGGAATCGATAATAACGTCGGAATTTTCTATTGTTATGTTGGTATTATTGGCTTTATAAACTATATAATCTATTATTTTGGTAGGCTCGGTAGCCGGAAATGTTGGCTTACACTCTCCACAGGTATTAGTGAAGTTAGCTTCGGCAATTTTAATCACCTCAGAATCTGGAGTAGCATTAAAATCTCCGGCTACAATAACATCCATATCTTTTACCTCATTCGTTATATTCACAATCTCTTTCATCTGAAGAATTCTGTTTTCTGATGATTTAGATGAATTTAAATGCGTGTTTCCAAATAGAATATAGGTGTCTGGGGCAATCTCTATTTTAGCAGTTGCCAATACCCGATCCTCTTCATTTCCTTTAGTAGGTAATTCATGAACTGTCGTTTCTAGTAGGGGAAATTTAGATAAGATTGCTACCCCGTACTCTCCGCCACCATAATCTATTGCTTTGGCAAAGAAGTAATGCATATCCAATTTTTTAGCGATCATTTCCGCTTGATTACCTTTCCCTGAACGCTCTGTATCTACATCTACCTCTTGCAAGGCTACTATATCTGGATTTTGTGCTTCTATTGTTTTTACAATGGCATCCATGTCTATGGTGTCCTTTAAACTAGGCGGGTTACAATGATGAATATTGTAGGATATGGCCCTAATGGTAGTATTAACTGTTGTGTTTGGTAATTTTCCATCTTCATTACTTTCATCTCCTTTCTTTTCGGAATTACATCCTACCAATAAGATTAATATAAGGGTAAGGGATAATAAAACCGGACTTATACTTTTTGTCATGAAGGTTTAATTTTAAATGGTTAATCCATCTATTAATCTACCAGATATATAAGATAAAATAATATCATCTACTTGTCTGTTGATTAAAAATGGGTTTGTCTAATTTGATATATTAATTACTAAAAAAGGGAGTGGATTTAACCACTCCCTTAAATCCAGCAGATTAGTAGCCTGGATTTTGCTTTATTCCAGGGTTTACCCTTAACGTGTTCTCATGAAATGGCCAAAGGTAGTTATTGGGTTTAAACGATCTATCTTCTATTTTAATCGATTGAAGTTCTCCGTTTACTTCCATTGTATGGCCAAGCGCAGGTTTATTCAATACTTTATCCGCAATTTCCCAGCGAATAATATCATCGTATCTTAAACCTTCTCCAGCCAATTCCACTCTTCGTTCATTTCTAATAAGTTCTATCCATTGCTCATTGGTATATGCCCCATAGCTTGGTAGGGTGACATCCGCATAATCCATATCTAAACCAGCCCTTCTTCTAACATCATTTATAGCTGATTTCGCTAAACCATCAACCTCATTAAGCATAATTTTGGCTTCGGCGTAAGTAAGGAGAACTTCTGCATAGCGTAATAATCCATACTCCATATTACCACTACCTTTAAAAGCATCAGCTTCGTCAACGAATTTTTTAAACCAATATCCTGAGGAGCTTGCCCTCTCTTTTTCGTAGTACATTGGATTATTTTCATTGAAAATATCAATTTCCTCACCATAAAATATATCGCCGTGTCCCATAATACTTGCTGCATAACGAGGATCTCTATTTAGACTGGGATTTAATTCGTATTCCCTCTTAGAATGTAGGGTGCTGTTTTCTATTGTTTCTCCTTGTAAGGTCCAATAGGAATCTACCAAGGATTTTAAGGGCACTACATAAGATTGTCCGTTTCCAGTTCTAAAGTGGGGTCCTAAGTCTCTAAAAGTATATGTGCTTCCGTTATAACTCTCTCTATTATAATGCATTATAAACTCGTTATTATTAGAGGAAGCATTATAGTTAAATAAATCGGCGTACACTGGATGAAGTTCATAGTTTTGACTATCCATTATCTCCTTAGCCAATTTTGCTGCCAAAGCATACCTTTTGTTATATAGCGCGTAACGCATTACCAAAGCCTTAAAGGAATAGTGATTAAACATATACTTATCTGTAGCATATTCTTGCTTTGGCAATCTGTCAGCTATGTTCTCATAGTTTGAAAACAGATAATCTAGAATTTCTTCTTTTGGCGTGGCTGGTTGTCTTGCTGTATCTAAATCGGCAGGTTCTAATGTGAATGGGACATCTCCCCATCTAAAGGTTAATTCAAAATAGTGCCAGAAACGCAAGGCTTCTAAGATACTTTTATAGCGTTGCCTAACAGATTCATCTTCCACGTAAGGAACATCAACATTAGCGATAAAGGTGTTTAAACGCCCAAGATGTTTCATATGTAGTTCATAATAAAATAGGAAATCCCTACTTGAACTGTTGAAGTTCCCATTCCCAACATTTTGGTGATAATGACTTTGAATTCGACTATAGGCATTATCCGATTTCCCATCTTTAAGGTAGAAATTGGTTTGATGGCTACCATTATTGGTGAAAACATCTCTATAGCTACTGTATACTACCCTGCTTAAATCACCTTCATCGTTAAAAAACTCTACAAAGGTAGTAGCATTGGGGTCTGTCTTATCTAGATAATCTTCACAGGAAAACAAGGTGAAGAGCACGATAACATATATTATATTTTTCATTTGATTCATATTCAATAATTAAAATATAGTTAATTTGGCACCTAAAGTATAGGTCGCCATTTTAGGATAATTCCCATTACCTCCATTTCTTTCTGGCTCTAGGCCTTCCCACTTGGTGAAGGTAATAGCATCTTGTGCATTTACATATATTCTTATATTTCGAATACTATTACCCAATTTTGGAATGGTATACCCCAATTGAATAGATTTAAATCTAAAAAATGCAGCATTGCTTAGCCAAACATCACTTAATACGGCATTTGGGCTAGAACCGGTCCATACGCGTGGAAATCTGCTATTGGGAGTTTCTGGTGTCCAGCGGTTATCCATATACTCCTGTCTTGGGGTTCCTAGGCTATTGCTTGAACCGTCTACCAACACTGGATATCCTTCCATTCCGTTCAACCTCCCCAATCGTTTACCTACGCCTTGACCTAACATGGAAAAGTCCCAATTCTTATATCTCATGTTTATATTGATAGAATAATTCATGTGTGGGAAAGGATCGCCTAGATTAATCTTATCTTCGTCATTGATAATTCCATCACCATTTTGATCCACATATTTTATATCACCAGGTAAGGTGTTAGGTAGCTTAGCCTCTGTGGCATCCACTTCTGCTTGTGTTTGATAATACCCATCACTTTGGTAGCCATAGTAATTGTCAACCGCAATCCCCCGGTACCAAATCTTATCGTTATTCCCTTTAAAAATTAAGGTGTCATTTTGGGTATAACCTGCTTTTAGTACTTTATTTTTGTTGTCAAACACCATTCCTTCTACACTATAGGAAAAATCCCCAATTTTATCGGACCACTTAGCTGATGCTTCCCATCCTTTGTTTTGAACCTCCCCAATGTTTACTGAAGATTCTAAAGAATGAGAACCAGTTAGTGGAGGCACTGGAAAATTGGAATAAATTAAATCGTACGAATCTTTCTTATAAGTGTCGAAGGAGATATCTAATCTGTTGTCCATTAAGGTAAGATCAAATCCTAAATTGATCTGCTTTTGTTTTTCCCAGGTAAAAGAAAGGTTAGGAACCCTCATGGTCCAACCCCATCTATTAACAATTTCTTCCCATAAGTAGGGGCTAACATTTTCATTTCCGATTTTACCATAAGAAGCACGAAGCTTTAAGTTATTTACTATTCCTTGGTTTTTTAAGGAAGACATAAACTGTTCGTTATGCATATTCCATCCAATTGATCCGGAAGGAAATACACCCCATCTGTTTCCGGGTGCAAACTTACTACTACCATCTGCTCTAATAGTACCTTCCAAAAGGTATTTATTTTCGATGGAGTAGTTTAATTTTGTAAAGAATGAAGATTTAGATATTTCCCTATAATCTGAATAGGTGTAGTTCATTGCTTCAGTTCCAAGAACCAAATAGATTTGATCCTTATTGTTTCTTAATTGAGTCTCATAATTTAGAAGTGCACGCGCAGTAATCTGACTTTCACTAACACCTTGTGAAGAACCTACGGTATGTCCCCATGTTTCTACAGGTATTCCGTCACCATCATAAAACTTAAAGGTTTCACGCTTGTGCTTTCCTGCAGATTTGTTCATCATATAAGATACATTGGCTGCGATATGTAATTTATCATTGATGTAATAACGTGGTCTTAGGTTAATGGTGCTCCTATCATGAAGGTTGTTTCTTAGTCCTCCTTCCATTATACGGGCTAAAGGGTTCATGTTATTATTATGCAACATATAATGGTCTTTTAATTCTGACTCGTAAAACACATCCTGTGTAGGATTCATCCACCAGGCTCTTTGGTACAATCCATGACCGTCATCGTTCATATATAGACGGTCTACTTGCAATCTGTGAGCATAAAAATCGGCCAATAAGACAAATTTATCACCCATGTTAATGTTGGTGTTGAATCTAGCGCTAAACTTTTCAGTACCTTCATTTACATTTAATCCATTTTCTTTAATATGCCCTAGCATAAGATTAAAAGTACCTACACCTCCACCTCCAGAAATATTTGCAGAGGTATTATAGGAGTGTGCTCGTTGTCTCATTACTACATCAAACCAATTTACGTTTGGCAATTCTCCATTCTGAGATCTCATTATATCATCATCTGTATACAATAAAGATTGACCCTGCATCTGTCTAGCTTCATTGTTTAAACGCATATAGTCAGCTGAACTTACCAAATTGGGAGTATCTATAGGGTCTTGAGCAGAAAGCCATGTGTGTACTTCTGCCCTAAATTCGCCTGTGGCACCGCGATTGGTTTCTATTATAATTACCCCATTAGCACCTCTTGAACCATACATTGAGGCTGCTGCAGCATCTTTTAAAACGCTAATGCTTTCTACTTGATTAGGATCAATATCGGTTAACGATTGCTCCATACCATCCACTATTACTAATGGTGACGCATTTTGTAACGTACTTAATCCTCTAATGGATATCTCACTTCCAGAGCTTCCAGGTAAATTATTTCCTTGCATACGAGTTACTCCAGGTATAGTTCCGCTAAAAGCTTCATTTAGCTTAACAATAGGTCTAGAGCTAATTTTGTCCATGTCCATCACAGCAATAGAGGATGCAAGATGTTTTCTTTCTATAGCGTTGTATCCAACCGAGACAACAACTTCATCTAAGGTCTCTACATCGTCCTCTAAAATGACATCTACGGTATCTTTGCCCTTTATTTGTACTTCCTTTTCTTTATACCCCATACTGCTAAAAATAAGTGTAGCATCATCTTGGGCCATTATTTCATAGTAACCAAATTCATTGGTAACTGTTCCTACTGTAGAACTTTTAACCAATACATTGGCAAAAGCAATAGGTTCTCCTTTACTGTCGGTCACCGTACCCGAAACTTTGGATTGTATTGGCTGATCTTTTATATTAATATCATCTGTTAAGTTTAATGTTAAAACTATAGGACGAGAAAACGAATTTGCTTGAATTTGAAAGATAATAGAAAGCAATACCAAAATTGAAAGCTTTCTTTTGTGTTTAAATCGCAAGGGAATCCCTATACGATTTACATAATCATTATAATTTTTCATACATTAAAATATAGTTCTTGTTATTTATTTTTTAACTAATCTGATTTCACTAGAAAATGTTTCTGGCATTTGCTAGCTTTTTTGTGGTTTTTTATCCTAGAAATTACTTTATCTCATTTGTATTATAATTTTATTGGTTAATAGATTCTTATGATGATGTTTTAAATATTCTAGATTGGAAATTTTAATTAATGTTAATTGTTATATCTCTTTTATTTTTTTTACTCATGTTTTAAAATTGCTAGAATGCAATGCAATTTTTAAACCTATAAATTTTAATATTGTTTTTCCTGCTAATATCTTGGTAAATTGATATTTACCTGTAATTAAATTATTACATTTATTCTGTAAGCATTAAATAATGTATAAGAAAAAGCTTTCTTTTAACCTTTTACATTAGTTTATTATATCAAAATCCGATGATTTATTTAAGCTAATCCTCCATCTATTTAGGACCACTCCTAACAGGTCCTACTAAAAAGCCCTGTTTATCTTCTTGTTTTGCAGTTGAAATAAAATGTACATAACTAAGACCGTGGATACTTTCTCGGTTTAGGGGTAAGGATGCTATTTCCTTTCCATTTTCATCCGTTACAACGCAGTTTTTATTCTCATTGCCAAGGTCGTACTTGAAATAGAGGATGTGCCATTTATTTTCTTGCAATCCGTCTAATGGATAGTTGTACATGGCAAATTTATAGGCTGTAGTGTCAGAAGCATTAAACCAGCGGTCACTAAGACTTATCCTTCCTCCTTGACTTCCTTCGGGGATATAGACCGATGTGCTGAACCGTCCTTTTTGCAAAGCTGGAAAATTCCATACTGCACCTTGGTTTGCTATTTCTAGGTCTTCGCTATCCTTTCTCACAATTTTAAGCACTTGCTTGCTAGTTTCTGTTGGATCTTCTACCAACAGGGCTCCTTCCTCTCTATTATAGGCACAATGCCCAATGATTCCTTTTTGATAAAGAAAGGTGGTCCAGTTATCCAATCCGTTGGTAAAATCGTCTTCTCGTGTAGTTTCTTTTAACCACTCCGGATCAAATATCAACATCTTTCTATGGTCTCGGTGTTGTCCTAGGGAAACTAGTGCTTTACCACCCGGTAATTCCACAGATTGATTTTGGTGTACACTCATATCCAAGCTTAAACTTTGATCGGCTACCCCAAAATTAGGGTCGTTCCTATTTGGATTGAGGAAAAGCTCACGGAAACCCGTCCACGTCTTACCGTCATCTTCAGAGATGGCAGCATGCAGTACATCGCGATTGGTAAAAACGTCTTCCCAAACGCCATTAACACCTTCTTTTTCGGGTAAGGGGGTAGTGTTGTTCCAGATAAAAAGCAATTGACCATCCTTCAATCGTTTCATAGTGGGCATGGTGATGGTACCATAAAATGAGGATGGTTTTAATGGGCTCCACGTCTCCCCTCCGTCTTCGGAAAAACTCTCGTAATGTTGGTCTTGAGCAGTACGGGCCAACATCCATATTCTACCGTCATTTAATTCAATGACTGTGGGTTCCACGGCACCATGGTTCCATCGCTGTCCTTTGTGAACGCCTCCAGCCTGGTGTGGGGGCGATTGTACAAATTGGGAGCGTTTCCAACTTAATCCATCGTCATCAGAATAAAAGACACCACACCCGAAACGAGCCGTGCTATGGGCACCTACCAAAATTCGTTTGCCTTGCCGGATAAACACGGGGGGCTTCAACATAATATAGCTACCTTCCTCTTCTTTAGCTTCATAAACCTGGGTTTTTGTCCAATCCCCATCGATGCCTCCATTAGAGCGAAGTGCCAACACACCATTTTCACCTGTTTCTAAGCGGACGTATTCTCCGGTTAATGGGCTTTTAACATCGGCACCTATCCACTTGTTTTCTACCTGTACGGTATCCCATGTAAATCCATTGTCTTGACTTCGGATGTAAAATGATTTGCCCTCTTTATTACCTTCGCCATAGTTGTAATGACGAATCTCACCATTGTCTAAACGGGTCAGTCCAATAAATGCATTGTAAGGAGGAGTGCCTACAACAGTAGGTTCTTGTATTTTATCTAACTGACTTCCACAGCTCGCAAGAAATAGAATAACAATAATGGGAATCCCTATACTTTTAAGAAAACTACACTTGGTCATATGGTGAGGCTAAGATTCTCTAACTATTAATGGTTTTTATATAAAAATATCTTATGAATTTAAGTTTTGGTACGCTTATAAGAAGCTGTTATTTTTTATTAAGGACATTAAAAAGAAGTTCAGGTTCGTCAGTAGTGATAAAATCTACCTTTTGCTCTAAAAAGTATTTCATATCCTCTTCCTTATTTACGGTCCATACGTTAACCTTTAAACCTAATTCCTGGGCTTCTTTTATCCAAGTGGGATTGTTTTTATACACCTTGTGATTGTAGTCGATACCTGTATAGCCTACTTCTTTAATTTCCGCCGGAGTTTTATCTCCATTTAAGTAGGCTATCTCTGCTTTAGGGTCTAATTGGCTTACCAATTTACCCGCATCGTAATCAAAGCAGATATATTCTACCATTGACTGCCCATTTAATTCATGCACCATCTCTACCGCCAATTCCGCTAGCTTTAGGGTTTTTTCTTTTCCTGAAGGGGCCGATTTAATTTCTAAGATTAATTTGGTATTCTTTTGCTTTAAGCCTTCTTCTAGGTAAGCTTTTAAAGTCGGAATTTTTTCTCCATTTGGTAGCTCTTTAGCTAAAAGCTCCTCATAGGTAGAAGTTTCAATGTCGATTCCTAAAAAGTCCCTATCGTGGTTTACTACCGGAACATTGTCTTTGGTAATATGAACATCGAATTCGGTACCAAAACAATTTAGTGATATAGCCTCTTTTAAGGAAGCAATAGAGTTCTGCGGGAGCTCTTGGGTTTTCCATGCACCTCTATGAGCAATAACAGGATTTTGATTTTTTTGTTCCTTTTCTGAACAACTGCTAAACAGAAGTGCAAAAACTAAAAATAAGCCGTAGCCATTTATCTTTTTATTGGTTGAAAATAGTGTTGTCATCTCTTGTAATAATTATTTTTTGGGAAATTAAGGATTCGTTTCCATATTGATTTTTAGAAGCGAATCCATTTTGGTTTTTAATTTATGGCTTTATTATTAGCTCATATCTAATGAAAACGCTTTTGGACGAACCATGGTTTCTGTATACACATTACCAAAGCGGTCAGTAACCTTAATTTCTAGAGTAGAGTCTGGTGCCGATGCCGTTACCTTAAACAAATGTGCTGTGTCGTTAGTGACAAAGGCTCCGGTTGGGGTAGCGCCTACATTAAGACGTAATGCGTCATAGGATACGATATGTAAGGGGTCTTTTGTATTTACTCGACTAATATCTAGTTTGTTGTTATTTTCAGTTACTTCAATTTTCCATTGACTATCATAGCCCCATACGTTAATTAATACTTCATTATTCACATTTTTTTGTGAATAATGCTCTGCATAAGGGACAAGCGCTTCCTCTGTGGTGTTAGGTGCAAACTCTGAAGCCGTAATATGTACCTCATTTAGATCATAGGAGCGAAATTGGTAGCCCTCTTCATATCCTATACTCTTATACCTCCATTGAACGTCTTTTCCGTTCATTTGCCAAATGCTGTAGCCCCCAGGGCTTCCATCCTTGCAAATGTGGTTCCCAGCATAACCATTTCTGCCAGTCCACCACCAAGTTGCACATATAGCAGCGGTATTGTGCTCCATTAGGTTTGCTTCATCATCTATTCTATAATTAATATGAGTGTGTCCAGATAATACATGTACTGTAGAAAAATCCTTTAACGAATCAACTAGGGTACCACCGTTGTCTAAAGCATAACTATTAACTTGATTTCCGTTGGCATCTAAGCTAGGTCTTTTATATAGAGGTGTGTGCATTGCTACTATAATGGGCGTACTTTTATCTGTTATGGCAGCAAGGTCTTTCTTTAACCAAGCTATCTGATCTGATGTTATAACGGTATTATAGTTACGATCTCCCACTGTACCAACAGTACCTCCGGAATTTATATATTCTACAGTGTCTAATACCACATAGTGTACCTTTCCCAGATTAAAAGAGTAGTAGGTGGGGCCTATAACTTCTCTATATTTATTTTCTGCCTCCCAATCCTCAGAAAAATAAGGATCATTATCATGATTTCCCATTACATTAAAAACAGGACTATTTAACATATTCATATAAGGAAGATATTCATTAAGACCAAAATCATTATTATACCAATAGGTGTCCCAGGTCATGTCTCCAAGAGTAAGTGCATATACCTTAGTTCCATCCGCTGAATATTGATCGATAGCCGCATTTATATCTGGTAATACTTTGCCAGTAAATTGGTCTAAGTCGTTATTTCTATTAGCCAAATGCCAATCTGCCAAAGGAATAACAACATGGTTCTCATTATTTGTCTTAATTAGTGAAAAATCCTTCTGCTCTACAGTGGAAGTGTTATTACTAAGACGTTTAAAGAATTGAGGAGCTTTACCCTCATTAATAACCTCGAAGTTTCCTGGTATTGAAATGAAAACAAATCCTATTTTCTTTAAGGAGGGAAGGTAATATATCCCATTTTCATCGGTAACTGTTACCTCATAACCATCGGATACCACTACTCCGGGGACCCCTTTTCCATCGGAATATACTACTCCTTTTATCGTCATACCTTCTATATCCGGAATGTCGGTATTGGCCATTAAATTAAGAAGTACTGCGCCTAAGAGTAAGTCATCTGCTCCACGTATCACATTAATCTTATAATTCCCCGTAGTTAATTCCTTGGGAACAGAAAAGGATACAGTACTGTCACTTACAGCAGTAACACTGTTATCATAAGAAACATCGTTATCTAAGGTAGAGGTCAATTTTATTTTATCCCCCATTTTAAACCCTTTCCCCGTAAGGGTTATGGTTCCTCCTTGTGTAACATTTAGACTTGAAGGAATAGAAACTCCTGTGATGTTTAATTTATTGTTATCATCAAAATCAATTTGATCTTTATTATCGCAACTAGAAAAAGCCAATCCTATTCCACTTATTCCGGCAATGGTTGATAGACTGCTTATTTTTATAAATTTTCTTCTTGTTTGGTTCATTTCAGGTTAGTTTATCAGTCGATTATTTCTACTTTAATATCGTCTATGAAAATACGGTTTTTGTTAGGTGACGCATTACGAAGGTCGTAGTCTCCGCCTAGTAATTTAATATGTGTACTAGCATCGGCGCCAGAAATGATAAATTCATATTTTGCAGATTCTGCTTGCCATACTTCTGTGCATTCTGGATCGGCATCATAATCTGGCCAATTGTCAATTATTAGCGAGTTTACGCTTGCAGTTCCAGCACCAAGAGCCTCAATTTTAAGAGTGTTTGCGTCTCTGGTGCCTCCTTTTGTTTGATAGGGTACCGCCTTAAAAGTAACACGTACGTTTGAAGTCTCTTCCAAATTAGATAATGCAGGCGAAATTAAATCCCCACCATAGTTGGTTTTACCTAGCTTTACAAATCCAGTACGTGCATAAACTAATTTTTGACCGCTTGAAAACTCATTTTCTGTACTGTTCCAACCTCTTTCTAACTCGTCAGAGGTCCAACTATCCATCCTTTTCTCACCTGAGGTAGTATAGAATATGGTGCTTCCGTAAGTAAGCCAATTAAAGTTTTCCTCTAAAATGATATTCCCTGCAGATTGGGTGATAACAATTTCTTTATCCAAACTAGGATGTTGTACTGAGCTAACCGTTAGTTTGGCAGAGCGCTCCTCACCTTTATTCCTCAATGCAACTAGTTGTATTTCATCATCTGAGACCGTTATTTCGGTAAGCCAACTAGCATTTTCAAGAGTGTAGGTCCATTCTACATTTGCTTTTACGCCAATCGTTAATTCGCTTTCCGCGGAAGGGACAGCAATTCCTTTCTCTTCATTATCCAAGGTGATATAAGGTACATTAGCTTCTTGATCTACGCGGAAAAGTAGGGGTTGTTCTTTCCCATCAACGACAAAAGCGATGTTTATTGTGCGAGGATCAAAAGTGTCGTTTTCTGATACAATTACTTTGAAAATACCATCATCCTTACCTTCAATTGGGAAAGTTTTTACCCAATCCGATTCTCCCTGTGGCACAATTTGCCATGGACGGTTGGAGCGTACCACATAACTTTTGGTGTCTCCATTAACCCCCACTTCAATTCCGGTAGGGTTTTCTTCAACTATAAAGTACGGTTCTTCATTATATTCGTTGTCATCATCACTACAAGCGATGAAAAGTAGGGGTATAGTGAATAGGGATATTAATAATAAAGCCCCTAGTCTTCCTTTTGTTTTATTATAAATTGTATGCATGACTGATGTTTTACGGTTGTTATTTTCCCTCTTCAATAGCTTGTTTACTCCACCATACTGGTGTTTTCATAGTATTTTCCCCTCCCATTCGTTGTAGGGCTTCTTGAGCATTTTCATTGTTCGTAGCCATTGTTGTAGTGGGGTATGCAAATCGTGTAGGAAGAATATAGTCATTAAAAACAGCTCCGTTTCCAATCGTTAAATTAGGGTATCCAGTTCGTCTATACTCGTGGTAAGCTTCCATTCCAACAAAGAATAAGGCCAAGTACTTCTGATTTCCGATTAGTTCTTCCTTGTTGGTAGCATTGTTCCAAGATGCTAGTTCAGAGGAAAGTAGCGTTGAAATATCAGTGCTTGTAATCGATACTGGCACCTCACTGTACTGTCCCAATTCTGCCCATTTTTCCACGGAAGCCGTTACAGCATTTTCGTAATATGTTTTAGCAGCTGATTCGCCTCCGGGAATCTTCCCCTTTAATGCGGCTTCTGCTAAAATAAATTGTACTTCAGCGTAGTCCATAAAGGTTCCTGGGGCATCCGATCTTACAAATACTGCAGCGTTAAGCCATGAGGAACCACGGTCTGCCGCACTTTGATCTTGTTCTGAAACTCCAGCAATAGTTCCCTTCCAAATATTATCTGGGTTAACATTTATATTCGGATTCTTTTTTCCATAAATGGGAAGACGTGGATCCTCGTAGGTTTGATTGCCATTGTCATCACTTATTACTGTCATCTTAATGAGTTGCTCGGTTAATTTTCTACCCGAACTGGTGAAGCTCCCCTCATTACTATCGGCAAACTGACTACGATAGGGATCGTTTCCAGAGAAAATAACTGTAGCATTATCCGCATTGGAAGTAAATATTGGATACTGTTCAGGATTATTAAGGATTTCCATCATTTTTGTATCCGTATTCATTTCACTGCGTCCGCTAACTCTGTTAAGCAGTCTTAGATAAAGTGAATTGTTGAATTTTCTCCATTGCTCCATATTACCTTTGTACATACCATCAAGGGAAGGTTTGGTGAAAATAGGCTTAGTAGCATAGATTTCATTAGCTTCCATAAGATCCGCAAACATTTGTAAGTACACTTCTTTTTGGGAATCGAACTTTGGCTTAGTGGTACCATTGGGTTTTCTTGCAGTAAAGGCTTCAGAATATGGAACGTCACCAAACATATCTGTAAGATTAGACATATATAGCACCTTTAGTGTCAGGGCAATTGCTTCTAATGACCTTTCGTCTTGCTCTAAGCTCATATCGTACATATGTAAGGCATTATTGGCGTATCGCGTATAAAGATTCCAAACACTCTGCCAATTTCCATCGCTTATAAAGTACCGGTGTTCTTGACGGGTAGTTCCACCCGTAAACGCTGTAAATTGAATAAGCTCATTATTCCAATACCAGGAGTAGTTCATCCAGGCATTAGCACCATTATAAAGTAAGGGTTCAAACATACCGCTTGCTTGTATCTCCCCAACTGTTGTTCTATTTGGGTTAGTATTTATCTCTTCAAAATCAGATGTACAGGCAAAAGTGGTTCCTACTATAAATCCAATTAATACTATTTTTTTTAAATTATTCATCTCCTGATTGTTTAGAATGAGAATTTTACATTAAAACCATAAGATCTTGTCATAGGGAATGACATGGATTCTATTCCTTTGTATATATTGGATCCGTTCACCATTCCGGTATCTGGATCGTACTGAGGAAAGTCTGTTATGGTAAATAAATTAGTGGCGTAGACTCCTAGACTAACACTATGAAATACATCTGTGTTTTTTAAGAAACGCTCTGGTAATTGATAATCTAGTCTAACCTCTTTTAGTTTTAAATAAGATGTATCAAAGGTGTTCATCTCAGTATTGTTACGGTTCCAGATATAGGAATTGTAGTACGTCTGTATACTTTGAGTTACTGTATTGTTCTTCGTATAACTTACTGTTCCATCAGTATTATTTACAACATTCACCCCTGGGTGCACCAATCCATCATACCTTCCTTCTAAGGAGTTTTTTAACTTTCCTTGATAAGAAAGTGCAAAGTTGGTTACGGAAAAGGCATTTCCGCCCATTTGTCCAGTAAAAGCAGCAGTCAATGATAGGTTTTTGTATCTAAAACGCTGAGTCATCCCTCCCCTCCAATCTGGGTTTACTTTTCCAATTCTAGTATTTGGAGATTCGTCTAGGATAGGATATCCTTCTGCATTTATAATATGCATACCTGAAGCGTCTATTTGCTCTCCATTTTCATCTGTATAGAACGATCCTTCCGGAGCGCGCTGAAAACCTCTTCCGTAGATAACGTGCATTTGTTCACCCACATAGGAATAGATGTAAGTACGACCTCCAATTGTTGTACCCATATCCGTTTGCAACGGTTCATTGGGATCCCAGCCGTCTTGCAGGCTTACTAATTTATTATTGTTCTTAGACCATGTTAAATCAAAAGACCAATCAAAATCTTGAGTTCTTATTGGAGCAAAATTGGCCGATACTTCTATTCCCTCGTTGGTAATTTCACCGGCATTTATCTTCATTCCTGTGGCTCCTGTAATTTGATCAACATCAACCGAAACAATCTGATTGGTAGTTGAAGAGTGGTACCAAGTAACATCAAAAGAAACCCTGTTTTTGAAAAGTTTGGCCTCTAGTCCGGCTTCCCAGCTTTCTACATTTTCTGGTTTAATTAGTGGATCCGGAATAGTACCTGGCAAGGTGTATCCGCCAGGGTATGAAGAATTACCATAATATTGATCTAAGGAATAAGGCGAGGTGTCGTTTCCTACGTTTGCCCACGAAAATCTTAGTTTGGCAAAATCTATCCATGGAGCGTTCGATTTAAAATCTAGCACCCTATCCATTAGAATACTAGTGGCAACCGAGGGGTAGAAGAAAGACCAATTACCTTTAGAAAGTGTACTAGACCAGTCATTACGGCCAGTGACATCTACGAAATAAGTATCGTCCCAACTAAAGGAAGCCATCCCGAATAAACTATTAACTACCTTTCGGCTACGATAATTATAGGGTTCCGGAATTACTCCAGTTGGTAGGTTGGAAGTATGATAGATTCCCTCTTCTCCAAGTTTGTCTAAAGTAAGTCTATTGTTGTAGTATTCATTAATTCTATTATTCCCTCCAACAAACGTGGTTAGTCCAAAACGTCCGTCTGCTATATCGTTGTTTGTATAGCGTAACATAAAATCGTTGTTGTTTTCAATTACGCGGACCGTTTGTTCTCTATAAAAACCATCTTGGTAACCGTTCGTGTAAAATGGTCTGCGTTGGGTGCGGAATTCGTCTGACCAATCTAATCCTGAACCTACGTCTAAGGTTAATCCTTCCATTAAATCAAAGGTGAGTCCTACACTTCCAAAGACTCTGTTTTTATCGTATGCATTGGTTGCTTCATACAATGTTCGGTAAGGATTATAGCCACTGGTAGATGGGTAAACTAATCCTTGGCCATCTTCACCTTGTGCGGCCCAATTTGCGTAATTATAACGTCCTTCAAAATATTCTTCTTTCCAAGAATCTATACTGTTAACATTAAAGCCCCAAACTAATGCATACATTGGATTACTGGCACTATAACCACCTCCTGGCATATTGTCACTATTCTTTAGGTAATAGTTAATCTTGGTATTGAATTTAATTTTATCACTGATGGGTGTATTAAATGTCAAGGAAATGGTTTTTTTATTAAAGCCTGTATTTGGTAAGATCCAATCGTTATTAAAATCGGTTACAGAGAAACGTGTAGAGGTGCCTTTGCCATTGCCACCACTAAGGCTAACAGTATTGCTAGTGGTAAGTCCCGTACGGAATAAACCAGTATACCAATCGTCCTGATATACCCAGGGTAATTTGGTGAACTCGCCGGTATCCCAGTTTTTTGATGCGTATAGGTAACGTAGCTTTCCAGAATCAAACTTTTCTCCAAAGGTGTAACGTGAATAGCGTCTTGGAACGGCAACCCCGTCTGGGGCCATTTCCGGGGTTAGTTCCCATAAGGAGTATTCCCCCATTCCCATATCTGAGCCGTTCCCATATTCTGTTTGGAAATCTGGAAAGTAACCTGCTTGTTCAAAGGTTACAGAAGAGCTTACTGAAACTCCAAGGCCTTTACTTTGTCTACCAGATTTTGTGGTGACAACAATGGCTCCGTTAGCTGCTCTTGAGCCATATAGTGCCGCTGCAGCCGGACCTTTAAGAACCGATACGGAGGCAATATCATCTGGGTTAAGATCGCTCATCCCGTTACCGTAATCTATAGGGGCATCGCCCTGTGCATAGTTACTTACACTCTTAGTTGCGGTTGCACCAGAGGTAACAGGAACTCCATCTATTACAAATAGTGCTTCGTTGCTTCCATAATTTAAAGATTGGTCACCCCTTAGCGTTACCCTCATGGATCCACTTGGGCCGGTTCCTGCTTGGTCAAAAGTTAATCCTGCAACTTTTCCGGACATTCCATTTAGCCAGTTACCAGTAACAGCTTTATTTATTTCTTCGCCTTCTACCTTAGAAATGGAATATCCTAAAGATTTTTCTTCTCTAGTAATGTTAAGTGCGGTAACAACCACTTCATCTAGAGCATTAGTGTCTTCTAACATAATAATTTCTAGGCGATCTCCGGATTTTGCTTTTACTTCTTGGGTAATATATCCTATGAAAGAAATAATTAATGTAGTTTCCTGTTTTGTGGTATTCAAACTAAATATTCCATCAAAATCGCTAACAACTCCATTGTTTGTGCCTTTTTCTAAAATGGTGGCACCGGGCAACGGATTTCCATCGGCATAAACAGTTCCTGTGACTGTTTGCCCGTACGTAAATGATGTTATGCATAATAACAACAGTAACGTAAATAGTTGGTTAATTTTTTTCATTTGAATTTAAGTGTTTAATAATTCTGGCCAAAATTAGGTGCTTGGTTCATTCTAAGTATTAAGCTAATATTAAGTTCTTCCTTTATTGGTTCTGATTTCGTTTAATATAATTCATCGCTAGTATTTATGGCTTTTGTGGTTTCGGGTTATTTTAGATATCTATCAATATTACATAAAATATATTAAATATGAAATAAAACGAAGCTAATGATAATAGAATGATAATAAAAGAATTGAGTTATACACTTAGCGTCTGCTTTATATCTTTATGGTAGATAGGTTTTGCTATGACCATTCTTTCTATTGTTTTATGGAAAATACTCTGTTTAAACTGAGAGCGATTAATCCTAAAACAAAATTCATCAAAGTAAGCTTGTATATGCCATTTGGTAACATGGGTCGGTATTGCTCTTAGCCAAGATTTTAATTGCATGATTATAATATGGAGTTCTTTAAAGTTTTTACCGTTGTCACTAAATTTCTGTTCAATATTGTACCGCTTTTTTAAAGGTTCGTAACCTCTCCATTTATCAGTGACGATCTGGGCCGTAGTACTGATGTGTTCCTCGAATATTGGCGTTAACGATTTTGCGGAGTAATCGTCAATGGACCTGACATAGACCCGCTTGACCTGTTGCTTTTTACTCAATTCTACTGCTATAACAGCCTTTTTCTTTTTTGAATCGTAGCTCCTTCCCTGTTTGCCCTGTTCTTTTCCGCCAACAGTAAATTCATCGACATGGATCAACTCTGACAGAGGATAGTTTTGACTACTTTTCATAGCATTTCTAACTTTTTGCATAAAATACCAAGCTGTGCCCTGTCGAATGTCAAATCGTTTTCCCATTTGTATGCTCGAAACACTCTTACTGCTTGTACTCATTTCAAATACGACACAAAATGCCTTTTGCAATCCAAATTTAACCTTATGGAACAACGTGTTGGCGGTTGAACTTTCAACATGTTGGCACCCATAACATTGATATTTGTATCCAGATTTCTCACAGCCTTTTGTATGTCCACATTTCATGCAGGTAAAGCCGTCCTGCCATTTTATTTTTGCCAAATAGGCCTTACAAGCATCGTCATCAGGTAATTCCTTTATAAAGTTCAGTATACTTTGCCCTGTAAATTGTTCCATAATGCTTAGTTTTATTGGTGACAAGATACAGCATTTAAGTGACTAACTCAAT